>NZ_CAJYOJ010000052.1 GCF_913776295.1 uncultured Pedobacter sp.
AGCCCAGGATATTGACAACCAGGTCCTTAAAGGAAAACTTACGCTTCCTTGTAAAATCACTAGAAACAGTTTTAGAGGAGACTCTAAAATCTTCATTTTCAATGTGATTAATAGTGTGTAAAAAAAGTCCTTCTATAAACTGGAAAAAGTTCGCCTTCCTTTATAAGGGCTGACATAAAGATACTGGTTAAATCCTTTCTTTGCAATGTTTTTCCTTAACTTAACGACATTGGGCGCACGTGTGCCGCGTGTGCAATGTACTCAGCAATTCGTACTAACTTCTATTTAAGAGACCGTAATTTCAGCGGTCTCTTAAATAAAATTATAGCAAAAGGAAATCCTTTACGAATAGTAAAGCCAGTTTAGTCGATATTCAAGCGTATCGAAATATTTAAGAAAGTACAATTTTATTTTCGGTCATTTTCTTATATTGTAAATTACAATCACCTCTATAAATAAAACCATTATTTGGCCAGCTACCCAGCTAAAATGGTTAATTCATACTGTATTTTTATAAAAAATAAAGCGTAAAAACTTTTACTAGCACAGGTGTGTCACATGTGAAAACCCTCACTAGCGCAAGTCTTAGCGGGCAAGACAGTGTGCTGTATGATTTGTGCTTTAAATAATGCTTTATTATCATTTATAATCCTTTTATATTTAATCATGAGCATAAAATATAAGTTTCACGATTCAACAGCAATATACTTTGTTTCTTTGCATTTGTAGGCTGGATTGATGTTTTTACACGTACTGTTTACAAAGGCTTGCTACTGAAAAGTTTAACTTATTGTAGAAAAGAAAAAAGGCCTTAAACTGCATGCCTGGGTAATTATGAGCAACCATGTACATTTAATTGTGAGTAGCAGAGAGGGACATTTATTGGCCAATTATGCGCGATTTAAAGAAGTATTCAGCAGTTAGTATCTTAAAAGTAATAAAAGACTGCGCGATTGAAAACAGAAAAGAATGGATGCTTTACTTGTTTGCTAAAGCCTGCCAAAAAAACAGCAATAATAAAAACTTTCAGTTTTGGCGGCAGGATCATCCCATCGAATTAGATCCATATTCGAATATGTTCGAAGAACGGATTAATTATCTGCGTAATAATCCAGTTGAGGCTGGGTTGGTGGCAAATGCTTCAGACTATTTATACTGTAGTGCTATAGATCACGAAGGAGGGAAAGGATTGATTGGTATTGATCTATTGGTTTAACCAAGGCACAAGTCGGGCCGCTGCCTAGGGCCGGGACGCTAAGACTTGCGCCAGAATTGGGCAACCTCTGAACTAACGACTGCAACGTCTAAACTATCAACTGCAAGCATGGAACTATCGACTGCATTTATAATGTTATTAACTGCAAACTAAAAACTGTTAACTGCAAACTAAAAGTAACCTACCTCTCTAATAAAGTTTTTAACTGCGTTGGTAAAACCATCAACTGCAAACAAATACCTACCAACTGCAAGTATAAAGTTGCTAACTGCATTTATAGAACTGTTAACTGCAAATATAAATCTATCAACTGCAAGGATAATGTTGTTAACTGCAAGTTCAGAACTACGAACTGCAAGTTCAAAATTATTAGCTGCGCTAACAATACTGTCATCTGCAAGCATGAACCTAGCAACTGCAATTATAATGTTGTTAACTGCGCTGATAGAACTGTTAACTGCAAGTATGAAACTGCCGTCAATTACGCCTTGTTTTAGCAAAAAGATTTCCGGAATTGTTTAATTGTGCTTATCTTAGTCGTGCAGAACAGTAATTAACAATATCTTTCAACTTAATCAGAGAAACATAAAATAAATTAAAAATTTCACAATATTCCTGAGTGAGCGGTTTAGACCCGCATCTTTCAATATCTCTGAAAAGAGTTAATTGTTGTTCTGCAGCACTCAGGAACTTTTTATCAATGTTATGCAGAACAACAATTGTAAAAACCCAAACACACAGCTCCCAAGTCAGGTAGCAGCTGTAACAGAATTCCGGAAACTGATTGAAACCTATTTTCAATATGGTCAGTCTATCGGATGTTAATCAAATCCTTACCGAAATGCTTAGTGCCTATATAGGCCCCGATCCACGTTCAGGTAAACACAAACCCATTACTATTGCCAACACGCTTTACGATGTAAACAATATCATCAAGCTAATCACCAAAGCAAAACCTTTGGCCAATGAAAGCGCCTTTCAGCAATATGCCCAAAACCAAACTGAGCAATTAATGGCCGTTGGTGATTTCGATATCGAATACCTGGCTGAACTATTACATGACGGCTTAAGTACCTATATTTTTCAGGAAGAGGGTTATGAGGGTGTGAGCCTCAACTTTTCTACCGAAATTACCGCTGCCTATAAAATGATTTTTGATTGGTTTGCAGCTTGCGATGCCTGGTGTAATGCTGTTGAGGTTAATGAAACTAATGAAACAATCTGTTTAGCAGCCATAGCATAAACGTTTAATTTAATCGGCTCTTTACTTTATACAGCTATGACAGAAAACACCCCTTACTAATTTAGGAGGGGTGCCCAACCAGCTTATTTCTTAAACCCGCATTATTGACTTTAGACTAATGACTCTGGACTTAAAGCTAAATCCTATAAATCCCCATTACTAAGTATTTCATTTGCGTTAACAATAACGTAACTTAGGTTAATTAATTTGCAGTAGGCTAAATGCCTGATTGTTAAATCTAAATAAACCCCTCACCATGAGTACAGACCTCGTTAAAACCTACATTCTGAACAGAAGTTCAGACGATGTTAAATTAAGCCTTATTATCGGCGGTATAGAACAAACCGGCACCAGTTTAATCACCCTTGGCGAAACGCTGATTTTAAAAGATCATTCAGGTGATCTTCACCAGCAGGTAATCGGGCAAAACAATAATCTTCACCAGAAAGTATTGAATATTATTACCATCGTTACCGATACTTCCCCAAACCATAACGACACCGATTTATATGTATTATTAGAAGGTGGCTTTGTTACCAAAGGTTATAAAATGCAGGAAAAGGTGCAACCTGGTACTTCAGCTGTTTACACGGCGGAAATTACCTTTTATCAATTTTAAGTGTTATGAAGTATCTGATATTAATTGCCCTCACAATATTAGCGGTAACCGCTTTTGGCCAAACAGCCGATCAAAAAGAAATTAAAGAAGTAAAACTCGATCTGCTTAAGGCACCAAGCTCGCCGGCCTCGGCATTATTGGGCTTTGCCGTTACCGATATCGAAAAGCCAACTGATGTAAGCGATTTTATGCTTTCGGTACAGTCGGCTACTTCATCTTATACTAAACTCCCGTCCAATTATGCAATCGATATTGCCCCGTTTTATCTGTTCCGCAATAGAGGTGCAGATTTTAGCACTACCGGGAAAAACGGATTACAATCGACCCGGTTCAAAGATTATTTCAGGCAAAGTTTTGTGGTATCACTGGCATTGCGCAATCCCGATTCGGCTTTCAACAACTTTAAACCCACCAGTACCTATGGCGCGTTGGGTTTAAAATTTTCCATCATCAGGCCACAGTACAATAGCGAAAGCAAACAGAAATTAAATTCCATATATGAAAAACAGCGTGCATTGCTGATGATCTATAAAATTGGTTTGGAAGAGAAAAGGAAATCGGCACGTTATGAATACCTGGGCATCAGGAACATCTACCTGCTCGATTCGATTTCGCGATTGCCATATCTTACCGTAGAAGAAAAGCAAGCACATGCGCTTACCATGATGGAAGATACCACCAGCGAGTACGCCAAAAACGAGAAAGAAAAGAGTGTGTTAAATACCGGTTTCAAAAAGGACATACAGACCGAACTGGCCAAACAATCTAAATTAGAAGCCGATTTGCAGGCAGAAGCAAAAAGCTTTACCGCCCACCGTGAGGGTTTATCAGTTGATATTGCCGGTGGCTTAAGTACCGAGTTCAGGGACAAAAGATTTGATAATTCGAAAATCTTTAACTCCGGCGTTTGGAGTACATTTGGTTATAACTGGACCAATGGCAGTTCTGTTTTAGGGCTTGCACGGTATCTGTATAATCCGGATGAAGTATTTGCAATGGATAATATGAAAAATGAAGTGGCCAACCTGTCTACCTTTGATACCGGTTTGCGTTTTATTTATACCAAAGGCAAATTTGGCGGAGGTGCGGAGGCACTTTACCGAAGCATACTCTCATCGGGTACGGCAAAACCTTCGTGGCGGGTGGTAGCCAATGCTGATTATGCACTGGCTGAGAATCAAAAAATTATCTTCTCCTTCGGCCGGAACTTTGATGGTACTATAACCAAAAACGGAAACCTGGTGGCAGCTTTAACCTTGCTCTTTGGTTTTGGAACCAGTAGATAAGGAAATTGGTTCAAAGTAATTTGTTCATTGGTACTGCAAACTGCCAATTGCAAACTGAAAACTGTTATTTGTTCATTGGTACTGCAAACTGCCAATTGCAAACTGTTATTTGTTCATTGGCTATTAGTGAATTGGTTATTGCCCGAATTAATCATTGGCGAATGTGGAATTGTTTAATCGACTCTGGACTTCAGACTAGGGACTAAATACTAACCCAAATAATGGCTCAAAATATCCCAATACTTAACGGTTGGTTGCAAATACTTAAACGATGCTTTAGGCACTTTCTTTTAGAGGGCATTCAGAGTATTTTTAACTATTGTTTTTGTAACACAACTATCTTCAGCTACCGGTAAGATAGATGAAGACTACAATAGCATGTATTAAAAAGTAACACGCACAAAAATTTAATTGCATGCCAACCGCTAAAAAAGCCGTAATCAATAGATATTATCCAGCCCTTTCCGAAGTGATTACGGTAGATGACCTTCCGGAATTTTTGCACTTTGCAGAAAATGGGCTGGATCAGTTACTGGATAAAATCCATTATAAAAATCTTCAATATTCAAAAAGTCAGCGTGGCGATTCGGCTTTTTACAGTCTCGATATTGTAACCAGTAATATCGGCATAGATTTGCCTTTTGGTATGCGGTTGGTACTTAACCCTGATCTGGACGGTGACAGCAGTATATCGTCTTTTCCAGTTTCACTGCAATATCAATGGGAAATGCTGGCTTTCTTACGTGCCTTTAAAGTACAGAATTTTGCCTTTACCCCTGAAGCTTTTTATGAGCTGGGCCTTCAGATTTTTCGAATTACTGAAGATGAGGTCATTGCACACATCCTGAATTATTTTGTGGAGGATAAAGAAACTGAAACCAAATTTGAGCAATTACTGGATTCGGTAAATGTAGTTTATGGAACTAATTTAAGCTTCCAGCCAGATGAAGAGCCTACCGTTGACAAGGTTGTTACCTTAATTAATAACGAAGCAAGTATTCCTAAAAGTGTTTCGGCAGTGATGTTTGGGATTTACATTGCAGATACCCAAGGCGAAGAAGCCCGTGAGCGGTTGCAGCAGTTTTACAACCGACTGGTACCTAATGGTATAGAAGATTATATCAAACAGCTGATTACCCCAAAACTTAAGGCTACATTAAAATTATCCGCCGGAATAGCATTTCCGCGGAAGATATTAAAACCAGTAGATGCAAATGGCACTTTAATTCCGGGCGAACCAACGTCAATGTTCACTTTCGGCGAAGCTACCTTTTATGCCGACACTGAATCTGGTATAGGTGCAGATGTCGAATTTGCGGGTAATCTGGTACCCGAATATGCCCAGATAGGCAATACAAACCTGTTTATCGGGATCAAAAAAGCCAAGCTTGATCTCAGCAAAAAAAGAAACATTTCCGAAGCAGATGCAGCAGGGTACGGGCCAGATTTTACCGGCTTATATATAGAAAGGGCCACTATTGGTTTAAGCCGTTTTGGCAAAAAAAATACCACAAAAAACAGTGTAGCCTTAATTGGAGAGGATATGCTGATCGGCACTGGTGGAGTTTCAGGTAAAATCTCGCTCGAATCTAACGGAGCCCTATACCAGGATTTTGGTTTGTTTGAAGCAGAGCTGAATCTGTTTTCGCTCACTTTTAAAAAAGGCACTATTGTAACATCCGATATTGCAGGTAAACTTACTATTCCTGGTTTTAAGGATACTACCGGGCAGCAGGCCATCATTGATATCCGTGTACACATTCAGGACAACGGTAATTTTGAACTTACCGCCCAACCACAACAGGGCCTGATGCCGATTACCCTGCCAAACGTATTTGTTTTAAACATCAGAAGTTTTAACCTCGGTAGGGAAGCCCGCGGTTTTTATATCCAGATTGCCGGAACTTTGGATTTTGTAGCCGATATACCAGGCCTGGGGCAGGTACTACCCAAAGATATCGAGATCCAGAAATTAAGAATCTGGGATAATGGTGATATTGAATTTGATGGCGGGAGTTTTGTTATTCAAAAAGCCTTTAAGCTTAAAGTGGGTCCGGTTAACCTGGAGGTGAGCCAGATTGCCTTTGGTGCTTACACCAGACAGTTAAATGGGGTAGAACGGAAATACCGGTTCTTTGGTTTTGATGGGATGATCAATACCGGTAATGCCGGGGTAAATGCCACTGGTAACGGCATAAAATATTACTTTACCGTTGATAATAACGATACAGACAGACCATTTGATAGTTTTACGAGCATAGATGGCATCGGTATCGACCTGACTATCCCGGGCAATGTAAGCAAAGAAAAAGCTGCTTTTATATTAAACGGCTATTTGAGCATGAGCAATCCCGATCCTGCTATTGTGGGTTCTAATGCCGGATCCGAATATACCGGTTCAGTAAGTTTTGCTATGCCTAAACTCCGTTTAAACGGTTCGGCTGCTATGCGTTTAAAACCGAGTGTACCATCTTTTATTGTCGATATTGGGATGGAACTGCCAGGCCCTATCCCGCTGGGTGCAACCGGCCTGGGGATTTATGGTTTCAGGGGAATTATTGGCCGGCATTATGTGGCCTCAAAATCGGCCGCCACACCACCTTTACCCGATACGGCCAGTTGGTGGGAATATTATAAAGCTAAAAGCAATATTACCCACAGGGAAGGGATAGAGTTGGATAAATTTGCGGATAAACCAGGCTATTCAGTTGGGGCAGGGGTTTCTATTGCCACTTCATTTGATAAAGGTTTTACTTTTTCGACCAAACTCTTTTTATACTTAGGTTTGCCAAACCTGTTCCTGTTACAGGGCCAGGCAGGCGTTTTGCGTTCGCGTATTGGATTAACTAAAGATGTAGATCCACCCTTTAGCGCTTTAATTGCCATAGATGATCAATCCTTTGTATCCAGCTTAGGTGTAAATTACCGCTTACCCGAAGGTGGCGCTTTTGATGGTGCGATATTTAACCTTACCGGTAAACTTGAGCTGGCTTTCTTTTTTAACAATGCTTCGGGCTGGTACCTGAATGTAGGTAAAGATCAGCCTGAAAGTGAAAGGATCAGGGCCAGGATACTTACGCTTTTTCAGGGATATGCTTACCTCATGATTTCCTCACGAGGTATTAAAGCAGGGGCAGGGGCCAGATTTGATTTTAAAGCAAATTTCGCTATTGTAGAATTTGGTTTTGGTGCTTTTGTTGATCTGGGGGGATCCATCAGCTTCAAACCGATCCAGATTGGTGGTTACATCAGGATGGGTGGTTATGCCTATATCAGGATCCTAAGATTTAAGTTTAATATTTCGATTACCGTTACATTAGGTTTTGAGGCACCAAACCCGTTTACCATTTATGGTTCACTGGAGCTGGATTTAGGCTTGCCATGGCCGGTAAGAAAGCTGGGCCGTATCAAAATAGCAATAAGCTGGAACTTTAATCACAACAAAGGTCCATTGCTTGCGCCAATACCGGTATTAAACCTGCCCGATCCTGCTACGGGCTACATGCCCGCTGCGGCCACCAATATGCTCTCTGGCGAAACTTTCCCCATCAATTATGTCAATTATGAAATCACTGGTAATTCAGTAAATATTCCTGCACCAGGCGCCGTAGGCTGGCAATATAATTTTAATGATGAAAATGCGTTAACGCATGTTACCATACCATTGGATAGTTTTATTGATATTGATCTGCTAAAGCCCGTAAAACCAATGGCTGCGCTTATTGGTGGTGCCGCTAATCAATTGCCAGATGGATATGTAGAAATGCTGCCCCCACAAAAAGGGATCAGCAGTCAGGTGAGCCACGAACTGCAGTTGTTGGGACTGGACATTTATGCCTGGAATGAAAACGGAAGCTGGCAGCCTTACCATATTTACGAAGCCGTTACCGTTATCCGTGCCGATAATACCGGTGCCGGAGCGATTGATCTTAGCAAACTGAACAATGCATACTGGCAGTTTAACGAACCTAACCGTTACAACAAAATCAGGGTATTATCGCAGAATATCTTCAGCTTTAAAAATGGTATGAGTCAATCGGCAGCCGATCTCGATGCTTTAAACTTTCGGCGGAAAGACCTTTTCTGTTATGAAAATGTGGCGAAGCAACATGTCGTGAACTGGATCGGTCAGCCTTTGGATAAAGTGTACCAGCCTGGCGAAACCTTTTACATTAAAAACCTTGCATTTAAGTTTACAGCCATTGAAGGGCGCGTAAAGCATGATGCAGGCTTTGCGAACACCATACTGCAGGTAGCACAAAATGGTGGCTCCCTGAGCGTGATTTTTCCTGAAGCGGTCACTACGCTTTCGCTCGATTTTGGATTTAATGCCAATGTAATGCGCATTGATTATATCAGGCATCAATACCGTATCGGCTATGGCACAAAGTTTTTACAGCTATGGGGTTATGATCTGGGTAATTTAATGGTGCCCAAAACGGTCAGATATAATATCCCTGTACTCACAAAGCAATTAGGTGGAACCGAAAGCAATACCACTTTAGCCTACAATAATTTAGCACAGCCCATTCACGAAGTGCAGATTCATTTCGAAAAAGAGTACCCCTTAAATTTTGAAGGTGATATTATATTAGGGGGTTATTTTAACTTACCGTCAGGTTATATTTCGGGCACTGCTTTCCCAAATGGGCATGAGTTTGATGCAGATAAATCATTGCTTTATGCCACTATTTACACTAAGGCATTTACTGCGGCAGAAGTATTAACAAAATCGGATAATAATCCAATTGGTGCGATAGGCCAATGGCCAATGGATAACCGTGTACCGGCTACAGGCAACTCTAATGCCTTAGTGGCTGGTCACCCCGGTATGACAAATGGTTTTTACGGAAAAACTGCCAACAATGAGTGGCAGTTACACCAAACATATGATTATCTTACCAATGGAGATGCGCTATTCATTCCTTTTGAACCGGGATTAAAAGTAGAAGAAGGGAATTTTGCTATCGAAGTTACTGCTGTTTTTAATCCTTTTGAAGCTGGCGTGAGCACCCTTTTTTCAAGGATTACGCAAGATCCTGCAACAGGAAAAATGAAAGGTTATGCCTTACACCTCTATCACGATAATCCTGGCGACGCTGAAAAGGTCTATGGTTCTGAACAGGCTGTGCCAACCTTCAAAATATGGTTTACGGCTTACCAGGATTTCAGTCATTCTGGAATAGTTGCCTCAGAAAAATATACCTTAAACTGTAATACCGGTAAACTGACTGAAAAACAGTATAAACAAATCCTGATTTCGGTAAACCGTAGCACCGGAACGATTGATGTTTTTATTGATAAAATGCTGAAGGCCAGTAATGCCATCCCTTCTGAACTGGATTTTGTTGCTCCGGCAGTTAAAATAACCAATTTAAACCAGCTAACATATTTAACAGAAGTATTGCAACGCCGCCTGGAAGAAAATAACATTACCCGTACCGGTTTTATTGATGAAGCAGAATTATTGAGCAATAATTTAAATAAAACTATTCAGCCGGTTTGGCGCCCGGATACTACTTATGCCATTGTGGTTAAAACCCGTGATGTAGTTGAAGGGAATGCAGGGGCTTCCATAGAGAAAAACCACATTTATGGCTTTAAAACGGTTGGGCCGATCGGCCATTTCCAAAAGAAAAATGCCATTTATAAAGCATTGGAAAAGCAGGATCAGACAGCCGCATTTAAACTGGCTGATTTAAAGCACTACATTGATTACGAACGCTCATTCCCTGATGCACAGAGCCGTTACGATTTAAGCAAACCTGTTTTTTGCGATGATCCGAAAGTAAGCCTGTTGTTTGTTAAACCTTATCTCAATGCCATGTTTGCTAACTGGGATGGTTATCTGGGGCTGCCAACGGTTAAGAGTACGCTGCAGCTGCAGCTGTTGGATCCTTATGGCGCAATTTTAAGTCCCGAATTAATCTGGGAACAATTGCCTGATGAAGAAATTACCAATAACAACTTCATGAAATTACCTCCAGACCAGCAAATCCTGTATTTCATGAATAAAGCTGCGCTCGAAGATTCGTGCAACGTAAATCCTGTAAGCATTAAAAAGCGTAAAAAGCAAGGTATATACCACTTTCCCAATCTTGTTCCCAATCGTTTGTACACCGCATTATTTACTGCAGTTTACCAACCGCAGGGCGAGGTAGAGCAAAGGGCAGAAATTCATCGGTTTAACTTTAAAACATCCCGTTTCAACACTTTTGCAGAACAGGCCGGAAGTTATGTGCTTGATGGTACCGCAGGGGCTGAAAAATATGCGGTTTATCCAGTAAACGTAAGTTTTACACGGGCGGAAATTGATGGGAAAATCAAAAATCTAATGGACAATGATCCTGAAAATGATGCTCCTGAAGTAATGAAGTATGCCGCAAGATACGATCGTTTGGTGTATGGTGGTTTAGGCATTCAAAACCTCGAACCAATTGATCATACCGTGATTCAACTAATTGTTAATATTGATCCTGTTAGTGCAACCAAACGATTATTAGGAATAATGGTACGCAATCCTGAGCCATTTAACAATCCTAAATTACCTCAGGCTTTGTTAAATAACACCATAGGCTTATCATTAACCCCGGCAGGACAGGCTACGCTTGCACCGATGTCATTTACTTATGTTCATGCAAAGGATACATCGGCAGTATTTATCAGCAATACCGCACTGGATATACCGATCGGCGACCTACAATTGCACTTTAAATATAAAATCTTTAATGGTAATGATTATGAAACAGATTTTGATAGTTATCAAGGGCCGATAATACCGATAACACTATAACAATCTGTAAAAAATCAGTAATAACTCATAAAATACTTTCAAAATGGCGTCTGAGAATAATTTCAATGCTTATTCATCCGATTATACCCGTATAGTAAATTGTCTTTCGGCGATATATGCCTTGGAAACAAGCGGGAGCTTAAATAATCAGGCAGAATTACTGCGTTTGCTGCGCCTGCTTGAAAAAGATGTTTTAAAAAAGTTATACCTCATCACGATCAAGGTATTAAAAATAGCCATTGGCCCTAACGGTACGATTTACATTGGGGGCGATTTTAGCGAAAAGAATTTTTCCGATAGAGATTTTAATGTTGGCACCTTACTGATTAATCAACCGGGTAATGCAGACTACTTTTATGGGGATTTTGACGGTGACGATTTCCTGTTTGATGATTTTTATGTGGGTTACCTTGATACCAGCGGAATGGGTTACAGTTCCATCTTTAAGAGCATCTCGAATATGCTCGAAGAAATTAATCATTACAGCGAGGATACTTTTAGTGAAGAAGACCTTTATGCATTAAACGAAGCTTTAGAAGCGTTATTGGACGCATTTAACGCGATAAAAAAAATATTGGCTCAATTGGGTTTGAACCCTTGTGGTCCCGGTGATACTTACCTGAACAATACGGGTGGCATTTACCTCCAGGCAGCTGGCGCTGATGGAAGCAATGGAATTCCTGAAGGCATTCACTTAAGATGGAGTCTTACCGGCGAAATAGGCAATAACCATTTACCCAAGGGAAATTATTATAATGCCAAAAATGGTCAGCTGTCAGGCTTTAACCGAAAGGACGATTATGTCAGGGTATTCCGTACGAAATATATAAATGCGCCAACTATATCTATCGATTTAGAATTCAACCGTCCGGTAGTCAACTTTAAAACCAGGCAATGGATTTACACCATTAATAATACTGTAAACGGGAAAAAAATCACCAACCGTGTGAAACTTAAATTTGATAGTGCCAATGCTTACAGGCAACTGGCCAGAACAATTGATCCTTTATTGGATTATTATCGGTTTTTATCTTCCTACAATGACATCATCACGATAGAAATAGAAGATAAAACCAGCTATTCAGTGGGTTTTCATTTGAGTAATATTAGCACTGAAAAGGCATTGCTTAAGGTGAAATTGCTTTCACAGCTGGTTGATGATGCGGATAACGCTACTGATGTACGTAAAACAATGGTTCTGGATAGCCCTGGCGATGGTTTGGAATTCATAAAAGCAGATAATATTGCTAAAATATCGATCAAAAAATCAGCAAATGCTGTCATTAAGAATTTTTATTTCTCAACCTACCACGATTTTTTAACTACCCGTGAAGAAAAAGACTGGGTGGAAGTAGGAAATGGTCTTGGCATTTCTTTAGATGATACTGTTGTTTTCGATCGCCTGGAAAATGAAACCTATCCTATAGATCACCTTTGGCCACATTTTAATGATGGTACTACCGTAAAAGTGGCCAATTATCGGGATAAATGGTTAATTCCCAGAAACAATAATCCTTCGGTTAAAGCTGCGCTAAGCACTTATCTTCAGTTAAGCGATACCGATCCAAGGGCAGAGCAAATAATCACCAACGTAAATCCTGATCAACCAAATGAGGGTTTTTCCATAAGCTACCTGGATATTATCAATCTGCAGGCACTTGATTACCATTTCGCCAGGATGTTGGGACTTGGATATATCGATACACAGGTCGATAATGACGGTTTTATTTATCAGGTCCGTTATACGAATAAAAGTAGTTTAAATTCTTCTGCTGATTCTATTTATGCCTATACCAGTTTACCCGTTACTAAAACTGATTACCTGCTACCGGAAAAGCCTAAAATGAGGCCTGTGGCTTACCAGTTTTTAGGTGATGATGAAAGCATGAATGATATGCTTAATGGCGGTGGTTATGCAAAGTTTGATAACACACGTGTAGTCAATATTGGTAGAATGCCTTTCGCCGACGAACGGGTTGGACACGATTTCTTTAAGGATCTGAATGCCATCGAGAACCAAAATATTTTTGAAAAGCCCAAGCCGGTTTTTTATGGATTGGAATACCGTTCAGCAAACCAGTCCGGTTATGTAAAACCGGAAATTACCACCGGTAGTTTTCAGGATGAACATCAGTATTATGCCTACGATAATACCAATACTCATGGTGTACAGGAACCTGAGCCCTTAAGGGATGATGTGCTGAGTTTATTTATCCATTTTGAAAAACAAACGGGTAAGCATTTTTATGCCATTTATGGTATTAACTGGTTCTTTAGGGCTTCGGTATTAAGCGATGAGGTCAGTACTGACGTAACAGAATTTGCAGCAGTAAATACACTATTGCCACCAAGTGATGTAGCAGTGCAGTATATCCAAAAAGAAGATCCTTTATTATTTACTACTACTGCCGAGCAAAATTGGCTGGCCGGACGTAAACAAACTTTTGCCGGTCTGGATACTGGTTTTACACGGGTAACTTTTAACTGGCTTGATATACTGGATGCCACCAGGTTGATTGATCAGTCGGCAGCACAGCTTAATACGCTCATCAAGGCAGATCATGTTAAAGCTTATTTTAATCCCGAACTACCCTTAACGTTAACAGGTCAGATAAAAGATATTATTCACGAACCTGATGAAAAGCTGATCAGGTTAATTATTGGTAGTTATAAACAGATTGATGGTACCGTGGTAACACCATCTTTTGCACCTGGCAATTTTTTTAAGTTTACCAATAGCCTATTGGCCACGCCTGACGGTAAATACCGTGTAGAAAATATTGTAAACGGAAGTACCGGGACAGAGATTATTGTTGAAAATATTAATGAGAGTAAAGTAGTAGATGATGAAAATGAACCAGGAACTTATTCGACCCAAAAGTTTGCAACTTTCCCGGAAATTGGAAGCAGGTTTTCGGTTACCGAAAACTTAAGTAATCCTGCAAACTGGGAGCCAATGGCAGAGACCGTTCAGTTAAAAAGTTTTGCGGACGCAGATAGCCCTCATGTAGAACGCATTGCTGATTCTGAAGGTAATGAAACGATTTTTTGGGTGGGTGGCATTCATAACCAGGCAACTGTTATACCATTATTCGGACCTGAATACCCTGATGGTTTATTGGGTTATTATAAGATCAAATTTGACAGCAATGGTATTTTAAATAACCATCCTCAAATTAACATGCCTTTTGATGTCAGAAATCCTGATAAAAATTCGCCAGATCAGTTAAGGCAGGCGCATGTAGAATGGTATAAAGGATTGATCAGGATACCTGCTGCAAGTGGTAAGCCTGAACCAAAACTTTTGGAGGTAATCAGGATAGAAGAAACGCATCCCATACAACTATATGTTTACGACCCCGGTTACGCAGACGATCCGATCCAGGTTTCGGGACCTACGGCTTTAACCATCCCGGTAAATTTACATCCGGGTTATCGGGTTTACTTTTTCCCGGAGCCTGCGCCTGCGCATACTTTTAATGGCACTCATATACTTCCGGCAGGAAATGATAATGACAGGCGTACACTGCTGGGATTGCAGACAATAGATAGCAGACCTGAAGGTAATAACAGTGCTTCAGAAGTTTCAGTGCCAGCCATACTGCTTGCCCGTAAAATTGAAGAACCCGTACAATTTGAAGCCCCGGTTACTTTTGGCCTAAAAGTACGGCCAGATGCAACCGGAAAAGCTTCATTTACTTTTGATGTTAAGATTGCGCCGACTTTAAACGGTATAAAACGTACTCCGTTTGGATTTATGTTTTACCGTACAACCAATGAGGATGTATTGGAAGCTTTGTACCAACCCAGTACCGTAACTCAGATTTTGAAAGCGCTGTCAGATCTTGATGAAGACTTATTTTATAATCAAAGGTATTTAGAATTGGTTAATCTAACTTTTGATCCAGCTCATATGGATTCATTTAAGGTATTTTCTGCAACACCAAATCCTTATGGTTTCCCAAAACCCGATAAGCCAGGGCTTGTTGAAACAACTGATAGTGTAGAGATTAGGAAATTAAAATATGCTGCCGCCATACAGGAAACTTTATTGCCTTTAACTGAACAGACACCAATTCTGGCATTTATTAAACAAGGCCTGCAAACTGAAAATGCATTGCCTGTGATCCGCGATCTGGATGGCAATTTGCTTGATGCTACAGATGCCAACTTTAATCCTTTCCCCATGATCAGGCAGTACAATAAACCATCGCAACCTAATACAACCTACATCCGCTTTACTGATTATTTTTTAAGCGGAGCATCGCGAAAGTCATATTTCTTTGCCGGGGTAGAGGTGACCAATCAGTTAGAACCAGGCCTGTTGAGCCCTTTTGCCGGACCGGTAACCATTTTACAAACACTACCTTCAGCAGCCCCACTGCTAACCAGGTTTACCATTAATCTCGACTCTTTTTCTGCGGAAAGCGGTGCAGCTGTAGTTTTCAATATTGCGCCATTCTCACCTGAAGACCGGATCTCTAAAATCAGGATTTACCGTTCAAAAGATCAAGATAATACGGTTACACTTCAAGGTATGGAACACCATGTAGACCGTGAGATCGTAGCTGAGGATCGTAAAGGTTATGAAATTACTGACGATTTTAGTGATTTAACAGCTGCACCACTTGGCAACACTATTTATTATCGCCTGGCCGGTATCCGCACCATTATCAATGAAAAAGGACAGCAAGAAGAGGTATTGTCGTTAGGTACAGATGTAATACCCATTGCATTGCCTGATTATATCAATCCAGATGCACCTGAATTGACCTATCACAAGGCCGGAAACAAAATAACCTGGACCGCTACGGCAAATAAGGCCAATTACCATGTATATAAACAAAACAACCGTGGAAACTGGGAGAAAGTATACACGGTTGATGCACTAAATTCATCAGCTCAAATGGAATATCTGCTGCCGGCCCCGTTATTAGCTGTTGATGATGATGGCGATAAGCTATATCATCGTTTTAAAGTGCAGGTGCAGAATACATCAGGTTTATTGAACCTTACCGATAAAGAATTGACTATTTAACCAATAAAGAAACAAATTTATGCCACAAATTCCGCCAATTACCGATGCTTATATAGATGAAATCATTAAAGCACCAGATGCTTACAACCCTACCCTAAATAAAACGCAGGGGGTAAAACTCAGGGAGTTGATCAAGTTGATGAGAGACCGGTCTGGGGAAAATGATTATTCCGGAATTTGGGAAAATAAGATTTGGAGACCTTATCAATCAGTTGCAGAAGCCCTGGCTAACTTACCAGTAGAGATGCGGTTTTTAGGTATGACTATTTTTGTATTAGATAATGGCAACCTGAAGGAATTTTGGTTTAATCATGGTGTTACCAATGCTCATTTTTTAGAGAAATCGTTAGTTAATCCTGTTGCGGCTTATGATGTGCAGAAAACGTATCAGAAAGATGATCTGGTATGGGTAGAAGAAAATGGAGCCAGGGTATTGTACCAATCTAATATCAATAATAATCTTAATAATCCCTTGAAACCGGAAGAAAGCGTTCTGGTGAGCAGTGGTTTGTTAGATGAATCAGCACCTGCTTCCACCTATTGGCAACAAGGATGGTACTTTGATAGCGGAAATAATTGGACTCCCGATCATACAACTGATTTTAGTTGGTACACTTTTGGGCCTTGGCAAACCAGAGTACTTCAAATTGATTCACCTGCGTTACCTGCCGATTTTTCAGCTGGGGTTGGTAAAAGTTCTACTAAGTATATTGCTTCCTATCAGTCGGGTAACCCGTCAGATTATCATTTTGTGGGTGATATGCCAGCTGATCAAGGTGTTACGCTTGATGTTAAGGTGTTTGATGAAAACGGAATATTGTTGTTTCATTGCAAACCGCAAAAAATGTTTTATTATCTGGCTTTTAAAATTGTGGTTAAACTCGGAGATCAAATCTATACAGTTTCTATTCCACAAAATTCAACTGATTTTACAGTTTACCCTTTGAAATGGAAAAAAATTGGCTACGATAAAATTGACACCGATTTGTTTTTAGATATTACAGTAAAAAGCCAAACCAAAGCCGGTAATTTAACTATAACCGGAATTGGGCAGTTTGAACATCAAACGAATTCGAAAAGACTACGTGTTTTATATGAAGTTGAGCCAAGGAGTATACGCGATACACAAAATGGCTATATAGAAGAGCGTACATTTCAGGTGCCCATTATCAATGAAGGGAAACTTAACGATTATAGGATATTGGGTTACTTTTATTCAGAAGGTTATTTTGATAACAGTTTGGATATCGTATTAACTTCTTATACTGGCCTGGCCCGGAAATATGTTTTATTCAATAGTGAAGGTAGGGGCGAAGGGGCTGGAAGTGGTTTTTTGGGTACGCCATCTACCTGGTTCAAGTTATTGCCCGATATTGATGGCGGGAACTATGGCGGAGCAGATATTCAGCTAGAAGCATTATGGCATTATCCCCATGGTTGGTATATAAGAGCTAAAGTAGTATCAGTAACTGATGCTGAAAATGGTGGCGGAGACGGCGGAGTATATGGCTTTGCGATGTATGTTAAAACCTATCAGGGAACTTTTATCAGAATATTTTCCAATGATAATGATGATATTGTAATGACTCCGCTCGGAATTCCAAACAGGGGTAATGATCCCGAACCCACTACCTTATCTTTTGGCACAGCCAAGTTTGCGCAAATCCTGAAAGTGTATAAAACACCAACTGATGAATTTGATGTGGTGAGGCTTAAGGATCTGAACGGTAACGGTAGCAATCCATCCAACGGAGATTATATTCAGGCATCACCTGTTGAAGCGCAAAATGCAAGTATTAATATTACGGGTGACTTAAAGGTTGGTCAGACTTTTACTGCAGCTCAGGCAACCTTTAAAGACGGCCCTTCGGTACTATCTACCATCAGCGATGCTAATGGCTACACGGGTTTGTCTTTTGATGCCAAGGATGGCCCGCAGGTACAACTTCGCTATCAGCCTAACGCTTTAGGTCATGGTTTGGTGATATATAATCCGGGGAATCCTAATAATACCGGCCTGGGTAATTCTGATTGGCGACGTATATTGGTAGACGGCGATGCCATTGAAGTTAACCCTTCATCATCCCAGAATGCAAATATTGATATTAAAGGCAGTATTGTTTCTGGTAGTTTAAAAACAGGACAGATCTTATCTGAAGGGAATAACGGATCGGAATCTACCTTGTCGGGTAATGAGTGGAAATTGCCTGGCGGTGCTGAGGGATATATCAGGTTGGATGATTCTCATGTTGTTTTTGGAAAAGGATCAGGTGAGGGGTTCCGGTTTGATCAAAATAGCGGAAACATTACTAGACGCTCAGATAACAAAAATGTGGTTTTTGGAGGAGATGATATTGATACTGAAATGGTAACGGCAAGACGATTCAGAATTCTGAGTGATATTGATCCATCAGATGAATCTTTTATTGCAAGTCCGCATTTGGGTGGTACGGTGAAAATAGGCAGAATTTCAACCTTTGGTTATACTACACAATCGGGAATTGCCGGTTTAAAGTTTTCTCCAGAAGACGGCGTTGAAGTTCAAATAAGGAGGCAACCAGGGCTTGGGCATGGGTTGTTTATTTACGATCCAGAAAGTCCGCTAAATACCAATCCTGATGTGGAAGAGTTCCATCGGATTTTAGTGGCTGGTGATGCTATCTCGGTAAATCCATTGACACCACAAAATGCCAATATAGATTTACTAGGCAGTATAATCACACGTAATCCTGGTATTCAGCATCATTATTCGAAGATGAGCTATGAATCTTTTGAAGTAATAGACGCTGATTCTGATAGCATAACAGGCCTTTATTTTGGAACAAGCGGGAGTCTTAACTTCAATAATTATTTTCATATTACAGAAGCTTTATCGGGTAAAGAAATATTACAATTGGGCGGCTATGGTAATGGGAATGGAAATTCTGCTTTTAGCCAAAGACTTCTGATTTCAGAAGCCAAAATCGATAATGCTGCTGGTTCCGCCAGAACTACATTAGATGTACGGGGTGTTATTACGGCCGATGGGATTGAAATCACAGATCCGACAAAAGGGATTATTCTGGCCGCTCCAAACGGCACCCGCTGGAGAATTACCGTTTCTGATTCCGGGGCTTTAAGCACTGTCGCAATTTAATTAACAAAGGTAAATACATAAGGCAGATGTTCTTCTTATATTGTATGATGAAATGATTGTTTATTCACGCCGGAGATTATCTTAATGGTCTCTGGCTGCTCTTTTATCAAACTTAATATCGTTCATGAAAAAATTCCTTAAAGACCTTGCCGGCAGTTTCGTTCCTGCCTTTGAAAAAGGAATATTCGAAATCCGTTTCAGCTTTAAACGTTTAGCGGTAAGGATATTGGTTCACGATTTTGTTTCAGTGGCCTCCAGCATTGGTTTTGTTATTTTACCGGCATTTTTAATTGGGTTTATATTTCTGTTATTGCCACAAGGGAGAGATACACTTTTGCTGGTGGTAGAAAACTTATCTACTTTCAATTTTTGGCCAATCTTTTTTTTGTTATTGGGGATTGCTGCGTGGAGTATGGTATCAGAGCTTAGTGTACGCTATGCGATTTATATCTCCGATAATTCAGGCAAAAACCTGAGTGATGATCGGGTAGCCTGGCGGAAAACTGTTCAGAAATTACTTGCAGCCGCTTTTTTGTTGTGGCCATCATTTATTGTTTTGGTAAGCATGTTTTGGTGTATGCTCAGCGCCACTTATATGGAGAAACTACCAAGGTTTTTATGTTTTGGTATCTGCTTTATTTTGATTTACTGGTTAATGTCCTTTTTATCCAATTTGTACTTTCGCAAATCGGGTAAAGCAAGCGCCGGAGTGTATCTAAAAACAAAGTTGGGAGAACGGTCTTTGCCAGATCGTGAACAGCAGTACCTGCGTAAACTATATGGCATCTATCAGGATTTTATTTATACGTTACCAAAATCATCAAGTTTTCAGAAAGGTTATAAAGAAGCGTTGCAGCGTTTTACAGATTATTTCACAAAATCAACTGAAGGTTTTGCCGAAGGGTTTCCTCAAAATCCAGACGTACTGATCGAAACACGCATGGTGCCTGCAGAATTTAACCTCATTGACAGAGAGAAATTATTTAAAGGAAGAGGTGAACTCTATAAATGGACTTATCAGATTCCTGCATCATTTTATGAAGGCTTACATCGTCAGATTAAATTGTTTGCCGGTGTTTCATTTCTGTTATTCCTTTCGATATCGCTAATTCCTGGCTGGTGGCCGGTGTTTTCGTGGATAGGTGCCCCGGCTTTAATCTGTTTTGCTTTTGCATGTTATACCGGTATTTATACCGGGCTTCTTTATTTAGATAAATCCCTGCTCAGAAAATGGAAAATTTCCGTCCGCTTCCTGTTGTTCATGGTTTTGATAGTTTGCTCATTCTATAATCAAGATCATCCTGTGCGAATGGCAGATCATAAAACTAATAAACGCGAATCCGTTGTCGATCATTTCAACAGGTGGTTCATGAGCTACAAAGCGAATATCGATAAGCAAAAAGGAGATCATCAGCAAAAATATCCTGTTGTTTTTATTTGTGCCGAAGGCGGTGCGCTACGCACCGGGGCATATACCAGCTTATTCTTGTCTAGTTTAAGTGCAAAATTGGAAAAGGAAAAAAATGTTGATTTTAAAAAGTCAATTTTTGCAATGTCGGGTGTATCAGGTGGTGCTGTTGGTTTAGGTTTGTATAATGCTTTAACTTTCGAAAACAAGGTTCAGATTCCCTCTGGCGTATCAGCAGAATTAGCTAAAAAATTTTTTCAGCATGATACATTATCGCCTATAATAGGGAAGATGCTTTTTGGCGATTTTCTGAATTTATTTTTACCCGTACACATCAGCTTATTTGACCGTTCTATTGCCCTCGAAAAATCCTGGGAGCAAGCCTATCAATCTCTGATCGATAAAAATAAAGATAATATATTTTCCCGAAGTTTTGCATCCGGAAAAATAAAACCGAACCAGCCATTGTTCGTCATTAACACTGCAGAGGTTGAAACCGGGTTACAGTGTTGGGTGAGCAACCTAATGCCTGATAGCCTGGCTTTTAAAAATCAACGTGATTTATTAGCAGAAAAGGTTAATGATTTAAATTACAGCACAGCCATAAATTTTAGTACCCGTTTTCCTTTGTTTTCTCCGGCAGCAAAGGTGGGCGGGTTAAATGGAAATCCACGTTTGCATTATCTTGATGGAGGTTATGTGGAGAATACAGGCAGTGCATCCATGTTGGAGGTGCTTCAACTATTAAAAAGTAAATCAACCTACTTTAATCAGATTACACCAATAGTGATCACCTTGCTGTTTAGCGAAGAAGATAAAACTACTCCCAATATCAGATTTGGTAATGAGTTTGTAGAAATATTGAATGCATTAACCCATACCAGATCTGGAAATAGTAAGATTAGCAGGTTCCGCATCAAGCAGTTTTTAAACGAAGGCAGTATAGGTTTTGCTATCGATGAACCCTTAACCGCTGAAGAAAAAAACGTTCCCATGAATTGGGTTTTATCCGCACAGAGTATGAACAATATTACACGCGATATAGAAGACAAATTGAATAATACTTCAGAGACGGGTATAATGTCTAAACTTTTAAAGAACAATTTAAATTTTTACAAAGTAAAGTAGTTGAATAGTTGTTGTTCTATTTTTGTACCCTTGTAAAAAAAAATGGAAAAACCGCTTGTTGATATAACTTATTGTCCTAAATGTGGCTGGATGTTACGTTCAGCCTACATGGCCCAGGAAATTTTGACCACTTTCGTAGATGAAGTTAAAGGAGTTACTTTAATTCCAAGTGAAACAGGTGGCGTGTTTACGGTTCATGTTGGCGCAAAGCTGATTTTTGATCGAAAATTAATGCAACGTTTTCCTGAAATTAAAGAGCTAAAACAGCTTATACGTGATGAAGTCAATCCCTCGAAACATCTTGGTCACTCTGATGTAAAGTAATTTATAGGATTTTTGCTTTCGAAAATTGCCTATGATGAATTGATCATCAAAATAAAAATACCAGATATGCCTGAAAAATACTGTTTTGATGTAGTATAAACCTTTCGATTTTGGCTATTTAATTCTAGGGTATGGCTGCTTATGGAGTGTGAAGAAAATATGTATATTCGTTCCATACCAAATAATACCTCAGTACTTTTTTCTCTATGTTCCTTTTACCAAAAAAAAACGCCTGCTTCCTACTTATTTTATGGATGTATGCAGGTATTTGTTTTGCACAGCCATCAACTGTTCCCATTACTTATCTGGGGGTAGAAAATGGTCTGTCTAACAATGTGGTAAATTCTTTGTACCTAGATCATTACGGTTTTATGTGGATGGGTACTTATGACGGATTAAACCGGTATGATGGCTATCAATTTAAAGTTTTTAGAAATGGATGGGGGGATGAACATTCATTGGTCAATAACCATATTACCGTACTTAACGGAGATGGGAAAAACCGGGTTTGGGTGGGTACCCAAAAGGGAGTCTCCTATTATGATTATGCCGATTCTAAATTCCATCCCCTGGTTTATCTGGATAAGGGTAAGAAAAATGAAGTAAGTTATGGAATTAATTCCATCGCCATAAGTGAGGCTTCAGTGGTGTATATCGCTACTGAGGAAAAAGGCCTTTTCATGCTCAAAAAGAATAATGGTATAGCACAACGGATCCCGTTTGGTAGAAACTACGATTTTACGGTTAAAGCCCTGTATACCGATAAAGATCAAACCCTTTGGCTTTTTATAAAAGACGTTGGTCTGTGTAGGTACGATCATGATAAAAATATACTCCGATTAGTAACCAATGCCGTACGTTCGGTAACTTGTATAACAAAAGGCACTGACCAGATGCTGTGGGTTGGTACAGAACGTGGCCTCTTTCAGTTAGATAAAGCTAAAGGAAATCTGACTAAGTTTAATCAGCATTTAGGTGATGAAAACATCATGAGTTTGTTGTTAGATGTGAAACAAAAACTTTGGATTTCGACTGATGGCGGAGGGATTACCATTTACGATACAAAAAATCATCAAATGGATTACCTGTCAGCAGGAAAAGAAAAAGGCTTACTGAGCAGTAATTCCGTTGCCCAGGTATACGAAGATGGCGAATCAAGAAAGTGGATTGCAACTCTACGAGGAGGAATTAATGTAATCGATCCTGAAAATGAGCAGTTTACAACCATCAAAAATGATCCGTTAAACAGAAATTCGTTAATCAACAACTTTGTGCTCTCCTTTAGTGAAGATGAGCACAAAAACATATGGATCGGTACTGATGGAGGTGGTTTAAGCGTTTGGAACCGAAGGCAGAATAAATTTCTCAACTATACGAAAACCAGTGATCCGAATTCTTTAACCAGCAACTTTGTGACCAGTATTTTAAACGATACAGACCACAATGTTTGGGTAGCCAGTTTTAGCGGAGGAATAGACCGGTTTAATAAAACAACTGGCAAATTTGTTCACTATAATTGTTATAATACGTATACAGGTGTTGATGATATTAACATTTGGAAGCTCTATCAAGATAAACAACAACATATTTGGGCAGGCACCACAAAAGGTGGTGCACTGTATCGTTATAATAAAAGCATTGATAAATTCGAACTTTTCGACCATAAATTAAAGGATATCCATACCTTGTTCCAGGATTCGAAAGGTAGGTTTTGGGCTGGAAATTATACAGATCTGATCGAAATCGATCCTATTGATAAAAAACACCGTTACACAAAGATCAAATATGCCATCAGGGCCATTCAAGAGGGCTTTAACCATCAGCTATGGATTGGTACAGAAGGAGGAGGATTGTTGCTTTTCGACCCCGAAACCAAAAAGATAAAGCGATATATCCAGCGTGATGGATTGCCTGGTAATTCGGTACTCAATATCCTTCAGGATAATCAAGGCAATTTATGGTGCAGTACCTACAATGGTCTATCCAAGTATGATGTTAAGCATAATAATTTTAAGAATTATTATGCTACTGATGGTTTACAGAGTAATCAGTTTAATTATAATGCAGCATTAAAGCTCACCAACGGAGATTTATTATTTGGCGGGATTGGTGGCTTCAACCTGTTTTCTCCGGATAGCATAAAGAAAAAAAGAAGGATACCTAAAATAGTGCTGACAGATTTTAGGATCAATAACATCTCCCTCGATCAGGATTCGGCTTACAATGATATTTCCATCGTTAATTTAGCCAGTATAGAAATTCCATTTAGTGCTGCTGTGATTTCTGTAGACTATGCAGCCATCGAATTCTCTTTTCAGGACCAGATTTCGTATGCCTATTATCTGGAGGGGTGGGATAGAGACTGGAATTATGTAAACAAACTGAGTACCGCTTATTATTCCAGATTAAACGAGGGAGAATATAAACTACATATTAAGAGCACCGATACAGACGGTGCTTGGACCAATAATGAGAAAATACTGATAATCAAAATTTTACCACCCTGGTACCGTACCTGGTGGGCCTATACGATTTACTTCATTATCGGATCTTTCCTGTTTTATCTTTTTCAAACCTACCGCAATCGGCAGAGAAGATTAAAACATGAAGTAGAGCTTACCAATTTTAAAATGGAGCGCGAAAAAGATTTGAATGAGAAAAAGCTGAATTTCTTTACCAATATCTCACATGAGCTAAGAACACCTTTAACCTTAATTGTTAACCCGATTAAAGATATCATCAAACAAAAAGAACCCGGGCAGGAAAGGAATGATTTAAGTGTAGTTTACCGCAATTCGAGGCGTTTGTTGAGCCTGGTAGACCAGTTGTTGCTTTTTAGAAAGACGGAAAGTGAAAATGATACTTTAAAAATTGTAAAGATCAACCTGTACAAGTTTACGAAAGAGATTTTCCTGTGCTTTAACTATCTGGCTAAGCAGAACCATATCGAATATAGTTTTGAATGCGAAGAAGAGGAACTGGATATTTATGGAGATAAAGACAAACTCGAAATCGTTTTTTTTAACCTACTCTCTAATGCACTTAAATTTACCCCAAAGGGTGGTTTTGTGAAGTTTAGTGTTAAAACCGTGGGGATGCGGGTACACGTAGAAGTAAGCGATAGTGGTCCGGGTATACCGAAGCACGTGGGAGAAAAGTTGTTCGACAAATTTTATAAGGTTATGTCGAACGAATCATTGAAAATGGGTTTTGGTATCGGCCTTTACTTAGCCAAAAACTTTGTAGAACTGCACAAAGGTAAAATTTCGTTCCGATCGAACCAGGGTTTGGGTACTATCTTTTTGATCGATATTCCGTTTGGTGAACCCAATTTACAGCATAATGGTATTTTGCAAAACGAATTAACTTATGTGAACGAACTGATTGCACAAGAGGAAGAATCAGAAATCAATGATGGCGAGAATGTAGGTAATCTGGAATTACTGATTTCTGATCTTCATTCTATTCTGGTTGTTGACGATAATCCCGAAATTATAGATTACATTAAGCAGATTTTTCAGGAAAATTTCAAAGTTTATAAGGCTGAAAATGGTACCGAGGGATTAAAAATTTGTAAAGAGTACCTGCCGGATATTGTGATATCTGATGTAAATATGGATGGCCTTAATGGTATAGAACTCTGTAAGGCGATAAAAGAAGACTCCGCCTTAAGCCATATTCCCGTAATTCTGCTCACCGGTGATCCTAGCCCTGAAATAAAACTTAAAGGAATTGAAGTGGGGGCCTACGATTTTATCGGTAAACCGTTCGATAAAGAACTTTTTACAGCTAAAATCAAAAGCATCATTAAAAACAGGACCAATCTCCAGTCGTATTTCTACAATGAAATCACATTAAAGAGTGATGCTCATAAAGTATCACAGGAAGATAAAGGCTTTCTTCAAAAGTGTATTATGATTATTGAAGAAAATTTAATGGAAGATAGCTTTAATGTGAAAACCCTGGCATCTGATCTCGGAATGAGCCATTCCAATCTTTATAAAAAGATCAAAGCCACTTCAGGGCAGTCGATAAATGGCTTTATCAGGTTTATCAGATTAAGAAAGGCAGCCGAATTGTTAATTAATACCAATTTAAATATCAATGAAGCTGCGTTTAGAGTTGGCATAAATGACAGCAAATATTTTAGAGAGCAGTTTCAAAAGCTGTTTAAATTAACGCCTTCTGAGTTTATTAAGAAACATCGGAAAAGTTTTCATAAATATTATAATATTAATGGAACAACATAAATGTTACGCTTTTTTCTGCCATAAACTCTATTTAGCCTAAAACGCCCCCTGCAAAGTGTGATTTAGCCCCCTATGTAAAGCTTAAAAATTTCGGTACTTCGGCTTTATCAAATGTTAAGAAACCGAGCATTGTAACCAATAATGTGTCAATACCGAATTAAAAGTATGTTCCTAATCTACGCCTTCATCAGCATGGGTTTGATGGGGGCTGCGCAAGAAACACAGTTGAGTACTGTTGCCAGTAACGGCTGGGCGAACAATTCGGTAAATACCGTTATTTTTCGTAAAAATGCTTTAATCAGCTTTAAAGATAGCCAGTATGCTGCTTATTACGACAATGAACAGAATGTAGTGTTGGCTAAACGCAAAATTGGCTCCACTCATTGGATAGCAGTTACTACACCTTACAAAGGCGACGCCACCGATGCTCATAAATCCATTAGCATTATGGTTGATGGTGATGGTTTCCTACACCTGGCCTGGGGGCAGCATAACAATAACTTAAACTACGCCAAATCCACTTCAGCAGGTTCGTTAACTGTTGGGAACAGGGAAAACATGTTAGCTGTGAAGGAAAACAAAGTCAGTTATCCTGAGTTTTACAAATTAGCCAATGGCGATCTGTTGTTTCTTTACCGTGACGGGGGTTCGGGAAACGGAAATCTAATGATCAATCATTATAGCCTGAAGACCAAAAAATGGACACGTGTACAGGATGGGATGATAGATGGGGAAGGGCAGCGAAATGCCTATTGGCAGGTTGCGGTAGATCTGGCTGGAACCATCCATTTATCCTGGGTATGGCGCGAAAGTCCTGATGTGGCCAGTAATCATGATCTATGTTATGCAAAATCAACCGACGGCGGCATCACCTGGTTAAAATCTACCGGCGAAAAATATATGCTTCCTATTACGGCAAAAAATGCAGAGTATACCGTGAAAATTCCGCAAAAAAGTGAGTTGATTAATCAAACATCGATGTTTGCCGATGCAGAAGGAAAGGTATTTATTGCAGGTTACTGGCGCGGAACGAACCAAACCGGCCCCCAATATCACCTTGTTTATAAAACAGACACCAGCTGGAAAGTAAGCAACCTGAATTTCAGAAAAACAACGTTTAGCCTAAGTGGCACCGGTACCAAGCGGATTCCGATTTCGAGACCGCAGATTATCGTTTGGCCAAATGGGAAACACTATGCCGCAGGTTTATTATTTAGAGATGCTGAGCGCCAAAACAAGGCATCTATCGCTTTAAACAGTAATCTGGGATCGGAAAACTGGACTATTAAGGATCTTACCCAAACGAGCATGGGCGATTGGGAACCTACTTATGACACCGAACTTTGGAAAACTAATAAGATATTGAGCTTATTTCTGCAAAATGTTACCCAAATAGATGGCGAAGGAAAAGCAGATCGTATGCCAACCCCTGTGCAGGTATTAGATTGGAAACCTAAAAATAAATAACGATTAAGAAATGAAATATTCACTGCCGAAATATTGTATTCTTTTATTACTGATATTTTTATCAGGCAAAATCATTGCACAATCTAAAAAGTCCGTTGATAAAACCGGATCAAAAGAAAATGTGGCTTATCTATTTACCTATTTCACCGGAAATTCGAAAGCAGAAGAGGCTATTCGTTTTGCTGTGAGTGCTGATGGTTATCACTATAAGGCATTAAACAACAATAATCCGGTGATCTCTTCTGAAAAAATCAGCAGCACAGGTGGCGTTCGCGATCCACATATATTACGCGGTGAAGACGGGAAAACCTTTTATATGGTTGCTACTGATATGGTTTCGGCCAAGGGCTGGGATGCCAACAGGGCAATGGTATTGCTGAAATCAAACGACCTGATCCACTGGACATCTGCAATTGTTAATATTCAAAAACGTTTTCCTGGTAACGAAGATTTAAAACGCGTTTGGGCCCCGCAAACGATTTATGATAAAACGGCCAAAAAATACATGATCTATTGGTCGATGAAGCATGGTAATGACCCTGATAAAATTTATTTTGCTTATGCCAATGCCGATTTCACCGACCTGGAAACAGCTCCAAAGCAACTGTTTTTTAGTCCAACCAATGGCTCTTGTATCGACGGAGATATTATTTACGATAAAGGAAAATATAACCTGTTTTTTAAAACAGAAGGTAACGGCAATGGCATTAAAAAAGCGGTTTCTGATAAACTAACAGGAGGCTATGTATTACAGGATAAATACCTGCAGCAAACTAAAGAAGCGGTAGAAGGAGCAGGCGTTTTTAAGCTGAACAATAGTGATGAGTACATCCTGATGTACGATGTTTATATGAAAGGCCATTATCAGTTTACCAAAAGTAAAGATTTGACCAATTTTACTGTAGTAGACCAGGACATCACAATGGATTTTCATCCCAGGCATGGAACTATTTTGCCGATTACTCAACAGGAGTTGAACCGGCTGCTCAAACAGTGGTATACCGTTGAGTCTGTTCTGCAAACCGCAAAAAATAGGGCCATAAATCAAAATAACATCGTTCTTGATAGTGTAAACCGAAAACTTTATCTGCCTGTAAATGATGGTACCGATTTAAAGGCTTTTGACCCTCAGTTTGATACCTTTAACCAAATCGGTGTAATGCCGAAAGGCAAAATAAATTTTTCAAACGGTCCGGTAGCCATCAAGGTAACTATTCCAGGTCAGCAGACTAAAACCTATGTAGTAACCATTGCCGTGGCAAACAATCCTGTATTAAAAGGCTATTATGCTGATCCTGAAATTTTGTATTCCAATAAAACTGCTAAGTATTATCTCTATCCAACCAGTGATGGTTTCAACAATTGGAGCGGTACTTATTTTAAGTGTTTCTCCTCAACAGATCTGGTGAACTGGAAAGATGAAGGCAAAATATTAGATCTTGAAAAAGAGGTTTCATGGGCAAAAAGGAACGCCTGGGCACCTACCATTACGGAGAAGAAAATAAATGGAGCATACAAGTATTTCTATTACTTTTCCGCCGCACAGAAGATTGGCGTCGCAGTTTCTGATCATCCGGCCGGTCCGTTCAAGGATAGTGGAAAAGCGCTGATTGCAAGCAGGCCAAAGGGTGCGAGAGGTGGGCAGGAGATTGATCCGGATGTGTTTAATGATCCTAAAACCAACAAAAGTTATTTGTATTGGGGAAATGGCTACATGGCAGTTGCACCTTTAAATGATGATATGATTTCGGTTGATACCAGTGCCATCAAAATTATAACACCAGATAATACTTTTAGGGAAGGTACAGAAGTATTTTATCGAAACGGGAAATATTACTTTTTATGGTCTGAAGATGATACCAGAAGCGAAAACTACAGGGTAAGATATGGCTTTTCGGATTCGCCTACAGGAAAAATAACCATTCCCGAAAACAATTTGATTTTAGCTAAAGATGTTGCCCAAAGCATTTATGGTACAGGACATAATAGTGTAATCAAAGTAAACGGCAAAGACGAATGGTATATGGTTTACCACCGCTTTACCCGTCCGAAAGGGATTTTAATGGGAGACGCTGCGGGTTTTAACCGGGAGGTTTGTATCGATAAAATGGAGTTTAATACGGATGGAACCATTATACCGGTGAAACCAACTGTAAGTGGCATTAAACCAATACGTTAATGGATTTGAAATTATACCGCGCATTATTTTTGCTCTTAGCCTTAATCAGTGGCACCGTAAGTGCCCAATATCAGCCGTCAAAGGAGGATGTGCTGGAAATGATTAACCGTGCAAATACTTATTGGCAACAAAACAATAAAGCCGAAGTACGTGCCTTTTGGGATCATGCAGCTTATCATACAGGGAATATGGAGGCCTATAATGTTACCAAAAATGAGACATACCGTAAATATTCAGAAGACTGGGCCCGGCATAATCAATGGATGGGCGCTAAATCAACGGATAAATCCAATTGGAAGTATAAATACGGTGAAACAGATGAATATGTTTTATTCGGCGATTGGCAGATCTGCTTTCAGACTTATGTTGATTTATACCATTTAAAACCCGAGGAATATAAAATAGCAAGGGCTAAAGAGGTAATGGAATACGAAATGGCTACACCCAACAATGATTATTGGTGGTGGGCGGATGGTTTGTACATGGTAATGCCAGTAATGACCAAACTTTATAAAGTAACTGGTGATCAAAAATACTTGGATAAACTGTATGAATATTTTATGTATGCCAACAGCATTATGTATGATAAAAAGGAAAAGCTTTATTATCGCGATGCCAAATATGTTTATCCAAAACATAAAACGATCAATGGTAAAAAAGATTTTTGGGCAAGGGGCGATGGTTGGGTGTTTGCAGGTTTGGCAAAAGTGCTTAAAGATTTGCCACAAACAGATCCACACCGGGACGAATATTTAACCAAATACCTTAAGATGGCCAGGGCAATTGTTAAAAGCCAGCAGGCAGAAGGTTATTGGACCAGGAGCATCCTGGATCCGCAACACGCACCAGGGCCTGAAACCAGTGGCACAGCATTTTTTACTTATGGTTTATTATGGGGAATAAATAATGGTTATTTAAAAGAAAAAAAATATTTACCAGCTGTGCATCAAGCATGGAAATATTTAACCAAAACTGCATTACAGCCCAATGGCAAACTGGGTTATGTTCAGCCAATTGGTGAGAAGGCTATTCCGGGGCAGGTGGTTGATGTAAATTCTACTGCAAATTTTGGTGTAGGAGCATTTTTGCTGGCCGGAAGCGAAATGTACCGCTACTTATCAAACAAATAATAAATGTTTATAAAAGAAAATGAGATTTAAATATATATTGATCGCAGCTTTGCTGATCATCTGCACTTGTGGGGCGTCTTTTGCACAAAAGAAAAGCAGAAATACCAAAAGTACAGCTTTAACCGACAGGCAATTTTGGTTACAGCAAATGGATAAGATGGTGAAACCTGTTTTATATAATCTGGCTAATGATAGTTTGCGAATTGCCATGCCTAAGGTTACATCTGTCCATATTGATAATAAAGAACATCGCGTTAAAGTACAATATGTTGAAGTTTTAGGTCGGGTTTTGAGTGGTATCGCACCATGGTTGCAGTTAGAGGGAGGTAATCCAGAAGAGGTGGCTTTAAGAAAACAATACCGGGAATGGGCCATTAAAGGACTGAAAAATGCATTGGATTCTAATGCCAAAGATTTCATGACCTTCGATATTGGCGGGCAACAACTGGTAGATGCATCTTATATAGCACTTGCCTTGGTACGTGCGCCATGGCTCTGGGAAAATTTGGACCGGAAAAACCAGGAACTGATGATGCAATCTATTGTAACTACCAGAAGATTCAAGCCTGTTTTTTCTAACTGGCTGCTGTTTTCAGCAATGAATGAAGCCTTTTTAGCCAGATTTGGCTACAATTGGGATCCTATGCGTGTTGATTACGCGCTGCAGCAAATGGAACAGTGGTACACCGGCGATGGTATGTATACCGATGGAACATCATTTGCCTTCGACTATTACAATAGCTATGTAATCCATCCCTATCTGGCCACTTTGGCCAATATCATCGGTGCTAAAACGAGCAGTTACAAAGATATGTTCGAGAAGGTTAAAAAGCGCAATGAACGTTATGCTATTATTCAGGAAAGATTGATCAACACTGATGGTACTTATCCGGCTACCGGTCGTTCCATTATTTACAGGGGAGCGGCATTTCACCACCTGGCAGACATGGCCTGGCGAAAAGCATTGCCCAAACAGTTAAGTCCCGCGCAGGTACGTTGCGCTTTAACGGCTGTAATCAGGAAAACTTTAGAGAGTCCTTCAACCTATAAAAATGGTTGGTTAACCATAGGTTTATATGGTGATCAACCCAATCTTGGCGATTTTTATAACAACCAGGGTAGTCCATATATCGCGTCAAATATCTTTTTGCCTTTAGGTTTGCCAGCATCTGATCCTTTTTGGGCTAACCCGGCAGAGAAATGGAGCGCACAAAAGATCTGGAGCGGAGAAAATTTCGAGAACGACCATAGCGTCAGTTTAAAATAGATAACACTTTAACACACAAATAGAAAACAGGGAATAACCCTCTTGGTAACATTAAAAAATAGTTGATTAAAATGATGAACAAAAGAATCAGTTTCGTTTTAGGATTTATCGCCTTTAGTCTGAGCTTAAGCAATTATGTTTCTGCACAGCAAACCTACACTTCTTTTACCCCGGGTAAAATTTGGAAAGATAATAAGGGTATTCACATCAATGCCCACGGAGGTGGTATTGTAGAGTATAAAGGCGTTTATTATTGGTTTGGGGAACATAAAGTTGAAGGAGAAATAGGAAACACAGCGCAGGTGGGCGTACACTGCTATTCATCAAAAGATTTATATAACTGGAAAGATGAAGGTATTGCATTGCCTGTTTCTAACGATTTAACAAGCGATATAGCCAAAGGCTGTATTCTCGAAAGACCAAAAGTGGTGTACAATAAGAAAACTAAAAAGTTTGTCATGTGGTTTCACTTAGAACTTTTGGGCAAAGGTTATGCTGCAGCCAGATCGGGAGTAGCCGTAGCCGATCGCCCAACCGGGCCATATACTTTTATCAAAAGTTACAGGCCAAACCCTGGCAAAATGCCGTTTTATGCAGCAGGCACAGATGTAAAAGATATGGTAAACTGCCAGAAACCGGCCAATGAAAGTGATGGCTTTTTCTGCAGGGATTTTCCTGGCGGGCAGATGGCCAGGGATATGACTGTTTTCGTAGACGATGATGGAAAGGCTTATCATGTATTTTCTTCTGAAGAGAATCTGACATTACACTTAGCAGAATTAACACCCGATTATTTAGGACATACCGGAAAATTCATCAGGATTTATGTTGGCCATCAAACTGAAGCACCAGCGTTATTCAAAAAAAACGGAACATATTATATGATCGGTTCAGGCTGCACAGGATGGGCACCAAATGCAGCAAGATGGTTTAAGGCAAGCAATATCTGGGGGCCATGGACTTATATGGGAAACCCTTGCCAGGGCGAAGGTGCCAACATAACCTTTGGCGGACAGAGTACCCATGTTTTACCGGCGCCCGGAAAAAAAGGGGAATTTATTTTTATGGCAGATAAATGGACACCCAAAAATGCAATTGATGGACGTTATTTGTGGTTGCCGATCAAATTTGAAGATGATAAAATCTCAATAAAGTGGGCAGATGAATGGGATCTGAGCGTATTTAAAAACTAGGGAAAAAACAAATTTTCAATATAACCTTGATGATTGGATTGCGCAGAAGTACGCAAAACACTACTTTTTTGCCTAAAAATCGAGTCATCTCAAAACAAACTTAAGAAAAAATGAAAGCAAAATTACTATGGCTGATGACGTTATGTTTCTCCTTATCGGCTTTTGCCCAGGAAGCTAAACATACGTTTAAGCTAGGAGAAAAAGACTTTTTATTGGATGGAAAACCTTTTCAGATTATTTCCGGCGAGATGCACTATCCACGTGTACCAAAAGAAGCCTGGCGGGCACGTATGAAAATGGCCAAAGCAATGGGCTTAAACACCATTGGTACCTATGTATTCTGGAATTTGCATGAACCACAAAAGGGCAAGTTTGATTTTTCAGGCAATAACAACATTGCAGAGTTTGTGAAAATTGCCCAGCAAGAAGGACTGTGGGTTATTTTAAGGCCAAGTCCTTACGTTTGTGCAGAGTGGGAATTTGGTGGCTATCCTTACTGGTTGCAAACTGAAAAGGGCCTTGTGGTAAGAAGTACCGAACAGCAATATCTGGATGAATATAAAAAGTATATAATTGAAGTGGGCAAACAGTTGGCCCCGTTGCAGATCAACCATGGTGGTAACATTATTATGGTGCAGGTAGAGAACGAATATGGTTCTTATGCTGCCGATAAAAAGTATCTAGATATCAATCGGAAAATGTTTATAGATGCGGGCTTTGATGGCTTGCTTTATACCTGCGATCCGGCGGCAGATGTAAAAGACGGGCATTTGGATGGATTACTTCCTGCACTAAACGGAATTGATAATCCAGCAAAAATCAGACAGTTGGTAAATGAAAATCATGGTGGCAAAGGCCCGTATTTTATTGCTGAATGGTATCCTGCATGGTTCGACTGGTGGGGAACCCCTCATCACACTGTTCCAGCTGAACAATATACGCAAAAATTAGATTCGGTTTTAGCATCAGGAATTTCAATTAATATGTATATGTTCCATGGCGGAACCACCCGCGATTTTATGAATGGAGCCAATTATAAGGATACTTCACCTTATGAGCCACAGATTAGTAGTTATGATTATGATGCACCTTTAAACGAAGCAGGAAACGTAACCGAAAAATTTAAAGCATTTAGGAGCGTGATCGAAAAACATCTTCCCGCAGGACAAAGTTTGCCTCCGGTTCCAACTGCAAAACCGAGCATGGCTATTGCACCTTTTAAATTGCAAACTAAAGTAGCCTTATTTAACGCCTTGCCTAAAGCAGTGAAAAATAGCAAACCCTTAACTTTCGAAGACCTTAGTCAGGATTATGGTTACGTATTGTACCGTACTACCATCAAAGGTGGAAGAAAAGGTGAACTGCAGCTTAAACAATTGCGAGATTATGCACTTGTTTTTGTTAACCAGAAAAGAGTGGGTATTTTAGACCGTAGGCTAAACCAGAATACCTTAGCCTTAGACCTTCCGGCAGGAGAGGTGCAGCTCGATATTTTCGTGGAGAATATGGGACGTATCAATTTCGGAAAGTATTTGTTGGAAAACAAAAAAGGAATTACTGAACAGGTTAGTTTCGATGGTAGCGAAATTAAAAACTGGTCTATGTATGGCTTTCCTTTTAGCAATGATCGCATCGCTGCAACAGGTCAGGCAAAAGCAAGTGGATATGGGCCAACCTTACAAAAAGGATCTTTTCAAATTTCAACTGTGGCGGATACTTATTTAGATATGACTGATTGGGGCAAAGGTGTGGTTTGGGTTAATGGACACAACCTAGGAAAGTATTGGGCAATTGGTCCGCAACAGACGCTTTATATCCCACAAGAATGGTTGAAAAAAGGTAAAAACGAGATTTCGGTTTTAGAACTGATCAAACCTGATCAAAATATTTTAAAAGCAATTGATCAGCCGATTTTAAATATGCTTAAAAATTAAATGTACATTAACATTTAAAATTGTAGGGGTTAAATTGTTAAATTAAGTAAAATAACAATTTAGCCCCTATTTATTACCATATTACCCCTCACTCAGTTATTGCAATAAGTGGTTACTTTGCGAAACTTATACTTAATTCCATGAGTAACTTTTATAGCAAACCAGACTATTGGCTTTAAGCATATTTTAATCTGTTCCAAAGCTATCTTGTAGTAACCAACTAACCATTAATTCATATGAAAAAACACTTACTATTGATCTGATTCGATTATATTCTTGATTAAGCGCCCAAGCTTAAAATAATTTAGGATTATACACTCCATAGCCAAATGCAAGGTATGTATCCATGGTCTTTGCCGTATCCTTAAATTTATAAACCAACATTACATTGCCAATACACACCATATTTTAAGGTGTGTATGCTGCAGTACAACTAACTAATTATTAAAATATGAGTGGAGAAAAAACACTTAAAAATCTAAGGTTCATATTCATATCGTGGGCCTTTCTAACTTTAGCTAATCAAAGTTACGCAAACCCGGGAAATCTGATAAACAGGCAAGATACCGTTCAACTGAAGAGTGTTATGTTTACCATTCTGGACGGAAATGATTTCCCGTTAGCAGGTGCAGATATCTCAAACGTAAGTATTAAATATAGCGCTAAAACAGACAGTGCAGGGACAGTAAAACTAAATTCAAAGAGGAATGATATCATCCGTGTACATTACAATGGTAAATTACTGAAAGAGTACACAGCAACCGGAAATTTGAACCAGATTATCCGTATTGATGGTAACAATATTATGGTGATGCAGCAAAAAAAGGTGGTGTTAACCAATGACATTAAAGTATCACCAGGTCTCACTACCTCATCCACCCAGGCTGTATATAATAACGATCTGGTTAAATCGACAATAACAAGTGTTAAAAACGCCTTAACTGGAAGATTAGCAGGTTTATATACCAATCAAACCAGCGGACGTCCGGGACTCGAAGAAGTAACGGTGTCTTTAAGGGGCCAAAATCCAATTGTTCTGGTTGATGGAATACCGAGAGACCTTACAATGATCGATCTGGAGGAGATAGAGTCGGTTACTGTACTTAAAGATGCAGTTTCTACTGCTATGTTGGGACTAAGATCATCAGGTGGTGCAATTGCCATAACTACAAAAAGAGGTTTTGTAGGTGCACAACAAATTGCTTTAACCGCTCAAACTGGTTACCAGAGTCCGTTAAAAATGCCAAAAACCTTAAATGCGTTCAATTACGCAACCCTATACAATGAGGCAAGGGTAAATAGTGGTGATTTACCGGTTTACACACAAGCCGATTTAGATGCTTTCAGGACCGGATCAGATCCTATTGGTCATCCTGATGTGGATTGGCAGAACCAGGTGTTAAAAGACAGGTCAGCATTCAGCCGGTATGATTTAAATTTCCGTGGAGGAGGAAATACAGCAAGATATTATGTTGGTTTAGAATATCAGAACCAAAAAGGGCAGTTTAAGGAGAATGATCTGAATGAGTATTCTACCAACGCCAGCTTCAGCAATTATACTGTGCGTTCAAATGTTGATATCAACCTTACTCCAAAAATGACTTTAGGCCTGCACCTTTTTGGCCGTATTGGAAATTATACTCAACCGGGGAGTACCGCTGCCAATATATTTAGTGCTATACTCAATACCCCAAACAATGCTTATCCGGTATTCAACAGCGACGGCAGCTACGGGGGAAATACACAGTTTCAGAATAATATTTATGCGCAAACGGTTAGCTCAGGATACCGCTTAAATTACCGGAGAGATATCATTACAGATTTAACTTTAAAAAGAAATTTAGATGATGTAATACCTGGCCTATGGGCACAGGCTCTTGTTTCATTTTATTCCGGTATATCCGAAAATACAGATCGAAGCAAATCTTTTGCAGTTTCTAAACAAACTGGTACAGGTTCAACGGCTTCCTATCAGGTTTTTGGCACAAATGGTACACAAACCAACAACACCTCAATAGATTATCAAAACAGACAATCTTATCTGGAAGGGGCTGTAGGTTACAAAAGAAATTTTGGCCTGCATCAAATTGATGCTCAAATTAGGGCAACGAGCGATAATGTAAATAGCGGTAGCGACCTTGGTTTAAATTACTATGGTGGCTCTGGCAGGGTTGCATATAATTTTGATGAGCGTTATACAGCAGAAATAGCATTTGGCCTTAACCGTACAAACCGGTATCCAAAAGGATCACCAATGGGATTTTTCCCTGCGGCAGGTTTGAGCTGGACGCTTACCAAAGAAAAGTTTATGCCAAAGTTATCCTGGTTGAATGACCTTAAGTTATTTGCCAGCTATGGGCGTACGGGGAATGATGCTGCCGGTTACTTTGTTTTCCAACAGTTTTATGTAAACAGTCCAAGTTCGTATTTCTTTGGTACCAGTGCTTCAAGCAGTACAGCATTGCGTCAGGATGTCCTGGCAAATCCGAATGTAACCTGGGAGAAAGGAGACAAGTTAAATTTAGGGCTAAAAAGTGTTTTATTTAACAACCATTTATTTTTACAGGCTGAGTACTTCAATAATAAATATTCAGATCTGCTTACCTCACCTAATTTATCAGCCATAGTTGGTACTACCCTCCGAAACTTAAATGTGGGTATCAACCGATATAGCGGTTTCGAACTTCAGTTAAACTGGCAGCAATCTTTAGGTAAATTTAGCTATTTCATCTCCGGTAACGCGAGTACGCTAAAATCAGAAGTAATTAACCAAAATGAGGTATTTAGAGAATATAGTTACCAAAGCCGTACCGGCCAGCCCGTAGGCCAGCCATTTGGCTATATTGCTGATGGACTTTTCCAATCTCAGGCGGAAATTAATGCAGCAGCCAAAATTGCAGGTTATAGCCCGGTACCAGGTGATATCAAATATAAGGATTTAAATAACGACGGTGTAATTGACCAGTTCGACCAGGCAAAAATTGGTACAGATAAGCCATTAATTTATTATGGTGTAAATGTTGGATGCTCTTATTCTGGTTTCGATTTAAGTGTATTGCTACAAGGTGTCGCCAATAGAAACTTATTGCTAACCGGTAATAGTGAATGGGAATTTCAGAATGGTGGCTTTGGGCAGGCATATGAGCATAACCTGGATCGCTGGACCCCGGCAACGGCTGCAACAGCAACTTATCCACGGGTTACTGTAGGAAATAACTTTAACAATAATATTATTTCATCTTTCTGGATGCATAATGGTAGTTACCTGAGAATAAAAAATGTGGAGTTGGGCTACACCATTTCATCCCGATTTGCCAATAAGGTAAAAGTTTCAGGCATCAGATTATTTGTAAATGGAACAAACCTGTTTACAAGTGCTTCATTTGATCGGGTAGATCCGGAAACTAACGGTGGTGTATACCCCATTCAAAGGGTTATTAATGGAGGCTTGAGTGTTAAATTTTAATCTTTAAATAGATGAATACTAAAATAATAGCTGTGGTGGTGATCTTAATAGGGATGGCATCATGCAAAAAATATGAAGAAACCCCTTTACAGGGAATTAAAAGAGATAATGTTTACGATCCACTTGATAAAAATGGTGATTTTGCCAGACAGGTACTTTCTGATTTATACACATCGCTCCCAGACGGTTTCAATAGGGTAAGGGCCGATGGAGATAACACCGTTGGCGATTTTCTTGATGCCGGTAGCGATGATGCGATTCCATCTGTACAGAATAGGGTAGTGGAATATTATAAAAACGGCAGGTTAAATTCTACCAATAACCCTGATGATAACTGGAGTAGCGCATACCGCGCAATTCGTGCTGCCAACGATTTCCTGGCCAATGTGGATGTAGTTCCGGTTGATGCGAATGCACCAAAAACCATTCAGTATTGGAAAGCTGAAGCACGTTTTATCAGGGCAATGAATTATTTTGAGATGATTAAACGGTATGGCGGTGTACCATTAATTGGCGATAAGGTGTTAACACCAGACGATAATCTACAGATTCCACGTAATAGCTTTGAGCAATGTATTAATTACGTGGTGAGCGAATGTGATGCCATTAAAGGTTTATTGCGTGTAGAACCGGTTGTAGATTCAGATTTGGGCAGAATTACGAGGGGTGCAGCTTATGCATTAAAAGCAAGAGCATTGTTGTATGCGGCGAGTCCACTTTTTAACGGAGGCGGAACAGCCAGCGATCCGGTAAAGAAAGCATTGGCAGGTTACCCAACGTTCGATGCCGGAAGATGGACATTGGCATTGAACGCTGTGCAAGACCTCATTAATTTAAATGCATACCAGCTTACCACAACGTTTAATGCAGCTTTTATCGGTAGAAAAAATACAGAGGTTATACTGGCAAAACAAAGGGCCAAAACTTTCGATGTAGAAACCAATAACGCTCCTATGGGATATACTACACCTTTAAGTAATGGTTTAACCAGTCCAACGCAAGAATTGGTTGATGCATTTCCGATGTCTAACGGGTTAAGTATTACTGATCCTGCTTCGGGTTATTCAGCAACTAATCCTTATTCCGGTAGAGATAAAAGATTAGACAATACTGTTTTCTATAATGGTGTAAGGTGGTTGAGCCGCAATGTGGAAACATTTGAAGGTGGCAAGGATAAACCCGGAGGCGTGGCTGTACAAACCAGAACAGGCTACTATCTAAAAAAATATATGGCCGATTTCTCTAATGCAACAGCTTATGCTACGCAAGACCATAACTTTGTTATTTTTCGATATGGAGAAGTATTACTCAGCTATGCTGAATGTTTAAATGAGGTAGGTAGAACCTCTGATGCCTATGCACCATTAAGATCCCTTCGCTTACGGGCCGGAATTGCTGCTGGTACAGGTGCAAATGCCTATGGTGTCAAAGATGGAATGTCTCAGGCCGATATGCGGACTTTTATCCAAAATGAAAGAAGAATTGAGATGGCTTTTGAAGAACAGCGTTTCTGGGACATCAGAAGATGGAAAATTGCTGGTCAGGTTTTAAATGGCTCACTTCATGGTACTACAATTACCAGGTCATCAGCTGGTACCTTAACCTTTGCCCCATCAACAGTGAGCAATACCACATTTAATCAGCGGTTTTACCTGATGCCTGTTCCTTATTCAGAGATAATCAGGAATAGAAGCCTGATACAGAATGAAGGTTGGTAATGATTAATAATAAGTTAGAAATGAGAATATTTATGAAAAAATATATATGCCTGTTAGCCTTCACCATTTTGTCGAAAATACTTTTTGCGCAAAATGTAAATATACAAGGCCAGGTTAGTGATAAAGAGGGAGGCATCCCGGGAGCAACTATCATCGAAAAAGGTGTTCCGGGCAATGGGGCGTCTACCGGTATTGACGGTAAATTTAAGATGACCCTAAGGGGTAAGAGCCGGATTTTAGTGATTAATGCCATTGGTTATCTGGCAAAAGAGGTTACCGTTGGCCAATCGGCCAACATCAATGTAACATTAGAGGCTGATGTTAAAGGTTTGGAAGAAGTGGTGGTTGTAGGTTATGGTACCACTAAGAAAGCGACCTTAACTGGTGCAATTAGTTCGGTATCCGGACAGGATATCAGAAGAAACCCTTCTGCAAGTTTACAGAATACTTTGGCCGGTAGATTACCTGGTTTCAGTTCGCAGCAAACCAGTGGTCAGCCCGGTTCAGATGGGGCAACGTTTTTTATCCGTGGAACAGGTTCTTATACCGGATCTAATCAACCCCTGATTATTGTAGATGATATTGAGTTTACTTATGCGCAATTTGCACGTTTGGATGCGAATGAGATTGAAAGCTTAAGTATTTTGAAAGATGCATCTACAACAGCAGTATACGGTATCAAAGGTGCTAATGGTGTAGTTTTGGTTACCACCAGACGTGGGGTTGTGGGGCCTCCAAGTATTACTTTCCGTAGTGAGTATGCACTCTCGCAACCCACGAGGCTGCCCAAATTTCTTGATGCATATGAATCGGCTAAGCTGGTAAATCAAGCCAGGGTAAACGATGGTCTACCTGTTTTATATACCAACGCCGATCTGGAACATTGGAGAACCGGCGATGACCCTTACGGACACCCGAATGTAGACTGGAAAGAGGTATTATTCCGTAAGTTTAGTTACCAATGGCGCAACAATTTTGATATTAGCGGTGGTAACGATATCGTGAAATATTTTGCCTCGGTAGGGATGATTAATCAGAATGGTCTTTTAAATGATTTTGGTTCCGGCGAAGATGTAAACAATAACTTTTACTACAAAAGGTACAACTACCGTTCAAATATTGATATTAAGGCCACAAAAACCTTAAATGTTAAATTTGATTTATTTGGAAATATTGGAGAAAGAAATAATCCGGTAATTCCAAATATAAATGGTATCCAGAATATATTTTATTTTTATAACAGTTACCTAACCCTGGCGCCTTTTGCTTATCCTATTTACAATCCTGATGGCAGTTATGGTTACAGTTATGCGCAACCTGGCCGTTATTCATCACCGAATATTGTACAGGCATTAACGCTTGGAGGATACAGCAGGGATTTCGAAAATAACATGAATATTAATGCAGCAGCTACGCAAAAGCTTGATTTTATTACGAAAGGACTTTCTTTAAGGGGCGCTATTGCTTATGGCAGTACTTACGCATACTCCAGGGGCTTGTCAAGAGGAACTTATCCTGCTTTTATTTACAACCCGGCCGATGGAAGTTATACCCCTAAAGATCCAAACGTATTTAGGGTAGGTTTTTATTCATTAAACTATAGTCCTGGTTCTACCACAAGAACAATTAACCCACAGGCTTCATTAAATTACGATCGTACTTTCGGTTCGCACCACCTATCTGGTTTGGCATTGTATAACAGAAGAAGTTACTTTGGATACAGAGATGCTAACAATTCAAACCGCATATTAAATTTTATACCCGTTCCAACCAGTGGCTTTTCAGGTCGTGTAGGATATGATTATAAAGGAAAATACCTGGCTGAATTCAATGCAGGTTATAATAAAACAGAGGTTTTTGCCTCAGGTAAAAAGTATGGTTTCTTCCCAGCCGGATCGATTGGTTATAACATTTCGGAAGAAAACTTCTTTAAAGAAAATATCAAGTTTATTGATCGTTTAAAACTAAGGGCTTCATACGGTTTAGTTGGCACAGATGATATTGGTAATTATGCCTATGCTTATCTGCAAACTTATAACAATAGTGGTACCGTATCATTCGGAACTTCTCATAATGCCTATAATGCCATATTTGAAGGCCGTTTGGCGAATGCCGATGTTACCTGGGAAAAGGTAAAGAAGCTAAATGTCGGTATGGATTTAACCATGTTTAAAGGACGTGTAACCTCTACGCTTGATGTATTTAACGATGATCGATACGATATTTTAACCAATAGAGGAACTGTTTCCTATGTGTTCGGACAATCGTTGCCGCCGGTTAACCTCGGAAAAACAAATAATAGGGGATTTGAGCTGGAACTTGCTTACAACGATAAAATTGGTAAAGATTTTACTTATCGCGTTGGCGGTAATATTTCTGTGGCTAAAAATAAAATTGTTTTCCAGGACGAAGCCTTACCGCTTTTCCCGTACCAGCAATATACAGGCAATCCAATCAATACACCTAAACAATTTAAATTTTTAGGTTTTTATCAGGACGCAACTGATGTTGCAAACAGTGCGAAGCCACTTACCGGTGCAAAACCAGGCGATCTTAAATATGCCGACTTAAATGGAGACGGTTTAATTACGGATGCTGATCAATCTTATTTCGGATATTCCAATACCCCAAATACCATTGTGGGCTTTAATTTAAGTGCAAACTATAAAACCTTAAGTTTAAATGTGTTATTTCAAGGCGCATTGAATTTTAATGTGGCAGGTGTGAGGGAGTCTATCCAGGCTTTTGGATCAAACTTCCAGGCGATCCATCAGCAAAGCTGGACTCCGGAACTTGGTCAGAATGCCAGATACCCTATATTATCAACTTCTCCAAATTCAATTTCCATTCCTACTGCACCATCTGACTTTTGGAATGTTAGAGGTGATTATTTAAGGCTAAAATCGATTGAACTTAGTTATGGAATTCCACAAAGTTGGGTAAATAAAGTGCATTTAAAAGGGGCAAGAATATATGTAAATGGTACAAACTTAATTACGTGGACCAAACTTGGCTCGTTGTACGAATACGACCCCGAAATATCAAGTTACAACACGAATACCAATTATCCGCCACAAAGGCTATATAATATGGGTTTATCGGTAACATTTTAAGTTTAAGTTATGAAAAGATATATTGTAATTGTTTTAATTTTAACAAGCCTGATCTCCTGCAAAAAAGCAACCAGTTACCTTGATCAGCAAAATGCCGGGCAGGATGCATCGGTGGTATTTAGTGATAGCGTAAGAACATTAGGCTTTTTAAATGGGATTTATCAGGGATCAGCTTTTTCGTTTAATAAAGGGCGCTGGGACGGTCATGGAAACCTTGAAGAGGCTACTGATGATGCAGAATATCGCTACAGCGGGTCGGGGCAATATGCCGTAATTCTGTACTCAGGAAATGTTAACCCATTAAATGTGGTAAAAGGCAGTTCAACCGATTTTTATGTGCAACCCTATTTACAGATTCGTGCGGTAAATTTATTCCTTTCTAAATTACCGTCTACGCCACTGGCCTCCTCTACTAAAAAACGGGTAGCCGCAGAAGCGAGGTTTTTGCGGGCCTGGTATTATCATTATCTGGTAAAGTCTTTTGGTGGCATAGCGCTTCTCGGCGACAAGTTATTTGATAAAGATGATATCATTGATATTCCACGCAATAATTATGAAGATTGCATCAATTATATTGTAAGCGAATGTGATGCCGCTGCAGCAGACCTTCCTTTAGACCAGTTAGACCAGGATTACGGAAGAATTACAAAAGGCATGTGCCTTGCATTAAAATCAAGGGTGTTGCTCAGCGCCGCAAGTCCGCTATTTAATGGGGGAGGAATAGTTAAAACGGGTGCAATTGCCAGTATCATTGCTTATCCTACCTACGATGCCAACCGTTGGGTAATAGCTGCACAAGCGGCTAAAGCGGTAATTGATATGAATAAGTATAGCCTCGTGTTCGATAATACTACCGCTCCAGGTTATGGCTTTTACAAAACCTTTGTTAACAGGGCAAACAGCGAATTGATATTTACTTATACACAAGCTCCGAACAAAGATTTTGAGGGACATTTTCTTCCTCCTTCGCGAAATGGGGGATATTATTCAACACCAACTCAAAACCTGGTCGATCAGTTCGATATGCGTAACGGCAAGCCGATTACGGATCCGGCTTCAGGTTATAATGCAGCCAATCCGTATGTTAACCGCGACCCAAGGTTCGGTTACACGGTGATTTACAATGGTTCATCTTACGCAAATAACAGTGGAGCTCAAACACCTGTTTTTACCTATGTAAATGCACCTAGTGATGGTACTGGTATTGGAACTACTTCCGGATATTATGGTCGTAAAATGTGCGATGTGAACGTAACGTGGGGCGGAAGTGCAACAGCTGACAGAGGTTATCCGTTAATGAGATATGCCGAAATATTGTTAAATTATGCTGAAGCACTTAACGAATCGGGACAGATTAGTGATGCGCTTACCTACATCTTCAAAATCAGAGAGCGGGCAGGGATCCTGCCTGGTACTGACGGTAGATTCGGTATTAAAACCGGAATCAGCCAGTCAGAACTCAGAGAGGTTATCATGAAGGAAAGACGAACAGAAATGGCATTTGAAGATACACGATTTTACGACGAAAGAAGATGGAAGATTGCTGAGGTGACTGAAAATGGCTTCAACAAAGTGATGCTCATCACACCTAAAACGGGTACAACATCTACATCTACTGACGGTAATTCATATAATTATCAAATCTCGAATTCCATTAGAAAACATAATTTCCGTGCCGCAAATTATCTGTTGCCCATTCCACAGAGCGAAATTTTGAAACTTCCATCATTTTTGCAAAACCCAGGATACTAATTTTTAATTCGTTCGGGCCACCCTAATCGGTGGCCCGGTTTTTTTAAGTCAATATTCTTACATTGAATCTTTTTGATTACTATTTAACTAAAGGACCTTATGCAAAATAAAAAGTATTTTTATGGGTTTGTCGTTTTATTACTTTTAAACCAATCCTGTGTCTTACAGAATCCAAAAAATCTAATTGATGTTTATTCATCAGAAGGCTATAAATTGGTTTGGAATGACGAATTTAATCAAGATGGGCCACCCAATCCAGCGAATTGGGGTTATGAAAAAGGTTTTGTACGTAATGAAGAGCTGCAATGGTATCAGCCTGAAAATGCCTTTTGTAAAGATGGCAAGTTGATTATCGAAGGCCGGAAAGAACAAAAGCCCAATCCGCTTTATGTAGAAGGAAGTAATGACTGGCGCAAAAAGCCCAAAAATATAACCTATACTTCAGCCTGTATCATTACCAAAGGCTTGCAAAGCTGGCAATATGGCCGTTTCGAAATGAGAGGCAAAATTGACATCTCAGATGGACTTTGGCCGGCGTTTTGGACATTGGGCTTAAAAGGCCACTGGCCTGCCAATGGAGAGATCGACATTATGGAGTATTATGAAGGAAAATTATTGGCCAATATCGCTAGTTTAGGTGCCAATAAAAAGCCGAAATGGTTTAGCAATACCAAAAGTATAACTGAACTGGGTGGTAAAAAATGGGCAGCATCATTTCATGTCTGGCGTATGGACTGGGATAGCGAAGCCATTAGTTTATCTGTTGACGGCCTGCTTTTGAACAGAACCTTGTTAAAAGATCTTAAAAATGATGACGGCTCAGATTTCCATCCTTTTAAACAACAACATTACCTTTTACTCAATCTGGCCATGGGCGGGATGAATGGCGGACCGCTAAATGATACTAAATTTCCCAATAGGATGGAAGTCGATTATGTTAGGGTCTATCAGAAGTAATATACCTGTAACCCCCTGTCTATCCAGAATATCGTCACCCGGGACTTGTTTCAGGGGCTTTCATTAGAAAAAACATTTCATGTTTATCAGGAATAGTGTTCCTGAAGACTAGGTATTAAAGAATAGCAAGGTGTCTCCGACTCCTTTAACCATATCGCTTATTAATCTGATCTTGCTAAAGAATCCGTAGAGACGCTATGCTTCACAATACGGTTAGTAACAACGCAAAAAGGGCTATGGAAATTAAACCATAGCCCTTTTTGGTATATTTTAATCGCTATTTCTGAACCTTGATTTCAGTTCTTCTGTTCAGTATCCTTCCTTCTTCGCTGTTATTGCTGCTAATAGGATTTTTATCCCCATGACCAACAACGGTAAAGTTGTTTCCGTTTAAACCGGCGTTGATAAAGTATGACTTTACGGCGTTTGCACGGTCTACAGAAAGCTGCATGTTATGTTCAGGAGTTCCTTCAGCAGATGAATAGCCATTAAGAATAAATTTTGTATCAGGCGATTTTTTCATTTCTGTAACTGCTTTATCCAGGATAGGGAATGAAGATGTTTTAAGTACAAAGGAGTTAAATTCAAATTGGATATTATCTAAGTTAAAGTTGGGTTTTTCAACCAGAGCTGGAGCTTCTTCTTTCTCCGGCGCAGGTGCTGGTTTTTTCTCTTCTACTGGTGGCGCCGGTTTTTCAACAGGTACCGGAACCGGTTTGGCAGCAAGTTTTTTTGTTTTACAAGAATACATGGTTAGTGTAAACAAAGTTAAGAGCATGGTAAGAAAAAGGTTTTTGGTCATGTTCATTTTTAAAATTAATTTATGTTTATTGTGTGTTTGTTGCCCAAACATACTAATAAATGATTATAGCTTATAACGATGTTTTTTTAAAGAACTTACATTTGGTGTATTTGCCATCTTAATTTACTTCAATTTTACGCAAACATATTCTCCGCTATTTCCTTTATCTATTATAATATTTTAATATGCATCGTTTCGAAAACAAAATCGCTTTAATTACCGGAAGTAGCCAGGGAATTGGTGCTGCCTGCGCCTTAAGGTTGGCCGAAGAGGGCTGTGATATTATCTTAAATGGTCATAAGTTTGATGAAAGGGGCGAAAAACTTATTGCAGATATAAAGGATCTGGGCAGAAGAGTAACTTTTTTAGAGGCCGATTTAAGTAAAGCTGATGCGGCCACCAAACTGGTAACTGATGCTATAGCAGTATTCGGCCATTTAGATATTTTGATCAATAATGCGGGCGTAGAAAAGAAGGCCAGCTTTTTGGAAGTTACGGAAGAGGATTACGACCTCGTTATGAACACAAACTTGAAAGGTGTTTTTTTTTGCATCCAGTCGTTTGTAAATTACTGTAGAGCAAGCAAAGTAGCCGGAACGGTTATCAATATGAGTTCCGTCCACGAAGAAATTGCATTTCCAAACTTTGCCGCTTACTGTGCCAGTAAAGGTGGTTTAAAGATGTTAACCAGAAATCTCGCTTCAGAATTGGCACCCTTTAATATCAGGATCAATAATGTGGCACCCGGAGCTATTTCAACACCGATCAATCAGGATTTATTGAACAATAAAGAACAACTGGAAAAAGTTATTCAAAATATTCCCTTAAAACGGATGGGTAAGGTAGAAGATGTGTCTGCAGTGGTTGCGTTTCTGGCCTCTGATGATGCCGCTTACGTAACCGGATCAACCTATTATGTTGATGGAGGATTAACCTATCATTACGAAGAACAATAGGCTAACCGGTTTGCCGGCTCAGTTGTTTATTAAGCTCTACAGCTGCACTGATTAAAGCCAGGTGGGTAAAAGCCTGTGGAAAATTACCCAGGTGCTGACCTTTTTGCCCCAGTTCCTCGCTAAAGAGTAAAAGATGGTTGGAATAACCGATCATCTTTTCAAAATTTTCAACCGCACGTTCCAGTTCTCCACTTTTAGCTAGTGCTTCAATAAACCAGAACGAACACATGTTAAAGGTACCTTCTTCACCTTCCAATCCGTCTATTTTGGTCGTGCCGTTTTTATAACGGTAAACCAATACGTCCAGCAGTAATTCGTTATCAATTGCTTTCATCGTCGAAAGCCAACGGGGCTCCAGGGGCGAGATAAAGTGTGTTAACGGCATCAGCAAGGCACTGGCATCTACATGTGTGGCACCTTTGTACTGAACCCATGCTCCTAACTTTTCATTCCAGAAATTATGGTAAATATCCTTGTAAATTTCGCTGCGGATACCGTGCCATTCCTGCTCAGGGTAAGGGAATGAACGGTCTTCGGCAATTTTAATTGCCCTATCCATCGCTACCCAACACATTAGACGTGTGTGCAGAAATTCCTTTTTCTCATTTCTGATTTCCCAGATGCCATGATCGGGTTTTTTCCATTGTTTGATTACACATTGAACCTGTTTTTCTATCAATGTCCAGAACTCGTAGGTAATTGGCTTGTGCGATTTGTTATAAATGTAAATCGTATCAATCAATTCTCCATAAATATCAATCTGTAACTGGCTGGCTGCTTCATTGCCAATGCGCACAGGTTTCGACGATAGGTAACCTTCAAACTGGTCAGCTTCTACTTCTTTTATTTTCGTATTACCATCAATCTGATACACCAGTTGCAAATCTATTTTCTGACAAAGATTAAATATCCAGTCCATAAATGCAGTAGCCTCATCAAAAAAGCCGAGCCTTAAAAATGCATACATGGTAAAAGCCGCATCCCTGATCCAGGTAAAACGGTAATCCCAGTTACGGTTTCCACCGATCGTTTCGGGCAAACCAAAGGTAGGCGCAGCCACTACCGAACCAAATTCTGCTGAAGTAAGCAACTTTAAGGTAATTGCCGATCTCCTGATAATTTCATCATAACGGCCTCTATAAGTAGTCTGGTTGATCCATTCCCGCCAGTAATCGACGGTTTTGCGGTAGCCATGTTCTTTGTAATGGGCTAAATCAGCTGCAACCTCATCATTTTCAATAATTTCCATGATGATGTGAGCTGTTTCCGACTCCTTGAGCGTAAATTCAGCATAGCCAGTACCTTTTTCAATATGTAACGGTACATCTGCTTTTAGTTTTAAGGTTAGTTTTTCTGTTTTGGAGAAAAATACCAGTTCGTCATTTTCATGCTCAACCGTATGTTTACTTTTCGTGTAGCCGAAAGCTGGTACGCAGAAAACTTTAAAAGTAATATTGCCCCTGATGGATTTGATCTGCCGCACAATGGCACTCGGGAAATCTGTTTCTTTCGATAATGGCATGTAATCGCTAAGCTCTGCGATGCCATGTTCGGCGAAAAACCTCGTCAGGAGAACTGCTGTTCCCGGTAGGTAAAGTTGCTTGCTGGTGAAGTTGTCAAGCTGTGGTTCTACCGAGAAATAACCTCCCTTTTCCGAATCGAGCATCGAGGCAAAAACGGTGGGCGAATCAAATTTTGGTACGCACAAAAAATCTATCGAGCCTTCTAGCGAAACCAACGCTACAGTTTTAAGGTTGCCGATCACGCCATAGTTTTCTATCGGCTGGAAAGGTCGTTTTTTGTGCTTTGCCATATTTAAGGTACAATTTACTTAAGCAAAGGAATAATGCTTTGCTTTTGTTTTGCCTTTAATAACACTAAGCGTTGTAAAATACGAAAATAAGCTACACTTTTAAGTTTGGCACCAGGTTTAAAAAAGCCTGTGCATTGGCCGCATACTTCTTTTTATCGAGTTTGAAATAAAATGCCCCTTTTTTAGAGCCTGTTCTATCTTTTTCGGCCAGTTTAATCAATAATCCGGTTGAGGTAATTTTACGGCTGAAATTTCTGGTATCGATTTTAGTATCGTTTACCTCTTCGAAAAGGATATGCAATTGCGGAATCGTAAATTTTTTAGGCAGCATTTCAAACAATATGGGGTGGAGGGCCGCTTTATACCTTAATTTTTTTCGGGCATCAATAACCATTTGATTATGATCGAAAATAAGTTTAGGCCTCTCGTTAATCAAAAACCATTCCGCCTCATAATCGTCATTCAATTGTGCCTCATATTTATGGATATCAATAAGGGCAAAATAACCCACAGAAAGCGTTCTTTCAATCGGATCGCGATGAGGTTCCCCATAAATCTGCATCTGTTCCAGGTAAACCCCTTCTAAACCCGTCATTTTTTTGAGAACCCTGTTTGCTGCATCATCCGGACTTTCATCCGGGCCTACGAAACCGCCCATTAAACTCCATTTGTTTATTTCGGGTTCTAAACCCCGCTTCACCAATAGAATTTTTAGATGTTCGCCATCAAATCCAAACACAATGCAATCAACAGCAACTAGATAATGCGGCTGCCTGGAATATTCAATCATTTCTTATCAAGGTTTAAAGGGCTTAATATGTTTAAATTTTCACGAAAATAAAAATTATTATTAATTGTCGTTTTGACAATTAATAATAATTTTATAATTTGGCCGATTAGATGGCAGGGCTGTGCGCCCTTCTTTTTTCTAACAGTTGATCAATAAAAAATGAACCAGACATTCGAACTAGACAGTAATCCGCATACCCGGCTGAATATATTAACCGGTGAGTGGGTTTTAGTATCCCCCCACCGTACAAAACGGCCCTGGCAGGGTAAAGTTGAAGACATCAGCCCGGATAACCGCTCCGAATATGATCCAAAATGTTATTTATGCCCTGGAAATGGCAGAGCAGATGGTGATACCAACCCTGCGTATACAGAAAGTTTTGTTTTCAACAATGATTTCGCCGCGCTGCTGCAAGATACGCCGGCTGGTGAAATGAATGAAAGTGACTTGTTGGTGGCGAACAACCAGCGTGGGTTATGTAGGGTAATCAGCTTTAGCCCTAAACATAATCTTACACTTCCCGAAATGAGTTTAGAGGCAATAACAGCTGTGGTTAATGTTTGGCAGAACGAGTTTAACAGTTTGGCAGGGAACGATTGGATAAAATATATTCAGATTTTTGAAAATAAAGGTGAAATAATGGGATGTAGTAATCCGCACCCACATGGTCAGATCTGGTCGCAGGGCGATGTCCCTTTAGAAATTGCCAAAGAAACAGCGCGTCAGAAAACTTACTATGCCATTCATAGAAGAAGTTTACTTGCCGATTATTTAAGGCTGGAGCAAAAGAAAAATGAGCGCATTGTGTTTGAAAATGAGCATTTTTCAGTATTGGTACCTTTTTGGGCTGTTTGGCCTTATGAAACCATGATCATCAGCAAACGGCATGTAAACAGCATTAAACTTTTTACTGCTGCCGAAAAGAAATCACTGGCAGAGGCCATTAAAGTCCTGACTACCAAATACGATAATCTGTTCGAAACGTCATTTCCTTATTCGGCAGGTATGCACCAGGCGCCTGTAAACGATGGTGATTATCCGGAATGGCATTGGCATATGCATTTTTATCCACCATTGCTTCGCTCGGCATCTGTGAAAAAATTTATGGTAGGTTATGAAATGCTCGCCAATCCTCAACGCGATATTACGCCTGAATTTGCGGCAACCCGATTGAAAGAAATGTCTACCGTACACTATAAAACCAGCAAGGCTGAAGACTAAATATCAAATAATGAATGCACAACATTTAAAAAATACATTTAAAAGACTTTTCAATTCCGAACCGATTTTGGTTCGTTCGCCGGGAAGGATTAACATTATTGGCGAACATACCGATTATAATGGTGGTTTTGTAATGCCTGCTGCTATTGATAAAGCTATTTATGTCGCTATATCAAAAAGAGAAGATGATGAAATTCATTTATTTTCAGAAAGTTATCAGCAGTTTGATATCTCCTCTGTAAAAAACTTGCAGAAATCAGAAAATAGCTGGGCAAACTACATTTTAGGTGTAGCCGATCAGCTAAAAGAACGAGGTTACCAGTTAGGCGGTTTTAATTTTTATATTGATGGCGATGTGCCGTTGGGCGCAGGCTTATCATCATCGGCGGCAGTAGAGTGTGCAACGGGTTTTGCACTAGATCAGCTTTTTTCGCTTGAGGTTCCAAAAATGGACATTGCTTTAATTGCACAAAAGGCAGAACAGACATTTGCCGGTGTTAATTGTGGAATTATGGATCAGTTTGCTTCTGTATTTGGTAAAAAAGATCAGGCTATTATGCTCGATTGCCGATCGATGAAACATATTTATATCCCGTTAAAATTAGACGGGTATAAACTTTTACTTTTAAATACCAATGTAAAACATGCCCTTGCCGATTCTGCCTATAATAAAAGAAGGGCTCAATGTGAGCAAGGCGTAGCCTGGATAAAAGAGCATTACCCTAACGTCAATACACTACGCGATGTAAATCTTGACATGTTGGAAGCGCATGTTAAGCCAAAAGATGAAGAAGTATTTACAAAATGCAGCTTTGTAGTGAAAGAAATCGGTCGTTTACTTACAGCGGCTGAACAACTTGAAAATGGCAACTTGCAGGGTTTAGGAAATCTGATGTTCGAAACGCACGAAGGTTTAAGCAAAGATTATCAAGTAAGCTGTAAAGAATTGGACTTTTTAGTTGAAGCGGTTAAACCTTTAGATGGTGTACTTGGTGCCAGAATGATGGGGGGCGGCTTTGGTGGTTGTACCATTAATGTTGTTAAAGAAGAAAAAATTGCGGATTTAATCGAAGAGCTGTCTTCTAAATATTTATTGCAATTTGGCCTTAAGCTAGATTCCTATACCGTTCAAACCGATAATGGAACCAGTTTATTTAATTAAAATCTAAAGGGATACCAACCAAAATAAATCAATGAAAAACAATTTATTAGACACGAAGGATTACATTGTCTTTGCAATTTACTTCGTTATTGTGGCTGCTTATGGGCTGTACATATACAATAAAAAAAAATCAGAATCTACAGGCTCTAAAGATTATTTTCTTGCTGAAGGTTCTTTAACCTGGTGGGCTATTGGTGCCTCATTAATCGCATCAAACATTTCTGCAGAGCAGTTTATCGGGATGAGTGGTTCAGGTTTTAAAATGGGATTGGCCATTGCCACCTATGAATGGATGGGTGCACTAACCTTAGTCGTTGTGGCCGTATTTTTCATCCCGGTTTATCTGAAAAATAAAATAGCCACCATGCCCCAGTTTTTACATCAGCGTTATAACGGTACCGTTGCGATGATTATGGCTGTTTTCTGGTTATTGTTGTATGTGGTGGTTAACTTAACGTCTATTCTTTACTTAGGTGCATTGGCCGTAAGCAGTATTTCCGGTTTCGATTTGAGATTCTGTATGTATGCTATTGCATTTTTTGCCATCGTCATCACCCTTGGCGGAATGAAAGTAATTGGCTATACAGATGTAATTCAGGTATTCTTCCTGATTTTAGGGGGGCTGGCAACTACTTATCTGGCTTTGAACCTGGTTTCTACACACTATGGTACAAGCGGTGTACTTGAAGGTTATAGCTTAATGACGACCAAAGCGTCAGAGCATTTCCATATGATCCTTAAACCTGATAATGAAAATTACATCGATTTACCAGGTTTGAGCGTATTAATTGGTGGCATGTGGATCGTAAACCTAAATTATTGGGGCTGCAACCAGTATATTACCCAACGTGCCTTAGGTGCCAATTTAGAAACTGCCCGTGGGGGTATACTTTTTGCCGCTTTCCTGAAACTATTAATGCCTATTATTGTGGTATTGCCCGGTATTGCCGCTTATGTATTATATAAAGATGGTGCCTTCCAAACGGAAATGTTGCAGGATGGATCCGTAAATCCCGATCGTGCCTATCCTGTATTGTTAAATTTACTTCCTGCCGGATTAAAAGGTCTTTCATTTGCCGCCTTAACCGCTGCAGTTGTAGCCTCTTTAGCAGGTAAAGCAAATAGTATTGCTACGATTTTTACTTTAGATATTTATAAAAAAGTATTAAATGTTGACGCATCAGAGAAAAACCTGGTAATGACTGGTAAAATTTCTATTGGTGTAGCCATGTTGCTTGGAGTAATAATTGCACCATTTTTGGGTATTGATAAAAAAGGAGGTTTTCAATACATCCAGGAGTATACCGGTTTTGTATCTCCGGGTATTTTTGCCATGTTTATTTTAGGTTTCTTTTGGAAAAGATCCACCTCAGGCGCAGCACTTTTTGCCACAATTGGAGGTTTTGGCTTATCCATTTTACTTAAATTTTTACCTAAATGGACAGATCTTTCATGGTTGTCGGGCATAGGCTTCTCGGTTAAGAATGCTGCTGGAATTTATGAAATTCCATTCCTCGATCGTATGGGCTTTGTATTTGTATTCTGCATTGTTGGAATGTACATCATCAGTATATTCAGCAATAAAGCTGAAGCTGAAGCCAAAGGATTGGAAATCGATGCAAAAATGTTTAAAACCTCTACCAGTTTTGCCGTAGGCGCTTTAATCATTATTGGATTATTGGTTGCGCTTTACACTGTGTATTGGTAAAGCATAACTTATAAAAACGAAAGGGATAAAATCATTGGATTTTATCCCTTTTTGTATAAAAGGGCTTTTTGAAAGATCCTGAAACAGGTTCAGGAACGCTTTTTTTCCCGCAGTCTTTATGCTGATCCGATAGCTATCAGATTTATTCCAGCATCCTCCCGGTAAAAAAATTAAAAGCAATGGCTGTTTATGATTGATGTTAATAATCAGTTATTTATCCTTCTTTGCCAGTTTCTTAACCAGCCATGGTAAAGTGAGCCCTTGCCCGATTAAGGTAAACAGAACCACCACGACTGATATAAATATAACCGCATTCCGCTGCGGAAATGCGCGGCCATCTGATAAAGTAGCCGGTAGTCCAATGGCAATAGCCAGCGAAACGATGCCTCTCATACCCGACCAGCTGATAATCAGACTATTTTTGAAATCAAGCAATGCGTCTGCTGTGATACGGTGTTTCCCTTTTTGAAAAGCTTTTTGAAGATTAACCTTTTGTATAAAAACCCGTGCCATCCGCAACAACAAGGCCACAACAGTAATGATCAGCGAATAGCCAATGTAAGGTAAAATATCTGCACTGCTGATGTTTTTATATACATAAGGGAGTTGCAGGCCAATCAATATAAAAATTAGCCCATTTAATAAGAAGATAATTATGTCCCAGATATTTTTTGACTGGTTTTTAAGCTGTTCCGGAAATACCTTGTTGCTAAACCTCGAAATGCCTAACCCTAATATAACTACAGCAATAACCCCCGAAACGTGTATTTGTTCGGCTATTAAATAAGTAACAAAAGGCATCAATAGCATAAAGCTTATGGTTACCATGCGGTTGCTGTGGGTTCGTTTAAGGATAAAAGCCAAAATTTTCGACATTACCATGCCTATCAGGAATCCACCAGCCATCAAAAAAGCAAACTCCAGGGATGCTTTCCAGAATACAAAGGCTGTTCCGGTAACTGCGGCAACCGCAAAACGATAAGCCACCAATGCGGAAGCATCATTGACTAAACTTTCTCCTTCCAGAATAGTATTGGTTTTGTTCGATAAGCCCAATCCCTTGGTAATACTCATGGCAGCCACAGCATCCGTGGCGGAAAGAATTGCGCCTAGCACAAAAGATACTGGCCAGCCCATTTCCGGAATCATGTAGTGTGCAACGATAGCAATGCCAATAGCCGTAATGAAAACAAGGCTGATAGCAAGGGTAAATATGGTATTGATATTGGTTTTAAATTCCCGGAACGAGATATTGAAGGCGGCATCGTAAAGTAATGGCGGTAAAAATATCAGGAATATAATTTCGGGGTTAATATCAACTGGTGGCAAAGCAGGTATAAAACCTACTACAATTCCGGCGATAATCAACAGAATAGGATAGGGGATTTCAATCCGGTCCGCTAAAGCAGAAAGACCAATCATCACAACTAAAATAAATATTACGATGGCGTAATTTTCCATATCTGCAAATGTAGCGATTAATCAGTGTCGGAACACTTGCCTGCAAATATAGGTTTAGAACTGATTTAAAAATTTTTCGATGGAAATAAATGATATGAAGTAAAAGGATAGATCACCCCAATACCATAAAGGATAAACTTATTTTGCCAAAATGGATAGGTAGCCCTTTGGTGTTATCGAAAGCTATGCTAACCTGGCAGGTCGCTTCTGGTGCGAAACCTAGCGTTGCAACCTGGGTCTTTTACTTTTGAAAGCTGGGCTGGAATTGGGTTTCGGCTTTGCTGTTTTTGTACCGCTTTCTTCATCAGATATTTTTACGGTAATCACATTACCCTTAAAAGTTTCGCCATTTAAGGTAGATACGATGTTTTTGGCATCTGGAAGGCTGTAAATTTCCATAAATGCATAGCCTTTACATTTCCCCGTAGCCCTGTCGCGAACTACTTTAATTGTTTCAACCCTGCCATGAAGGCTAACCCATATTGCCAGATCCATTTCTTGGATATTGTCAGGAAGGCCGCCTATGAAAATCTTAACCATTATTTTTTTATTTGAGAGAACATTGAGGGCGACTATAAAAAGCTGCTTTGTTCTTTTAGTCTTGCAAAATAAGCAAAATGATATTCTTACCCAAACTAAATTTTATCAATTTTGCGCCGTTTTATGATAATTTTTTAATGAAGGGGTTAAAATATATTGATGTTGACTGGTATAAAACGTACATTCGTTTTTCTAATCATTAAAAACACGTCAGGATTATGAGTACCCTCAGGCTAAACGCCATACTTCTTTTCGCATTATTACTTTTCATATCACCATTTGCCCAGGCTAAAATTTTATTGCCTTCGGTATTTAGTAATAATATGGTGCTACAGCAGAAAACAAATGCAGCAATTTGGGGCAAAGCAGATGCAGGCAAGGCGGTGAAAGTGATGGTATCCTGGAATAAAATTAATTACGGTGCTATTGCCGATGCCAATGGTAACTGGAAACTTAAAGTGGCAACGCCAGGTTATGGAGGTCCTTATACCATTACCATATCAGATGGAGAATCATTGGTACTAAATAATGTACTCATTGGCGATGTTTGGATCTGTTCAGGGCAGTCGAACATGGAAATGCCCCTGGCAGGGTGGGGCAAAATCCTCAATAGCGAAAAAGAAGTTGCAATGGCTAATTATCCCAATATCCGCTTATTGCAAGCTAACCATATTGCCAGTAACGTTCCGCTTAACGATGCGAAAGTGGCTAACGGGGGCTGGCAGCAGTGTAGCCCTGAGTATATTGCTGAATTTTCATCCACCGCGTACTTCTTTGCCCGAGAAGTGTATGAAAAAACTAAAATCCCCATCGGTTTAATCCATACCTCCTGGGGAGGTACAATTGCTGAAGCCTGGACAAGTGCCGAATCGCTAAAAAAGTTAGCCGATTTCACGGCAGCTGTTGATCAGATACAGAAAAGTGCTAAGAATCCACCATCAATTTCTTACGAAGAAAAATTGTTGAATTGGGTGAAGATCACTACTGATAAAGACTCAGGTAATCAGCATGGAACTTTTAAATGGGCATTACCACAGAGTGATAACTGGAGAAGCATGGCACTGCCAACCTTATGGGAAGATGCAGCACTTAAAGATTTTGATGGGGTGGTTTGGTTTACAAAAAAGGTTGTAATCCCTGAAAATTGGAAGATAAATGGAACAAAACTTAATTTGGGTACTATTGATGATAACGACATTACTTTTATCAACGGTGTAAAAATTGGTAAAACAACAGGATACAATGTTGGAAGAACATATGCTATTCCTGATGATTTGCTTAAAGTGGGAGAAAATATCATTACGGTTAGGGTTTTTGATAGCGGCGGTGGCGGTGGGATATACGGTAATGCCAACGATTTAAATTTAGCAAATGGAACCGGTAAAATTTCGTTAGCAGGAGAATGGAAATACAAAATAGGTATAAACTTTAAAAACATCGAACCTAAGCCCTACGAAGAAAATGGCCCCAACCGGCCAACGGTTTTGTACAACGCCATGATTCATCCTTACCAGCAATTCTCCATCAAAGGGGCCATCTGGTATCAGGGAGAATCTAATGCCGACAGAGCTTATCAATACCGTGTATTATTTCCTGCCATGATCAAAGATTGGCGCCAGAAATGGGGGCAGGGCGATTTTCCTTTCTATTTTGTGCAACTGGCTAATTTTATGCAGATCGATAATACTCCTACAGCGTCAGCATGGGCAGAATTAAGAGAGGCACAGCAAAAAACACTTGCATTACCAAATACAGGTATGGCCACTATTATTGATATCGGCGATGCAAAAGATATCCACCCTAAAAATAAACAGGAAGTAGGTAGAAGATTGGCATTGATTGCTTTAGCTAAAACATATGGACAAAACATAAATTATTCCGGTCCCATTTATCAATCGAATAAAATTGAAGGAAAACAGATTGTATTAACTTTTGGCAATAGCCAAAACGGATTAAAAACCGCAGATGGGGCAGTACCTACGGGTTTTGCCATTGCCGGGGCAGACCAGAAATTTTATTGGGCCAAAGCACTGATCAAAGGAAATCAGATTATTGTGAGTAGCGATATGGTGGCAAACCCCGTTGCCGTTCGTTATGCATGGGGAAACAATCCGGTAGGTAACCTGATGAGTAATGATGGCTTACCAGCTTCTCCATTTAGGACGGATACCTGGCAGGGCATTACCTTTGGAAAGAAATAGATCCTAAAAAAAAATATCCGACCTCCCAACAATTTATCTGCTACGATTGGTAGGATCATTTTTATCTGACTGATAGCAGTTAATTGGTTTTCGATATTTAACTAAATCGTTTTATGAGCCGAATATATTTGTTATTTTTACTTCAATAAGCATCTAACCAATATTCTTTATGAAGAAAATCACAATCCTATTATGTTTAATGCTGTCCGGTTTATCCATTAAATATGCAAGGGCCCAAAGTTTAACTGAATTTAATAAAAGCCCTTTAAAACAGCATGTTTATGTCCAGTTGCCTATTGGCAGTATCAAAGCCAGGGGCTGGTTGTTAAAGCAGCTGGAACAACAAAGAGATGGAGCAACAGGCATGGCCGAAGCGCTATACCCGGAAAAAGATAATCTGGGTAAAAATACCGATTGGCTAGGTGGAGAAGGCAGCAGTTGGGAGCGTGTACCTTATTATGTGAAAGGCCTGGTTGCACTGGCGTATACTTTAGATGATGCAATGCTAAAAGCGAAGGCGCAAAAGTATATTGACTGGACATTGAATCACCAACAAGCTAACGGATTATTTGGTCCGCCTAAAATGAGAGACTGGTGGCCGCGTATGCCAATGATGTATGCGCTGCAAAGTTATTATGAGGCCACAAATGATAAAAGAGTTATTCCTTTCCTCTCTAAATACTTTAAATATGAATTAGATCACCTTGATGCTGAACCTTTAAGTGAGTGGGCCAAAGCGAGAGCAGGTGATAACATGGAAATAGCCATTTGGCTTTATAATAAAACCGGAGAAAAGTATCTGTTAACGCTTGTAGAAAAGTTAAAACAACAGGCCTACCCATGGATTGATATTTATACCAACAACGGATTTTACTTTTTTGGCGACGATTTTCAGCCAAAACATATGGTTAATGTGGCCCAGGCTTTAAAGTTTCCGATAGTTTATGCGCAACTTCAAGATCTTCCTGTTAACATTCAGGCGTTTTCCAGGGGCATTAATCATATTATGCACGACCATGGTCAGCCAGAAGGTTTAGGTTCCGGAACTGAATTTCTGGCCGGTACCAGCAGCATAGAAGGAGTAGAAACCTGTACCGTAGTAGAGTGGATGCAGAGTTTGGAAACGGCTGCCAGGGTTATCCATGATGCAAAAATCGGCGATCAGTTAGAAAAAGTGGCTTTCAATGCCTTGCCCGCTCAGTTTAGCCGGGATTTTAAAAACCATTCTTATTATACATTGCCCAATCAGGTGCAGAGTATCTATGGCGAACATGGCTTTAATCAGGATTATGCTACTGGTATTGTTTCCAGTCCATATTCGGGCTTTGGCTGTTGCCGTTATAACATGCACATGGGCTGGCCCTATTATGTAAAAAATAGTGTCGTGGCCACCCCAGAGAAAGGTTTGGCTGTAATTAGCTATGGCCCAATGGAGATAGAAACTACAGTTGCCGAAAACCAAAAAGTAAAAATCACAGAAGAAACCAACTATCCCTTCGAAGAACAGATCAGATTAAAAGTTGGCCTTGCTAATCCTACATCTTTTCCACTGATTGTAAGGGTCCCGGCCTGGAGTGTAAAGCCCGAAATTAAGTTAAACGGAGTAATTTTAAAGGGCGTAAAGGCTGGAGAAATGTTCACTATAGCCCGAAAATGGCAAAATCAGGATCAATTGCAGTTGGATTTTCCGATGGTAGTTACTACGGAAAAGCAGGTAAACAATTCTGTAAGCGTAGAACGTGGCCCTATCGTTTACGCGCTGGAAATCAAGGCTTCAAAAAGAGTAACAAACACACACACTGTTGCAGGTTTTACCGATTTTGAAATCCATCCGCAATCGGCATGGAATTACGGTTTAATAGTTGATAAAAGTGGTTTAAGTACTGCCAGTTTACTTCGATCGGAGATGCCGGAGAACCCGTTCATAGCAGCTGATGCGCCACTAAAAATAAAGGCCCTGGCTAAAAAGATTCCATCATGGGGCTTAGATTACAGCAGGGTTGCCGCTTTTGATGTACCATACGGTCCAATTGCATCAGCAGAAGTGCCTGAAGAAATTACATTGGTGCCATACGGATCCGAAAATATTCGTTTAAGCTGTTTCCCTGTAATCGGTGAACCGAAAATGATCAATAAATCTTTGGTAGAAAATTTTGATCAGGGAATGGCCGGCAACTGGGTTTTTTATGGCGGTGGCTGGTTTTGGAAAGATGGTCAGATGCATGTTTCTTCAAATCCGGGGTCTGGTGGTTATGGTATAAATGGATCTAAATATGTAGCCAATGGTACAGACTTTAAGGATTTTATTTACCAGGCGGATGTCAAAATCAACACTGAAGGCGATGCTGGTTTAATGTTCAGGGCAATTAAACCTGCCATAGGGCCTGATGCTTATCAGGGCTACTATGTAGGCTTAGATCAACTTAATGGAACCATAGTGTTTGGAAAAGCTAACGGACAAAAATGGACGGTAATCAGTTCAGAAAAATTTCCCGTTGAAATGAATAGGATATATACCTTAAAGGTAGCAGCTAAGGGTGATAAATTTGATGTATTTATAAACGGATCAGCCAATCCTGTGCTTTCGGCTTCAGATAATCAATATCATTCAGGGAGTATAGGATTAAGAACATATAAGGCACTGGCAAGCTTCGATTCGGTAAAAGTTAACACCTTTTAACATCAGTATCTGGCTATCTGAAACTTTACGGCAAGGAATTTGCTGATGCTGTAATAACAAATAAAGTAATATTATGAAATTATACAGATCAATTCCCATAATGCTCTTTGCCCTTACACTTGCTGCAGGCTGTGTAAGCAATAAAAAATATGCCGAACTTCAGGATACTTATGCAAAGTTAAGAGAAAGAAATCAGGAGCTTAGCAATAAATATCAGGATAGTCAACGCGAACTTACCGGAAGTACCAGCAGGGTTAAAAGTTTAGAAGAGCAGATTGCATCAGAAAAAGCCAATGTTGTAGCATTACAGGATGCGTTAAATAAATGTTTAAATTCCAGCAGCCAGGGTAACGTGAATATTTCTAAGCTGGTTGACGAGATTAATAGTTCGAACAAGTACATCAAACAACTGATTAACGCCAAAAATAAAAGTGACTCGCTTAATATGGTGCTAACTAATAATTTAACACGTTCATTAAGCCGGGAAGAATTGGGTGATGTTGATGTGCAAGTGCTAAAAGGTGTGGTGTACATCTCTTTAGCGGATAACATGCTGTATAAATCCGGCAGCTATGAAGTATCAGATAAAGCTGGTGAAACATTAAGCAAGATTGCCAAGATTATTAAAGATTATGATACGTATGATGTACTGATAGAAGGTAACACCGATAATGTACCTATTTCTCAACCAAATATCCGTAATAACTGGGATTTAAGTGCCTTACGTGCTTCATCTGTGGTGCAGGTATTACAAAACAAATATGCTGTAGATCCTAAACGTTTAACCGCCGGTGGACGTGGGGAGTTTAACCCAATTGCAGATAATGCAACCGCCGGTGGAAAAGCGAAAAACAGACGTACACAGATCATCATAACACCTAAGTTAGATCAGTTTATGGATTTGATTGGCAAAGCGCCTGAGCAATCTCAAAAATAAATAAACATCAGGTATTGTTTATATAATGGGTTGGAAGATTAATTCCAGCCCTTTTTTATGCAAAAAAATTCTTTTCTTTTGATATCATTTACAGGTTTGAAGTCAGCGTTCACACTTAAGTGGTTAGCTTTAAGATCATTGAACGCACTGTAATGTATAAAATTTATTTTATATCGTATAATATCAGAATCTTTCATTTCAGTCTATTAATTCGTTTTAGTAAGTAAAATTATATCAATTATTATCATTAATTGTTCATAAAATATGTTTTATGTATTTTTAATAATACTTAAATTAGCTATAATTGCGCATTATTTATAAAACAATATCTGTAATGGGCGAGTTAAGAAAGGGATATGTTACAAAAATTGATTTAGAATACGGACAAGGAATCATTACTGATGAAAACGACCAGGATATTCATTTTCAATTAGATCATGTATCTGATCAGATTACTTTAAATTCAAAAATAGTTTTTGAAATTGAACTGCAGGCGTGCGGTTTGGTGGCAGTTAATGTTAAATTAGCTTTGGGAGGAATGAGGGTTAACACATTTAGTTAAAGACTTAAACAATAAGAATGTTGTGGAATCATTGCTCATTTAAAGCGGTAGGCTGAAATAAAAAGTAGAACCTTTTCCTAATCTACTTTCCACCCATATTTTTCCTTGATGTCTTTCAATTACTTCAGCGCAGATATACAGGCCTACTCCAAATCCAGCAATGGTTTTGGTATCAGGGCTCTCTACCCGGTAAAAACGGTCAAAAAGTCGGGTGATATCATTTTCTCTGATGCCTATACCTTCATCTTCTACACTTACCACCAGATAATTATTTTTTATCTCGCATTTGATTGCAATTAGCGATTCCTTTTTTGAGTATTTTATGGCATTACCAATCAGGTTATTAATTACATTACCGATTTTGTCCATGTCGGCATTTACGAATATTTTTTCCGGACCAATTACCTGAATAAAATGACTTGGCGAAACCATTTTGGTTTCTTCTGTAATGGTCTTAATCAGTTCAATAAGGTTAAAGTTTGTTTTGTTCAATAGTATTTTTCCAGATTCTAATAAGGAAACGTTCAGAAAACCATCAATCATTAACGCCATTTTTTTTAACTGAACATTTATCTTTTCAAGGATCTGCGCAGGGAAAACGTTATCTATCTCTTTAAATTTATGTTGTAAAAGCTGTACATAGGCGCTTAACGATGTTAAAGGGGTTTTAAGCTCATGACTTACCATACTGATAAAATCATTTTTTCTGATTTCATCATGTTTGTTTTCTGTGATATCCAGAATGGCTCCGGCTATGTAAATCGGTTTCCCTTCTTCGTTATAATAGGCCTTTCCCGCAGTTCTTATCCATTTACGCTTTGCATTGATACCTTTCAGGTTAATCTGGTATTCTATGTTAAAAGCGTCGCGATTGTGTAGGGCACGTGTAATACCTCTGGTAAGCTTTGCCATATCTTCAGCGCGGATCATAGATTTGGCTTCGTCTATATTTAACCTGTTGTGCTCAAGTTCATAAATGTGTTGTGCTCTTTCAGATAAAAGTATTTGCTTTTGCGACAGGTCGATATTCCACGAACCCATTTCAGAGGCATCCATAGCTATTTTTAAAATGTCTTTCGCTTTCAGAAGCTCCTTTTTAAAGTTAACCTGCTCGGTAATATCTTTAATAATCACCAGAATTCTGGTTACTTCGTTTTTGTCATTTTTTAAAGGCTCGTAAAGAGCGATAAAATAGCCATCTGAAACTGGTGTAGAGAGTTTAAGTTCATTAATGGTTATTGGCTGTTTATTTTTGAAAATATCTTTTATAAGCGACTGCTGCATTTCGAGTTCAGGCCTTGCTTTTTCCAACGGTAACCCGATAACTTCTTTTCTGTTTTTGCCCCAAAGTTTTAATATGTTATCGTTTGCATATTCTGTAATCAATTCTATGCCTTTTAAAACGCACATGCCCAAAGGGGCCTGTTCAAAAAAGCCCCTGAAACGTGCTTCACTTTCTGAAAGCTCAAATAAAATATGCGAAAGCTCATGCTCATCATTTAGAACTTCCTTTAGAGAACAAATGAGGTACTCAACCGGGCGATCGCTTTGCAATACCGGCGAGAATTCCAGTTCCCAATTTACGTTTGGAGAGTTTGAATAAATAGGATGAATAATCAGTGCCTGCTTAGTTTTGGATTCACTTACTTTTTGAACTGTTTTAATCAGCGTAATTTTTTCATCATCAGATAAAAGATTGGGAATAATATCAATATCATAGAATTTTGATTTTCCGCCTGAACGTGTGATTAGAGCCTGGTAAGCGTCGTTATATTCTACCACCACCAATATTGGCTTTATTTTAAAAATGACTACCGGGCTAGTAGAATGTTTTAATAATGCCTTTAAAAATGGAGAAGCTAAATCTATCATAAAATCTGAGATGACACTTTCTCAAATATAACCGTTAAACAATGAATTCCAATTGATTTATGATGAATTCATCATATTTATCATACGATATGGTCAGAATTATATGATAAATGGTTTCTTTTTGGATAGCTATCACTGAGACGCTCGGCAAACCATCAACAAAACGTTTAAAATAAATGCATGTACAGATCATTAAAACATAGGCAGGCTTAGCAACGTGATTGTAATTTTCATTTCGCACAACATGTCAAAAGTTTATTTCCGGATGATGGCAGAGGGAAACTTAACTACCCTTTATAAGATGGTGGTGAGGTAACATCAAAAAATGTAATTTTAAAGACATTTGATATAAATGACTTCCTTATAATTGACTTTATTTGGTCAACCTGACTGATTTATCATACCAAATAGATCGGTTTTTAACTGAAAATAATGTCTTTTTAGGTTTGTAGAAAGTTTTTTACTATTTATTTTAAAAATTATTGATCTGATAATCAGTGTTATGTGTTTAAATTTTAGCTAAATTGTTTGATTTAAGCGATTTAATGTTTCTCATTTATATTTTTTTAAAAAATTATATATATTTGTTCTTACCCTTTCGAGGGTATGTTTTTCATAGGTAGATGTAGGGTCAGAACATTGTTCTGGCCCTTTTTTGCTTTAATAGATTTAGATAAGCTATTTTTGTGGTTATGAAAAAAAAGAAAGTGGTTGTTGCGGTTACAGGTGCCAGTGGTGCGATATATGCAAAGGTTTTGTTTGATCAGTTATTGAAATTGAAAGACCAGATTGAAGCCGTTGGCATAGTGATGAGCGATAATGCAAAAGCAGTTTGGCAATTCGAGCTGGGGAATCAGGATTATAACCATTTTAAAGAATTTACCTTTTATAACAAAAACGATTTTAATGCACCTTTTGCATCAGGATCTGCCAGATACGATACCATGATTATCATCCCTTGTTCAATGGGTACCTTGGGTAGGGTAGCGCAGGGAATATCTAATGATTTAATTTCCAGAGCAGCAGATGTGGTGTTAAAAGAACGCAGAAAATTGATAGCCGTAGTGAGAGATACCCCATTTAGCCTGATTCACATAAACAATATGAAAATAGTTACTGAGGCCGGAGGGATCATTTGTCCAGCCAACCCATCGTTTTATAGTTTACCCCAAAACATAGAAGAAGTGGCCGGAACGGTGGTAAGCAGGGTATTGGACCTGGCAGGTTTTGAGCAGGAAAGTTACCGGTGGCAGGAGAAATAGTTTTCGGCTTGCAATTCACAGTTTCTAATCAACTTAAAACTGCCAACGGGTTTGTTAATAGACTGTAATTTACATTTAATCTCCAAATCCATATCTCTATACTCAAATCTAATTTCCTATCTTTGCAGCTTCAATGAAAAAAGTCGCATTTTATACATTAGGTTGTAAACTCAATTTCTCCGAAACCTCCACTATTGGTCGGTTATTTACCGATGCCGGTTATGCCGTTGTAGAATTTCAGGACCAGGCTGATGTTTACGTCATTAACACCTGCTCTGTTACCGAGCATGCCGATAAAAAATGTCGTAAAGTTGTTAAAGAAGCCTTAAAGTATTCGCCAAATGCCTTTATAACCATTGTAGGTTGTTATGCCCAGTTAAAACCACAGGAAATTGCCGAAATAGAAGGTGTTGATATGGTTTTAGGCGCAGCAGAAAAATTCAGAATTGTTGAGTATATCACCGATTTGACAAAACAGCCAAAAACACTTGTTCATCAGCAAAATATCGAAAAAGTTAACCACAACTTTATTGCATCTTATTCTATTGGTGATAGAACACGTACTTTTTTGAAAGTACAGGATGGTTGCGATTATCCCTGTACGTACTGCACCATTCCTCTGGCACGTGGTGCAAGCCGTAGCGATACCATCGAAAATGTGGTAAACCGTGCAAAAATGATTGCTGAGAGCGGTGTTAAGGAAATTGTATTAACGGGCGTAAATCTTGGTGATTTCGGAATCAGAAACGGACAGCGGGAAGACAAGTTTTTCGACCTGGTTAAAGCATTGGATGAAGTAGAAGGAATTGAAAGAATCCGGATATCTTCTATAGAACCTAATCTGTTAAGCAATGAAATTATAGAGTTTGTGGCCACTTCAAAAAGGTTTGTCCCACATTTTCATATTCCCTTACAATCTGGCTCTGATAAAATTTTGGGGTTAATGCGCCGACGTTACCGGAGTAATTTGTATGTCGAGCGTGTAGCTAAAATTAAGGAGATCATGCCAGACTGTTGTATCGGCGTAGATGTAATTGTAGGCTTCCCAGGCGAAACGAAAGAAGATTTTCTGGATACCTATCAATTTTTAAACCAGCTGGACATCTCTTATTTACATGTATTCACTTACTCTGAACGCGAATTAACGGCGGCAGCCGAAATGAAAGGCGTTGTAGCAGGAAGTGAACGGAATGAGCGCAGTAAAATGCTTCATATCTTATCTGATAAGAAACGGAGGGCTTTTTATGAATCGCAAATTGGTACTGCTGGAGAAGTACTTTTTGAAGCGGATCAGAAATCTGGTTATATGCACGGCTTTACCAAAAACTATGTAAAAGTACGTGCCAAATACGATCCGGTTTTGGTAAATGAACTGAAAGCCGTAAAGCTTTTGGAAATTACAGCGGATGGAGAAGTGGAAGTGGCTGAGCTGGAAACTACTTACGCCCATCATTAGTTTAGTCCTTGGTTATAAGTCCTTAGTCTTCAGTTCTCAGTCCTAAGTCCTTAGTTCAATCAGACATCTTTTACTGTCATTCTGAACGCAGTGAAGAATCTTTTAAAGGGCAGGTATAAATCGGGTGATGGGAGAGATACGAAATATTTCATAGATTAGTCTTTCCACTTTGGCCATTTGCATTTGGTCTTCAGACATCTGACTTTCGGACCTCCGTCTTTCCACTTTGGCCATTTGCATTTAGTCTTCGGACCTCCGTCTTTCCACTTTGGCCATTTGCATTTAGTCTTCGGACCTCCGTCTTTCCACTTTGGCCATTTGCATTTAGTCTTCGGACATCTGACTTTCGGACCTCCGTCTTTCTGCTTTGGCCATTTGCATTTAGTCTTCGGACATCTGACTTTCGTGACCTCCGTCTTTTCACTTTGGCCATTTGCATTTAGTCTTCGGACATCTGACTTTCGGACCTCCGTCTTTTCACTTTGGCCATTTGCATTTAGTCTTCAGACATCTGACTTTCGGACCTCCGTCTTTCCACTTTGGTCTTTAGTCTTTCTTTCCTATCTTCGCAACAAAATATTTCTATGTTTCCTACCGTTTCACATTTTTTAGAATACCTGTTCGGCATTAATTTACCGCTCCCCTTTAATACATTCGGTGTTTTTGTAGCGCTTGCATTTGTTGCCGGTTACTGGGCTTTTACCAAAGAGCTTAAACGTAAAGAAGCGTTAGGAATACTCCATCCCATCAAAAAGACAATCATAGTTGGAAAACCTGCTACTACATCAGAATTGATCATGAATGGCCTTTTTGGCTTTGTTATCGGTTACAAACTGGTGTACGCATTATTAAACTACAAACTTTTTGTAAATGATGCACAGTCGGTTTTAATGTCGACCCAGGGAAATATTATAGGTGGTTTATTTTTTGCCGGTTTATTTGTGTATTGGGATTATACTGAAAAGAACAAACATAAACTGGATAAACCAAAAGAAACACAGGTAAACGTCCATCCGTACCAGATTATGAGTAATCTGATTGTGTGGGCCGCGATATGGGGATTTTTAGGTGCAAAATTTTTTGATAATTTGGAATATTGGGATGATTTTGTTCAACACCCTATAGAACGCTTATTATCGTTCAGCGGTTTAACCTTTTATGGTGGCTTAATCTGTGGTGGCGCAGCGGTGTTGATTATTGCCAGGAGAAATGACATTAAGCCCCTGCATATGCTTGATGTAGGCGGGCCGGGCATGATGCTGGCTTATGCTGTTGGCCGTATTGGTTGCCATATGGCGGGTGATGGCGACTGGGGAATCGTGAACCCTAACCCAAAACCCTTTTCGTGGTTGCCAGATTGGTTGTGGTCTTACAAATACCCAAATAACGTGGTAGGCGAGGGGATCCCTATTCCGGGTTGTACGGGTAAGTTCTGTAACGAATTGGCTCAAGGTGTATACCCTACACCACTTTATGAAGTAATTATCTGTTTAATCCTTTTCGCCTTTTTGTGGAGCATCAGAGATAAAATAAAAGCACCTGGTTTAATGTTCGGCATTTATATGATCTTAAATGGTGTGGAACGTTTTTGTATAGAGTTGATCCGGGTAAACTCTAAATACCATGTTTTTGGTTTATCTTTTACACAGGCAGAAATGATTTCTACTTTTTTAGTTGTTGGGGGGATTGCGCTAAGTGCTTATGCTTTAAGAAATAAGAACCAGCTTGCCCGGTAAGAACCTTATAAGTTTATTTAAAATCCAACAACAGCCTTATTCTGTTGTTTAAATAGTTATGAATTACGAATTACTATGCAATAAAGTGATCTCAATTGTTAAGCTTACCGGAAATTTCATCCGTAAGGAAGCCATGCAGTTTGATGTTCAGAAAATAGAATATAAGGGATTAAATGATATGGTTTCTTATGTTGATAAAACAGCAGAGCAGAAACTTGTTCAAAATCTTGAAAAGTTAATTCCTGATGCAGGTTTTATCACAGAAGAAAAAACCATTAACCGCACGGGAAAAACCTACACCTGGATTATCGATCCTCTAGATGGTACAACCAATTTTATTCATGGTATTCCGGCCTATGGCATTAGTGTAGCGCTTTATGAGGATGGACTTCCTGTAATTGGTGTGGTTTATGAATTAAATAGGGGAGAAATGTTTTATTCGTATAAAGGTGGACTTGCTCTGATGAATAAAAAAGAGATTAAAGTTTCTGTTAATCCTGATTTAAAATCAAGCCTGCTGGCTACAGGTTTCCCATATTATCAGTTTGATAAACAAGAGCGGTACTTAAAATTGTTAGCCGAAATGATGCAGAAAAGTCATGGCGTACGTAGAATTGGTGCTGCGGCGATCGATTTGGTATACACAGCCTGTGGACGTTTTGACGCCTTTTTTGAATATAATCTGCAACAATGGGATTTTGCGGCTGGCTGTTTTATTGTGCAGCAGGCTGGCGGAGAGGTGCATGATTTTGGCGGGGGCGATAATTACTTTGAAAAAAGGGAAATATTGGCTACCAATGGCAAACTTACAGCTGAAATGCTGGAAGCAATTAAAAAGTATTTTTAATAATCGTAACGTCACCCTGACCTGTAGCGCAGCGGGAAGATACGTAGTAAATTTATTTCACGGCCTGGCTTATCAGGAAAGATGCTGAAGTAAAGCCGATAACTATCGGATCAGCATGACGAGAGCAGAAGATAGCAAAAAAAAGGTCGCGATTCCCATCGCGACCTTTTCACTATATATACTATGAAAAATGCTCATTTTTAAACTGCTTCAGAAACTACTTCCGTAACTTCTGGCACCATTCTCTGCAATAAATTTTGTATTCCTGATTTAAGTGTGATGGTAGAAGACGGACAACCACTGCAAGAGCCACGTAATTCTACCGTAACTACACCTTCATCAAAAGATTTATAAGTAATTGCACCACCATCCTGTTCAACGGCAGGGCGTACATAATCGTGTAAAATCTGCTGGATTTTAATCTCAGTTTCCGTACCTTCAAATGTAGGCGCTTCTTCAGCAGCCGATTCTTTGATTTTTAATTCAGATTCTACCGCACCTTTAACAAATTCCTTTAAAATGGCTTCAATATCTGCCCATTCTGCATCATCTGTTTTAGTAATGGTCACAAAATTACTGGCGAAAAAAACACCGGAAACAAAGTTGAATTTAAATAATTCTTTAGCAAAAGGCGAATGTTCGGCACTCTCTTTAGTCGCAAAATCCTCACTGCCATTTATTAACAGCTTGTTTACCATGAATTTCATGGTAGCTGGATTTGGAGTCTGTTCTGTATATACGTTAATCGTCATGTCTTAATCAATTTGAATAGACAAAATTAACAATTACTTGTTAATAAAACCTTTGCTGGCTGTCTGCTCAACGTCAATTTAATTGAACTAAAAAACGCCGGTGTAATTAAAAGGTGAAATGGTTCTGAGTTGCGCCTTTATTGCTTCCGAAACGGCTAAACCTTCAATAAATTCTGCAATGCTTGCTGCATCGATTTTAGCATTTGTTCTGGTTAGTTCTTTTAGCGCTTCGTAAGGATTAGGGTAGTTCTCTCTTCTTAAAACGGTTTGAATGGCCTCAGCAACAACTGCCCAGTTTTCATCCAGATCTGCATGTAAAGCAGTTTCATTTAATAAAATCTTGTTTAATCCGCGCAATGTAGCGTTAATGGCAATTAATGTATGTCCGAAAGGCACGCCAACATTCCTTAAAACAGTGGAATCCGTTAGATCCCGCTGCAAACGCGAAATGGGTAATTTAGCCGCAAAGAATTCAAAAAGTGCATTTGCAATACCTGCGTTCCCTTCGGCGTTTTCAAAATCGATCGGGTTTACCTTATGGGGCATTGCTGATGAGCCGATCTCTCCGGCTTTGATTTTCTGTTTGAAATAGTTTTTGGAAATATAAGTCCAGATATCCCGGTCCAAATCGATAATAATATTGTTAATGCGTTTTAATGTATCACATTGCGCAGCAAACTGATCGTAATGCTCAATCTGTGTAGTGTGTTGCGACCGTGATAAACCTAAGGTTTCGTTGACAAATTGATTCGAAAAATCAACCCAGTTTACTTCAGGATAAGCAATATGGTGTGCATTGAAGTTTCCGGTTGCTCCACCGAATTTTGCGCTATTCGGAATTTTTTTTAAACTTTCTACCTGAATAGCCAAACGCTCCGCAAAAACCAAAAACTCTTTACCCAGTTTGGTAGGGGAGGCTGGTTGACCGTGGGTATGTGCCAGCATCGGGATATCTTTCCATTCCGTTGCCAGGGCATTTATTTTTTCTATTAAGGCATTAATAGCCGGATAATAACTTTCATTTAAGGCCAGTTTAATGGAATAAGGAATGGCAGTATTGTTGATATCCTGAGAGGTCAATCCAAAATGGATAAATTCTTTATAGTTTTGAAGTGATAATGAATCGAATTTACTTTTGATAAAATATTCGACCGCTTTCACATCATGATTGGTTACTTTTTCGGTTTCCTTAATTTCTAAAGCATCAGCTTCTGAGAAATTTTGGTGGATTTTGCGTAATTCAGCATAAAGATTTCGATCGAAATTTGCTAAGCCCGGCAAGTTGATTTCGCAAAGTGCGATAAAGTATTCGATTTCTACAAAAACCCGGTATTTAATTAAGGCTTCTTCAGAAAAGTAAGCGGCTAAACTTTCTGTAGTTTTTCTGTAACGGCCATCAACAGGTGAAATAGCTTGTAGCGATGTTAAATTCATTATGCGGATTATATTTTTGCCGCAAATTTACTACAATTGATGGATTTTAAGGCCTAGATGCCTAAATAAAAAAGCCTGAGCTCACCTAAGTCTTTTTCAAAAGCTTTAATTGCCCTGTTTTTTATGGCAGTGGTATCAATTTAACCAGCGTTTCTTTAATAGTTGTATCTTTTGCAGTAATATCCTTAATTGCAGTATCAAGAATGGCAGAATCAACTTTAGATGACTCGGTTCCGCTATCTTTGTTCTCCGATTTACAAGCTGCAACTGATTAACTTAAGGCTGATGCTAAAAAGCCTGTTTTGAATGCCTTTCTCATCTTGTTTGATTGGTTTTGTTCAAAAATTAATTAACTGCTAATACCAAAAAAAGATTGAAAAGTAACCCGGATTTATTAAATAAAAAAGGTCGGGATTTAAAATCCTGACCTTTTCTCACTGCAATAAGCAAATTTTATTAGTGTTTAACTTCAGTTTTTTCTGTCGTAGCTTTAACCGAAGTGTCTTTTACGGTAGAATCTTTTACTACGGTATCAACTTTTGTGGTATCGGTAATAATGGTAGAAGAATCTGTAATTGTTGTATCAGCGCCATCTGATTTTTTGGTTGACTCGCCACAAGCAGCTACTGTTAGCGATAAAGCCAAGGCTAAAAAACCTAATTTGAATGCATTTTTCATCTTGATATATGTTTTAGGGTTAATGTATATCTTTAATACCGGGAATTTAAAAAGGTAACCTGTTTTTTTCTGCTAAAATAAAAAAGCCTTTGAAACATGAATTTCAAAGGCCTTTTTTATAAGTAAGTTAGACTAGTGTTTAACTTCAGTTTTTTCTGTAGTAGTTTTTACAGATGTATCTTTTACTGTAGAATCTTTTACTACCGTATCTTTTTTAGTAGTATCAGTAATTACAGTTGAAGAGTCAGTAGCTGTAGTGTCAGCACCTTCAGCTTTTTTCTCTGAATTACAAGCAACAACTGATAAAGATAAAGCTAAAGCTAAGAAGCCTAATTTGAATGCATTTTTCATTTTGAATATTTTTAAGTAATTAATTAATTTACCTGTTAATACCACTTAATTAAAAAGGTAACCCAAAAAAAATAAAAAAAATGAATAAAAATAAAAAAGTGCGTAGAATTTAAATTCTACGCACTTTTTTATATGGTAAAGTTAAACTAGTGTTTAACTTCAGTTGTAGTTGTAGTAGCTTTTACAGTAGTATCTTTAACTGTAGAATCTTTAACTGTAGTATCTTTTGCAGTAGTATCAGTAACGATAGTAGAAGAGTCAGTTAAAGTAGTATCAGCACCTTCAGCTTTTTTCTCTGAATTACAAGCAACAACTGATAAAGATAAAGCTAAAGCTAAAAAGCCTAATTTGAATGCATTTTTCATTTTTGAATTTTTTTAAGTATTTAATTTCTTATTAATGCCGCAAAGGTAAAAAGGTAACCCGAAAATTTGAAGGAAAGTTAAAATATTTTTTTTGGCGGAATTTGGGTTACCGTTTGTCTGATCTTTGTATTAAACAAAAATAGTGGCTATAAATTTTTTTGTCTAATATTGGGTTACTATTTACAGAAAAATGTATTAACTAGTGAATAACGGTTTAAAGAGTTCAGTTCCAACAGATAGAGAGGTTATTTTAGGTATTCTAAATAACTCAGAAGATACACTTAACAAGTTATACAAAGCTTATTACGCGATGGTTTTGCAGTTTATCCTGAATAATAACGGTGATGAAGATGATGCAAAAGATGTTTATCAGGAAGGCATAATCGTTTTATATAACAAAATTAAGGCAGGTAATTTTGAACTTAGCAGCAAGCTGAAAACTTATATCTATTCAGTTTGCCGGCGTATTTGGCTAAAAAAGCTCAGCTTAAATAGTAAAAAGACGGGCAGTATTACTGATTATGAGGATGTTTTTGCTGTAGAAGAGGATTTGGAACACCACGAAGAAAAAGATGCTTCATTTGAAAAAATGCAATCAGCACTTGATCATCTTGGTGAACCCTGTAAAACCATTATTCAGGATTTTTATATTCATAATTTATCCATGCAGGATATCTGCGAAAAGTTCGGTTATACCAATACGGATAATGCAAAAACGCAGAAATATAAATGTTTGCAAAGGTTAAAGAAAATATTTTTTCAACCATAATTTGAAATGAGAAACGATTTGGAGTTAGATGCAATTATTGAAGATTATCTGTTAGGTAAACTTAATGCGCAGGAAGTAGATGCTTTTGAAAAGTTACGTCTTAACGATGCTACAGTAGATCACAAGGTAGTATCGCACAAGTTCTTCTTAGCTTCTATGGATGAATTTGCAGAACAGTTACGTTTAAAGGAACAGTTGAATCATATCCATTCCGAAATTGATGTGGAAAGTTTGGCTGCTACACTGAGACCTCATCCTTCGCGTGTGGTTCAGTTATGGCGGAAACATAAATCTGCCATTGCCGTTGCCGCATCTTTTGTCGTACTTTCTTTGGTCTCTATCTACTCTATTCAGCACAGCACTCAACAGGCCGAGCGCTACAGGCAGTTAAGTAACCGGGTAAACAATGCCATTAAAACACAAAATAGCTTAATCAGAAATATAAAGCACAATAACGCCACTTCTGATAAGCCAAATAATCAAAATAGTTTTGGTGGTACGGGGTTTGCCATTTCTACAAATGGTTACATCCTAACCAACCTGCACATTATTAATGGTGCTGATTCGTTATACGTACAAAATAGCAAAGGAGAATCGTTTAAAGTAAAATCGGTTTACACAGATCCTCAGAATGATATTGCCATTCTTAAAATAAGCGATAAACATTTTAATAATTTATCTTCTATTCCTTATACCATCAAAAGAAATACCAGTAACATTGGCGAAATGGTGTATACTTTAGGTTATCCGAAAGATGATGCGGTGCTTGGAGAAGGTTATGTAAGTTCCAAAAATGGTTTTGTAGGTGATACTACCCAGTATCAGGTAGCCATTTCGGTCAACCCAGGTAATAGTGGTGGCCCTGTGTTAGATAACAATGGAAATTTAGTTGGTATCATTAGCGGTAAGCCAGATCAAACTGAAGGCGCAGCTTTTGCTATTAAATCAAAGTATATTTTGGAGGCGATGAGGGCTATTCCTCAGGATTCGCTGGGCGTAAACAAACTTACTGCCAATAAAAAAAGCTTGCTTTCTGGTTTAAAACGTACCAAACAGATCGAAAAAATACAGGATTACGTATTTATGATCAAAGCATATTAAAAGCAATACCCCAAACAAATTAATATTCTTAAACCCTGTGGATCTATTCGTCAGGGTTTTTTTGTGGAATTGTAATTTGGAAGTCTTTAATTAATATTAAATCTATGTATTTACTATACTATTGTTTAGATTTGTTATCATCAAAATTAAATTAATAAGATCATGAGTATAAGATTAGGCGATACCGCACCGAATTTCAAGGCCGATACCTCTATTGGCGAAATAGATTTTTACGATTATTTAGGCGATAGCTGGGGCGTGTTGTTTTCGCACCCTGCTGATTATACACCTGTGTGTACCACTGAATTGGGTAGAACAGCAGCTTTAAAAGGTGAATTTGATAAAAGAAACGTTAAAGTTTTAGCCCTAAGCGTTGATTCTGCCGATTCGCATAAAGGATGGATCAGTGATATCAACGAAACCCAAAATACTACTGTAGAATTTCCGATCATTGCCGACCCGGATAAAACAGTGGCTAACCTTTATGATATGATTCACCCGAATGCCTCAGAAACCTTAACTGTTAGGTCTTTGTTCGTCATCAGTCCCGATAAAAAGGTGAAATTGATGATTACTTATCCGGCATCTACAGGAAGAAATTTTAACGAAGTATTGCGTGTGATTGACTCTTTGCAGCTTACCGCTAATTATAGCGTAGCTACTCCGGCCGATTGGAAAGATGGCGAAGATGTAATTGTGGTAAATAGCATTAAGACAGAAGATATCCCGGCCAAATTTCCGAAAGGACACCAGGTCATTAAACCTTATCTACGCACAACACCTCAGCCAAATAAATAATTCGGTTTTAGCGCAACATTCTTGTTTAACAAGGTGCGATAACTTGCGTTATAGGTGAAAATTATTATATTTAGTTAGTTTTGTTTCAATATTCATGCTTAAACTGGTTGTTTTGTTTAAATTAATGCGCAATTGTTTAAAATAAATGCTGATCAAGGCGTAACGGTTTATTTTATTTATACAATATTTATTTTTTTTATGGCAATCGGAAAAGTTAAATGGTTTAATACGCAAAAAGGCTTCGGGTTTATTGTGCAGGAAGACAATAAAGACTTATTTGTGCATTTTAAAGATGTTTTAGGCGGAATTGAAAGCTTGAAGGAAAACGATAAGGTAGAATTTGAAGTGGCAGAAGGCAGAAAGGGTCTGCAAGCGGTGAACGTTAAGAAAGTTTAAGCATTAGTTATCATATTTTTTCATTCTACAAAGCCTTTCGAGAGAAGGGCTTTTGTACTTGAAATCCGCTCAAGATAAAATAATAACCAAATCGGGATTACGCTATCTGTTGGGTTTATTTTACCCTTAATAGTTGTACTATTTTCATGGTTATGCTGATCTGGTATCTGAAGAATATTTTTTAAGCGCACATTATGAAACGAACCCGTATTAATAATACTGTATAATCGACGCTTTCAAAATCACATTCTCTCCATTGGCAATCTTTGTAAAAATCAAAAACTGATCCTGATCGGCTTTAATTTTGTATTTCTTCACCAAATCTTCTGATTTTGCAGGATAGTTGCGTACAATTACATTACCTTTTATATTAATATCTCGCTTCAGTTCCCCAGTATTCAGTATCGACTCTATTTTGAAGATACGGCCTGGAAAATCTGTTTCTACATGGTCGGCACTAAACAATTGCGTTTGAGGATGTAACTTTAAGAGACCATAAGTTGCACCAATCAAATTAAATGCACCAGATTTTAATAATGCGGCATCAGGCTCGTACAGATACTCACCAACGTTCAAATGGTTTGTAAAGTGCACGGAAGCATTGGATGATGATCTGTAGAAAGAAAAATCCTTTTCTATACCGCTGTTTAAAGTTACGGCCTTAATTCTGGTGTCGTTTTCATAACCTTTATCGATTACCCATAGCAGTTCTTTACATTCATTTTTCACACTCACAATATGGATTTCGTTCACCTGTTTCAGTTCTGATAAGCCAGCAGCGATATCCAGTAATGGGGCAGTTTTAATGATTATTCTTGACGACTTTTCCAATAATATATCCAGATTGCCTACCACATCCGGTGTACAATCTTTGAGCATAAAAACTTTGCCCTTTTCGGCTCTCCGCGCAGGATCAACATAAACGGTATCGAAAGTTTTATCATTGGTTTTGATATAGGCAATGCCATCTTCGGCTTCAAATTTTATGTTTGTTGCCTGTAAAGCCTTTGCATTATGCCGGGCTATTGCAGATAGTTCATTATTGATTTCGCAATGCGTTACTTTTTTTACCTTTTGTGAAAAGTAATAACTGTCAATTCCGAAGCCCCCGGTAATATCAATCAGGGTATCACCTTTAGCCAGTTTTGATTTGTATTTTGCAGTGAGTTCAGAAGAGGTCTGTTCGATGGATAACATCGGGGGGTAATAAATGTTTTCTGTATGGAACCAGGTAGGCAACTTCTTCTCAGATTTCTTTTTTGCGGCAATTTGTGTAGCCAGCTCTGCGGGACTAATCCCTTCAAACATACTTTTTGCCAAAGCAATCTGATTTACATCGGCATTTACATTTGCATTGATGTAATCTTGTACGGCTTTAGCTAAAAGTTTATTGTTCATTGTTTATCATAGTATCAAGTATCAGGTAGCGAGTATAGCAGGTATCAAGGGGAGTATTCAATCTTGATTCTTGATACTAATTACTTGTCAGTAATTTTATTCTTCATTACCATCTGGCAAGTGTGCCGGCTCTTCACTTCCAATAAAATATCCTTATCAACGGTTACCCGATCAATGGTTTGTTGATTGTAATAACGAATGGTTACCAGTTCAAGTCCTTTATTATATTTAATGGTAAATTCTTCCGATAAATCGTTGATCAGTTTTGCAATCTGAACAGGATGATCATCCACACTCACCGAAAAGCTGATAGCAGAGTTCAGCATTGTATTGATTTTGATCCGATGCGTATGGAAAAGCTCGAAAATGTTGCTCAGGTTTTCTTCAATAATAAAAGAATAGTCTTTTGGGAAAATAGAAATCAATGCCTGGTTTATCTTAAAAATGAAAGATGGGACAGGTATTGGGTTGTTTTCTTTGGTAATTGCTGTTCCTGAACCTTCCGGCTGGATAAACGATCTGACAAAAAGCGGTATTCCTTTGTTTTGAAGGGGTTTTATGGTTTTTGGGTGTATTACCGTTGCACCATAATACGTAAGTTCTATCGCATCGTGATAAGAAAGTTGGGCAATCAGTTCTGTTTCATCAAACCATTTCGGATCTGCATTTAATACCCCGGGAACGTCTTTCCAGATGGTTAAGGCATCAGCATCAAAACAGGAAGCAAATATTGCTGCCGAATAATCAGAACCTTCACGCCCTAATGTGGTAGTATAATTTTCACTCGTACCGCCAATAAATCCTTGCGTTACAATGATGTGCTCTTTTAAAAGTGGTTTTAGATCTTTCTGTATGTTCTGATTAGTCTTTACCCAGTCCACTTTTCCTTCTTTATAGGTATTGTCGGTATGGATATAGTTACGCGCGTCAGCCCATAGGGTTTTATTGCCCGTTTCATTCAACCACGCCGCTACAATTTTAGTGGAAACGATCTCACCGATAGATACAATCTGATCATAAATATAATCCGTATTGTGATCAGGCTCATCTTCAATCAACCAATCAATTTCAACAAAGGTATTGGCTACCTCATCGTAAACAGGATGGTGTTTTCCCTGAAATAGTTCATCTATAATGCTGAAATGAAAATGTTTAATTTCTTCAAGAATGGCATAGGCTTCGTCATTTTCGGAGAGAAATGCGTAGGTAAGATCCTCTAATCTATTGGTAATTTTGCCCATTGCAGAAATAACGATCAGCAGATTTCCTTTTTTGTAGTCTCGTACAATATTTGCCAGATTTTTTACGCCTGCTGCATCTTTTACCGAGGCACCTCCAAATTTAAAAATATCCATATTAAAATGCCTTGATCTGCTCTTTAGATAGTGATGCGTTTAACCATCCGCTTTCTAAATGTGCTTTATATTTATTATAGAAGTTAATTGCCGGCTCGTTCCAGTCTAACACCTGCCAAACCATACCACTATAGTTGCCGTTTTTAACCTCTTCTATCACTTTTTCAAATAATATTTTGCCCAGGCCCTTCCCTCTGAATTCTTCCGTTACGATAAAATCTTCAAGGTATAATCTGCATCCTTTCCAGGTAGAATAGCGTGTATAATATAATGCAAATCCGACAATAGTATCATTTACTTCTGCTACGTAAGCTTTCCATACTGGATTTTTGCCAAAACCAGCATCAATGAAATGATCTAAAGTAACGGTAACTTCCTCTGGCGCACGCTCATAAATGGCAAGTTCATTAATTAATTCCAATATTCTTGGACAATCTTCTGCAGTTGCAAATCTGATATTGAAATCCATATTAGTTGGCCGAAATGTCGTTTTTAAAATGTTTGATTACCCTTTTGCCAAAAATGCTGCTACCAATGCGTACCATCGTACTTCCTTCTTCAATCGCAATTTTATAATCAGCACTCATTCCGGTTGATATTTCTTTAAAAGCATCATCTTTGCGGAAAAAGCTCACTTTAATCCCCTCAAAAAATACCTTTAACTCGTTAAACTCTGTGGTAATCTGTTTTTCGTTCCTGGTATTGGTTGCTATTCCCATTAAACCTACAATACGGATGTTTTTCAATTCGGATAACTCTTCTGCGCGTAAGAGTTCAACTACTTCATCAAAGCCAAGTCCAAATTTAGTATCTTCATCTGCAATGTAAACCTGTAATAAACAATCAATGATTCGTTTGTTTTTCGCCGCCTGCTTGTTGATCTCCTGCAGTAATTTCAGGCTATCTACACCATGGATCAGTTTAACAAAGGGAGCAATATATTTTACCTTATTGCTCTGTAAATGACCAATTAAATGCCATTCGATATCTTTAGGAAGTTGCGCCTCTTTTTCAACCATTTCCTGTACATGGTTTTCCCCAAAAATACGTTGTCCGGCGTTGTATGCTTCTAAAATTGATTCTATAGGTTGTGTTTTTGAAACCGCGATGAGTTTAACCCCGTCTGATTCAACTTCGCTTTTATATTGTTTAAGATTATCAGCTATGCTCATTTATAACTATTTTTGGTAAAATTAATAACCTTGCCGCAATTTGGGCAAAAAATAATATTTAAATTAAGGATGAAGAGATTAATATGGGTTTTAATGACAGCTATATTATGGTTAGGCTGCAAGCCTGGCATACCGGATGACATTATCAAACCTGATCAAATGGAAAAGATTTTATATGATATGCACATTGTAGACGGATATCTTTCCAGCATTTATGTAGTAGATTCAGCGAAGAAGGTAGCTTCAGCTTATTATAGGGGAATTTATAAAAAGTTTGGGACAGACTCCGCCCAGTACAATAAAAGTTTGCTTTGGTATAATACCAATCCGGTGCAACTGGAAGCAGTGTATAAAAACGTACAGAAAATGCTGGACAAACAAAAAAAAGGAACAGCGTTAGCCGATTTAATGATCAAGAAAAAACAGTTTAAAGCAGATTCGTTGGTGATAGCAAAGAAATTTAAGGCCGATTCTCTTGCGATTAGAAAAAAAATGAAACCTGATTCTTTATCAAAAGTTAAAGCTGTGGCAGCAATTGCCAAGAAGAAAAAAGAGGCCGATTCACTCATTAATATAAAAAAAGCTGGGGCGGTAAGTACAGTGCCCACACCAGTTGCAGTACCATAATATGTTATATCCCGATAATTGTTTAGAACGTTTAGGTTTTGTAGAGATCAGGCAACTGATCAGCAAACATTGTTTGAGCCCCATGGGCCAGGCCATGGTGGAAAAGATGCAGGTGATGAACCGTTTTGATCAGATAGATAAATTTCTACGTCAAACCAACGAATTTAAAAGCATCCTGCAAAATCAGGAGCCTTTACAGATCAATACTTTTTTCGATATCAAATCACTGGTTGAAAAAATCAGGGTAGAGGGCACTTACCTTTTGGAAGAGGAATGGTTTCAGGTATATACATCGTTGCAAACTGTTTTTTCTGTACTTCGTTTTTTTGAGGAACGTGCAGAAGTATATCCTACTTTGGAAGCTTTATTTGAACACCTGCCAATTGAAAAGAACATCTTACGGAAGATCGAAAACGTAATTGATGCCAAAGGAAAGATTAAACCTAATGCATCAAAAGAATTGCAGGAAATAACTGCTGCTATATCGAAAACAGAGCAAGATGTGCGAAAACGCATGGATGCTATTTATAAACAGGCTATAGCCAATAATTGGGTCGCGGATGGTAGTTTAACCATTCGCGATGGAAGGATGTGTATTCCGGTGTTGGCAGAGAATAAACGCAAACTGAAGGGGTTTGTACACGATGAGTCGGCAACCGGCCAAACGGTTTATATTGAACCAGAAGAAGTTTTTACTTTAAATAATAAGTTGCGCGATTTAGAATTTGACAAACGCCGTGAAATTATCAAAATTTTAATCGCCTTAACGGATGATCTTCGACCATATTCTCCATTATTGCTTTCTTACCATGGTTTCTTAACTAAACTGGATTTTGTGCGTGCCAAAGCATTATTTGCGATGGATATTGAAGCTGAAATGCCAGGTTTGCTAAAAGAGCCTAAAACCAGGCTGATTAACGCAAGACACCCCTTATTAGCCATCTCATTCGCCGTAGAAAAGAAAAGTGTTACACCGTTAAACATCCATATAGATGCCGAGACCCGTTTGGTATTGGTTTCCGGACCAAATGCGGGTGGCAAATCGGTTTGTATGAAAACGGTTGGTCTTTTGCAGATTATGTTACAAACCGGACTGTTGATTCCGGTTGATGCCAATAGTGAAGTGGGCATTTTTGAAAACATTTTTGCCGATATCGGCGATGATCAATCGATAGAAAGTGATCTAAGTACTTATAGTGCACATTTAAAGAAGATGCGCTATTTTGTAGAACATGCTTCGCCAAAAACAATGGTGCTGATTGATGAATTTGGTACGGGCACCGACCCGCAGTTTGGCGGACCAATGGCTGAAGCTGTTTTGGAAGTGTTGAATAATAAAAAAGTAAGAGGGGTAATCACCACACACTATTCCAATTTAAAATTATTTGCAGGTAATACAGCGGGTTTGGAAAATGCTTCCATGCTTTTTGATAATGCGAAAATGAAACCACTGTATGTGTTAGAAATGGGTAAACCAGGGAGTTCTTATGCATTTGAAATCGCACAGAATATTGGTTTGCCAAAAGAGGTTATTCAGCTTGCCAAAGAAAAAACAGGTTCTAACCAGAATAGGGTAGATACGATGCTTGTTGATCTGGAGCGCGAAAAGAAAAATATTTATGATGCCAAAGTAAGTTTGGCCAACCAGCAGAATAAGGCAAAAAATTTGGTTGCCGAAAATGAAAAGCTAAAAAGTTTTTTAGAAGAAAATAGAAAGGTCTTGATTAGAGAGGCCAAACAAGAGGCACAAAACATTATTAAAAACGCCAATAAGCTGGTAGAAAATACAATCGCCGAGATCAAGGAAAAGCAAGCTAATAAAGAGGTAACGAAAGAACTTCGTCAGAATTTGCAAAAAGAACTTGTTAAAAATACGGTGCCAAAAGACCGCCCTAAACCGATGCCTGTAGTGGTTGGCGGCGAAATTGAAATTGGCGATTTGGTGAAATTCAATGATAGTGAAACCATTGGTCAGGTTTTAGAAATTAACCGCAATGAACTGATTTTAGCTATTGGCGATTTAAGATCAACGGTTAAAAAGAACCGCGTACAGAAGGTGAGTAACCGCGAAGCCAAAAAAGTGATTCAAAGTAGTGCCAATTCTTTCGCCGGGCGGATGAACGACGCGGTTTCTGACTTCAGGGCAGAGCTTGACCTTCGTGGAAAACGTACGGAAGATGCGTTGTTCGAAGTGGAAAAGTATTTAGACAAGGCAATTATGCTCGGTTTTCCATCCATTAAACTGATTCACGGTAAAGGCGACGGTATTTTAAGGAAAATGATCAGGGAATATTTACGCAAGTATAGTCAGATAAACAGGATGGAAGATGAACATGCCGATAGGGGCGGCGATGGCATCACTTATGTGTATCTGAATTGATGTGAGATTCCAGTGGTGTCGGATGTTACCATCCGATGCTTTAAACAATATTTTTTAAGATAAAATCGCAGCTCTATTTATGCACTCGTTAAAAACGAGCGCAAGCGCAGCATTTAGCCTTTCAGATGGAAACATCTGGCAGTAAATCAAACTTTATAACTGTAACTGTGTTATTTTTAAAACGTTACGATTATGAAAAAAGTATTACTCTGCCTTTTTGTGGTACTGTTTACCACAACTTGCAAAAAAACTGACAATGGTAATGAAGAACCGGGTAACCTGCCAGATGTGGAATTAAAATCAAAGGTAGTGGTATCCGGGTTGAGCCTGCCCTGGGAAATGGTGTATGGGCCTGATGATTTTATCTGGTTTACGGAAAAAGCTGGTAAAATCAGCAGGCTAAATCCTGCTACAGGTCAGGTAACTTCCTTGTTAACCATAACCGAGGTACGCACCAATGGTGAGGGTGGCTTGCTTGGAATGGCACTACATCCCGATTTTACCAGCAATCCTTATGTCTATGTAGTGTATGGTTATGGAAGTACCTATAAAGCTAAGGTAGTTCGCTACACTTACGCAGGAGGAAATTTAACCAGTCCATTCATTTTATTAGATCAGATTCCAGCTGCCTCCATTCATAATGGTTCTCGCTTGTTAATCAGCGGTGGTAAACTGTTTATCAGTACTGGCGATGCTTCTGATACCAATCTTCCTCAAAATGTTAATTCTTTGGCTGGTAAAATTTTAAGAATAAATTTAGATGGCTCTATCCCTTCCGATAATCCTTATCCAAACAATCCCGTTTGGTCTTTAGGGCATCGCAATCCACAGGGTTTGACCCTGGTGGGCAATAAAATTTTCTCTTCAGAGCATGGACCTGATTCGGATGATGAGATTAATGTGATTGAAAAAGGAAGAAATTATGGATGGCCAAATATCAAAGGTTTCTGCAATGAAAGCGGAGAGCAGTCTTTTTGCAACGCAAACAACGTAGCAGAACCACTCATCAACTGGACACCAACGATTGCACCGAGTGGTTTAGCCTATTATAACAATAACTATATCCCGCAGTTTAGAAATTCTTTATTGTTAGCCGTGTTGAAGGGAACAAAGTTGATGCAATTGAAATTAGACGATACCCAAACCAAAATTACCGGAACAAAAGATTTTTATGTAAATACTTATGGCAGGGTGAGAGCTGTTTGCCAATCGCCGGAAGGCAAAATTTACATCTGTACCAGTAATGGAAACGATGATAAAATTGTAGAGATAGCAAAATAGCGGTTATTTTTTCCGCCCGGGACACTTTTTACAGCGTTTGCCCTTTTTGAATTTCTCGCAACATTTTTTGTGTTCAGCTGTACAACTGAAAATAAAACCCATACCTTTTTGAAATTCAGGATCGGTGGGCAGTAGGAATATGCTTTCTTCTCTCTCGTAAATCATTACAACACAAAGTTAAGAGTTATTTAGATTAATTCCAATCAATTCACATTCCTGCTAGATTTAAAATTTTAGATACTACAAATTTAAAGGCAATTTGTAATTTAGCGAACTAACCAAAAATTCGTAAGATGATAAATAAAGTGGTATCTGGAGCTGAAGAGGCTATCAAAGATATATCAGATGGTGCATGCGTGATGTTAGGCGGTTTCGGGCTTTGTGGGATTCCGGAAAATTGCATAAATGCCCTGGTAGCGAAGCAAGTTAAAAACCTAACCTGTATATCCAATAATGCTGGTGTTGATGATTTTGGTATTGGTTTAATGCTGAAACAACGCCAGGTCAAAAAGATGATTTCTTCATATGTAGGTGAAAATGCTGAATTTGAACGGCAATTGTTAAGCGGTGAGCTTGAGGTGGAGCTTATTCCACAAGGTACTTTGGCCACTCGTTGCCTAGCAGCCGGCTATGGTATGCCTGCAATTTTTACGCCTGCAGGTGTGGGTACTGAAGTGGCAGAAGGTAAGGAAGTCCGTAATTTTGATGGTAAGGATTATTTGATGGAATATGCATTTGACGCTGATTTCGCTATTGTTAAAGCCTGGAAGGGGGATACCGCAGGAAATCTGATCTTTAGATCCACCAGCCGGAATTTTAACCCGGTAATGGCTATGGCCGGTAAAATTACGATTGCAGAGGTAGAAGAACTGGTAGAGGCAGGTGAACTGGATCCCGATCAGATCCATACCCCTGGTATTTATGTTCACCGTATTTTTCAGGGTAAAAACTATGAGAAAAGAATTGAGCAACTAACAGTGAGGAAGTAAGGAGTCCTAAGTCAGAAGTCGGGAGTCAGAGGCCCAAAGCGAAAAGGCCAAAGTCGGGTAACAGATTTTGATCTGTCGCTTATTTTATCACTTTACATTCAGTCACTAAAAAATTATGTTTTCAAAAGAAGAGATCGCGCAGCGCATTGCTAAAGAAATAAAAGACGGATACTATGTTAACCTGGGCATCGGCATACCTACGCTGGTAGCCAATTATATTCCAAATGGCATTAATGTGGTATTGCAATCAGAAAATGGCTTATTAGGCATGGGGCCATTTCCCTATGAAGGTGAGGAAGATGCCGACTTAATTAATGCCGGAAAGCAAACCATTACCACTTTGCCAGGATCGTCTATTTTCGATTCGGCCATGAGTTTTGGGATGATCCGTGCGCAAAAGGTAGATTTAACCATTTTGGGTGCCATGGAGGTATCAGAAAACGGAGATATTGCCAATTGGAAAATTCCGGGCAAAATGGTAAAAGGAATGGGGGGAGCAATGGATTTAGTGGCCTCAGCCAAAAATATTATTGTAGCCATGCAGCACATTAACAAAGCTGGAGAAAGTAAATTATTGCCAAAATGTACCTTGCCGCTAACCGGGGTGAAATGCATTAAAAAAATTGTAACCGAACTGGCCGTTTTAGATATTTTACCTGAAGGTGGTTTTAAACTTTTAGAACGGGCGCCAGGTGTAAGTATCGAATTTATACAACAATCTACCGCTGGAAGATTAGTTGTTGAAGGAGAAATTCCTGAGATGAGATTGGATTGATCAGTGGTTTGTGGGGACACAAATCAAGGCGATTGATTCTATGGAATGATCATCATTCTCTCGCAGGTGGGAATCTTAATACATTCTGTAAGCCTATCATGGCATTACGATTCCTGATCATTTCAAAATTAGGATTCTTTAGTAAAAAGAGAAGTCAAGTTTTTGAAACTTGACTTCTTTCGTTTTTATTGTATATCAACCAGAACACTATTCCTCAGATCATTTGAAATATCTTCCGTAATGGCAATAATCTCATCAGGCTCGTTGGTGTTGTTCATCACCACCTTATTGCACTCGTCGCGGTAAGGTAGCAGGTATTCTTTATAAGCAGGTACCACATGGTTATGCCATTTGTAAAGTACGTCATCTTCAGGATAACCACGTTCCAGGCCATCACGTTTAATACGCCGGTCTAAAGCAATTTGCTCATCAGCATCAACAAAAATAGTATGGTCCAATAATGCTGCAATTTCTTTAAAGTGAAGAATGAAAAGCCCTTCAACGATAATAATAGGCGCAGATTTAATTTCCAGGATCTTTACAACAGCCAGTGGGTTATTAAAGTTGTATTCCTTTTTATAAACAACCTCACCGTTAATAAGTTGTTTAATGTCTCTCAAAAACTGTTCGCTATCAATGGTCGAGGGTAAGTCAAAGTTGTATAATTTGTTTTCCTCCTGCGTCATATCTCCAGCGGGAATGTAGTAATCATCCTGTGATACGAGTGTTACTTCATCCTGTTTGAAATGATGAAGAAAGCAGTTTAAGAAAAATGTTTTACCTGATCCGCTACCACCTGCGATGCCGATTATAAATGGCTTTTTGTTTACACTCATTGAGCACTATAGGTTAAATTGCAGAAAAAACGTTTGTCTAAAGCACCCAATGAATCGGCTACTGCTTTTGTCATTACTATGATAACGTCTTTTGTAGATTCGTTTTCTGTAAATTTACCAACAACTTTTGCAAAGGTCGTGCGGTTGGTCATCGGGTTGGTAATCTTGATTACCCTGCCCACTGGTGCTGTTCGGTGTAAAACCAACATTTTTGTTCCGTCTAAATCCTGGTCTGTAATCCACACCGCTGTTCCTTTTTCTTCGATCTGGCTTAAGCCATATACGCTTGGATCACGGCGAAGTTTGGGATCTTTAATCATGGTGCTGTCTGGCTCATTTTCCTGTTCCTCCTTCGACAGATCATTTACCGATCGAGGTTGTGGGGGTTTGGGAATAATTAGTTTCTGGTCAACTTTAATGTTATTGTCATCCAGTTTATTAGCCGTTCTGATCTGATAAGCAGTTAAATTATATTTTTTAGCAATCGAAAAAATGTTTTCACCAGTAGCTACGGTATGGATTAAACTTTCTTCTTTACTGACTGCAGGAATTTCCTTTGTCGTTGTTGTTGTTTCAGCCTGTTTTTCCTTAGGCACTTGCACATCGGTAACAAGTCCTCCAGGCACCTTTAAAACCTGGCCAATGTTAATGGCATTATCAGGAAGATTGTTTAATTTTCTGATTTGGTAGGCCGTAACACCATATTGCTTGGCAATAGTAAAGATCGTTTCGTTCCTTAAAACAGTATGTGTGCCGGCAGCATCTGCAGATTTGCTTTCCTGTACCGGTTTTTCTTCAGCAGCAGTTACTACCTTGTTTTCATCAATATTTTTAGTTGCAGGGATTTTAAGTTTTTGTCCAATCCGAAGGTTATTGCCTGACAGATTATTTGCCTTTTTTACTTCTTCAACTGTAGTTCCGTATTTCTCTGCAATTTTTCCTAGAAACTCTTTTGGCGCTACAGTATGTTCGATCATGGTTTGATCGGCCGGTGGGGTATTGCCTGTAATTGGTTCTGTATTGGTTTTTGCCGGTTGAGTAACAGGTTGTTCAGCTGTTGTAGCTTGGATTCCGTTTTTTGCCGGTATTTTTAAAACTTGCCCGATGCTTAGATTATTGCTTTTTAACTGATTTAACGCCTTAATCTCATTGATGCTGGTGCCATATTTTTCGGCCAGCATATTTAAGTTTTCTTTTGGCTTAATGGTATGCTCAATCACATTGGCGGTAGCTGAAGTTGTTTCCGTATTCGATGATCCGGCAGCTGTAAAGGGAACATTGGTAGGCACTTTGATGATTACTCCAACCTGTAAATATTTATTGTTGTTAAAAGCCATAATATCCTTTGGAGATACATTGTATCTTCTCCCTATAGAATAATAAGTGTCTTTTGCTACAGTTTGGTGGACGATGAGTTTTTTGCCATTATTATTTTCTACACCGATAGAGTCTCTTGCTGTATTGGCTTTCGCATTTGCCACGTTCAAGGCAAATAATACAACAGCAGATAAATATATTTTATGCATTTATTTTTATATAAATTTCTAAATCAAGGAGCGCAATTATACGAATAATATTGCTAAACATGTTACGCTGAACTATTGGATTGTCAGTAAAAATATGATGATTTTAACTTTATTATGTTGCTATATTATTCATTTACAAAACCTTGTAATATCCTCATTTTGTTATTTGTTAGCTATTAAACGATTTAATAAATCACGTATTGTTCAAAAGACGAATTTGAGCAAAACTTTTATAACTCTTGTTTGTTAGGTTCACATCAAAAACACTATAAATCATAATAAAATGGACGCTAAAGAAATAAGCTTAAACGAAAGAGAGGTTAAACCGGTTGTAGATCTTTTAAACGATTACCTGGCTAATTACCACATCCATTATCAGAAATTAAGAGGCTGTCACTGGAACATTAAAGGACAGAATTTTTTTACGCTTCATGTAAAGTTCGAAGAATTATATACCAATGCGCAGTTAACCATCGATGAGATTGCAGAGCGCGTGTTAACCTTGGGCAAACCACCGCACAGTCGCTTTGCGGATTACATCAAAGAATCGAAAATCAAGGAAGTGGATACCATTGGTATGAAAGATTTGGATATGGTTGAAGCTATTTTAGATGATATGGCTACGCTGATCGAGTTAGAGCGCGAAGTAATGGAAGCATCTGAACAGGCGGGTGATGACGGAACTAACGATATGGTAAATAAGTTTATGCAGTTTAAAGAAAAAAACACCTGGATGCTGCGTTCTTTCGCCGGTAAAAGATAGTAACAAATAGTAGGTTATTGGCCTTGTATGGGTAGATTTATTGTAAAATCTGCTTATATGAGGCTTTTTTGTTTCATAGAAAGTCTAATTATTTATCTTTGGACATGGCATACAAAAGTTTAGCGGCATGTGTTTCAGATCTCGAAAAGCATGGTCATCTGATCAGAATAAAAGAAGAAGTAGATCCTTATTTAGAAATGGCAGCCATCCATTTACGGGTTTACGAAAATAGAGGGCCGGCTATCCTGTTTGAAAAGGTAAAAGGAAGCCCTTTTCCTGCAGTTTCGAATTTATTTGGAACCTTAGAAAGATCAAAGTTCATTTTCAGGGATACCTTACCTAAAGTACAGCAATTGGTTGCGTTAAGAAACGACCCCATAAAAGCTTTAAAAAATCCTTTAAAATATGTCGGTACGGCGATGTCGGCTCTATCTGCACTTCCCCTGAAAACACCATCCGCGAAAAATAAGTTTCAAAAAACAAGCGTCAGTCAGTTACCGCAGATTGTAAACTGGCCTATGGATGGCGGGCCTTTTGTGACCATGCCACAGGTATATACCGAGGATGTAGACAAGCCTGGTGTAATGAATGCCAATTTAGGTATGTACCGGATTCAACTCGCGGGCAATGATTATATCCTGGACAAAGAGATTGGGTTACATTATCAGATCCATAGGGGCATTGGTGTGCATCAGTCTAAAGCGAATGCGTTGGGACAGCCTTTAAAGGTGAGTATTTTTGTAGGTGGGCCGCCTTCACATCCTTTGGCTGCTGTGATGCCTTTACCGGAAGGTTTATCTGAAATGACTTTTGCCGGCGCGCTTGGCGACAGGCGCTTCCGCTATTTTTATGATGACGAAGGGTTCTGCATTTCTGCAGATGCTGATTTCATCATCACAGGAACCGTTTATCCAAATGAAAATAAACCAGAAGGACCTTTCGGCGATCATTTAGGGTATTATAGCTTAACACATCCGTTTCCTTTAATGAAAGTACACAATGTTTATCATAAAAAGGATGCCATATGGTCATTTACGGTAGTAGGTCGCCCTCCACAAGAGGATACCAGTTTTGGGGCATTGATCCATGAGATTACCGGTTCGGCCATTCCGCAGGAAATACATGGTTTGAAGGAAGTTCATGCCGTTGATGCTGCGGGTGTTCATCCTTTGCTTTTTGCCATAGGCAGCGAACGTTATACACCATATTTGAAGGAAAGAAGGCCGCAGGAGATTTTAACCATTGCCAATCATATTTTAGGTAAAAACCAGTTGAGCCTTGCTAAATATCTTTTTATTGCGGCGAAAGAAGACGATCAGCATTTAAGTACCCATCATATTGAAGATTTTATCATGCATATCCTGGAACGTGTAGATTTAACAAGAGATATCCATTTTCATACCAATACCACCATTGATACGCTTGATTACAGTGGCGACAGGTTAAACAGTGGATCGAAAGTTGTTATTGCTGCAGCAGGAGAAAAGAAGCGAACGTTATGGAGTGCGCTTCCTAAAGGAATAAAGCTTGGCGATGGTTGTTATCAATCACAGCTTGCTATTCCCGGCGTTTTAGTAATAGAATGTGATAAGTACCTTGGTGCGGAAAAGACAGCTGCAGAAATTGCTCAGTTAAATATAGCTTTAATTGATCAAGATCTTTCGGGCTTACCCCTTATTGTACTCGCTGATGATGCTGAATTTACCGCTGCAAATATCGATAACCTGGTTTGGATAGCTTTTACCAGAAGTAATCCTGCAGCAGATATTTACGGCATTAACGATTTTACAATCAATAAACACTGGGGATGTAAAGGCCCGATGATTATCGATGCACGAAAAAAGCCCCACCACGCACCCGAATTGGTTAAAGATGCAGCGGTAGAGGCTAAGATAGATGAGATGGGTGAAGAGGGTGGGATGTTATTTGGAATTATATAACCTGAAAATCGCACTTCTTATGAAAGCATAAGAAGTGGTTTTTAGGAGTCGTTTTATTATAATTGATGTAATAAAATAAAACTTAAATACCACAAAAATTGGCTGCACCTTTTAAAATCATTGTTGCAAGAAAACCTACAACCAAAGTGGCAATCATTGGATTGATAGCGCCGATCCCGATTGTGGCAGCCACTGCCGATAATGCAACAGCTAGTATTTTTTTCAATCCCGCTTCTTCGTCAATCAGTTTTTGTATCTCAGCATAGATTTTACAAAGAATTTTTTTTATCTGGCTTGCCGTTTTATTTCTGCCCAGCCATTCAAGGAATCTTCGAAATGGATTCCACATTTCGTATCCAATATTTGATGAATATGATATGCTCATCATATTTGTAATACTATCCGAATTTGGTTTGTCGTTTAAATCCTTATCAATTTCCCAGTTAATGTTGCTTCGCATATATCCTACCGGATCTTTTGAGTCAACGGTTGCTTTTAGCTGTTCAGATAATGCATCTAAGTCAAATTTTTCATTTAATTCTTCAATTAAACTCATTTTTTTAATTTTTAATTATAGTGCCTACTCTTTTTGGTTTTCAGCTTCCCCATTAGATCAATTGTTCATTCAAAAGTACCCTGGAGATGATATCCAAATCAAGCGTGAAAACATTAGAATTTATACGCGTGAAAAGCGCAACGCCCTACCGTAAAATCGCGGTATTTTAAAATAAACATCCAGAGATTGATCAGCATAAAAAGTTATTGTAAATGCTTTTAAGGCTTGTTTTCAGGTAAATAGGGTGTTGTTTCCTGCGCTGATCAGTGATTTGAGAATTTGAGATTTAAAATCCTGATGATGTATATTTAGTTATAAATTATTTTATAAACCCCAAACTAAATTAAAAAGCTATGAAACCTTTACCAAAAACATTCGTTACGAAGCAGGAAAGTAATTATCGAGAACTATGGTTTAATAATTACAAGTACCCAATACTCAACGTCATTACATCTTTGCAGGAAGGTGAACAGGAAACCAGAAAGATTGATTTCGTGAATATAGATGCAGCGATTGATTTTTTTACCGAGTTAACCGATGGGATTAAAGAGAATGATGGCGTGAGAGTATATTTTGCCTCTCCATCAAGAGATGGAAATGTATATAAAGATAAATGTGGCGTACTTACACTCATTTTTGTCAAAACTAATGGCGTAAATCACATTGATGATAAGACTTATTATGCTTTCAATGGAAAAACCTTCGATAAAATTGAGGAGGATCAAGCCAGGCTTTGGGTTCATAATTATCAAAATATAAAACGTAACATTCTTTTTGAAACGTTATCAGACTATGATCGAACTAATTTTATCCATGAGACAAAGCACGTTTGGTTTAGTTCAGAGCAGATGACGCAAACTCGTGATGAAATGATATACCAAAAAAATAAGACAGGCAGTGTGGTAACTGGCTTTGGTATCCGTTTTGTATCATACACGAACATAGCCTATTCTTTTCCAAAACCGGTATCAGGAGCTGAAGATAGAAAACAGCGTTTAACCATCGGTTTCACCTTTATGAACAAGACTAGGGATATTGGTCTTGAGGATATTGATAGCCAAGAGTTTAATTTTAGGTATGAGTTAACTGTCGATAAATTTATTGGTGACACCTTCGATACCGGAGATCCGACTCCACCGCCATCAACCGATGATAAAGCTAAACTTGATGTTTAAGGTCAATAGTAAATACTTATTTTAGTTACATATTTAAATTTTATGTATCTAAAATATTTATATCTTATCTCGCTTGGTATTTCCGCCTTCACCGGTATTTACCAGATAAACAAAATAACAAAGCAACTCAAAACAGTTGCTTTGTTATGCACTTATACTTTTTTTCTGGAATTGAGTATTTTTTTATTCAGGCAAAATTTTGGCTATGACGGAAATGTATTACCACAGTATAACTTTTTTATTTTGGTGGAATTTGTTTTTTATGCTTATTTTTTCAGGCAGGTCGTTAGAAATATTTATGTGCTAAAAGCGATAAACTTGTTCTTGTTTATATTTCCGGTGCTCTGGTACGTATTCAGTTTTTATTGCTTTAATATATTGCAGTGGAGTAGCTATTCTTTTGTATTTGGCGGAACAATTATTATTTTCTTTGCACTTATCTATTGTTACGAGAAATTAACCTCAAACGAAACAACTTCACTTTTAAACGAAGGTGAATTTTGGGTTGCTATCGGTTTAATTGTGTATTACACCTGCGTTGTACCATATATGGGAATGTTCCATTATTTAACCGCAAATTATGAGCAGTTAGCGGTTAAGCTGAAAAAATTAAATCTGATCACCAATATCATCATGTATTCATTGTTTGCTTACGCTTTTTTATGCAAAATGATCAAGACAGAGAAGTACTCTTCGTAATTATTCCCAGCATCATCATTTTTTTCGCACTAAGTAGTGCGATTGTTTTCTTTATGCTCTATTTTCAGAAAAAAAAATTTCAGTATGCAAAAGAAAAAGGTGAACTGGAAAAACAGTATGGCGAGCAATTGCTGCAATCGCGTTTGGAAATGCAGGAGCAGACATTTGATACCATAAGTCAGGAAATACATGATAATGTTGGCCAATTGTTAAGTTTGGCTAAACTGCAGTTAAGTTTGTTGGAAAAGAACGAAGTAAACGACAAATCGTTGATCACCGAGATTAAGGGAAATGTTGGCAATGCCCTGACCGATTTACGCGATATTGCGAAAAGTTTAAGTACAAGCCGTATCCAGGAGTTGAGCCTGGTGCAGGCTGTTGAGCAGGAGCTGCAACGCATAAACAGGGCAGGGGATATTGTATGCGAAGTTAAGTTAAATGGTACCGAGCATCAAATTGCTGAACAACGGAAAATAATCATTTTCAGAATTGTGCAGGAAAGCTTACAGAATATTTTAAAACATGCCCGGGCTACCGAAGTTAAGGTTGGATTTGATTTTGCTGAACAGCTAAATATAACTATTGCGGATAACGGTGTTGGATTCAGCACCGTTGAAAAAGCAAAAATTGATACCGGGCTTGGTCTTTTAAATATTGTAAAACGTGCCAGATTGATTATGGGAGAAGCGACAATCGACAGTGTGATTAATAACGGAACAAAAATTACCTTAACTATTCCTTATGTCTGAACAGATTAAACAGATCGCCTTGGTTGATGATCATGTATTATTTAGAAAAGGACTGGCCGCATTGATCAGCTATTTTCAAGGCTACAATATCTTATTTGAAGCCGCCAACGGAAGAGATTTTATCAGACAATTAGCGATATATGGTGTGCCGGATATTGCCTTGTTAGATATCAATATGCCCGAAATGGATGGGTATAGCACAGCTTCGTGGTTGCATATCAATCATCCGGAAGTAAACATACTTGCCTTAAGTACGATGGATGCCGAAACAGCCATTATTAAGATGATTACCAATGGCGCTAAAGGGTACGTTTTAAAAGATGCTGAACCTGATGAACTTAAAAGAGCTTTTGATGAAGTAATCAGCAAGGGATACTTTTACAACGATCTGGTTACACGAAAGGTTATGCAATCTTTAAGTGCATTATCATCTGGTTCAACGATAGCTGACTTTGTAAAATTGACAGAACGGGAGATGGAATTTTTGAAATATACCTGTACTGAAAAAACTTATAATGAAATTGCAGCCGAGATGTTTGTAAGCCCGCGTACCATTGATGGGTATAGAAATTCGCTGTGTGAAAAGTTGCAGCTTAAAAGCCGTACCGGATTGGCCTTGTATGCGGTAAAGCATGGAATAGTTAAAATTTAGGAAGATTGCCACGGTTCATATTACTGAGACAGGATTTAGAAATTTGTGTATGCAAACGATTTAAATCTATTTGAATAATTAAAATAAAAAGTTGATTTTTTAGTATACTATATAATGCGTTTAAAACCCTGGCTAATTACTTTTTTATTATCGTTACTTTGGGTATCAGCAAAGGCGCAAAATCATCAACTCGATAGTGTGGCTATAAACCTAACTAACTATGGTTTAAATAATTTGCAATCCAGCCTATTTGTACATTTTGATAAGAATGTATACACGAATAATGATCAGGTATGGTTTACTGCCTACCTGCTGAAAGCGGTAGCCGATAGAGAAGCGTACCATACGCTTTATTTGTCTCTTATTAATAATAGGGATAGCAGTGTAGTATATCAGAGAAATTTTTTAATAGATAAAGGTATCTGTTATGGCGCTTTTAACCTACCCGATTCATTAGAGGGTGGAGATTATCGCTTTGTCGCGAATACAAACATCATGTTAAATGGGAAGCCCGATGCCGAATTTATTCAATTGATTACCATCAAATCTACGACGTTAAACCCCTTAATAAATAAAGTATCTGTTTTCAAGCCTTTTGATGAGCGTACTGGTAATGGTACTGTTTTATTAAAAGTTTTGACTAGTGAAAACCGCTTTGTGGAAGATGCTCAAATTAAATATCAGATTGGCCGCGATAAACAGGTTTTAAAGTCGGCGGTAGGCAAAAGCAGTGTAATCGGAGAATTGATGATCGATTATCCTGCTGATAAAATTACTGCAGAAAACAATTTGCTGAGCATCTGTATTAAGAAAGGAAACGATACACGTTATGTTAAATTTGAGCTTCCGGTTATGCACAGCCCAAAGTATCGGGTTAGTTTTTATCCGGAAGGTGGCTATTTGGTTAACAATCAAACGATTAAAGTCTGCTTTGAAATAAAAGACAAGGCAGGAGCCGGAGTAAAGGCAAGAGGAGTGTTGTACGAGGATGATACAGCCGTTGATACCATTTCCAGTAGTTCGATGGGAATTGGTGCCTTTTATCTGATGCCGAAATCAACACGTCGTTATGTAGTTAAATTGCTGGCGGATGGTCAGCAGGCTATTTCCTACCCTTTACCATTTATCTTAAATAAAGGTGTGGCTTTAAGTATGCCATCGGCTATCAGTAATGATGAAATCAAAATACAACTGGAAGCTAATTTCAATACCAATGTACACTTACTTGTGCATAATTTTTCTGCTATTTTATTGCAAACTACTATCGCGTTAAAGCAAGCTAAAATACAGCCTATTAAGTTTAATTTAGATTCAGTGCCGGTGGGCCTACATACCATAACTGTTTTAGATAGTAACTATAAACCCCTTGCAGAACGAATCTTCTTTGCACATTACGATCAGATTAATCAGGTTAAAGTTATACCTGATAAAATTGAATACCAAACGCGTGATCAGGTCAATCTTAAATTGAAAATAACCGATAAGAGTAATAAACCAGTAACCGGGCTAGTTTCGATTGCTTGTGTACAGGCAAACCGGTTACTATTAGCAAACAATATAAACATTATCGATGCTTATTATTTAAACAAGCTCAGCGATTTTCCAAACAATAGCTTTGGGCTAAAATTTAATGATAAAGATTATTTAAACGACATACTGTTGGTAAAAGGCTGGCGGAAGTATAATTGGCCCGAGGTTGAATTAAAAAAAACTGAAAAGTCTCAGTTACTGTCAAGTTTGGAGTATAGCGGGAGCATCACTAAAAAAAATAAAATATTAAAAGTCCCAATGAGTTTAAATACCATTGCCGGTACCAATATTAATATTTTGAGTACCGATAGTAGTGGTAAGTTCAGTATCCCTTTCGCTAACCTGCTTACCAGTAACCCCAAGCCCAACGTGTGGTTAAGTATGGGGACGCCCGACTATCAAAATTTTGAGCTGAAGGTTAATGAACCACAAAAAGATATTAAAACTTATCTGCGGCAACAGTCCTTTATTCAGCCCGTAACTAAATCTGAAGTCGCCAATGAAAATAGCTATAGCATTACTTCAGCTGTAGGCATTAAGCTGAGGGACGTAGTTATAAATAAAACTAAAGATAACAGTACCAGCTTTGGCAAAAGAGGAGTTAACAGATGCGGCGATTATGTGTGCAGGTTTAATATTTTAAACTGTCCGAATCATTTAGGGGATTATGATGCTCGTGAGCCAATTAAAGGAAAGAAATATTTGGACGGGGGAAAGGGTATTTCAGTTATTTACCAGGGCTGTATGGATGATGAATCTAAATTGAATCTGCTGATATTAAAAGGAATTAGTCTGCCCAAAGAATTTTATACATCTGATATCAATAATAAAAATGAACCGATCAATTTCGCAACCATTTATTGGAATTATCAGGTAATGATTAATGGTGAAACACCCCTTAGTTTTAATACTGGCGATTTAACCGGTGTATTTAAAATTGTTGTACAAGGGGTAACGGATGGGGGAGTGGTTTACGGAGCCCAAGAGATTGAAGTAAAGAATAGATAAAACGTTCTCAGTTTTTAAGCTGAAACAGATTTTGTATTTTACATCAAATATCTATTAACTGCAATAATAGTTAAAATGCATTGATAGGTAATATTTACAATTTTTTAGTTCATAAATTTCCAGAGATATAGATCCGATAAAAAAAGCCATAAAACTGAAGTCTTATGGCTTTTAGTGAATTAAAATTATAATTAAAACCTCACCCCAAAAGTGAAGTATACATTATTTCTGTTACTTTTTACCTCTGCGAGGGGTTCAGTTCCATCGTTTAGTTCGTATGGACTTGAGTAAAAATTATTTTTGTAGTTTTGATATGCAACATCGAAATAATAATTATCTATACGATATCCGATACCACCCGTGTAGTATTGACCTTTAAAGAAATTGTTGTCTCCACCTTTAACACCATTTCCATTTACTCCATAACCTGCACGTAAACTTAATTCATTAGTTACTTTTACCTCAGCACCAACTCTATAATTAATCGCTTCTTTATAAGATGCTTTAATAAATGCATTATTGTCACTGATGGTTGTCCGGTCAGATCCATTAGAATCAGAAAAGCGCATGGAAGAATAATCTACGTAATCAACATCAGCAGATATTAACGCAGTATTTGCAATTACATAACTGATCCCTGCAGAAGCTTTTAACGGCGTACGTAAATTATACGTGAAAGTATAATATTGAGTTGGATTGTTTGACTTGGTTGGTCCGGTATTGGCATTTCCCGCAGTAGTAGCCTGTAAGGTCTCACTAGTGTTATCTTCAATGTTCATCCACGTCGGAGTCTGAAAATTTAAACCGATCCTTAATTCGCTAACCGGTCTGAAAATAGCACCCAATTTTAGATTGAATCCACCACCCTTAGTTTCCTGGTTTCTAAAATGGTTAAGGGTATAATTTTCATTACCGTTATAAGTAGGGGGGGTATCTCCGTCGTTATAGGAATTAACAATACCTGATTCAGTAAAGGCAGCGTCGCTGGTGTACCGTACATTAACAAAACTTGCAGTAGCACCAATATATACCTTATTTCCAAAATTTAATGCGCCAGCCACGTTAAATTCTGAAGTCGAACCTAAACGCGATTCATCCCAGTTTTGTTTAAAACTGGCATTATTGTAAGGCTCTGCAGAATATTGGTTTGGAAAAGTCGGTGTATTTTTATTGATAAGAAAACTATTGTACGCATCGCCGGCAATACTGTTGCTAATACCAAAATTATTCGCCTGGTCTACATAAGAATCCCTGATAGAACTGTTTGTATTGGTACCGTTGTAGCTGATATTATTTAAAAAATCATTATTACGGGTATAACTCAAACCAAATACCGTACTAACTAAACCTTTGTCTACATCAGCTCCTTTCATTTTAGCCGCGGGGCTATAAAACACCACACCAATATTGTTCAGGTTAATCTGGCTTTTATTGGCTTTCGTATTATTTCCCAGGTATGCACTATTGTTAGATACGGAATTAAATTCAGGCGTGATGCTGAATTCTGATTTGGTAAACAGGCCCAAACCAGCAGGATTGGCATTAATAGAACCAATGTCGCCACCAACACCAATTTGAGCGCCACCCATTCCCTTAAACCGAGCGGAAGTACCATAATTAGTTTGAGAGAAACGGAATGCATCTGGTGCATAACTTTGAGCATATGTTGTTCCCATAGCAGCTACTGTAGCTACTAGAGACGCCAGGATTATTTTTTTCATTTGTGTGTTTAGATTTTATAATTAACCTCTTCCAGCTCTTGATGGTCTTGAACCACCGCCGCCTCCACCACCGGTAGAGCCGCCACCTCCGCCTCCATAAGATGATGGTGGAGGCGAATAAGTTGGCCTGCTTTCTGTTCGGGTGGGAGGAGTATAACCCTCGTTTCTCGTCGGCCTGTTGCTTTGTGAACCTTGAGGTGAATAGCTGTTATTTCTGGTTGGTCTGCCACTTTGCATGCCATCATTTTGGCTGTAGCCCCCCTGGTTTCTTACCGGTCTGCCAGCATTGTTGTTTGGTGCATAGGATACTCCACCGTTTTGATTAACCATTCCACTTCTGCTGGGTCTGCCTATGTTGGTGCCATTGCCATATCGAGGTGTACCTCTGTCATTACTTCCTGGTCTTGGTCTGAAGTTGTTATTGGTATACACGCCACCACCATAGTATCCGCCTCCAATACCCCAGCCTCCGCCATAATATCCACCGCCCCAGCCATAGCGGTCGTAATAGGAGTAAGGTCCCCAGGCATTCCATGCCCAAGGATTATTCCAGCCAAAGCCATAGTTACCATAATAGAATGGATTATTCCAGATGCTGCCGAAGCCCCATCCTCCGCCATAACCGAAGCCACCGCCCCAGCCTAAACCATAACCACTGCTCCAGCCTAAACCAAAACCGAGATAGTTGGAAGGTCCGTAACTGTTTCCGTAATAATAGTTGTCAAAATAGGGATCATAATAACCCTGGAAACTATATCCGTTGTGAAAGCGGTTGATCCTGGAAGCATAATCCATGTCGTAATATGGGTTGCTGGTTCCATAATATTCGTCATATTCTTCCTGATTGTTGTTTTGATACTGTGCCTGTTGATTTGGGGAAGGAAGAACAACTTCTACCTCTCTGGCTTTCGCTACAGAATTATACACATCGTCAGTCGGCTTAGTTTGAGCCAATTTTGATGTTGAGCATGAGGCCACCATTCCTGCGGTGGCAATCATGACAATGGGTAAAAATTTAATTGGTTTCATTGTGTTTATATTTAGTTGTGTGCGTTTACTTCTTTAATAAACAAATCAAAAGTAGCTAATTATTGCTTATTTTTTTGATGGAAAAACAGCTGTAAAATATTTCAGGTTGTTGTTAATCGTTTGTAGGCATAAATTTATAAATTTGCCATCTAATTTTACACTTTTTAACGTACAAATTACGTTCCAAATACATAAGATGAGCAAAGAAATTACAAGTAGGGAAGCTGATTACTCCCAGTGGTATAATGATATTGTGTTAAAAGCAGATTTGGCTGAGCATTCTGCTGTGCGTGGTTGCATGGTGATAAAGCCTAATGGCTATGCCATATGGGAAAAAATGCAGGCCATACTCGATAAAATGTTTAAAGATACAGGCCATCAAAATGCATATTTTCCTTTATTCATTCCAAAGTCATTTTTTTCGAAGGAAGCATCTCATGTTGAGGGATTTGCGACAGAATGTGCCGTTGTAACACATTACCGACTAAAAAATGACGGCAATGGCAATATTGTGGTCGATGAAACTGCCAAACTGGAGGAGGAATTAATCGTACGTCCGACTTCAGAAACGATCATCTGGAATACCTATAAGGGATGGATTCAATCGTACCGCGACTTACCTATACTGATTAACCAATGGGCAAATGTGGTAAGATGGGAAATGCGTACCCGGTTGTTTCTTCGTACGGCTGAATTTTTATGGCAGGAGGGGCATACAGCCCATGCTACTGCAGAAGAAGCAATTGAGGAAACGGAACGCATGTTGCATATCTATGCTGATTTTGCGGAAAATTGGCTGGCTGTTCCGGTAATCAGAGGGCGCAAATCGCCAAATGAGCGCTTTGCAGGTGCGCTGGATACTTATTGCATTGAAGCCTTGATGCAGGATGGCAAAGCTTTACAGGCTGGTACATCACACTTTCTAGGTCAGAATTTTGCAAAAGCTTTTGATGTTAAGTTTACCGGCAAAGATGGAAAACTCGATCATGTTTGGGCTACCTCATGGGGGGTTTCTACCCGTTTAATGGGCGCGCTGATTATGGCGCACAGTGACGATTCCGGATTGGTTATTCCACCAAAATTGGCACCGGTGCAAGTGGTTGTTGTTCCGATTTATAAAAGCGATGAGGATCTTTCCAAAATTTCCGCATACGTTAATGAATTAAGTTTACGTTTGAGAGGTATGGGTATTTCAGTTAAATATGATGATCGCGATACGCAACGTCCGGGCTTTAAATTTGCAGATTATGAAATGAAAGGTGTGCCGGTACGCATTGCGATTGGCGGTCGTGATCTGGAAAACAAAACGGTAGAAATTGCCCGTAGAGATACCAAAGTGAAACAAACGGTACCACAGGAAGGCCTGGACATTTACATCGCCAAATTATTGGAAGATATCCAGCAAAGCATGTTTAATAAAGCATTGGCTTACCGTGATGAGCATATCACTGAAGCGGACAGTTACGAAGAATTTAAGGAATTGTTAGATACCAAAGCTGGTTTTATTTCGGCACACTGGGATGGAACACCGGAAACAGAGCAAAAAATAAAAGAAGAGACAAAAGCAACTATACGCTGTATTCCGTTAAACAATAAACTGGAAGATGGTATTTGTATCTATTCCGGAAAGGCATCTACACAGAGGGTATTGTTTGCAAGAGCATATTAGGTAGATTTTAGATGTGAGATATAAGATTCGAGATAAAACGGGTCTTGTATCTCACATCTATTGTCTAAAATCTCAAATCTAAAAAAAAATGAAATTCGCCACTAAAGCCATACACGCGGGCCAGGAGCCTGATCCAACCACCGGTGCGGTAATGACACCGATATACCAAACCTCTACCTATTGGCAAAAATCTCCCGGAGATAATAAGGGTTATGAGTATTCAAGAGGTACCAATCCAACGCGTAAAGCCCTGGAAGATTGTTTAGCTGCTTTAGAAAATGCCAAATATGGCTTAGCCTTTTCCAGCGGGATGGGCGCTACTGATGCGGTATTAAAATTATTGCAACCGGGCGATGAGGTAATTACCGGAAATGATCTTTATGGTGGCTCATATCGCATTTTTACTAAAATTTATGCCAAATACGGAATCAAGTTCCATTTTCTCGATCTTTCAAAGCCGGAAAATATGCTGCCTTACATTAATGATAAGACAAAATTGGTCTGGATAGAAACCCCTACCAACCCAACCATGCAGATTATTGATATCGAGGGGGTAGCAAAGATTACTAAAGAGAAAAATTTAATCTTAACCGTTGATAATACTTTTGCATCGCCATATCTGCAAAATCCTATCGATTTGGGTGCCGATATTGTCATGCATTCGGTAACCAAATATATTGGCGGGCACTCTGATGTAGTTATGGGGGCTTTGGTAACCAGCAACGAACAATTGTATAAAGATCTTTGGTTTATTTATAATGCGTGTGGTGCAACACCCGGTCCGCAAGATGCTTTTTTGGTCTTAAGGGGTATTAAAACACTTCACCTTCGAATGAAAGCACATTGTGAAAATGGGGAGCGTATCGCGCATTATTTAAAAAAACATCCAAAGGTTGACAAAATCTATTGGCCGGGTTTCGAAGATCATCCCAATCATGATGTGGCCAGAAAACAGATGCGTGGTTTTGGAGGCATGATTTCCATGACATTGAAAGGGGCAGATTTGGAAGAAACCTTTAGGATCTCCTCTAATTTTAAAGTATTTACCCTTGCCGAGTCGTTGGGTGGGGTTGAATCACTAATTAATCATCCGGCTACCATGACACATGGTTCTATACCAAAAGAAGAAAGAGAAAAGGTTGGGGTAACCGACAACCTGCTTCGTTTGAGTGTTGGGGTAGAAGATGTCGACGATCTTTTAGAAGATCTCGAAAAGGCATTGGCTTAAAATTTCAATCGGGCATTATGCATAGCATTTGCCCGGTTTTTTTTGTAAAAAGCAAGGGCAGTTCTAATATTGATGTTCGTCCGGCTTTACACTATATCTTTTTTGTTAAAATGCTTGATTCATTCAGCTGAAAAACAAAAAAGGATACCGTTTCAATCCGGTTTAGGTAGTTGCTGTTCTGCTGCTATCTTCGTTTAAATAATTACTTGTATGCAATTTCTGAAACTGAAGAATTTCCTTGATAGTAAAGTTGATCAGTATAACAGGCCAAATTTTATCGCTAACGATCCGGTTTGTATTCCGCATCTTTTTGAGAAAAAGCAGGATATCGAAATTGCTGGTTTTTTTGCTGCGGTTTTGGCTTGGGGGCAGCGGAAAACGATTATCAGCAAATGCGGCGAGTTGCTTAGCCGGATGGATAATGCACCTCATGATTTTATACTCAATCATAGTGACAATGATTTAAAGCGTTTACTGGATTTCAAGCACCGCACTTTTAACGATACGGATTTACTGTACTTTATTGCGTTCTTTAAGATGCATTACGGCCGTTTTGATAGTTTAGAACAGGCTTTTTTACCTGAGCAGAACAAATTTCTTACGGCCTGCCCGGAGGTGGCTGATGAAATGACAGATGCTGCTACGGAAATCTGTTTATCCAGACAGATACAGCTTTCTGTTGAACAATGCCTCAATTATTTCAGGAAGTATTTCTTTTCGTTGGATGACTTTCCACATCGTACCAAAAAGCACATCTCTTCACCACAGCAAAAGTCAACCTGCAAGCGTTTAAATATGTTTTTAAGGTGGATGGTGAGAGCTGATGACAGAGGTGTCGATTTTGGGATCTGGGATACCCTGAAGCCTAAAGACTTGATATGTCCATGCGATGTGCATGTAGACAGGGTGGGACGATTGCTCGGCCTCATTAACCGAAAGCAAACAGATTGGTTAACCGCTGTAGAGTTAACTGGCCGTTTAAAAGAATTCGACCCACTGGATCCGGTGAAGTATGACTTTGCCTTATTTGGACTTGGTGTAGAGAAGACATTTTAGTGTTTTTAAAAAATTATAACTGAATAAAAACTTCTTTTTTAACATCATTGTTACTATAATTACATGGTAATCTCTTGAAAAGAGAAAATTGTCTATCTCAACCGTAATTTTTATGATCGCAGTTAATTTTTCTGATGATGACAGGTGGAAGAAATACAATAATTTTTCCCCGCTGATCGATATTTTTAAAAAGTTTCATCCGTTAAATGATGCGATAGAGAGCCGCATCAATCAGCATACATTTCCGGTTAGTTATAAAAAAAATAAATACCTCATTTCGCCGGTTGATCGAAATAAATTTCTGTTCCTGATCGTAAAAGGAGTGGTTAGGGGGTTTATAAAAGATGGAAACACCGAAATTACCACCTGGATTGCAAAGGAAAACGAAGTAGTAGGAACAATACGTAATTTGTGGGTTGAGAGCGAATCGGAAGAATATCTGCAGGCATTGGAAGATGTTGACGTAATTGCCATTCCGCATGTTTTATCAGAATATCTGTATGAAAACTTTACAGAAGCAAACATTGTGGGCAGAAAAATGATGGAACTATATTACCGTTCTGCAGAGGAGCGGGCCTATTTGTGTAGAATTTCTTCTGCAGAAAAACGATACAAACGATTCCTGGATTCTTTTCCGGATTTGATCAATCGTGTTTCACTGAAGCATATTGCCTCCTTTCTGGCCATTAGGTTAGAAACACTGAGTCGTATCCGGAGTAAGATCTAAGCTCCCTCAATAGGCTTTTAAGATACTCTAATCCAGACACCAGAAATGACGTCCTGTCTTGTCTGTTTTCGCATTTTTGGAAGTTAAATTCATTTTTAAAATGTATTATTAGTAAGACATTTAAAAAGTTCCTGTTGATTTTTGTCAATAAAACACTTCCATACATCCTTCTATGACCAGAAGTATGATTTCATCTTATCTTTTTTCATTTACTTTGTAGTATTGAAAAGACAGTTTTTGGGCTTTTACGTTTGAAATAGCATCCGTTTTCAATCTCCAAAACTGGTTTTTTTAAGACAATTACATCCTCCTACAAGTGTTTTCATTTTCAGTAGAATCAGACATGATATGCCAACATCCAAACAGGGGATTTGTTTTAAAAGCCCTGCTTTTTAGTGAATATATTACCTACTAAACAAGAAAAATTTAAGCAATAATTACCCAATATCCCATAGTGGAAAATGAATAACTTTACACAGCTCCTCTACTCAAGTTACCTCAAACAAAACTATCTCAAATTAACATCCTTATTGTTATTTTTGATGTTTTCGGCGTTTTCAGTTCATGCTCAAACTTACAAAACACATTATATTGCTCCGGCTCCATGGCAGTATTGGAGTAATGCGAACGAGATTGTTGTATCTACCAATACTGCTGGTACCACGGCCACGGTAAAGAAAAGTGATGGTACATTGATTACCACTTTAAATCCTACCCCCGGCAATCCGGCAGTTTACAGGTTTGTTGGAGATCCGATAGGGCTGTTAAAAAATAGCATCAATACTGTTTTAGATGCCGCTGGAATTATTGTATCAGGGAATAATCCAATCGCTGTTAATGTGCGAAACATTGCATCAGATAATATTCCGGTAGGAAATTATAATGATGTAAATGACCAGTATATTAAAGGAAATGCCTCACTATTTAGTTTTGGAGATGCAGCTATTGGCAATAACTTTAGAGTAGGGTATTATAGGGATGGTGATTTGAACGGAGTTGCGTCTAATGTTTCAACCATTAGGCCGGTTTATAGCGTAATGGCCATTGAGAACAATACTACGGTTAAACTGAACGGTACTGCTATTACGACCTTGAATGCTGGCCAGAGTTATATTTTGCAGGCTGCAATGGGTAGTTTGGTGGAAACATCTGGTCCGGCAGTAATGAATACAGGAATAAATGTTGATGCGCCTGAAGCCTGTGGTGATGGTGCCTATAATCCCGTTCCACCGGTAAGCTCGCTGGGAAGTGATTATGTGGTAATCAGGGGTAGAGGTAATAAAACAGCTGAGCAAACAACCGTAATTGCCACTGAGCCTAATACGAACGTATCGGTTATGAATTTTGACCATAACGGTGTTCTTCAAACAACCAATAATTATAACCTCATTGCAGCAGGGAGCTTTATTACTTTTCCTAATGGTATTTCTACCGGAAATGGTACTGGAAATGTTCAGGTAGGTGACCCATTTTCGGGATCAAGAATTGTAGCTACAAAAAATGTTGTGGCTTATTCCGGAACAGCTGACCAATGTGAGGTTGATATTGCTACACTGTCACCTTTAAATTCTTGCGGAGGCTCTTTAAAGGCTGAAACATCAAAATTCAGATCCAATGGCTCGACAGACCTGCCTTATTTTGCTTACTTGGTTACTAAAAGCCCCACAGATAAAGTCTATATCACGACCACTGGTGGTAATCCGGTTTATACCAACACCGATATTGAAACCATCAGTGGAATAAATGTGCGTAGGCAGTTGGGAAGCACAGGCGCTTATGCCATTAATTTTAACAATAGTAACATTGGTAATCCAAATTCTTACTTCATTACCAGCAACAGCAGGATAACGGTTGCCATGGTGCAATCGGGTAGCAATTTTTCGATGTCGAACTTTCTGACGCCCTTTCCGGAGAAAACTTTAAAACCGACATCCATAATAGAAAATTGTGCATCTGCTTTATTGAGTGCCGATCCGATCAGTGTTGCTCCTTTCAAATGGTATTTTAATGGTGTTGAAATTCCTGGTGAGACTTCATCAACCTATCGCGCCCCATTATCTGGCTCTTACACCGTTACTTCAATGTTGGAATGTGGCGTGAGTTCGCAGTCGCTACCGGTAACACTTGCTTTGTGTAATATTGATCTGATACTGAATAAAAGCGTTGACAATCCAACACCTGCAAAAGGGTCGACGGTTACTTTTACCATTACAGTGAAAAATTCGGATATAGCTTCCGGGGCCGTAACAGGCACGGGTAATGCCATCGGTGTTTCAGCTACCGATATTCTGCCTTCAGGATATACCTATGTTTCGAACACCACAACTGCTGGAACAACGTACAATCCAACAACAGGTTTATGGTCAATAGGAAGTATGGCTTCTGGTCAAATGGTAACATTAACCATAAAAGCTATTGTAAAGAGTTCAGGCAATTATAATAATACAGCTACGGTTACCGGTCCTCAGGCTGATCCCGTATTATCGAACAATACAGCATCAGTGAGTGTTGTTCCGGCTGGTATCACATTAACATCGGCAGCAGGAACAGATGCACAATCGATTTGTGTAGGCAGTACTTCCAGTGCAATTACCTATCTCATTACAGGGACACCGACTGTATCGGTTACTGGTTTACCTGCGGGTTTAACTTTTAATTCCAGTAATTCTAATGGCAATACCATTTTAACCATTAACGGTGGTACACTGTCAACAGCTGGAACCTACAATTATACGATAAAAGCAACTTATGCTTCCTCTACCGTTACCACTACACTTGGATCGGTAACGGTTATTCCTCCTGCCTCAACCCCATTATTTGCAGCAAACTTAAGTTCTACACGTTGCCAGGGGGCTGGTGTAGAAAGTTATACTGCCACTGCAACCAGTACTACAGGTATCACCTATAGTATCAGTCCGGCGAATTCGGGTGTTATCGATGCGGCAACAGGAACTGTAACCTGGTCTGCCAACTATAATGGTACGGCAACCATAACAGCCGTAGCAGCTAGCCCTTGTGGAAGTAGAAGCGCAAATTATACAGTAACTATTAACCCAACCGGAACCATTTCTGGATCAGGAACGGTATGTTCCGGATCCAACGGGACCCTCACTTTAACAGGTGCGCCTACAACTGTCGTGCGTTGGGAATCCTCAACCGATAATATCAATTGGACAACGATTACTAATACCACTACAACGTTAAGTTACTCCAATATTCAGGCAACCACTATTTACCGTGCAATTGTTTCTGGTGGGGGTTGTACCAACGCCATTTCTGGAACCGCAACCGTAACGGTAACGCCGCGGCCGGTAATTGCAGACCAAACTTATTATATCTGCAAAACTGGTAGTTTTAGCTTTAACCCGGTTTATGCGCCGAACGGAACAACTTACACCTGGTCGGCTCCTTCACTGTCATCATCAAATATTACTGGCGGAACAGCTGGCACGGGTCAGTCTGCTGTAAATCAAACTTTAACCAATACGGGTACAACGTTGCAAACTGCAACCTATACGGTCACCCCAACCTATGCTTCGTGCGCAGGGAATACTTTTACTATTACGGTTTATGTGGTGCCTACACTAACGGCTTCCGCAACCGGAACAACCATTTGTTCATCTTCAGCATTTAGTGTTACACCCAATAGCAATGTAAATGGAACAACCTACACTTGGACAGCTGCGCTGATAACTGGAACTGCTTCTGGCTTTTCAGACCAATCTACAGCTGTAGCCGGGCCAATTTCTCAAACTTTATCAAATACTTCCGGAGCTGATGCTACTGTACGTTACACTGTAACACCGATCTACAATGGCTGTAGCGGTGCAACTTTTAGTTTCAATGTTATTGTAAAAACAGCAATTTCTGCACCAACAGCTAGCAACCAAACGTTCTGCGAGATTTCGAACGCTAAGGTTGCGAACCTGGTTACTACCTCAGGAAGTAATATTAGATGGTATAATACATTGACTGGTGGAACGGCTTTGGCACCTACCGCTCCCTTGACAAACGGTAATTATTATGCGAGCCAAACAAACGCTAACGGCTGCGAAAGTGATCGTGCAGCGATCACGGTAAGCATCACCGCCACTCCTGCACCAACGGTTAGCAACCAGACCTTCTGTGAAGTAGCGAATGCTACTGTTGCGAATCTTGTTACTACATCAGGCACCAATGTTAAGTGGTATAGTACCTCAACCGGTGGAACGGCTTTAGCTTCAACTACTGCGCTAACTAATGGTACTTATTACGCAAGCCAGACGGTAAACGGCTGCGAAAGTGCAAGCCGCTCTTCAATTACAGTAACCATTTATCAAACGCCAAAAGGATTTAATGATACCAAGACACTTAATTGTTTAGGTAATTTTAGCTATGACATTCAAAATGCAAATATCAATAATACCACAAATGGTGGAAATGCTATTTCTGCTTCATTTACATGGACTATTAACTCAAATAGCAATGTAACCGGTGCTACAAGTGGATCAGGTAATACGATTAATCAAACGCTAATTAATACCAGCAATGTAGCGCAAACCATAATATACACGGTAACACCAAAAGCTACTATAACGGGGGGCTGCGTTGGCAATCCTTTTACCGTTACTGTAAATGTTCCAGTTTGTTTATTAGCTGTAGATGATAACGGTATCGGCAATTCAGCAACGGGCGGAATAGCGGTAGCAAATGTTTTGCTTAATGACACCTATAATGGGGGAGTATTGCAAGCAAATTTAACTAATGTAACGATCACCAACGGTACGAACGACAGCAATGGCAAGGTAAACCTTGACCCGGCGACGGGCAAGGTGAGCGTAGCTCCGAACACCCCTGCAGGCGTTTACACCCTGACCTATACGATCACCGATAAACTGGATGCTTCCAAAGTTTCTACCGCAACGGTAAAAGTGACGGTAGCTTCCGGCGCAATCCTGGCGAAGGACGATGCGGGAACAGCGAACTCGGTGACCGGCGGCACAGCCATCGCGAACGTATTGGCGAACGACAACTATAACGGCACCACCACTGCACCAGCTTTAACAGATGTAACGATCACCAACGGTACGAACGACAGCAACGGCAAGGTAAGCCTTGACCCGGCCACAGGTGCAATCAATGTCGCTCCGAACACGCCTGCAGGCGTTTATACCCTGACCTATACGATCACCGACAAACTGGATGCTT
>NZ_CAJYOJ010000053.1 GCF_913776295.1 uncultured Pedobacter sp.
TTTGATGCCAAAAAGTAAGAGCCCTTCGGCGGCGGTGAGCCGAGGCAAGACTGTGCTGTATGGCATAAGAAATCAGTTACGTCATTTATATTGATTTTTATACCATAAATTATTCCTCAGCATGACAACGGAGAGTAACCGAATAAAAAGCTCAAAAAAGAACGGGGATAAATCATACCGACCTATCCCCGTCATCTAAATTAACGCTCTCATATATATAAACAACCAAAAAGGTGATTTATTATATTTGATGTAAAATATTTTTATTTTTTTGTTACAGGCTTTTTGGTTGCTCCTGATTTTGTTTTCTTTTCATCCAGGGGAGCTTCTTCTGTTGCCACTGCTTTTTTCTTTGCAGGAGTTTTAGCTTTTTTAACTTCTACTGTTGGCGTTTCAGCTGCTTCTGTCTTCTTCTTATCTGGAGTTTTGGCTGTTTTAACTTCGGTTGCAGGTAATTCTGTAACGGATTCTTCTTTAGCCTCTACTACTTTGGGCGTATGATTTTGTTGCAGGTAGTTGGCTAAGACCTGTTTTAAATATACCTCGGGTTTAGGCATATTGATGATGGTGCCAGGTTCTTTATCCTGAGATTGCTTAATATAGGCTGATTTAATTTTGCCCCAATCTTTAGAATATAGTTTAATAAACATTTCTACAAATTGTTCGTCTGTATATTTTTTAGGCAATCTGCCGAGCACTGCCTGAATTTTTTCTTCTTTTCTGTGTAATACCGCCATGGATTTTATTTTGTACAAAGATAGCTGAATTTTATCATTATCGGTTTTGCCCTTTCAGGTAGACGGATAGTTAACATTGCCCGCTAAAGGGATGCCGGTATTTCTGCAGCGGTAGATTCGATTTTTCGATTTTTAACCAACCGTTCGCGATGTTTTAGTCCCCATTCTCTTAGTTCATTAATCACTCGGTCAAGCGATTCGCTATAGGGGGTAAGTTCATAAGTTACGGTAACGGGAGTGGTAGAAAATACCTTTCGGACCAGAAACTCATTCAATTCCAAATCCTTAAGTTCTTTCGATAATATTTTTGGCGTAATCTCACCGAGCGATTTCTGGATCTCATTAAACCGCTTGGGTCCATCTTGCAATGCAATAATTAACGGAAACTTCCACTTCCCGTTTAATACATATAACGCGTCTTTTACTGCATTTAAACTTGCCGTACAGGTTTCTTTATTACGGTGTTGTTTTCTTGTTTCCATAACACAAAGGTACATGCTTTCATAAAGATAGTACTATTCGTTGGGATATTAATAGCTTTAAGATAGTTGTCAGTAAACAATTTTATTCAACGTATGAAAACAATGCCGTTAAACTTCGAAACTACTTCTTCCATCCTTTTTGCATTTTTTTGTAGGCTTTTTTGCTGATTTTTGACTTTTTCTTGGATCTTGATTTGCCTTTTTTCTTCCGGGCGTTAATATTATTTACCAATGAGTTTTTAACCCCTAGCTTGTTCTTTTTTTTGCCTTTCTTTTTATCTTTTTTCTTTTTGCTTTTTTTCTTTTCTTTTGCCATGATGTAAATTATTTATTAATTAACACCAAATTGCATCAAAAGGTTCCGGTAAAAGTTTCTTAAAATAAAAAAGCACCAACCGTGGAAGATTAATGCTTTTAATACTGTTGATTAAACCTTTTTTGGAGGAAGATCGAATGCAATGGCATCATGCTCAAAATGGCCTTTATGAGCACCATCGCAAAATGGTTTGTTTTTAGATAAGCCACAACGACAGATTGAAACGACTTCTCTGCCCTGTAAGCCATAAGCATTCCCGTTTCTATCTACTATTTCAAAATCGCCCTCTATTTTAACAGAGCCGTTATTGTTAATGGTAAGTTTTGTTTTAGACATGTATGTATTAGTTTGGTGCAAAACTAAAACATCGGCACATTATTTTCAGAGCAGTTTTCTATTTAGAAACATTCTCTTCTTGGTTTAAGCTTATTTTCTGATGACGTACGCTATCATATCTGTTCTGATTTCGAAACCTAGTTTCTGGTAAAGTTTAATAGCGCCTTCATTGTCATTTCTAACGTGAAGAAAAGGTATTTCCGAACGGAGTAATATCCTTTTAACCTGCTCTTGTAAAATCTTAAATGCATAACCTTTGCCTAAATGATCAGGGTGTGTACAAACGGCGCTTATTTCACGATAGGGGCTTGGGAAAAACCGGTGACCGGCCATTGCAGCTAGTTGTTCATCTACAAATATGCCCGTGTAATTACTGAGTTCAATAGTTCTGGCCAGGAACGGTCCTGGTTTGGTCAGTTCTACCAGATCGATCATTTCATTAACATGTTTTAAATCCAGTTCTGTAAGGCCGCTTGCATCTGGCGTTGGAATTTCTTTGCCACGGAAAATGAATTGAAACATATCAATCTGAGTTAACAGATTCCATTTTTCGGGTATTTCTACTGGGGTTTTTGAGAAAAATACGAAAAGACTTTCTGCCGGACTGATTTGATAGAGGGTATTTAGGTTCTCCTGCGAATTATCTTTCAAACCGGCGAATGCGGTGATATCTTCAACGTAGTATTTTACCTCATCAGTTCCTTTTGAGATATGGCTATGCCCTGATGTTAAGGCATAATAAATCGGATTATCTAATACTTCTTCCATCCAACAAAGATATTAAATGCGCGGTTAGGCAGGGGTAGATTTTGTTTAGGCTAACCGAATGAAATTTTTGGGATTGAAAAAAAATACCCGCGGTTTTTAATCGCGGGCATCTGAGCGTGCTGTTAATATTAAGCTAAATTTATTGATTTGATCCTGATCGCACCAGTTTCCATAGTGATTCAACAGGTACCGTATTTTTTACCACCATCTGTACACTGGGATTCATTTCACTATGCGTGTACATTTTTGTGTTAGAAACCGTTCCCACTACACGCCCATAAACATCCAATACCGGGCCATCGCTTGATCCGGTTGCATAATCTGCAGAAATAGCCATCATTTCCCTGAAGAAATGGGCATCATCTGGTCCTGCTTCTTCCATGTATTTATTTGTTACGTTACCCTGGCACTGCCCACCTTTTGGAGTGGATAAGGTAAAATTCTGAATTTGATCTTCTTTAGCGAGCAATGCTCCATCTTTGTAGCGGATCGTATTTTTATCGGCAATAATCTCTTGTTTACTGCCCTCTAATTGATAGACTTTACCATTAGTTGACTGTAACGTTGCCCGATGAGTACCAGGAAGGATGTCATGTGCAATATCTTTTCGAAGAGTATCTTTAAGATAATTGGATTTATAAATAAAAAATGTGGTGAATAAAAAAATCAAGATGGCTGCTGCGGCTGCTGCATATTGTAGAGATGAAAACAATTTCCGCTGCTTAGGCTGAACCTTTTCTATTTTCTGAGCGATTTAATTCCAGACTAAATCGCCAATAGCTTTAGATTTTGGATGAACTGAGTGAGATGTTGAATCAAAATATCCGCTAACTACCTCATCAAACTGTACCTCATCTTCATTATTCTGAAGAAGTTGGTTAAGTTCGGTCAATTCATCCTTTGTGATGACATCGTTTAGGTACTGATCAAATAAAAACTTAATTCTGTTTGGTTTGCTCATGGTAAACTAGGGAAAAATCATCCCTTTTAAGTAGAATACACATGAAAAAGAAAAAATAGCACCTCTTGGTAAAATTATTTTTTTAATATGGTGGGTAGCAGGAGAACAAATAGCTCAAATGATCTTGATTTTAATACCGTTTTTAGGTGTTTGTTAGCTTTTTGAATATGATGATTGATAACAGAAAGGCTGATATTCAGTTTTTCGCTAATTTCCTGATAGCTTAGACCCTCCAGTTTATGTAAGGTGTATACCTCCCGCTGTCGATTAGTAAGCTGATCCATGGCCTGATTTAAAATGGCCCTGGCCTGTTCTGCATCATCGCCTTCTTCTACAGGATGATATAATTCTTCTTAGCCAACCTCATGGCGCATAAGCTGATCGTAAACATTTTTCCGGATTACATTTTTAGACAGGTTTGAGGCGATCTTGTAAAGAAATGCGCCAAAACTTAGTTCTGTATCAATCATTTCGCGGTTGATCCAGATCTTTAGAAATACATCTTGTAAGATATCCTGGGCCAGGTCTTCAGATTTTAAAAGATAAATCAGTTTACTGGCGAGTTTCTCTGAATAAATCTGGTACAACTGCCTGAAGGCTGCCTGATCACCATCTTTTAATTCAATTAATAGCTTCTTTTCGACAGTAATAGGAGTAGACTTCACTTAACCTCAGTCGTTTAGTTTTGCTAATTTATATAAAAACTGAGTAGTGTCAATGTTTTTTTAAATAAAGTGGTCTGTTATTTAATAAAATATAGAAAACTAACTATTTTTTGATCGGTTTTTTACTTCATTTTGTCTTCTTCAATCGTTATATCCAAAAATGCTCAAAAAGCAGAATATATTAGCAAAATATCGTTTGCTAAACCTATGTTGAGATCTTTTTAAAAAGAAAAGTTTTTCAGAATTTGCCACATCGGTGTCTAGAAGTTGAAGCTGTATTTAATTAAAAATGTTCTTTGCCTTAAGGGCATGTCATAAATACTGAGTTCATTAGTATTGGAACTGCTCTGTGTATAAGCCTGCTGACCGATCAGGTTGATACATTGAAACTCAAAAACACCTGTTGTTTTACCTGGTGAATATCTAAAATTGAAATCTAAAAAAGATTGTTGATTCCGGTTCTGGAAGGACTGGTTAAAGCTGATTAAGTTATAGTTGAGTTGATAGGAAAGTTTATGTCCAATCCGGTGGTTCCATTCTGCCCTCAATTTATGATTGCTCACCACATTCTCGGTCAAGCTGCCGTTATAGGCTTTCTGCCGGTTAGTGGCCTTCATAAAATCGTACATCAGCAACAGGCTAAGCTGATTGGAAAATTTTCTTCTCAGAGAAGTGCCTGCATTTATCTGTGTACCATCATACGGAACAATGTCATTATTATAAAAGTTAAAGCCCTGCTGAAAGCCTATATTGGATCTGAACGAAAGGTTAAGCCCGGCAAAAAACAGGTATTTTGATATATTTGTACCAATATTATATTCTTTTAGCCGATTATCAAAATCTACGGCCACGGCACGGGTTTGTATACTTTCTACCGCATATGAACGGATATAGTTTTGCCTGCTTGCCACATAACTCAGATCAATGTTGAAAAAAAACATATTGATTGGCTTGCGGAAAGAATACCTTGCAGAAAGCGATGTTTGATCTAGTACGGGAATTGGGATGGCATTTGAATTGAACTGCCGGAAATTGACCAGGATAATGCCCTGGTAAATATCTTTTACGTCGCCAAAACTTTTATCAGCTGCGTAACTGAACTGCATATCTGCAAACTTTCCCGCATTTGTTCGAAAGGATACGGCGGGATTTAAACTAAAATATCTACTTTCTGTGGAGTACTGTTTAATCCGGTTATCATCACTGATAAAATTGTATCCGGGAGCTAACGTAACATTAAGTTCGCCTTTTTTTAAACGGTATAGCGCAGATGATTTTACCCTGACTTCCACATTCTGAAATCCGGTGTTATTAATATAATCATTTCCAGGATGATGTTCGCTGAGGGTATCCTGTAAAATCAGTAAACCGCTCTTTAAACTGTTTTTTTCAAGACCAAAGTTGACAGAAGAAGAGAGCACTACTCTGCCGGTTTTTTTACGGAGTGCAACACTTTCATCCACAAAAATATTATTGGTAAAAACTGACTGTTTGAGCTGCCGGTAATCTGCTCCATTGTTCAGAATTGACTTATGGATTCCAGGCATTATCTTCAGTTGTTCATCAACCTTTTGATATTGTAGCAATCCGTTGTATTCCAGTACTGTTTCAGTTCCCAAAACCTTTACCATTTTCGTTTGATTATACACGGAACGGGTTTTCATCGGTTGTTCCTGCGCAAAATCGGCATCATTCTGCGAAGCTTGCCCCCTGCGCTGCCAGTTGGGTATTTCCAAACTGGTTTGCGATTGGAAATAAAGTTTACTGCTGTTTTTTTCTATCTGCATCTTGGCTTTCCAACTGTTTAGGCGGTATACATTGTCCTGTTCTTCAACGTAGCTAACGGTATCTGCCCCTGTTAAAAAGTAACTCACGCTATTGTTAAAACGATAATGGCATTTAAGTTGCAGTGTCGATAAGTTAAATCTCAGGCGCCAGTCTTGCCCAAGGTTCAGCAGTGTATTTGCAGATGCACTAAGGTCGTTATTGAAGAGATAGTATTTGGGTTGTAAATCAGGAATGATTTCACTTTGCATGGATAAATAGCTTTGCGGATCTCTGGCTCTGAATTCATTCGCCGAAAGCTGGCCGGCTTCTTCCTGTTCTACCTGCAGATCGTTACCTATGTTGTTGGCTTTTAGGGTATTGATTCCCTTAATACCTTTTCTAAAAATCATATTGTTAAAGTCGGCCAGGTAAGCTTTATTCCCTGCACCTGCCTGTGCGTTATTGCTAATCATTGTTTTAACACTATCGCTCAAAGTGAGATTGAGCGCTACATCATCGCTGCTCACATAACCGTTTAAAGCTTTAACAGGCTGGTCGCGTTCAATTACCTGCAACTGGGAAATGGCCGAAGCCGGAATATTAGAGGTGGCAAGTTTGTAATTTCGGTCTAATAGATTTTCACCATCAATATAGACTTTTGATATTCTTTTACCATTAAAACTGATCCCTCCTTTATCATCAACCTGTAGGCCGGGCATGCGTCCAATCACATCGGCAATTACCCGATCCTGATTTTCTTTAAACCGTCTTACATCATATTTTAAGGTGTCGGCCATTTTGCTGACCGGACCTGACGATTTAACATTAACTTCCTGTAGGTTGATGATGCTGTGTTTAAGGATAATAAGAAGATTGTTAACTGATTTATTTTTGAGTTTCAAAGTGTAGGGTTTAAACCCAAGTACTGTGGCTTTGATAAGCAGGCTATCTTCGGCTGTTTCGAGCTTGCAAACGAAGTTACCAGTTTGATCAGTTTTGGAAAATAATAGGCCTGCGCCTTTATTGTTTATAACGGTTATTGAAGCACCTGGTATGGCGGTACCGCTACTATCGCGCACGGCACCTGCAATGACGCTTTGCGCATGTACCTGTTGTAGGCAGATGAGCAAAAAAAAGCAGATACAGATTACCCTTGTAAACATGAACTGTTTATTTTTCCAGTTCCAGAGGAAAGTTTATGCTCAATTTTTTTCCGTTTGTACTTTTCGTCTGTCCACTGCTCATCAGCATCATTACACTTTGTGGATCGAAAGCATCCATATCGAGATTTTCGGCGTAAGCTTTTTCCATCCGTTCATATTGGGCTAAGGTGGTAGTGGTTAATTCCCGAGGAAGATCTAACGAAACTGCAGAAGGCAGCTTTACAGGGGGCACCACTTTTGTACAACTAAAAGTTATCCTTCCGGTTTTATCATTCGCTTCAAGTATTAGGCCGGGTAGTCCATGGAGTTTCCACGGACCAAAACTGACAGGTATATCGGTTGTAAACCATGCGGTATAGGTTCGTCCCTTCCAGGTACCGGTTGCCTCCTGGCAGTTATAGCCTAAAATGGTTTTGGTTTCGGCGGAAATCTTCCAGTTTATTTTATCAGTGATTTCGTTAATAAGATAATCGGCACCATTAAAATTTTTAACAACAGCTAGCTTGTTGCCATTGTTAAAAACCTGTTCGGCAGTTACGGGTGTATAAGTGCCCATATCAACCTCTTCGCTTTCGCTTTCCTCGGCATTTTTAATGATCTCTGCATTCACAGAATCCTGTACAAGTTTAGTATGGCTGGTATAAATACTTTTATCTGCGTTAAATGCCAGTAAAAATTCTTCCGTCCATACTTTCGCATTTTGCGTAGAGTCTTTAATGTGGGTAAAACGATAATATGCTGCACGCGCTGCTTGTTTCTGTGCAAAAACAGATTCGCAGCATAAACTATACGCCAAAAAAAGTGAAAGCCCTAATAAACAATTTTTTAAATGTTTTTTCATAATGCCCTGTTTAAAGAGACCATCCTCTTCTAGATAAAATAAACAGGGGCGTAGTTCACACCCCTGTCTCGGTGTTCGCGCTGAATTTAGATTACAGCTGGTTTAGTATTTAGTGGCAGTTTTGCTGGTCCAGGTGGTTCCAGATCCCGCTCATTACACCTGGTGCATTGACAGCATCGGTGTAAACATTTACAACTACATCACCACAGGTTAAATGAAATACATATTTCTTGGTTTTTCTCCTCTGACTTTTGCTGGCTTGTTTTTCGGCAACTTTTTTTTCTGAGGTGTTTTTAGATAGGGGTAGGGCCTTTGTTGGTGCTACTTCGCCGGCGAATGCGCCGAATCCCATTGCTGTAAATGCTAGTGCAATAAATAAACGTTTCATAGTTTTTCTTGTTAAGTAAATGGTTAAAATATTTGAAAAAGAGGATGGTGCTCGTTTTTCTACCGTGAATTTCAATAGAAAAGCGTGGACAGAGAAGGGCCAACCCACATTCGGTAATTTCCGTTCCATATTCGCAATACTTTTCCAAAAATCTGTTAAGGCACTTTATCTGCTGTTCATTTTTTAAAGGAACTGGTGATGTACTGATTTTGTGTAAATAGTCTAAATCTCATTATTGCTTCAAATTCTAGCTTTAATCCTCAATCGAATAATCAAAGTTTATCAACGGATATAGCCTCAAAGTTCCCGAATATCGATAGGGGTTTTTGCGCTACCCTTTTGATTGATATATTTAGGCATTAATTCTGGGGAAGATCCTCAACGATCAATTAAGCAACATGAATCTTTTTTTTCGATATCGCTTTATTCCTGTTTTTACGCTTGCCCTGTTCTGCCTGCTATCGTGCCGGCAAAAGCCCGAGGCAAATGGCAGTGGTCAGTCCGTGTCAGCTCAGGGACAATCTACAGCGGATCTGCTCTCATTTATCATTTCATTAGATACACTAGTAGGATCTAAAAAGTTAAAGACAGTCATCGATAGGCAGGATAGTATCCTCTCTTTAATGCCGGCAAAGGAGAAAAATCCTTTTTACCATTATTTCAAAGCAAGAAAATTTTCCATTGCGAAGAAAAGGGATAGCGCGCTTGCTGCTTATGAGCAAATGAGGGGATACCGTAAAAATGACGATATTGAGTTGTTAAAGGAAAATGCAATCATTTCGTATGCCATAGGCAATGGCTCAATGGTAGAGGCCCGGCTTATGAACCGGATACTATCAGGTTTAAAGGCCGCAGAAATACAGAAAAGCCGGTTAACCTACCGTTATTATGATTTAATTGCGCAAGCCTATTATCAAAACGATAACGAACAAAAATCGTTGGAATACGCTGCCAGGTATTATGCGGCCCACCCTTATAAAAATTCTTCCGTTATCAAACAACGGTATTTTGATATCTCTTTTTTGCTTGCTTCGAGGCTTGGTGATTTGAACAAAATGTTATATTACAACAACCAGGCGCGCATACTGGCTGTTAACATCAAAGATAGCCTGGCGCTGGCCCGCACTTACGATAATCAGGCTCAGATTTACAGTAAGCAGAGAAAAAACGGAAAGGCACTTGAGTGTAGTCGTATATACTTTAACTTTTTGAAAAAGACGAATAACCTGAATGATATTGCTTACAGTAATCTCGCTACTTCTTTTATCCGTAATACCCAGCCAGACTCGGCTATTTTTTATTTCCGCGCAGGGATGGAAATGGAGAAAAAAGATCCATCAGGCAAGCGCAAAACTTCTCCCTACATGGGGCTTATTGATGCTTATAAGTTAAAAGGCAATTTCAAATCGGCATTGGCAGCTGCCGATTCTCTTTATAAAACTGAAATCAGCAACAGTAAAGCGATAGAGGCGGCAAGGATAGCTGAATTACATGAAAAATATGAGGTAGAAAAAAAAGACCGTAGTATTAACGAACTGAACAGCCGAAATCAGCTAAATGAGAAACTGATTAACCAACAGCGCTGGTTACTGTTTATGGTGTTGGTTATTTCCGTTGCCGCTGTGTCGCTGTTCATCATCATTTATCGCCAGCTTCGTTTAAAAGATAAGAACAAGCTTCTGGCAGCTGATAACCAGCGTTTGATTATGGAACAAAAACTTCTTCAGGTACAACTGAATCCACATTTCATATTTAATGCCATTTCCAATCTGCAAGGTCTGATTTCATCGGGCAATACCTCTGAGTCTGTAAGGTATTTAAAATCTTTTTCAGGTTTATTAAGGGCGGTTCTTGAACAAAACAGGAAGGATTTTATCTCCATCGAAGAAGAGATATCTTCGTTAAATAATTACCTTTTATTACAGCAGATGCGTTATGCCGATACCTTTACGTATCGGATTTCGGTTTCGAAAGAAATTGATGCACAGGCCACACTCATTCCTCCTATGTTTATCCAGCCTTTTGTCGAGAATTCGATTGAGCATGGATTTAGGAATATCCCTTATAAAGGATTACTTAAAATTTCTTTTCATCAGCAAGACAATCAGCTCGGAATAACAATAGACGACAATGGCTGCGGCTTAAATAATAAGGTAGCTGGAAATAAGCAAAAGCAGTCTTTGGCACAAACCATTCTGACCGAACGGTTCGAAGCGCTTTTTTGCCGTTATAGCCAAAATGCCAATTTTACGCTTACCAACAAAAATGATACTGGTGAGCATGGTGTGCTGGTGAAAATCAATATTCCGATTATCAACGATTAATTTACGTTCATTATGAAACTTTATATACTGGAAGACGAGCCGCGGATTATGCAGCATATTTTACAGATTGTAAGCCGGATCGATTATGTACAAGTGATAGGCGGGGCTGCAGAAATAGCTGTTGCCGCCGCTGAAATACCGGTTTTAAAGCCCGAAATCATTCTTGCTGATATCAGACTAAAGGATGGTGACAGTTTTGAGCTTTTTGAACGGATTGGCGTAACAGATTTTCAGGTCATCTTTTTAACTGCTTACGATCAATATGCGATACAGGCACTTAATCTTGGTGCTTTAGCTTATCTGCTTAAGCCAGTTGACGAAGAGTCGCTTACCTCTGCCATAAATAAATGCTTTCACCACCGTAAACAGGAGTTATTTGACCAACACCAATTAAGCATTGCCAAAGAACATTATCTATCCCAGGGTTTATCGGCCAACAAGCGTATTGCACTTAAAACACTCGAATATATTGAAGTGGTTGCTATAGAGAATATTATGTTCTGCAAAGGCGATAAAGGATATACCACTTTTGTGATCAAAGGATCAAATGAAATACTGGTATCAAAAGGTTTGAAAGATTATGAAAGCCTGCTGTCTCCTTTTGGCTTTTTAAGATGCCACCAATCCTATCTGGTCAATTTTGCCTATGTTAAAAAATATTTCAGGGAAGGCTATCTTCAAATGGATAATGGAGAGAAGATCCAGGTTTCCAGCAGAAAGAAAGAAGAGGTATTAAGGTATCTGGAGAATATTGCTTAAGCTTATCTGGGCAGAAAATTTTCAAAACGCTCATGTAAACCGGAAGTATATATTAAACTGGTTAATTCCTATACTTCTTATAAACACATTGATCCACGATCATTGCGGTGTTGACTATTGATACACTTGGTGATCAACATTTAGCTCTTCTTATTTGGCTAATCCTTTTCACTATGATTAAATATTTGGTTCAATATTCTAAATACTCACTGTAAATAAGGTGTTTTTATGTTTATTTTGATCAAAAATTGCTTTTGATTCAGATTTGTTTTTTTTTATAATTACAAAATGAAATTCAAACTATTAATTCTCTCTATTCTTGTTTCTTCGTCTATTCAGGCACAAACAAATTTAAACCCAGGTTGGGAATATTTTTTCAAAAACGACCGTACAGCAGCACGTGATTTTTTTACCAAAGCAGCCCTAAAACCTGCATCTTCAGATGAAGCAAATGTTGCGCTTTCTATGATGACTGAAATGGACCGTTCGGATAAAGAGGGCTTTGACTATTTAAATAAATTAGCCAATACCTCGAAAAACCCGCAACCATACCTGGTCGCACTCTGGAGTGATATGCCCAACAGGGCTTCCAGAATAAAAACAGCCGATCAGCTGGAGTTTTATAAAAAACTTGCAGCAAGAAAAGACGTTGACGGAACCCTAAATGCATTGGCCTATTCGTCATTAGGTTCGCATTACGAAGAGAAAAAGCAATATGCCGATGCAGATCAGTATTTCAATAAGATTGGCGAAATCGAAAATTGGTTAATTACTGGCGAGTATGAAAATATTTCGACCAGTGGTTTTGATAAACCATATGATGATATTTTAGCCCATCCGGAACTTAATTATGTTTTTACGGGGAAGAAGAACCGGAAATTTAGCTGGAGAACGGTACCTTATACCAGGCACGATAAATGGTTCGATTTTACCTATTACAATACTTACGAAAATGCATTACAGTTTGCCCAAACCTTTGTTAATGCACCTGTAAATACAACGGCGCAGTTGAGGATCGGCGTATCCGGATCGGTAAAGGTTTGGGTAAACGACCGGCTTGTCATCAGCGAATCTGAAGAAAGAAACAACGATCTTGATGCCTATATCGTTCCGGTTAACTTAAACCAGGGCTACAACCGGATTTTGGTACAGATTGGTGAAAGTTATGCAGGTAGATCGAATTTTATGCTGCGGTTAACAGATGCTAACGGAACCCCGTTAGATAAGCTTTCTGCCACAAGTACACCGCAAGCCTATTCAAAAGACACTAACCCTGTTGCTGCTCAGCTCAAGTCGGTTGGCTTTAAGTATTTTGAAGATGCCCTAAAAGCAAAACCTCAGAACTATTTAAATCAGTTAATGATGGCGAAGCTTTACCTGCGTTTAGGGAATGTATTTGATGCGAGATTGATCCTGGAGAAACTTAAAAAGCGTTTCCCCGAAAGCACCTATCTGAACCTGATGATGATAGAGCTTTTTGGGAAAGCGGACAATAGAACCGGAATAGAAACCCTGAAAGAAGAAATCAAAACTCACGACCCTGATTGTTCACTTGCGCTTGAACTGATGTACAACGAGCATTTTCAACAGAATGATTACGTACGGGCAAAAGAAATTATAGCCAAACTCGAAAAAATCTATGGTGAGAATGAAGCGGTTTTGATTAAAAAACTTAATATACTCGGGCAAGAGAAAAAACAACCGGAAATTATCGACCTGGTTGAAAAAATTTATCCTCAGCATTTAAGTTCAGCAGATATTGTGAATTTAAAATACCTGATTGAAGTGCAGATTAGGAAAAATCCTAAGGCTATTGATATTCTTCAAAAGTATATTAACGAAAATAACGATTATAAAGCGGCTAAATATGTAGCTAAATTATACATGGATAAAGGAGAAACTGATGCGGGGATTGATATCTATAAGAAAGAACTGAAAGATGATCCGATTGGTTTTTCAGTTTATACCGACCTGGCAGCCGTTTATTATAAGTTGCAACAGTATGATGAAGCTGAAAAATTATATTTAAAGGTACTGGAGATTGACCCTAACAACGCGTTTGTGTATTCGCAGTTGGGTATGTTGTATGATGCAAATAAGCAGAAAGAAAAAAGTATTAAGGCTTACGAAACGAGTTTACAGATCGATCCGAACAATTACACTGTGATTCAGTTGTTAAGAACCCTTCAGGATAAAAAGGCCGTTTTCGATTACTTCGAAAAACCCGACGTGAAAGCGATGGTTAGCCAGGCACCATCCAAAACCGAATATCCTGATGGGCAGGTTGTGGTTTTAAATAATGAGGTGCAGAAAGTTGTTTATGAAAACGGAGGATCGGAAGAGAAACACTTTTTTACGGCAAAAATCCTCACCCAGAAAGGGCTTGAAAGCTTTAAGGAGTACGCCATTCCTTATAACAATGATCAGAACTATGCTATCGAAATTGCTGAGGTGATAAAAACCAATGGAACGAAAGTTCCGGCCGAAACCAACAATAATGAATTGGTGTTTACCAACCTGGAAGTTGGCGACGTAATCAATATCCGCTATAAAATCGAAAATTTCCACATGGGAGCCATGTCGAGCCATTTTTGGGATGCCTTCTATTTTAGTGATGGACTCGATAATCTTAAAATTAAATATTCGCTGCTCATCCACCGCGACAAAGCGTTTAAATATGTGTTTTCGCAACAGGATATTGCTCCCCTTAAAACAACAAAGGATGAATTTGATTTGTACGTTTGGGAGAAGAATAAACAAGAAGCATTAAGATACGAAGATAAAATGCCGCCAATGGATGATGTAACCAATATGCTGTATTTATCATCTATTCCGGATTGGAAATTTATTGCAGATTGGTACGATAATATTGCTTCGGCCAAGGCAAGGAGCAGTTATGAAATTAAAACAGTAGTAAACGATTTGTTTGCGGGCAAAGGTAATCCGGATGATTTGACCAAAATCAAAATGATTTATAATTACATCATTACCAACATCGCATATAGCTCTGTATCGTTCAGGCAAAGTGGTATTATTCCACAAAACCCATCAACAGTGATTAATACCAGAATTGGCGATTGTAAAGATGTGTCTACACTTTTTGTTAGCATGTGTAAAGAAGCAGGTATTTCAGCAACGCTGGCTTTGGCAAATACCAGAGATCGGGGACAGCATACGCTATTATTGCCAAGTATCGAATTTAATCACTGCATTGCCAAATCTACCATAGGTGGAAAAGATTATTGGGTAGAACTCACTTCCGGAACCTTGCCTTTTAACACTTTCAGTAATACTTTTCTTGGTTCTAATATTCTGGAAATTAACAAAACGAGCATAGGCTTGACTCCATTTAATCCCGGTATAAGAGGAAAAAATATTATGGGTTACAAAACCGAAGTGAAGTTGGAAAATGCCGATATGATGGTAAAGGAAACGAATTGGAATACCGGATCAATGTCTAGCTACATGAGAAGTGTCTTTAACGATTTGAGCAATGCGGATCAAATCAAGAAAATGAAGGAAGATTTAACGGGTACTTATCCTGAAAATGAGATTTATAGCTTGAATTTTACCAACCTAAATGCCGCAAAGTCAACTTCTGATACAGTAGCGACCGCCTGCTCATATAAATTGCTCAATGTGAGCAAAAGTGTAGCAGGGATGTCTATATTCTCTATTCCATGGTCAAATAAATCATATGCCACCGCACTGCAGGTGATTTCACCGCGTAAATTTGGTTTAGATCTTACCCAATTGTTTGGCATTGATGAGTCTAACCAGGAATTATCATTAGAATTGCCAACGGGCAAAGCGATGGTTCAGCCTTTTAAAACTGTACAACTGACCAACGATTTTATTGATTTTAAGCTGGAAAGTGAACAACAGGGAAATAAAATCTTATTAAAGCGGCGTTTTGTATTAAAGAAAGATTACGTTCCTGTAGATAAGATCGATCAGTTTAAGGCATTTTATAAGGAAATGGCCGAAGCTGATGATCAGCAATTGGCGATGAAGTAGAACTGGAGTCCATACCGAAATAGATTTCCGTTTCAGATATATTTGTTTGTAAAAATTAATAGTGTAAATGGAAAAAACTAACGGTATGGGCATACATCTACCCGCATATCCAATGGCTTTTCATATAGCAGCAGTTTTCGCCAGCTTTTTTTCCGGCCAGTTTTCTGAAAATCAATGTCAAAACATATGGCCATTATTCAGGCAATAGAATTGCCTGGAATCTCTTAACGCCAAAAGGCCGCCGCTGCAGTTTGAGTAAAGGGCCATATTTTATTGTTTTTGAATCAAGGGCTCAATCTGTGTAAAATCAATAACCTCCTTCTGATTGTGAAGTTTGCATCAGACAAAATTCATTGCTTACGTTTTTGTATGGTTTTAATGGTAAACGGAAATACGTTTCCATAGTTGTGTGCTTGTGCCTGATGTTTACTTCATCATAAGATTTTATGTATTTTAAATTATACACAAATGTATTTTTAAAAAATATATTTGTGTATTTTTAATATATATTTCGTATGTATTTTTTTTAATAATAAAAAAGTACGTATCTATGTGTAAGTCAAATCCATCTTATCACTCAAACCGCTCATCAAAATGAAAAACGCTCATTCATCAATTATTCCAATCATTATAATTTAACTGCATATTGCTAAATATCAGTTAGTTGTATTTTGCTTGTCGTCAATATTAATATCATACCTGATCAGCCAAGTATGAAGCTAATACTGGTTTAGTTATTAATATTTTAAAACAAATTAACAATATTTTATCTGCCTTAATCTACTTTTTTAATAAACCTTAAACCTAACAAACGTGAAAAATTTATTATCAATTATCATTCCTGTACTCGAGGGGATGGAAGAATCTCCGTTGAAGCACCAACTTTTGGCCTATTTTCCAGAGCAAGCTGAACATTTTAAAACCATTGAAGACAGCTTTGTAAAACTCACCGCAGTGCTGCATGATCGGGATCATCTTAAACCTTTTTTTCATAGCTGGAGCCAAACAAACAATAGTGCCGTTACTGTTGCCGGATTGAGTAACCGCATGACCATGCTGATCCATAAAAATATACCTGTAGCAGACGAAGCGCAGCTTTTCAGATCGGTAGCCAGTTTAAACAGGATCGTTGATGAAGACCTGGCTGTTGTTGGCAAAGTATTACACTCTGATCTGTTCTATACCATGGCTACAAATACCTGCGGTGATGATGGATGGTTGTTGAGGCAATATCTTGATCCAAGTGCACGTGCCTTTAAATATTGGAAAGACCAGAACTCGTTGCGGAATAAAGATTTATTGATCGGCCTGTTAACCACGCTGGTGCATGAAATTTATACCCATGGAGAGGTGGAATTTATACTTCCAAAATTTACGCGTTGGCTGGAAGATGACTTTGGTTTTGACAAAGATACGCTAAAACATACATTGGCCTGGATAACCGTACATTGCGGACCAACAGAAAAAAACCATTTCTTTTATGCGGTTAGTGCTATCAATTATTACATTAAAGCGATGGACGTAAATTTGGCTGATTATGATCTGCGCGAGATTGTTGCCGATTACTTAAGTAAAAAAGCGGCCGTAATGGAAACCATTAGTGCCAGTTTGGAACCCGTAATGCATGAAGAAGAAATTGCATAAAGATGAGGGGCGAACTTGTAGCAGACCAAATCATCTGTAGTCGAGAGGCACTAAATGAAATGCTGATGAAGCACCTGGGCGAAATACCCTGCAATGGTGCTGATTCATTTTCTCCGGTTCCGGTGGCTGTAAACCGTGATGAAATTGCACAGATGGAAAAGCTATGTCAGGTATTGAATAAGGCATTAACCAGTGTAGTCAATGCGTATTTTGCTGATGAAAGGATACGTGCCTTTTATAATTTTGATGATTGTTTGAACGATATCTTAAACACTGCAAACATGCAGCCTTATGAAGTGGGCATGTACCGTCCTGATTTTTTACAGGCAGAAGATGGCAGCATCAAAATCTGCGAAATAGGAGCCAGGTATCCGGTTAACGGGTGGATGTTGAGTTACTACCTAAACTTGATTGCTGAAGATAGCCGTTTATCATCACTGGAGAACATTCCACATCAGCGTGATTTTATTGATGCTATTTTTAGCCGTTTCAACAGTAATGAGCCCGTTGTACTGGTACACGACAAAGAAAAAGGCACCGAAGTATTTTATCTGCTAAAGGAGTTCAGCAAACAGGGTTTAAATTATGTTTCTGCAAGTCCAGCCCAGTTAACATGCGAAAACGGATTTATTGTTTTGCACGGTAAACCTGTTCATCAGTTTATATTGGAAATGGACCGCGAAGAACTGCGTAATTTTGACCCTGAAGTGTTAAAGCTGATCATTAGTAAAGGAAACTATTTTAACGATGTCCGGACATTGATATTGGTCCATGACAAGCGCATCCTTGCTGTGCTGTATAGTGAAGAGATCATGAAAAATTATCTTTCTGAAGAAGAATATCTTTTTTTACGCTCTTTTTTAATACCTACTTATGCCTTGCATACACCCGAAAAACGAAATGAAGTAAGCAACTCATGCTTAAATTGGGTATTAAAGCGCAACAGCGGTGGCCGGGGTATTGATATGTATGTAAAAGGCGATTGTGAAGCCGTTGTTTGGTCTGATATTATTGATAAACAATGGCCCGAATACATGATACAGGAATATGTACCGCAACGTTGGTTTAAATACAGTAGTGGTGCAGAGAAAAGCCTGATCAATTTAGTAGGGATGTTGCTGTGTTACAATAACCGGTCATTTGGTCCCGGATTGTTCCGTGGTTCAGCAGAAAGCGTGGTTAATGTTCACCAGGGTAGGGGAGTCATTTTTCCCGCCATGATGTCGGCATCGTAAATATGACACATGCCGTCATTATACCATTGTTTAATAAAGCAGCTTATATTACGCAAACGTTAACTTCACTCATCCGGCAAAGTAAACTGCCGGATGAGTTGATTATTGTAGACGATTTAAGTACAGATAATAGCCTCTCCGTTGTCTATGATTTTTTACGTGATCATATTTCAGCTTTTGGCCATTGCAGGATACAGGTAATTAGACTCACCGAAAACAAAGGACCGGGTAATGCACGCAATATCGGTTTTGCGGCTATCCATTCCGAATTGGTAAGTTTTTTGGATGCTGACGATGAATACCATCCAGATTTACTAAGCGTTGCAGCTCGTGCATTTGAAATGCATCAGCTCGATTTTATGGTACTTAATATTGCTTTTATGCCAGGCAACGAAATATGCCCTAAGCTGAAACCATTGAAAAGATACCTGGAACCGCTGGAGACAGATTTATATCTGATTAAACATCCTTTATTGGCCGTTAGCGATCCGCATTTTATTATGGGGGTTGGCAGTAATGTAATTACACGAAGTAAGTGGATTGCCGCTAACCGATATGATTCGGAAGTACAGTTAAATGAAGGTATTGATTTTTGGTATCGGGTGCTTAAAGGAATATTGAGCAAAGTGCCCGGAAAAATAGTATTGCAAGCAGGAGCTTATCTTTATGTTAACGAGGTTCCGGAGAGCCTTTCCAGGAAAAAATACAGCCATTTTAAACAGATCGAATTGCCGCCGGTAATTGCGAGGTATAGGAACAGTAAAGATAAACACGACCAGCTGTTGATGGGCATGATCGGTGAACGCTGGTATAAATATGCTTTACAGAATTTACCCTCCAACAGCCAAAAAATCAGATTTTTATGGCATTATCGCCACTTCTGGGCGAAGTATCTTAGCTATTTGTTCATCAAAAGTTTAAACCTTGAATGATTAATCCTATCCTGAATCAATACTATCACATTGTTAAACAATCAGACCTTTTTAGGTCTCATTATCTTAACTATGATGATTATCGAAATGCACCCATTATAGGTAAAAAGGAATTAATTGGTCTGCTGAATGATAATTTTGACTTGCATAGTCAGAAACGAGGCGTTTATTTAGTACGATCGGGCGGATCTACCCAAAAACCACTGGTTTTTCCCGTTGATATTGCAGAAAATCTCGAACAGCGTGCAGCCCTTGCATCCGCATTAAAACAAGCTGAAGTATTTACACCAAAAACCATCGCACTTAATATGTTTGGTTACATGGATATGTACCGTACCGCTGCAATTATGGATGATCTGCTGGAGAGGTGTAATGCAACAACCTTAGTTGCCAGCGCCAGCCTACCTTACGAAGAGGCTTACCAGATGGCGCTAAATTTTAAGCCAGATTTATTATTGGGAACACCATCAAAATTATTCCTTTTCGCGCAATACCTTAAAAAAAAACAGCTTCGCTTATCCATTACCAACCTTTTATTTGGTGGCGAGTTTTTGCCGCCGTCACATATCAAACTTTTCGAAGATATTTTCGGAACCCGACAGATCTATTCATTATATGGTGCTGCAGAAACAGGGATATGGGCCTGGTGCAACTATAGCCGGTCGCCATCATTGTTCAGGGTAATTGATGGTCTGATAGTAGAACCAAACAATCCTGATGCTAATGGCTATGGCCCGCTACTCGTAAGCAATCTATTCCGTAAGCGTTTCCCCATCTTTAGGTATGATACCGGCGATATCGGCAAATGGGTAGAAGTTGAGGGGCAATTGTATCTGGAATTAAAAGGGAGGTATTCAAATTCTTTTATGTTTAACGAATGCAACTATGAGCTTGATGATTTTAATGCTGTTTTTGCGGATGTTGAACGGTTTCAGATACAAATTATACCTCATGAAGAACATACATCCATAATATTTATGCTGGTAACCGATATCACCAATGTTGACCAAAATGTATATGTTGAACAAAAACTCCGACAGCTATATGAGGTATTTGGTTACAAAGTAAAAAAATTAGAGGTTTTAGTCGGTCATGAGTTAAATCTGTATACCAATGTTGTTACTGGTAAAACACCCGCGTTGATTGATTATCGGATTTGTACCTGATAATTGATGTATTTTGGATATTAGTGGTATTCAGACCAATGCTTCTTCAAGTGTGCCTTTAAACTAAGCAAATTGGAAATTTCTCTAAGTTTTGAGAAAGTAAAACGCCGTGACAGGTTAAATATACGGCATGTATTGGCTTTCTCCGAAACGCTTAACTATTTTAATTTATACTGATTTTTAAGTATTGCTCTCCGATAGAATCAATTGTATCTTGTAAACAGATGCATGTACTTCTTTATAATTAGAAAAATTAGTTTTGATTTAAATGGCTAAAAATTCTAAAATGCACTATAGTCTATCCCGAATATAATCCTATTCATGTAGAGAATGATAACATCTACATAATGTATTCTTATTTCGGATTTTATATTTAGATATTATGTTTGAATTAGATTGATGATGTGTTAAATGGTTTTCACTTTTGAGGTATGTTATGCGGAAAAAAGAAATGGATTTTGATAGTTAAAAAATTCAAACCTGATAATTAGATAGTGCATGTTATGCCTGTTAGTAATTCCTGCGCTTGATAAGGAAAGAATTGATCAAAGCATTAAGATTCATACTGAAATCGCCTTTTAGCTCACCAGATACACAATCATGGTAATTACCATTCAAAAAATTAACTTATCACCTATTTATAGCACTTATTTGATATAAAAGTCATGGCAAAAATAACACCAATAACAGATGGATATATAAATGAAATCATCAAGGCATCTGGTCCTTTCAATCCAAATTTAAACAAAACACAGGGCATTAAGTTAAGGGAGCTTATAAAAAAACTGAGAGATGGGGCAGCAGACGAAACCAGTATTTATAATTTAATTAGTCCAGCCATTAATGCAGTAATGGTCACTAGCTTTGATGAATTTGGTTATGATACAACCATACGAAGCAATATTGGGGCAACTAAATATTTCAATGCTATTTACGAATCTTTGGTTATTGGCAGTTCATCGCCAGAGAAAACTGATTTTACCTATACTGTTGAAGAGAATCTTTCCAGGTTAACTGAGGTAGATACCTGTGTAATGTGGTTGAACTGGTTTAGTGAAGGCTTTATCAATCCAACGGTTGTAAAGGCTGGGATCAGTCAGGATGTAAAAGCGGAAATAGCTGATGGCGTGTGGACTGCTGGAGGTTATAGTAAGGATACAGCCCTTCAAATATCTAATGTTATTGATCTGGCCGGAACACAAAATGATCAAAGCTTCATCAATGGAGCGCGTTACCTTCAAGAGCGAGGCTATAAGGTTGGCTTTGCACCTATTGTCAGATTTATAAATAACAGCGATATCAACAATAAAGAGCGCTGGAGAGGAGAAGTCATATTCTCAGAAGAATCATCAGTGCATGCTTGGATAGAAAGTTATAGAACTTTCGTAGAATATTACCTTGAGCTTTCAAGTGATGCAGGTATTGATTTATCACTCATCTACATTGGATCGGAGATGGTTACACTGTCTACGAATAGCAATGCAGCCATCCGAAACAAATGGTTTGTAACGTTAAAACAACTTGCAGCATCTGCCAGGCATTATTTTCCTGCCTCAAAAATTACATATGCGGCAGATTGGACAGAGTTTGGTTATACAAATAATCAATTTTTTATGGATTGGCTTTGGGCAGATCCGAATATCGACCATCCTGGGATTGACTATTATATGCCCATATTGGAAGAGCATTCAGATGATGTAGGTACAATAAAAAAAGGATTTATTGCTGGAGAACTAATGGATTATTATTACAGCGGGCATACTAGTGAGTATAGGAAATATTCTGTTTCTAATGGTAAAGGTAAATCTGCATTGAGCAAAACAAAAATGAGTGTTCAGTATGGTTTAAAAAACATCCGTTCATTTATCAACAATCAACACTATCAAACAAAAAGAGAAGGCTTCATCGCCGATTCGTCTCCTCTGGTTATTGATAGCAATTATATTAATTCCATACAGGAGACTAATAAATTGATAAACGGACTTACCGGAAATGGGTTAGTTGATTCCGTTATGAAATCAGGTGCTAAAGGTGGGGTCGGAAAAGCACTTGGATTAAATAAAAAATGGTTACGGTTAAATGGTGCACAATTTGCAAAATGTGATTTGTCAAATATGCCTGGTAGCCCGCAAATCATAGATTTTTCTTTAAATTTTCTGATTGAGGAAATTCCAGGCGGATATGGACGTGTTTTCAAATGTGATCTTTTAGACTTATTCTTTGACGGAAATACCTTAAAATTGGCTATCAATAATAGTACTTATTTAGATGTCATCACTTCGGTAAATATAAATTCAGCCTATCACCTGACGGTAAAGATTGAAAATGGTTCTGCTATGGTTAAATGTGGAACTTTCGTAAATACATCTGCTGTCAGTCAGACTGGTTTAGGTAGCACATTTTTTCTCGGGGCTGGCGGAGAGACTTGGGATTTTGTAAAATGTAAAATATATCAGTGCAGAATTGCGGTAAAAAATGCTACCGATTGGTATGGGGGAACGTTTCATTTTGAAGATGAATATTTGGGGAGAAGAACAGAATGGGATGCCAATTTTATACTTGGACAAAACAAAACCTTAATGGCCACAGAACTGGGGGTTGCCTCTATTTCGGGTTCTTTAGTGGAGCCCAATGTTTTTCCACATATACGCAAATCGAATCAATCGGATGCTATTCTCCCACAAAATAACAGTAATGAATATTTTAGAAGATTGCAGTATTTTAGTTTTTACATTAATGAAATTTTTGGTCCATATGGCTCATCATTTGATATTGATGAAGTTCACCAATCACTAGGCCTGAGGCTTTTGATCGAGTTTTTAAAAGCTGCAGGTTGTTCTACCCAAGTTGTATACAACCTGGATGCAAGGTACCACCTCTCTTTAAAAGCCGTTACAGGAGGTGCCTTATATTATGTAGATGCACCAAACCATTTATTTAACCATGCATTAAATGGTAAATTGGTTAATCATTATATAAACGGGATAGATCAGGAAATCCGGCCTTAGCGGATTGCAATCAGTTCTTTGATATGCATGCTGCCAACCTTTAAGAGCAATTTTTAGAATTGTTCTTAAGGGTAGGTTTGACATCTACATCACATCCCGATAGAACTGAATTAAAGTCTTAGTTATTTTATGCTTGGTTTACCACTAAACTCTTGCCAATATTTTTAAAGAGCGCTGAACAGCCCTGGGCTTTTTTTTCTTTTTGCGTTTACCAAGCCAGATCAGAAAGCCGGTTACTGGCAGGCTTGCTGTAAACAGTGTAACCACAAATGTGAATATTTTTGTGCCCAAACCATATATACTTCCGGCATGCAAGGGCAAAACATATTTCTTGATCTTCGTACCCAAGCTTAAAGCGGCAAAAGGCTGCGGTTTGATGAGATGTCCGGTTTTGCTGTCAAAATAAGCTGCGTTTGTACATCCGGGAGGTAACTGCTCACTTTCTTTTTGCCCCATGATCGCCTGGCCACCTTTGGGTGGGAAATTGAAGTTAAGTCTGCCCGGATGAGGATACAGCTCATTCATAATATGTTCCATCTTCTGTAAGATGCCTGGACAGGCCGTTTTAATCTTGGCCTGATTTTTTGTAGGAGGTTCATTTTGCGATTTGCCATCCGCCAGTTGATAGATCAGGTTTTCGGCCCAATCGTAACTCATTACCAGGCCTGTAAGGGTAATCAGAATCAGGAAAAACGATAGATAAAAGCCGGTTACCGCATGCAGGTCCCAGTTAAGCCGTTTGCTTTTCGCATTCCACTTAATTTTAAAGCGTTGTTTGACGGCATTTTTATTCGCAGGCCACCAGATAAAAATCCCGCTGATAGTCAGAAACAAACAAATAAGGCAGGAAATACCTGTTATTGCCTTTCCTGTTTTATCCAGCAGCAAATAGCGGTGCAGGTTTCGGACTGTTCTGAAAAACTGTTGCTGGAAAAGGCCTTTGTATAATATCGTGCCATTAAATGGGTTGATGTAAACAACCTTCATTTCAGGGCCTTTACCAACACGAGCCTCTGCGCTTCGTTCAGGTGCTGCCTCCAAAATCAATTTAGATACCTTTTTGCCGGGGTAAATGCTGTTGGCGATATTAAATAGACTGTCTGCGGTTAAACGCTGCTGTGTGGGACGTACAAAATGACGCTCTTTAAAAAATACCAGTTCCAGTTCATCCTCAAAAGAAAGTAAGCAACCTGAAATGGCAACGACCATTAAAATAAGGCCAGTGATTAATCCTAGCCACAAATGCAGCCAGCCTGTAATGCCTTTAAACCGGTTATTAGCCATCCTATTAAAACTTAAGCGCAATGCTGCCAATAAATTGCGCCGGATTTTGCGGAGTCAACCTTACCGACCAGGCTTTTTCGCTGGTTAAATTATTTACCTTAAAGTTAACGCGGTATCTGGGCTGGTCATAAAACAGGGCGGCATCCAGCATGGTGTAAGCCGGTATGGTAATCTTGGTACTCTGTGTGTTGGTTTGGTATGATTTACTTCCATAATTACCCCCAAAGCCAATGCCTAATCCACGCAGGCTGCCCTTTTGTAAACGATAACTCACCCAAAGGTTAGCCATTTTGTCCGGTCCTGATAAGGCCGGGCGCAGATTATTTACTGTTGCATCAGCATTGGTAAATAAGCTGTAATTGTAAGCATAACCTGCTATGATATTTAAACCGCTGAAAGGATTTGCGATAATATCAACCTCAATTCCCCGGCTGAGTTGCGAACCGTCCTGGATAGAATAATTAATATCCCGTGGGTCTAAGCGTAAAACATTATCTACTTTTATATCATAGTAACTTATTGTTCCAGACAAACGGTTATTAAATAAGTCGCCTTTCAAACCGAATTCAAGCTGGTTGGCATGTTCTGGTTTGAATGCAGTACCATCAAGTGATTGACCATTTCGATTAAAAAATCCGCCCATATAATTACCGAATAACGACAGGTGGTCTTTACTGATTTCATAAACCAATCCTAACTTTTGTGAAACCGCCGTTTGTTTATAAGGGCCGGCAGATGTGCCGCTTGAACCTAATCCTCCTGTGATCTGCCCGGTTACAATGTTATAAACACCCTTGTAATCAAATCTGTTTACCCTGATGCTCGCCATGGCCAGCAATTGGTCGGTAATGTTAAATACGTCTGATACGTAAGCCCCATAAGTATTATCCCGGTTGTATTCTTTACGTAGCGTGCCCCTGCTGCTCAGAGAGTCTACTTTGAAACGGCTGATGCGATAGGCAGGCTGTGGGTTTATAAAGTTTACATCCTGGTTGTAATTAACCGTAACCCGGTCAAAATCGTTATAGTTGTTATAAAAATCTATCCCTGCAACGATACGGTTACGGAATTTGCCTACTTTGAAATCACCGATAAAGTTCTGCTGTATGTTTGTCGCAATGAAATTGGTATTTCCAACAATGATCTGCGGGCGTACCGTAGTTGCAGATCTTCCGTTCAGCGCGGTGATGTAGCCGTCAATGGTGGAGCGGTTTCTTGAAAGAATGGTTTGAGATGTCCAGCTACCGGATATTTTATAATTTACCTGTGCAAAGATGTTCAGCATCTGTGTGGAATAAGTAAGATCGTTGCTCAGGAATGTCTTATTATAGGGGAAGCCGATATCGGTAATAGACTGATTGGTATTTGGTGTGATAAAGGGATTGAAACGTACAACAGACGTACCTTTTTCCTGTCCGAATTCAACGTCCATCAAAAGGGATAATTTGTCAGTTATTTGATAGGAGAAACTTGGGGCTATTGCGATATTATTCGTGAAACCAAGATCCTGAAAGCTTTTTTGATGAGTGGTGGCGGCATTGAGGCGGAATAAAGCTGTCTTATCCGCATTAACGGGTGTGTTTACATCAAGTGTTAAACGGTTTAGGTTCCAGCTTCCTGCCGTATAGGCTACTTCCCCACCAAAATCATTATAAGGCTTTTTAGTTACACGGTTATATAATCCCCCGTAGCTGCTGGAAATATTGGTGCCAAACAACGTTGTGGACGGTCCTTTGATGGCTTCAATACGCTCCAGATTCACCGGGTCAATGAATGAAAAAGCTGGTCCGGCCACACCGTTGCGTGCATTCGGCTCAGTTTCAAAACCGCGAGAGCGGAAAGTTACCCGACCTTGGTTCAGAATTAAAGGGATGCCGGCTCCAGGTACGTTTTTTGAGATGCTACCCAAATCTATTACAGCTTGCTCCCGCATCAATTCTTTTGATACTGAATTGTAAACCTGCGGATTCTCCAGGTTTTTGAGCGGTAAACGCGCCACATAACGGCTTTCACGTTTTGAAAATTTATTGATGTTGGAAGCAATGGTCACTTCCTGTAAAGCCTGTACGTTTTCTGTAGGGAGTTGAAAATTGCCCATCGCGGTTTGTCCAGCAACAACGGCAACTTCTATAAGGTATTCCGGAGCACCCAAAACCTGGATTTTTAAATGATAACTTCCAGGGCTAATATGGTTGAAATGATAAGTACCCGTCTCATCTGTTAGTGTGGCCTTGTCGAGTTCGGTGATGGTAACGGATGCTGATGTATAGGGAGTGCCGTTTACCAGAAGAATTTTACCGATGATGTTTCCTGTATTTTGAGCTTTTGCTGTTACACTGGTGGATAATATAGAGATTACCAGGAGTATACGTAAATAACTTGCCATTAGTTTAAGGGATAGAAATAATGGCGCAAATATATTAATTAAAATAAGTCTAAATAAGTTTAGTGAAATAATATTTCATTTTAGGCACATTTTACACTAGAGAATTATTGCAATTCATTGAAGATAACTGAAAGTGGTAATTTTGGTGGCGTAAATCGATCGGTTTTACTGGGTATTGTTTTCGCTTTTGATGCTGTTATCCGAAATGGCAGACAGGTGAGACACTAAGCGTGTGAAATATTTACATGGAAAATCTCCGGAATTATTAAGTGTCAACTACGAACGAAGAAAATATGAAGGATACTCAGGATTAACAAATAGCAAAGGCTGCTCCATTTGGAGCAGCCTTTGAGTGTTTTGGGAGTTACTCCCTTCGTAGCCCGTAGGGGAATATGATCATATTCTTATCTTACTAGCTTTCAATATCTTAATGGCTGTTTGAATTCCTGCGCAACGAATTACTCACCCTTATCTTGATGAAGATTAACTCTGAAACTTACAATTCAAAGATGCAATTCGATATTCCAGAATACAAATATTGATCTGTCAATTTCTATCATGTATTGAAAGTTTTAAAGCAATCAAAACGTTATGAATCACTCTCGCATTAGATTATTGGTACGGGTCGTATCAACTTGAAATGTATTTTGATGTGATACATCAAAGAGTCTAAGTTAAATTATTATTTGTGTTCATTATAAGATAATTGAGAGTCTATTATATAATACAGCTATAACAAATTTGATAACAGATGTCAATATATCTATATTTACATCTTAATATAATAATCAAATAAATTAATGCGAAAATTTTTAACCCTTATCACTTGTCTTTTAGCATTTTCTTGTGCTAAAGAATCTCTACGATTTAAAAAAAATGACCAATTAACAACTTCAGAAGCGAAACAGTATTATGATAACCTAAGCAAGAACCAGCAGTTTAAATTTACTAATGGTAACGTGGCGCCGATTACGTCTGTGATTACGCCTAATTGGAAAAGTACCACTGAAGTTGTGATAAATTCTTACAGCATAGTCGAGGTAGCTATTGCAATCCAAAAAAATGAGATTTCAATTTACCATTTAAATGGTGAGCGTGCAAAAGATGATCTTAAAAGGTCAAAATTTTCATTATCAAGACTGATTGTTTTCAAAGACTCTTTGGCCTCTCTTAAATCAAGTATTATAACTTATATCCCAGACATTAGCTATATAGAAAAGGGAAAAAGCATACGGGAGAATACTTTTGCGAAGTTAGGCTCCTCTTTTACCGGATATATTGAGTTCAAGAAAATGGATGGAGCACCATATCGTCTGCTACGTATAGAAAACGGTAAGGTTATAGGGAAATATAAAATCAGCAATTCGTCGATGAATAAACAATTGAGCGCGAGTACTGAAATGTCTGCCTCATCTTGTGTTCCAATGTGTACGCCCATCTTTCAGACTATTTGCTCGGGTCCGGGTGGTCCCGGGAGTGGAGACGATAGCGATTGGATCTGTGAGACTCAGGAAATCGGGCAAAATTGTACATTAATATGTAGCGGTGGTGGTGATTATCCTGACCCAGGAACAGGAGGTCCGGGTACTCCAGGCGTATTTGGTATTAATGGTAGTAATGCAGTTGTACCAGTATCCAATTTTGGCGCTTTGATTGACTATGTTAAATCAATGGGATACTTCGTTTCAGATCAGTATCAAACGACCCTGACTGTTGACGGTGTAAGTTACACAGGAACAATGATAGAAATATATACTAACGAGGGACAGGTAATCTCGGCATATTTCCGTATAGACGCAACGCAAGGTCCTTTCGCAGAAGGTTATTACTATAATATAGGAAAAGGTAACGGAACGAATACATCCGGCGGGAACCCTCCTTCATTCCTTCCCGAAACCATAACCGGCACAGATATCACTTGGACGAATGGGACATCATCTTATTCTTCTGTTTCCGCTGAAGCGATTCCCAACCTTTCGGATACTGATCCGGAGGTAGCGGCGTGGAACGATCCGCCGCAAGCGCAATATGGTGTGAAGGTTGCTCCCTCTTATAGTACGATGTATGCCAACTATCCAAAAAATTCCACAGGCGGAGATATGCCAGCTCCAGATGTATATACATTGGTAGGTGGAAACATCCTAAGCTTATATCAGTCTGATCCGGTAGCATACGCAAATGCTTGCGCATTGCGCGTTTCGCGAGCTTTAAATTATTCGGGAATTGCCATTCCTTATATCCCGGGAAAGACAACAAGCGGTGCAGATGGTAAGTATTACTTCGTTTCATCAGCACATCTCTATAATTATGTAAAGCAGATTTTTTCAACCACTGATAAAGTTGAATTGAACGCTGCTGACGGCGGCCCCCAAGGAACGCTTTTTAGGGGGAAATTAAAAAACATAAAAGGTTTGTATATTATGCAACCGAACTACCCTTCAAAATTCGGGGCCATGGGGCATGCAACTTTGTGGACAGGAAGCATGGCTATTGGTGGTCACGATTATTTTAATGCAAAAGGCGGAACGGCAAAAGTTACAGTTTGGAAGTTACCATGAAAAAAACATTTTTGATAATGCCATTTATGAGCATTTTACTTTACACAGGAGGCTGTAAGGTGAGTAAAAAACAAGCCGAAGCGTCGGTCTTAAACGAAAAACGCCAATGGGCAAAGGAGTATGCATTGTGCAGTTGTTTGTCGTTGATAAGCAAGCAAGATACAGCGCTTCAAAACGACATCAGTAAAACAGTTTATGTAGAGATAACTGATTACAATCGTTCCGGCGCCCGAAACATTTACAAGGCTATTGACAGTCTTGCATACAAAATTTTTCTGTCTATTGAACCTTCCGAGATCGCAGATTATGAAGGGAGGAAGCCTTATATGAAGTCTTGTATCGAATTTTCACAGAGTAAGCAATTGGATTCATTAATTCGCAGCTATGATTCACAAATACAGGCTGATCCTCATTAAGCTACTCTAGGTATTCAAAAGTATACAACGCTATTAATAGTGAGGTGTCAATTCCAAGGGGTTGGTGCTTCACTATTCTACTATCAAACTAAACCGAATTTAAACTATTTTAAGACGCCTTGGGAATATGGACAACATTTTAAATCAGCCAGCATACCTTAATGAATGTAGTAAAATACACATGGTAATCCAGGATCCTATTATATATATAATAAATAATAATTTTGAGGCAATAATCAATAGCTAAATTGGGAATAACCTATTTGTTTTAAGTTGCTTTCTTTCAGATAGACTTCGATATCGAGTATCTTGAAAACGGGAATTAGAGAATTTCGCTAAAGTCCTACAATATTTGATTAGCAGAAATGTGGCTACGAAAAAATATGTAAACGTTACGATTAACGTTTCAGTATAACTTTCTTAATTCTTGGGGGCTGCTTTGTCAGCCCCTTTATTTTGTTATCTAACAGTATAGCAGAAGGTCGCTTACTTACTTAGTCAATCGGATCATGCCTGATTCATTAAGGGCTTATCTAAATTTGAAAAATTGCTCAATGAAAATATTCATCATTGAAAAAATCAGTCAAATTTATATCAAGGCAATTCATAATATATGGAACGATTTTATGGTATGTTTTTATTTTCTTAATTCAGAATTGCTCTTCTAGGATTTGCCAGCCTTGAGGTCTACATAAAGAATTTGGCTAATGACTATAATCAAATATTATTAAAAAAACTATTTATTTTTTAATAGAAACTAGCGAGTCACCTGCTTGGACATCTAAATAGGAAGAGATTTCAAACAATCTTTTTATTGAAGGTTTAGCAGAGTTTGTACACCAACTGGAAACAGTTTCTTGGGCTATCCTTAAAGCATCAGCCAAATCTTTATTTGTCTTTCCCTTTTCGGCTAGTACCGACTTGATGCGATTATAGATTGTTTTACTCATTTACAACTGTCGAGTAAAGCCTGATGAGCCATTCTCATCTTGCTTTGTAAGCTATCCAGATAGCTATTGAGTGATCTGACATCCTCCTTTTTGCCAATAGCACGCCCTGCCGAATTATTCCATTTGTCGGATTCACATTCACGACCAATAGACATCTCTGCCCGTCTACCATCTACGGTGATGCGCATATAAATGGCCCTAGGGCCTCCTTTGTAGACTTTTTGCTTTCTTAGATAATAAAGCAGGTGGAAATTACTTTTCATAAAACTTACTTAAAGTGAAACAAAAGTAAGGCAGCAGCTTATTCGCATCAAGATGGTTAATTGCTGAACATGTTGGCGTTCAGTTTGTTATTGAGAATTCGGTGCGTAGTGTTTTCCATTTTAGATACGCACCGAAATACACACTTTTTTATTGCGATTTGATGTATATTTTAAGTTTTTAATATCAATAAAAAAACCCTGCAAATGTTTGATTTGCAGGGTTTTGACATCATTTGATGATGATTTTCGTAGCCCGTAGGGGAATCGAACCCCTGTTTCCAGAATGAAAATCTGGCGTCCTCACCCCTAGACGAACGGGCCATTTCAGTATTTAAATTTTCAGTTTCCAATTTGCAGTAAACTGCCAACTGAGAACCACCAACTGAATTGGTAGCGGGGACACGACTCGAACGTGCGACCTTCGGGTTATGAGCCCGACGAGCTACCAACTGCTCCACCCCGCACTCTATTTTTCGCCCCAAATATCCGTTTGAGGGAGTGCAAAGGTATAAATTGTTTTGGTATCTGCAAAGTCATCCTTGATATTTTTTTTAATATTTTGAATTGCCTATTTATTTGAAATAACGCAATTCATCCAGATGGGTGCATTTTGATTTGATTATGAGTGGGTTATGTTTGGTAAGGCTTAACCGATGATAAAGATAATCTGATGAAATAATTTTTTTGCTTTTATTTCGGTAAAAGCCCTGGTTGCCCGATGCAATTCGATTCAGGCAATCAGGTAGCATTTTTAAAATATCTTTGGTTTCTCGATCTGAGGGGCATTATCTTTTACTACAATATTGGTAAATGGTGCAGTTTGCCTGAAGGCGACCGTATCTGCAGGGGTATTGGCCACAAAAACAGCGAGTTTTCCGTTGGTAAAACTATCGTTATGTATGGTAGACGGTTTAATGGCCAGGGCAGATCCATCGGCAGGAACCCTGAAAGTGGTAAATATAATTCTGGGGTTTTCTTTTTCCGGATCTGTAACCTCCACTTTGTGTCCTAATGTAACCTTCGCTTCGCAGTATACCGCTCCGTTTTCATTTGGTTTGGGAAGAAAAATATGTGGAAAAGGATGGTGTTCTACAAACATGCCGCCACCGCCAATGGGCGACAAGGCATAGTTACGGATATAATCTGGCAAAGAGGTGTTGTATTCCATACCAAATAAAATATCTTTAAAACCCATGTAAAAAGGTTCTTTTGGCCTGAGTAATCTGGCCCCGTAAAATGCCAGTGTTTCTTCATAATCCGGGTGGCTCGGATCCATAACGGGGAAAATTACGGCAGATTCATTCACATAAAGCGAACCTGTTTGTCCAAATACATTTGCAGCAGGGTCTAAATTGGGCAATCTTCCGCCTTTATCGCTGCTCACCCAGTTGGAATTAACGGTAGTGGCATTCCCCTCCTTAGGTGGTTGGGCATTTCGTGCGAGATTTTCCAGTTCCTCAATTAATGATATCTCCATTGGTTCGTTTGGAATTTCCATTACCCCGGTTCCTTCTCCTGGAGTTAAAACTACTCTTTTATGCGGATGTATCGGGCCATAAATTGCGGTAGTTGTCATTAAAGGAACACCCTCACTGCTTTGTCTTAAAACAACGGCGTCGTTTAAAAACCATATATTTTTTTTAAGGTCTTCTAATGATATTTTAATATCAACGGTTTGCCACTTCCGCTGTCCGATAATTTCTTTTAATTTACTTTCGGCTACTGTGTCTGGATCCTGTGTGTAGGATGTTCTGAATACGGAACTCATGAATTGCGTTTTAGATGTGACTTAGAATTTGTTATTGTTAAAAATAGGATTTAAAAACTGATAATCCTATGGGGAAGGAGTAACGATCGTTGATTGAGGTGGTTTTCGTTTCAAAAGAGAATAAACAAAAAAAGCCGCTTCAAATAGAAGCGGCTTTCGTAGCCCGTAGGGGAATCGAACCCCTGTTTCCAGAATGAAAATCTGGCGTCCTCACCCCTAGACGAACGGGCCATTTTCAGTTTTTAAATTCCCAGTTCCCAGCTTTCAGTTAAACTGATCACTGTAAACTGCCCACTGAATTAGTAGCGGGGACACGACTCGAACGTGCGACCTTCGGGTTATGAGCCCGACGAGCTACCAACTGCTCCACCCCGCACTCTACATACAACTCGTTTTTTAATGAATTAAATCCTTAACTCTGTTTCCGAATTGGAATGCAAAGATATAATTCGTTTCTTTGTACTGCAAATTTTTTTTAAAAAATATTTTAATGGCGCATAAAGCAGGTTTTGTTAGTATAATAGGTAAACCCAATGTAGGTAAATCCACCCTTATGAATGTGCTTGTAGGCGAGCGGCTTAGCATTATCACCCCTAAGGCGCAAACCACCAGGCACCGTATTTTAGGTATTGTAAATGAAGAAGATTATCAGATCGTTTTCTCTGATACACCGGGCATAATTAAGCCAAAATACAGTTTGCAGGAAAGTATGATGAGCTTTGTTAACGGATCTTTAACCGATGCTGATGTACTTTTATTCGTAACCGACATTAATGAGGTACATGATGAAGACGATGTTCTGGAAAAAATTCTGAATAAGAATATTCTAACAATTGTGTTGATCAATAAGATAGATCAGGCTACACAAGAACAGGTAGAAGAGAAAATTGCCTACTGGCAGGAAAAGTTAAACCCGGTTGCGGTTTATGCAATATCCGCTTTACATCAACACAATGTAGACGGATTACTGGATCGCGTACTCGATATGCTGCCGGAACATCCGCCATATTACGACAAAGAAGATTTAACCGACCGCTCGGAGCGTTTCTTTGTTTCGGAAATGATCCGCGAAAAAATCTTCCTGAATTACCAGAAAGAAATTCCTTACAGCACCGAAGTAATCGTAAAGAGCTTTAAGGAGGAAGAAATGAAAAATGGCAAAGGCTCCATGATCAGGATTACTGCAGAGATTGTGGTTGAACGCGATTCGCAAAAAAACATTTTAATTGGTACGGGCGGAAGCATGTTAAAAAAGGTAGGAACTGAAGCCCGGGCTGAGATCGAAAAATTTTTAGACAGCAAGGTGTTTCTGGAGATGTTCGTAAAGGTAATTCCCGACTGGAGAAGTAAAAAGAATTATTTAAAAAGTTTCGGTTACGATAATTAATTTCGATTTTAGAAAAGTATAAAAGTTAATATTAATAGCGGTTACGAAAAAAATAACCGTACCTTTGCAGCCCGAAATAAATCGGTTAGTAGTTGATAGTCAATGGCTGATAGCCAAATTTTTGAACAGCTTGTTTAAAACACCAGGACCATTAACTACGGCCATTAACTGTCAAAAGAGCACCCATGAGTAACATTATAGCCATCGTAGGCAGGCCAAACGTAGGCAAGAGCACCCTTTTTAATAGATTAACAGAAAGTCGCAAAGCTATTGTAGACGATATGAGCGGCGTAACCCGCGACAGGCACTATGGTGTGGGCGAATGGATTGATAAACAATTTACCGTAATTGATACGGGTGGTTACGTAGCTAACTCAGAAGATGTTTATGAAGCAGCCATTCGTGAGCAGGTGATGATTGCCATTGAAGAAGCTACGGTGTTGATTTTTATGGTAGATGTAACTACCGGTATTACCGATTTGGATGATGATATTGCCCAGGTATTGCGCAGAAGTAACAAACCCGTTTTTGTTTGCGCTAATAAAGTAGATAATACCGCTCTGTATAATGAAATACATACTTTTTATGGTTTTGGATTAGGCGAAGTCTATCCTTTATCATCTATGACAGGCTCCGGAACCGGCGAGTTGTTGGATGAAATTGTAAAAAATTTCGAAGATATCCAGGAGGAAGAAAATCAATTGCCTAAAGTGACCATTGCTGGTCGTCCGAATGTGGGTAAATCTTCTCTGGTTAATGCATTAATTGGCAAGGAACGGAATATTGTGACTGCAAACGCAGGTACAACCCGCGATTCTATCAAAATTCACTATAACCAATTCGGTCATGAGTTTATGCTGATCGATACGGCCGGATTACGTAAAAAGACCAAGGTTAAAGAAAATCTCGAGTTCTATTCTGTAATGCGTACCATTAAAGCTTTGGAAGAAGCTGATGTGGTGGTATTAATGATCGACGCCGTGGAAGGGATTGAAAGTCAGGATATCAATATTTTCCATTTGGCCGAGAAAAACAAAAAAGGCATTGTCATTCTGGTTAACAAATGGGATCTGATCGAAAAAAATACCCAAACCATGAAAGCTTTTGAAGAGCAGATTCATGAGCGTATCCGCCCGTTTACCGATGTACCGATCATTTTCACATCGGTACTGAACAAACAGCGTATTTTTAAAGCAATAGAGGCAGCCTTAGAGGTTTATAAAAACCGAAGCAAAAAAATTCCTACATCAAAATTAAATGATGTGATGTTGCCGCTGATCGAGAAATTCCCGCCGCCGGCTTTAAAAGGAAAACACATTAAGATCAAATATATCACACAGATTAACGGAAATTCGCCAATGTTTGCCTTTTTCTGTAATCTGCCACAGTACATTAAAGATCCGTATAAACGTTTCATCGAGAATAAACTAAGGGAAAACTTTGATTTTTCAGGTGCACCGATCCAGATTTATTTCAGACAGAAATAGATGTGAGGTTTAAGGTTTAAAGGTAGAGGGCGTAAGGCCTAAAATAAAATTATTTAGACAGGGTTGTTTCTTAAAGAAGCAGCCCTGTTTTTATTTTTAGTTAATAACAGTACGGCGGCATCTCGACTTCGCTGAGCTCCGCTCAAAATGACGATATTTATTAATTACCCTTACCTTTACAGCATGCAGTTACAAGTACAAAACAGTTTGTCAGCAGAGATCGATACCATTTTCGGATTTTACGATATGGCCATTGCCCATCAAAAGAAAGTATTTAACAAACACTGGCAAGGCTTTAGCCGAGAAATGATACAAACCGAAATTGATGAAAGCCGTCAGTATAAAATTCTGGCAGATGGCACTGCTGCCTGTGTTTTTGCGGTTACGTTTAACGATCAGTTGATCTGGGGAGAACGAGATCATAATGCGATTTATATCCATAGGATTGTCACCCATCCCGCATTTAGAGGCTATTCTTTTGTAAAAGAAATTATTAAATGGGCCAAAGTTTTTGCTGCAGAAAACGGGATTAAATTTATCAGAATGGATACCTGGGCCGATAATGAAAAACTGCTCGAATATTACACGGGTTGTGGTTTCGATTATGTTGGTGTGGTAAGCATGGAAAAAACTGATGGTTTACCAAAACATTATGAAGGAATCAGTTTAAGTTTGTTTGAAATTGCACTATAGCAACTGAAAATTATCATAAATGATCATTGAGGCTATACCATAAGTATAAAATTGTAATCCTGAGCTTATCTAATAACTTCTTTTAGATGTTTTAGACGCTTTGATACAATCATCGGGGTCATTTCAGGCTGAGCTCAACGTTAAAATTTTCGATGGAAAACTACTATTAGTGATACAGGCTCTTTTTAATTTTATAACGTTATAGGTATATTTTACTTTTTCTCCGTCAAAAGCTTTAGCGTATGATCTAAAGATTCCCTGTTGCCCCAGGCATCGTGTCCTGTGATAACAAATTTGGTATCGGGATATTTCTGCTTTAATTTCTGGATGCTTTTTGGCCATTCTGCTAAATCTGCTTCTCTGATATAGCCCAGATTATCTGCTTCAGTGCTTTTAATTAAACAGCCGCCGAATAAAACTTTATCTTTTGGAAACCAGACCACTATATTGTCTTTGGTATGTCCCTTGCCGGCATAGTAAGTGCTTATTTTATATTGTCCAACTGTAAAAGTGGTATCATTGGTAAAAGTATAAGCCGCACGTGGCTCTTTGTTGGTTTTCAATAGCTCGTCGGTTAGTTTACTGGTATAGGTTTTTATACCTTTGCTTTTAAAAAAAGCCAAGCCACCCGCACGGTCGCCATGCGAATGTGTGGCAATAGCCAATACTACTTTTTGATGATGTTTGGCAGCGATAGAATCTAAAAATTGCTGAAATTGTTTGGAATCCCAAGGTGCGTCAATTACCACAACTCCTCTGTTGGTCACCAGGTATACTGCATTAGCATCTGTTACAGCGCCATTATAAGTGTTATAAGTAGTGTAGGCATAAAGATCGCCGGTTAAATGTTTGATTTTTAATTTCGGATTTTGTGCGAAAGAGGCAAATGCAGATAAACCAAATAAAAAGGAAAGAAAATAACGCATAAGGTAAAATTTAATAATTCTTTAAAATTAATGTCTTTAATGCAAACGAATAGCATTCATAGAAATTACTTCAATTCAATTTTCCAGCTTAACATATCATCAACTTCGCCCACATGGATAAAGTTATTCTTTTCTAAAATGGTGTAAGAGGCCACATTATCTTTTGTAGTAGCGGCAAAAATCGATTTCACTTTGGGCTGTTCCCGGGCCCAAGCAATTAATCTGCCAATGGCTTCAGTCATAAATCCTTTACCTCTAAATTCTTCATAAGTACCATAACCGATCTCGATCTCGCCATTTTGATCAGGCTCACCCACAAAACAGATATCACCTACCATTCTGTGGTCTGGTTTCGATATAATCGTCCATAAGGTATGATATAAATAATCCTTATCCTGATCAGATACGTTAGGTAAAATCGTTTGTTTCAATGCCTCCTGAAGCGAAGGGGAAATATTTTTCTTAGTCGGTAATAGGCCAAATTCTTGTTCTAAAGAATGATCATCCTTAATATACTTTAACAGCTGATCATGTGTTAATGGTTTCAAAATGAGGCGTTCTGTTTCTATCATACCCGTTTGCTTATAAAGGCTAATCTATACTTTGTACTTTTGAATAAGTGAAATTTTACGAGAAGTTTTGGTTAAGTCATCATATTACAGCCTTTTTTAAAATACTTCAGGTGGTTAATAAACTCTAATTACCTGGCCCGTAATAATACCCAATACACTTTTTTCATAAGCTTTAATTACCTTTTCCATGGTAACCGGAATCTCTCCGGGGAAAGAGTCAAAGTAGGCAGGCGAATCTTCAACTACGTTAGGACTGACGGCATTGATGCGGATGCCGTTTCCAAGTTCCGGAGCGGCCGCTGTGATAAAAGCATTTAAGCCTCCGTTTATGGTACTCAATACCGAACCTGCGGCCACGGGGTTTTCGGCTAATATACCTGAAGTTAATGTGAATGATCCGCTTTTGTTGATATAATGCTGGCCAATTAATACCAGGTTAATCTGTCCCAACAATTTATCCAGCAGACCACCTTTAAATACTTCACCCGTTAGTTGACTTACAGGGGCAAATGGGCCTTTCCCGCTCGTACTGATCAGGGCATCAAAAGACCCGATCTGCTCAAACATATTTTTAATCGATGCTTCATTGGTTATGTCAACCTGGACATCGCCTTTGGTATTTCCAACACGGATGATTTCGTGTTTTTGCGAAAAATTTTCAGCTACTCTTTTACCTAATGTGCCTGTAGCACCTACAATGATTATTTTCATTTAAGTCTGTTCAACATGTATATCATCATTAAACGTCAGCTGTATTGAAATGTTTGTCTAAACTCAATCTTGCAATACCGATTCGGCTTTAAGGTCGGTAATGAGCAGGTCGATGTGCGATTGCGTGACATTTGGCATGCAGATGATATGCGAATTTCCATGCTCAGCTGCAAGCTGCCATTTTTTGCATATTTCTGCTGAAGGAGTAGGGAAGTTGACGGTGATGGCATTGGTATTCCGCCAGGCTGAGATGCCTAACGCTTTAAGTTTTTGTTCAGTGTAAGCGGCAGTTGCTAAACTGTGCATGGCTCTGTTTTTTAAACCTGCTATGCCCAAATGTTTAATGGTGTACCATAAAAATAAGGGGCTATGGCCATTTCTTGATCCCGTAATGGTTGTATCAATATTTCCAATATAAGCCACAGAACGGGCGATCCGATCACGGTTTGATTTTTTGGCTAATACTACGCCACAAGGCATCGGTGAACCAAAAAACTTATGACCGCTAATAGCGATACTGTCTGCACCATCTTCAAAATCAAAGGCAGGCCTTGGTTCAATTAGTGCGCTGTAGGTGCCAGAAAGTGCCGCGTCAGCGTGAATATAATAATGTTGGATGGCCAGTTTTTTCAAAATGGCTTTAATTTTGCCTACATCATCACGTGCTTCAGTCATGGTGGTGCCAATATTGGCCATAATAATAACAGGCATGTGGCGGTTCATTCTAATGGTATACTCCAGATCCTTATAGTCAATTTCTCCGTTTGCAAGCGTGCGGATCACAATATTGGGCATATTGAGTAAATGCAGGTTTTTCTGCACACTGTAGTGCGTAGCTTCTGAGTAATAGGTCATTCCTTTAGGATGTAACTCACGGGCAAGGTACAAGCCATAAAGATTACCTTCAGAACCACCATTGGTTACATAGCCCCACCAATTATCAGCCGGTGCACGAAAAAGCTCGGCAAAAAATTGCACTACTTCTTTTTCCAGTTCGCGTGAACCTACACCATAAGTAGAGTTAACGAAGGGATCACCCAGGTTATTCATCGGGTATTTTAAGAAGTCGGAAAGCGGCTGGTAATCAAAATCTTTAGCCACAGGGTAACCTAAAAATAAATCGGTTTGTTGCTTAACTTTTTCCAGAAGGTCTTTTAATACTTTTTGATCTTTTCCTGCTAATTTGCTCGCTTCCATAAATGACATGATTTGCAGGCAAATTTACTTAAAACAGAATATGATATTGATTATTATGTTTAAATAAGAATATTATATTATTTTATGTTTATTAATTAAAATATAATTTTAAATCGGTAAGTTAATCATATAGCCGAAACATATAAAATACGGCTATTGAAGGTTAAGGAGTGCTTGCCTTACCGCATTGTCGGTTTGGTTTACAGCCTTATAATAGCCTACATCGCCCAGATAATAGCGACACAATAAAGCTTTAAGATCGTTTAAGATCACATTTTTTGAATTGTACAATTGAAAGCGATCTATGGCTATGTTTTTGCGTTGAAGAAATCCGATAAAATCCTTAAAATCGTTGTCATTTATCGTAAAGATATTAATGTTCTGTTCTACAAAACTGGCGCTGTATTTATTTGTAAGTACATTAAACACGTAATCCGAAAGTATTTTTTTGCTAACTAAATTGCTGTAAAACTTATTATAGCCATTGGTGTCCAATTTTACAAATATATCTGGCTGGATTCCGCCAACCGGTCTGACTTTTTTGCTCGGTTGAATATTTACTCCTTCGGCTTTCTCGATAGAATCCTGGAAAGAAGTACGGTCTCCTGTAAGTTCCCCGTCCATCATCCGTTCGTCTAACTCATGTTTATAAGCGTCATAACCTTTTTTATACGATTTTTGGATACTTCTGCCGGATGGTGTATAATATCGTGCGATAGTTAAATTCAGTGCAGAGCCATCGCCAAAAGCAAATTGCTCTTGTACCAGACCTTTACCAAAAGAACGGCGGCCAACAATAATTCCACGGCCTAAATCTTGTATAGCTCCGGCTACAATCTCGCTGGCCGAAGCGGTATTTTCATTAATCAAAACAGCCAGTTTGCCATTTTGGAAAGATCCGGTTCCGGTAGAAAAATAATCGGTGCGTGGCTCATGCTTTCCCTGTGTATACACAATGAGTTTGTTCTCGCCCAAAAACTGATCTGCCAGACCTGTAGCTGCGGTAAAATAACCACCTCCGTTATCGCGTAAATCGAGAATCAATTTTTTCATGCCCTTCGCCTTCAGGTTATTGGCTGCAGCAGCGAAATCATTATCTGTATTGGCGCCGAATTTACTGATCCTCACATAACCGGTTTCGTTGTTAATCATATAAGCGGCATCAATGCTGCTGATGTTTACTTTGCCACGGGTAACCATAATGCGGTTGCTCTGTGATGCGCCCGGGTGTAAAAGCACTACGCTTACCCCGGTTCCGGATTTGCCTTTAAAACGACCGGAAAGCTGATCTTTAGGTAGGTTTCGTCCGCTCACTACAGCAGTATCAATACTTAGGATTTTATCGCCCAGTTTAATTCCTGCCTGGTATGCTGGTCCATCCTTCACTACACCCGTAACCATCATGGTATCGTTAAGCATATAATATTCTATACCTACACCTTCGAAATTTCCTTCCAGGTTATCGGTCATATCCTGCGCATCGGTTGGTGGAAGGTAAACGCTATGCGGATCTAGCTGGTGCAGAACACTATCTATCGGTAAATTCTGAAGTGAATCGGTATTGATGTCATCAACATAATTACCGTTGATGATATGTAAGATTTCGCTTAGTTTTTCATCGCTGTTCTGAGCAAGCTGAGGATTTTTTTTAACGCCAAAGCCTTGATCTTTAATGAATTTGATGCCCAAAAACATGCCTACTATCAAGATAACAGAATAGCTTAAGGCGATGAGTATGTTGTTTCTGGTATTTTTTTTCATTGGCGCTACTGCAAATTTATGAAAATTAGCGGGTTGATATATTTTTTAACTGCATTTTCATGTCTTTTGTTTATAATATTTAACATTAAATAACACCTGGTACCGTTGGTTAAAATTAATAGCAGATATTTTTTAGATTTTTAGCCTAGTTTTTAAAAAGAATTTACCGAATTTTATCAAAATTAAATTTATGAATAGAGTTACCGAGCAAGAATCTAACTATAACCACATTGATCAGATGTCGGTATTGGAAGTTTTGCAGGGCATTAATAACGAAGATAAAACTGTCGCATTCGCGGTTGAAAAATCTTTGCCTCAAATCGAGAAGTTAACATCGGCCGTGGCCAGGCGAATGAAAAAAGGCGGTCGCCTCTTTTATATTGGTGCAGGGACCAGCGGTCGCTTAGGTGTAGTAGATGCCTCAGAATGTCCGCCTACTTACGGTGTGCCCTTTGATTGGGTTGTTGGGATTATCGCCGGCGGAGATACTGCGATTAGAAGAGCAGTAGAATTTGCTGAAGACGACGCGGAGCAGGCCTGGAAAGACCTACAGGAATTTGAGATCAATGAAAAGGACTGTTTGGTTGGCCTGGCAGCATCAGGTACTACTCCCTATGTGGTTGGCGGATTAAAAACGGCACGTAAGCATGGAGTTTTGACAGGCTGCATTGTTTGTAACACCGGTGGACCTATTGCCGCAGCCTCGGATTTTCCGGTTGAGGTGGTGGTTGGCCCTGAATTTATTACCGGCTCTACCCGCATGAAATCTGGTACAGCGCAGAAAATGGTATTAAACATGTTGAGTACCACAGTTATGGTTCAACTGGGGCGTGTAGTTGGCAATAAAATGGTCGATATGCAGTTAACTAATCATAAGCTGGTCGACCGTGGTACACAAATGGTGGCCAACGAACTGAACATTGGCTACGATGAAGCAGCTGAATTGTTAACCCGTTATGGAAGTGTACGTAAAGCGGTGGAAGCAGGACATTAAAAATGAGAGAATGATAAATGAGTAGCTGAAGATTGATGTGATGCAGAAAGGATCTTAACATTCACTCATTCAAAACTCAATTCTTCAATAATTAAAAAAAGTATGCACGAGATTGAGCCTTATTACCAGTGGAGAGATGATTATATTTCGGCAGAAGATGAGCGTTCGCCATTTTACAATACCGAATATTCGGAACTTTACTTCGATAAGCAGATTTATAACTTTTTGCTGCACCCGCAGTGGGATGAATTTGGCTCGAATACCTTATACATGAAGGTATTGTATGCTGATTATGATCGAAGTTACGTCATTATAGAATTTATAGGGGAGTGGAACGACGCCATTAATAATGATATCATGTTGCTGAAACGCGATATTTTGGAGATGATGATGGATGAAGGGCTTAATAAATTTATCCTGATCGGTGAAAATGTACTGAATTTTCATGCATCAGATGATAGCTATTATGAAGAATGGTTTCAGGAAGTGGAAGATGGCTGGATTGTTGGGGTGAATTTTCAGGAACACGTGATCAGCGAATTCCGTGATAACAGCATTGATTACTACATTAACTTTGGCGGTGCATTCGATAATCTGCCATGGCGTACGCTAAAACCATTACAGTTTTTTAAAAAAGTTGAAGAACTGCTGACAAAAAGATTGAACTAAGTTTTTATTTTAGAGTTTATAATGCCTACGTTATTTATAATTTTTGGACTGCGTTTCTTTTTTATTCAAATGATCATTTGCCGATACACGTACATGTCAGAAATGCAGATGGTGAGGCTAAATTTGAAGTTGAAGAAGTTAAACTTGTCAGTAATAAGGGGCTGAAGAACAAAGATATAAATCTTGCACAATCTTTGATAGAAGAGAATAAAGAAATTATTATTGCAAAGTGGCACGAATATCATGGAAAATAAAATAAAAGTGTGGTTTGAAAATAATCGAATCTTCATTAAGACGTTAAAAGGAGAAAGTAAAAGCCATCCCTTAAGCTGGTTTCCAAAACTATTAAACGCGAGTGAAGAGGAGCGAGAGGATTATACCATTTCACCTTTTGGAATACATTGGGAGAAAATAGATGAAGATTTAAGTTTTGAAGGTTTTACTTCTTTCTACAAATAATTGCTAAAATAAATTTAAAATGGAACAACAAAATTATCAATATCAAGACAACAGTGTTTTCGTTCAGGAACGATCTGTTTCTAAAAAATTCTTTGCCAACGTTTTCTTATGGATGTTTGTGGCGTTAAGTTTATCTACAATCGCTGCCTTTTATATTTCTAATAGCGAGCCTGCTTTGCACGCATTGATCAATTTCGAAACCGGACAAAGAACGGGTTTAGGTTATGTAGCCATGTTTGCACCATTAGGCCTAGTTCTGCTAATGGGTGCTGGTTTTAACAAATTATCTTACGGAGCCCTTTTAGGGGTTTTTGTGCTTTTCTCGGTACTTTTAGGTGTTAGTTTAAGTTTTATTCTGCTTATTTATACCGGTGCATCTGTAATTACCTGTTTTGCTGCTGCAGCCGGAATATTTGGAATTATGGCATTTATGGGATACACCACTAATATTGATTTAAGTAAATTTGGCCCGATTTTAATGGTAGGAGTAGCAGGCTTATTCATTGCCAGTATTCTTAATATGTTTATTAAAAGTGAGCAGTTTAGCTTGATCATGGCTTTTATAGGTATTGCAGTGTTTACAGCGTTAACAGCTTACGATGTTCAGAAAATTAAAAGAATTGGAATGGGGATTCAAGAAAGCGGAGAAGCTATTCCCGAGGCTGATACTAAGAAATTAGCTATAATGGCTGCTTTGAATTTATATCTTGATTTTATCAACATTTTCCTCTTCTTACTACGTATTTTCGGTAGCAGAAGATAGATCTTATAACAGAATAATATTCTTAAGGCCGTGCAGAATTGCATGGCCTTTGTAATTTTATTTGGCGGCAAAGCGATATTTTTTGGAATTGATCATGCTTTGTTGCATTTTTGTACGCTTATTAAGAAAGACGGAGGGATTAGACCCAACGAAGTCTTAGCAACCTGTAGCCTACAAGGTGCTAAATTCTATTCTGCAAATAGCGGAAACAGATAAGTTTAGGATTACGATTCACGTACCAACTTTTTCAATAAGCCTTTAGAGACTCGAGAAAGTAGATTTGAGATTTTAGACATTACGTCTAATCCATTCTCATATCTAACCTCTCATATCTCAAATCTTACAACAGCAAATGGGTATAAGAGAAGAATTAGAGAAACGTATTTTGGTGATCGATGGTGCAATGGGTACCATGATTCAGCGATATAACTTAAGCGAAGCGGATTTTAGGGGAGAGCGGTTTAAATCCCATCCTTGTGACGTGAAAGGCAATAACGATTTGCTCAACATTACGCGTCCGGATATCATCAAAACCATACACCTGGAATACCTGGCGGCTGGTGCCGATATTATTGAAACCAATACATTCAGTACACAGCGCATTTCCATGGCCGATTACCAAATGGAAGATCTTTCTTACGAAATGAGTTTTGAAGGCGCACGGGTGGCAAAAGAAGCTGTAAATGAATTTATGGCAGCAAATCCTGATCGTAAATGTTTCGTCGCCGGTGCTATCGGCCCAACAAACCGCACCCTTTCCATGTCGCCGAATGTAAACGATCCTGGTTTTAGGGCAGTTTATTTTGATGAGCTGGAAGAAGCTTATTATGAGCAGGTACGTGGTTTGGTAGATGGTGGTTCGGATGTATTGTTGATTGAAACTATTTTTGATACTTTAAATGCTAAAGTGGCTATTGTAGCCATTAAAAAATATGAAGAGGTAATCGGGCGTAAACTCGAAATCATGATTTCTGGTACCATTACCGATGCTTCCGGACGAACACTTTCCGGGCAAACTGCCGAAGCTTTCTTAAACTCTGTAATGCACGCAAAACCGCTCAGTATTGGTTTTAACTGTGCTTTGGGCGCAAAAGAAATGCGCCCGCATATTGAAGAGCTGGCTACAAAAGCAGGTTGTTATGTTTCGGCTTATCCAAATGCAGGTTTACCGAACGAGTTTGGTGCTTACGATGAACAGCCGCACGAAACCGCCCACCTGGTTGATGATTTTATTGCCTCGGGTTTTGTGAATATTGTTGGGGGCTGCTGTGGTACTACGCCAGAACATATTGGCTGCATTGCAAAAAATGCACGAAAAGCCAAACCCAGAAAATTGCCTGAACTTCCACAATATATGCGTTTAAGCGGTTTGGAGCCGGTAACCATTACGCCAGAAAGTATTTTTGTGAACATTGGAGAGCGGACCAATATTACCGGATCTCCAAAATTCTCCAAACTGATTTTGGGTGGAGATTATGAGGCTGCATTGGCCGTTGCACTGCAGCAGGTTGAAGGCGGTGCACAGGTAATTGATGTGAACATGGACGAAGGAATGCTGGATTCGGAAGCTGCCATGACTAAATTCTTAAACCTCATTGCCTCCGAACCAGATATCGCCAAACTACCGATCATGGTTGATTCATCAAAATGGTCGGTGATTGAAAACGGCTTAAAATGCCTGCAGGGAAAGGGGATCGTTAACTCCATTTCTTTAAAAGAAGGTGAAGATAAATTCCGCGAGAGTGCCCGTAAAATTATGCAATATGGTGCAGCTGTAGTGGTAATGGCTTTTGATGAGCAGGGTCAGGCCGACAATTATGAGCGCCGGATCGAAATCTGCAAACGCAGTTACGATATTTTGGTAAATGAAATCGGCTTTCCGCCGGAAGATATTATTTTCGACCCTAATATTTTAACGGTGGCAACCGGACTGGAGGAACATAATAATTATGCAGTCGATTTTATTAATGCCACCCGATGGATCAAAGAAAATCTGCCTCACGCCAAGGTAAGCGGCGGGGTTTCTAATATTTCTTTCTCCTTTAGGGGAAATAATGTTGTGCGCGAAGCCATGCATTCGGCTTTCCTATATCATGCCATACGTGCGGGTTTAGATATGGGTATCGTAAATGCCGGTATGCTGGAGGTTTACCAGGAAATTCCGCCTGAGTTGCTGGAAAGGGTGGAGGATGTACTGTTAAATCGCAGGGAAGATGCAACCGAACGGTTGGTTGAATATGCCGATACGGTAAAAACCAAAGGCAAAGAAGTGGTTAAAGACGAAGGCTGGAGAAAAGGTTCAGTAGAGGAAAGATTATCCCATGCCTTGGTTAAGGGGATTGTTGAGTACCTGGATGATGATGTAGAAGAAGCCCGTCAGAAATACGACCGTCCAATCCAGGTTATTGAAGGACCATTGATGGACGGGATGAATATTGTGGGCGATTTATTTGGGGCCGGAAAGATGTTCTTGCCCCAGGTGGTAAAATCGGCCCGGGTAATGAAAAAAGCGGTTGCTTATCTCTTGCCTTTTATTGAGCAGGAGAAACTGAACAATCCCGATCAGGATCAGAATTCTTCAGCCGGAAAAGTGTTGATGGCTACCGTGAAAGGCGATGTACACGATATCGGTAAAAATATTGTAGGCGTAGTACTGGCCTGTAATAACTTCGAAATTGTAGACATGGGTGTGATGGTTCCGGCGCAGGATATCATCAAAAAAGCCAAAGAAATAAATGCTGATATTATTGGTTTGAGTGGTTTAATCACGCCTTCGCTGGACGAAATGGTTCACTTTGCCAAGGAAATGGAACGCGAAGGTTTTACTATTCCATTGATTATTGGTGGAGCTACTACTTCACGTATCCATGCAGCGGTTAAAGTGGCGCCAAATTACTCAGGACCAGCTATCCACGTATTAGATGCCTCAAGAAGTGTTACCGTTTGCAGTACCTTGATGAACCCTGAAACGAGAGATGACTATATAGCTGGCATCAAAGCTGAATATGATAAAGCACGAGAAGCGCATTTAAATAAACGTTCAGATAAACGCTTTAAAACTTTAGAAGAAGCGCGTGCAAACAAGTTCAAGATTAATTTTCAGCCGAACTTGCCTGTTCCGGAATTTACAGGCACCAGGGTTTTTGATCATTATCCCTTAGAAGAACTGATTCCATATATCGATTGGACACCATTTTTTCACACCTGGGAGCTCCGGGGCAGTTATCCTAAAATTTTCGACGATAAAAATGTAGGCGATGAAGCAAAAAAACTGTTTGACGATGCACAGGTTCTGTTAAAACGCATCCTCGACGAGAAATTACTAACCGCAAGAGCTGTAATTGGTTTTTGGCCAGCGAATGCGGTAGGAGACGACATCGAGTTGAGCGTTGAGAGTGATGAGTTGGGAGACTCCAAACCCCAAACTCCAAACTCCAAATTAGTCAAAATCCACACCCTTCGCCAACAGGCAGAAAAAGTAGATGGACAGCCTTATTATGCTTTATCAGATTTTATTGCACCGAAAGAAAGCGGAATTCAGGATTATTTTGGTGGATTTGCGATTACTGCAGGGATCGGGATTGACGAACTGGTGAATGAGTTTGAATCCAATTACGATGATTACAACAGCATTATGGCCAAAGCACTGGCCGATCGTTTGGCAGAAGCCTTTGCCGAGCGCATGCACGAACGTGTACGTAAAGAATTTTGGGGTTATGCCCAGGATGAAAACCTAAGCAACCAGGAATTGATTAAGGAAGAATATGCGGGGATCCGTCCGGCACCAGGTTATCCTGCGTGCCCGGAGCATACTGAAAAAGGAACATTGTTCGAATTACTTGATGCCGAAAATAAAATCGGATTACGCTTAACCGAAAGTTATGCCATGTATCCAACAGCTGCGGTAAGTGGATTTTACTTTGCCCATCCTGATTCGAGGTATTTTGGATTGGGAAAAATTACCAAAGACCAGATTGAAGATTACGCCACCAGGAAAAATATGCCGGTTGAAGAAGTGGAGCGGTGGTTAAGTCCGAATTTAGCTTATTAATCCCCAGCCCCTAAAGGGGAGGGAATCGTTTACAAATTAAAATTAAAGCCCCTTTAGGGGTTGGGGTATGAAGATTACAGACCATATAAAAAATGCAAAGGGTAAAACCCTGTTCTCTTTTGAATTATTGCCGCCCATTAAAGGGCAAAGCATCCAATGGATTTATGATGCGATAGAGCCATTGTTAGAATTTAATCCGCCTTTTATCGATGTAACTTCACTTCGTGAAGATTATATTTACAAAGAACAGGCCAATGGTTTGCTACAAAAGGTATCTTACCGTAAACGCCCGGGTACCATTGCCATTTGTGCAGCTATTATTCATAAATATAAAGTTGATGCCGTTCCACATCTTATCTGTGGTGGATTCACCAAGGAAGAAACCGAAAATGCATTGATCGACCTACAGTTTTTGGGGATTGATAACGTTTTGGCTTTGCGTGGCGATGCCCGTAAGGCAGATGGGAATTTCGTGCCAACCCCCGGCGGACACTGTTATGCCACAGATTTAATTGAGCACATCAAGAACCACAATGAAGGTAAATTTCTGCACGAAGATGTAGAAACTTTTAAAAGTGATTTCTGTATTGGTGTGGCAGGTTATCCGGAAAAACACTTCGAAGCACCCAATATGAATACCGATTTTAAGTATTTGAAAAAGAAGGTTGAAGCGGGAGCAGAGTTTATTGTTACCCAGATGTTCTTCGATAATCAGAAGTATTTCGATTTCGTGAAGAAATGTAGGGAAAATGATATCAATATTCCAATTATACCAGGCTTGAAACCCATCAGTACCTTATCACAATTAAACGTATTGCCCAAAATATTTCATATTGATTTACCTGATGAATTAACAGATGCATTATCGCATGCGAAAAATAACAATGAAGCAAAAGAAATCGGTACGGAAGCCATGATTAAACAATGCAAAGAACTGATTGATTTTGGTGCGCCAGTGTTACATTTTTATACCATGGGCCGCCCCGAGCAGACCAAGCAAATTGCGAAAGATATTTTTTAGCAAAAATAACCCGCAGGTTTCAAAAATCTGCGGGGTCGTATACAAACCATCATCAATATCTCAAATTCTTACAGAACATTAAGCTTAAATTATTGTTTTAGTAGGATAGCAATTATATTTGTAGCAATGAAATCTGATGGTCTTAAATATATATTGATTGCCTGCATTACACTTGCTTTTTTATTAAAAGTGAGTCATGTGGTTTCGTATTTAAGCTATTATGTCCAGAATGTTGAGCTTTCATCTACAAATGATGATGCGGCTGAGAAGGAAGAAAAGAAGACAGAAAGCGAATTTGTAGTGCATGGAGTCTTATTTAATGCCAGCTTATACTTCCCATTTCAGCCAACAAAAAAGGTGATCATACCTGATCGTACTTTCCAACTGGCATACTTTCCAGAGGTTTTAACGCCGCCGCCATCCGTTTAATACATCTCTTTAAATTTACTTCCTGTTTTCAAACAAACAGAACCAATTCTCTATTTCAAAAATTCAAATACTTAATAGATATGAAACGAGCAATTTCATTCGCAGTGCTTTTGATCGCTGCCTCTTTTAAAATCAGTGCACAGGAAGTGGTGCAAAATAATGTAAAACCTGTAGAGAATGCTTTAAGCCAGGTTACTAAATTGGAGCCCGTAAGTTTTAATTATGATAAAGTCTGGGCTGAAAAGTTAAAGTTATCAGCCAGGCCGCAATATGGTTTTGTAGGTGCTGATGCAAAAGCAGCAATTCCCGGTATTGTTTCGGTACAATCCAAAGATTATAGTGCCGGGAAGAATGCTTTTAAAAGTGCTACCATTACCAAGGTGGATTATGAGAACTTAGTTCCGCTTTTGGTAGCGAGCATAAAAGAGCAACAGCAACAGATCGAAGCACTGAGGCATGAGCTAAAAATGCTGAAATCGCAAGGCGCTAAGTAGTAATTGTTAAGTTGGTCCGGATTTGTAATCCGGACCGATTGTATTCCAGATTTGTAATCTGGTTAATTAATATCCGATCATAAATAAACAACTTTAAGTCGGTCCTGATTTGTAATCTGGGCCAATATTTTTTCAGATTCAAAATCTTGTACGAATAGCTAATCATAAATGAACAATTTTGGGTTGTTCTGGATTTGCAATCCAGACCTATAATGCTCCAGATTTACAATCTGGTTATAGGCTCTCAATCATAAATAAACAGCTTCTGACGTTAGTCCGGATTTTGTAATCCGGGTTTATAGTTCTCCAGATTTATAATCTGGTTCATAACTCCTCATCATAAATAAACAACTTCCAACAGGCCTAAACCACCAGCGTAGTTTATAGCAGAGCTATAATTATAATGTTCCGCTTCAGAAACAATTCCTGATTCAATAGGATTATGATGGATATAATCTAATTTTTGATCTTTAAATTCGTTTGAATATAAAGCAATGGGATGGAAGCCATCTTGCCAAAATTTATATTCCTTGTTTTTCATATTGATCCGCGCCGCAAACGAAAACTTATCTAAGAGCCATTCTCTACTTTCATTGATTTCTCCAATCGTTTTGATGATCTTTTTAGAAGTGAATTTTTTAAAGTCCCTGATAATGTCCGAAAGTTTGTAATTTTCTTTTGCACTAACAATCATATGTAAATGGCTTGGCATTAAACACCATGCATAAATAACTAATCCTTTTTCTGATTGGCAATATCGAAGACTCTCGATGATAACTTCGGCCAGTTCTTTTCTTGTAGACGCATCAATCCATCCCACTACCGTTGTAGTAATGAAGTAAATATCATTTCGATCGGTAACAGCATATTTGAAAGCCATATTTTATGAATTTCACTAAGAATAAGGATTATAAATCCTAAGTCCAAAAGTCGGGATTGCAAATCCCGACTAACTTCAGCTATTCCATGTGTTGTTCCCGGATTTGTAATCCGGACCTATGGAGAATTGTAATTTGGTTTAAGCTAGTTCCCAAAAAAAATAAGTCTGGTCGGGATTGGATTGTATTAATGAACATATTGGTATGACTATTTATTTTTACAAATGTCATCCTACTTAATGCTTTATTTGTTATTTTTATATTATTAACCAATATAAATCTACACTAAAAACAATTCTTATGAGAAAGCTTATTCAATTATTCCTGTTTTGTACAGCGCTGGCTGTATTACCTTTGCAAAATACCCGGGCTGAAATTAGCGCCAGGAAGTTTTTTAGCATTGGTTTGAATTTAAGTAATGGAACTACTGATAACGGTTCTATTTACCTGTACGGACCTACGCCAGTGAGTGCTTATTTTGGCCCCGGTGGAAGTTCATATGGTCCATTAACCGCCGGCACCTATACGGTTATCATTTATACTTCAGCGCCGGGCTCACGCACTTTTAGATTTAATGGACAAGCGATTACCACCAGCTCGGGAAGCGCGACATTTAATAACGTGAGCATTACTTCTACAGCTTTCGCTTCTGTTAATTAAATATATTTCCCAGAAGAGGTTATATCATATTTTGTATTTTACCTCTAATTTGTCCATGTTGAGCATGTCGAAACGTCCTTAAAATATTTAAGCTGGTCCGGATTTGCAATCCGGACCTTTGTGTTGTATGACTTTTTTGATTAAGGATTACAAATCCCGGCTAACTTTAGAGATAGGTCAGAAGTTGGAATGGATTTGCATTTTTATAAATCGTCATCTCGACTGTAGCGTAGCGGAACGGAGAGATCTATCTCTAGACAGATTTCTCGACTTCGTTGCACTCCGCTCGAAATGACGATCAATCTAATTATTACCCTTTAAGCAAATATTCTTTAAATCCTTCAAAACCCACATCCAACTGATCAGCATGTTTAGGTTTGCTTTCCAAAGTTTTTACCTGCGCTGGGATTTCGATTTTAGCAGCAATTTCCGACGGAAAAATATCAGGGAATTTACAGGCATGTGCAGTGGATAAGAAAACAGCGGCACTGCTATCTGCAGGGTTTTCATTTCTGTATTTTTCAATGGCCAGGTAAGCTATCGCGGTATGTGGGCAAGCTACGTAATGTAATTTGCTGTCTATTTCTTTAATACCCTCAAGTGTTTCATCATCCGTAAAACGGTAAGAAGTAACCACTTTTTTAAGCGCTTCTACATCCTGATCAAATAAATCCATAATGCGGACCCAATTGCTTGGTGCACCAACATCCATGGCATTCGAATAGGTTTGCGTTGAAGGCCTGGTTTCATAAATGCCACTTTCTAAGAAGCGTGGCACCGTATCATTAACATTGGTAGCCGCTATAAATTGTTTAACCGGTAATCCCAATTTGTAAGCCAATAAACCTGCGCCAATGTTTCCGAAATTTCCACTTGGAACAGAAAATATCACATCCTTAAATCCTTGCTTTTTAAGCTGCGCATAAGTGTTAAAATAATAAAATGTTTGTGGAATCAATCGGGAGATATTGATTGAATTTGCGGAAGTTAACCTGAATTTTGCGTTCAGTTCATCATCCGCAAAAGCCTGTTTAACCAAAGCCTGGCAATCATCAAATGTTCCCTTTACCTCGATAGCCCTGATATTTTCACCATTAGTGGTCAACTGCAGTTCCTGTATCGGGCTTACTTTTCCTTCCGGATAAAGTATCGTTACCCTGGTATTGGGTACGCCTAAAAAACCTAAAGCTACCGCGCCGCCCGTATCTCCTGAGGTTGCAACCAAAACATCCAGGAGCTGTTCGCCATCTTTTAAGAAATAAGACATTACGCGGCTCATAAAACGGGCGCCAAAATCCTTAAAAGCCAAAGATGGGCCATGGAAGAGTTCCAAAACAAATGTTTTACCATCTAATTGAACAGCCGGCGCATCAAAATTTATGGCATCGTTAATCAATGCTTTTAGATCTTCAGCCGGAATTTCTTCTTTTAATAGCGTTGAAGCGACTTTGTAAGCAATTTCAGGTAAAGAATACTGCTCAATATTTTGAATGAATTCGGTATCAAGCTGTGGTATTTCAACAGGCATGTATAAGCCCTTATCCTGCGGCATGCTGTTAAAAACGGCTTCTTTAAAAGAAACACGTAAATCTTTATTGTTAGTTGAGTATAGTTTCATTTTAGGGTGTAGGGTTTAGGGTGGAAGGTTTAGGGTTAAAACGTTGAATTTATATTCCATACGCCTTAAACCTTTTGCCTTATACCTTATTTACATTACGCTAGGTCCTTCGGCATTCACCGGAGAAACAAAAGCTTTGCTGTTAATATTTATTTTGTGTAAATGTTGTTGTTGCGATTTGGTAATTTTTCTGGCCGTTTCTTCGTCTTTGGTTAAAGCGAAAACCGATGGCCCGGAACCTGAAATCCCAAATCCAATCGCACCGTTCTCTGTTGCCAGTTTTCTCATTTCTTCAAAACCGGGAATCAGGATTGAACGGGTTGGTTCTACCAGAACATCTTGCATGCTTCTTCCAATCAGGTCGAAATCATTCATGAATAGTCCGCTTACCAAACCTGCAACATTCCCCCATTGCTTAACTGCATCTTTTAAGGCCACCTTACTGCGAATCATCTGGCGGGCATCTTTGGTGGGTACATCAACTTCCGGATAAACAATTGCAGCGTACATGCCTGCAGGAGTGGGTAGTGAGATTACATCCAAGGGTTCATAACTTCTCACCAGTACAAAACCACCTAGCAAAGCCGGTGCAACATTGTCAGCATGGCCATAACCGCAGGCCAGTTCTTCGCCTTTCATGGCGAAAGGAACCAGTTCCTTAGCGGTTAATAAATCGCCCATCAATTTGTTAATGGCAAATAAACCGGCAACGGTACTGGCAGAACTTGAACCTAAGCCACTGCCAATAGGCATTTTTTTATGCAGTTCAATTTCTACGCCTACATCTAACCGGTTGATGTGTTTTAAATAATGCTGAACACTGGCGCTTACGGTATTTTTTTCTGCATCTAAAGGTAAACGGCCATCATCGCCGGTAATTCTTTTGATTACCACACCCGGTGTATCGGTAAATCGCATTTCAACTTCGTCGCCAGGCTCGTTTACGGCGAAACCCAACACATCGAAACCACAAACTACGTTTGCAACGGTTGCCGGAGCGAAAACTTTTATACTATTTTTCATTATTTTAATTGGCTAGCTATTTGTTTAAGGTACCTACATTGATAATATCGGCAAAAACTCCGGCAGCCGTAACTTCAGCACCGGCACCTGGTCCTTTTACCACCAACGGGCGGGTTTTGTAGCGGTCTGTAGTGAAAGAGATGATGTTGTCACTGCCCGATAGCATATAAAAAGGGTGATTGTCATCCACCATTTGCAGGCTGATTCCTACCTGACCGTTTTCCAGTTTGCCGATGTAACGTAAAACTTTTCCCTCACTGGCTGCCGTATTTTTTAAATTTTCGAAGTAAGCAGTGTTGGCTTGTAATTCTGAATAAAAATCTTCAACAGATGCTGCATTTAAGCAGGCATCAGGTAAAATATTGTCGATTTTCACATCACTGGCTTCCAAAGGATAACCAGCATCTCGGGCGAGGATCAGCATCTTACGCATAAAATCTTTTCCATTTAAGTCGTCGCGGGGATCAGGTTCAGTATAGCCCAATTCCTGTGCTTCTTTTACTGTTTCGTAAAAGCCGGCATCGCCTTTAAAGTTATTGAAGATATAAGAAATCGTTCCTGATAAAATGGCTTCAATCCGTGCTACCTTATCGCCACTCATCATCAGCTCGCGCAGGGTGCGGATAATTGGTAAGCCCGCGCCAACATTGGTTTCGTAATAAAAATCAACACCAAATTTACGGGCAGTATCTTTGAATGATTTGTACTGTGCATAATCAGCTGAGTTTCCCTTTTTATTACAGGTTACCACCGAAATACTGCTTTCGAATATACCCTGATAAAATTCGATTGGCTGTTCGGCGGCCGTATTATCTACGAAAACACAGTTGGGTAAGTTTAAAGCTTTCATTTTGGCAACAAAGCCGGCTAAATCTGCTTGTTCACCATCGGTATTCAATTCTGTTTCCCAATTTTCTAAAGAAAGTCCGTCGGCATTGAAGATCATTTTACGTGTATTACTGATACCTGTTACTTTCACCTGGAGATCGTTATTGGCTGCGAGAAAAGGCATCTGCTCTCTTAACTGTTTAAATAAAGTTTTGCCGATGTTTCCGGTGCCCAAACAGAAAACGTTCAATGTTCTTTTCAGGTCAGTAAAAAAAGCATCATGCACTGCATTTACGGCTTTTGATAAATCAGCTGCACTGATAATTACCGAGATGTTGTATTCTGAAGAACCTTGGGCGATTGCTCTTACGTTGATACCATTACGGCCTAATGCGCTGAACAAACGTCCGCTCATGCCTGGAGTGCGTTTCATGTTTTCGCCAACAATGGCCAAAACGGCAAGGTTATTTTCAACTTCCGGCAGTTCCAGTTTTTTAGCATCCAGTTCCAGCTCGAATTCTTTTTTGATTAACCAAATGGCCTGTGAAGCATCTGTTGGTTTTACAGCGAAAGTAATGCTGTGTTCTGATGAAGATTGTGTAATTAATACCACATTGATCTGTTCGCGCGAAAGCAGTGAGAATAACCTTCCGCTAAAGCCTGCTTTACCCACCATACCACTTCCGGTAAGGTTGATAATACTGATATGATCAATAGAAGAAATTCCTTTGATGGGCAAATTTGATGTTTTTACATCGCTTTTGATATAGGTGCCCGCGAAATCAGGCTCGAAAGTGTTTTTAATCACAATCGGAATCTTTTTCATGAAAGCAGGTATCATGGTTGGCGGGTAAATCACTTTCGCCCCGAAATAACTCAGTTCCATTGCTTCGGTATAGCTCAGTTCAGGCAGGGAGAAGGCTTTCTTCACCATACGCGGATCGGCGGTCATCATGCCGTTTACATCCGTCCATATTTCTATTTCTTCGGCATTTAATGCCGCACCCCAAACCGCCGCGGTATAATCAGAACCACCACGGCCCAGGGTAGTCACTCTGCCGGTGGCATTGCTGGCGATAAAACCAGTTACAAAAAGTACCTTATCTTTATTTTCCTGATAAAAATTGTTGATCAGTAGCTCGGTCAGTTCAGTATCAACCTTAGCTTGTCCAAAATTGCTGTCGGTTTTGATCAGGTCAGATCCATTCACATAAAGCGCATCACCAATGTTTTGCGAAGCAATATGGCTGATCATAAAGGTAGAACAGCGTTCGCCATAACTCAAAATCTGATCTTTTGTCTGTAAACTTAATTCACGCAGATTGTTTACGGCCTGTAGCAGGTCGTCTAACTCGTTAAAAAAGATTTTTAAGCGGGTAAACACAGGGTTTTGTGCTGCCGCAGGCAAAAGCGCACGGATGACAGCAAAGTGTCTGGCCTCAATTTCCTTTAAATGTGCGTTATAATCTTCACCCCGTTCAGCCATTTCGGCCATGTCGGTAAGCAAATTGGTTACACCACTCATTGCCGATAATACAACTACCGGACTATTTTTCTGTTTTTCTTCGCCAACCAGGAGTAAAAGCGTTTTAATGTTCTCGGCCGAACCTACGGATGTGCCGCCGAATTTGAGTACTTTCATTGTTTATATGAGGTTTAACTGTCTGTTGCTGCATTCAACTTTGGTTTGAAATGCCCGTTTGTGCAGGTTCATTCAGCATGGGTTAAAAAAAAAGCGTCCCGATCTTCATCGGGACGCTTTCTGTGTTTTATGTTTTTTCAATTTATAACAAATTAGCCCCGCTGGTTTATACCGGTGGTAATAATAATCGTTGTAATAATTGAAGTATTAAAATTCATCTTGTCTTTGTGTACTTTGTACACCGTAAAGTAGAAGATTATTTTTTTAAAATGCAAATGTTTTTTGATTTTTATTTCCAAATTGCTATTAAAACGTTTAAGCAAATGAAATAGCTGTATTTTTTGAACCTGAAACCAAATCATTCCACTATGAACAGTGCCTGCAGGACGAGCAGGTTTGATTTGTGTTTTTTTGAAAAGATGCTTCAGCAGCTTTTTGGATAGGGCAGCCCTGCTTACCGCTATAGTCCCGATGTCAGTGCTGTTTTATTGTTTTTGCAATTGGGAGCTGCCGCTTTTATCAGGTTTAGTTCATGCGGGCTGGTGCTGCTATTTAAGCGGCTTGCCTTTACAGCGTTGATTGTTTTCTCCTTCGGAGCGTCTGCTCCGATTTTTTCGGAGTCGTTCGTAGTTTAGGTGATCAATTGATGTTGAATCGAAAAAGCATAAGTTCTTCAACTCATGATAAGTGTGTATAACCATGAAAACTTAAACGTACTAAAACCTTTTATCAGATTTTACTTAGTGTATATTTTTAATTTTTTTAAGGTTTAAAAATATGTGTTAATTAGTTTTAAATCAGATGATTAAATCATAGTGTATTTGCTACAATATGTAAAAAATACGTTTTAAAACTCGTTTTTGTATGTAATAAGTCTTTACCTTTGCCTCACTAACTAACTTATTGTTATGAGCAAAAAGAAACTGCAAACGCCAGATTTAAGCTATTTGAATCTCGGTGATATTATTGCTGTAAAGTACCAATTATCTCCAGCGGAGTTAATTGATGAGGCCTTATTAAATAAAGAAGGTACGTTGGCCACTTCAGGAGCACTTGCGGTTGATACCGGAAAGTTTACCGGGCGTTCTCCTAAAGATCGTTTTATTGTATGCGACGACATCACCGAAGATCAGGTGTGGTGGGGCGATGTTAACATCAAAATTTCTCCTGAAAAATTCGATCAGTTATTTTATAAGCTAACCAATTACCTTAAAGACAAGAAAATCTATGTCCGTGATTCTTCTGCCTGTGCCCATACGGAATATTCCATATCCATTAGGGTAATTACCGAAACAGCTTATCAGAATCTTTTTGCCCATCATTTGTTTATTCGTCCGGATGAAGATCATTTAGAGGTAACACCAGCGTGGACCATCCTTGCGGCACCAGGCTTCTTTGCCGATCCGGCACTAGATGGAACCAGGCAGGAAAATTTTTCCATCATCAATTTTACCAAAAAAATGATTTTGATTGGCGGAACCGGTTATACAGGTGAAATAAAAAAAGGAATTTTTTCTGTCCTAAATTTTATTTTACCCGTATATCATAATACCTTATCCATGCACTGCTCGGCCAATAGGGGTAAAAATGGCGATACAGCTATATTCTTCGGTTTATCGGGAACAGGAAAAACCACGCTTTCCGCCGATCCCGAAAGAGAGCTGATTGGCGATGATGAACATGGTTGGGGCGAAGATTCGGTATTTAACTTTGAAGGCGGTTGCTATGCCAAATGTGTGGATTTAACCGAAGAGAAAGAACCCCAGATATTTAGAGCAGTCAGATTTGGGGCATTATTGGAGAATGTTAATTTTTTTCCGGGTACACAGGAGGTTGATTATCGTAACATCAGTAAAACGGAGAATACCCGTGTAGCCTATCCGATAGATTACATTGACAATGCGATCTTACCCTCAATAGGAGCCATTCCCAAAAATATTTTTTTCTTAACTGCAGATGCGTTTGGCGTTTTGCCTCCCATTTCAAAGTTAAATGTAGAGCAGGCCATGTTTCACTTCATGAGCGGTTATACCGCAAAGGTTGCCGGAACCGAAACTGGGGTAACAGAGCCACAATTAACTTTTTCCGCTTGCTTTGGTAAGGCCTTTTTACCGCTGCATCCGTCAAAATATGCCGCGTTATTAGGCAAAAAGATGGGGCAACACCAGGTAAATGTGTGGCTAGTGAATACCGGTTGGAGTGGAGGGCCTTACGGTGTGGGTAAAAGGATGAAACTGAACTACACCAGAGCAATGATTGCTGCAGCCTTAAATGGCGGTTTAGATCACAATAGATATAAGCAGCACCACGTGTTTAAATTGATGATGCCATTAAGCTGTCCCGGGGTGCCAGACGAAATTTTAGATCCTGCGAAAACATGGAACAACCAGGAAGAATACTTTTTAAAAGCCTATGAACTCTCCAATGCTTTTACGGAGAATTTCAGGCAATTTGAACTGACAAAAGTGCCAAAAAGCAGACACACGGCGTTAAAATTATGTTAAATGTGCTTTAAAATGCATTTTTTGAACGAAAAATTTGCAATTCGATTTTTTTTTAGTTTTTATTGTGAAAGAATTGCCTCGGCTGGGGCAATTTTTTTGTTATACACCCGTAGTGATTACCGGAACAAAATTCTAAGTAACGATTTAATTGCTGATTGATTTATTAATTTGTAATTTAAAATCAATTTATAAATTTGTTTTTCGCAACAATTTCGGATATGAAACGTTGAGTGTAGTACAAAAAGAACAAACAGCTAAAATTAAAAACAAGAACTAAAACTAAAAATTCAAAAAAAAATGGCAAACGCACCAAAACCAGCAACTGTTAAAAAAGAGAGCTCTTCTAGTGCTTCAAATGTTTTCGCAACATTAGTTATTCCTATTTGTATCATTATCGGATTCGTGATTTGGAAATATGTATTGGGAGATCCGTCGAACTTCATCGATAACAACAACGAAAACTTACCATTACCAAACAACTATCCAGGTACAGCTTACAAAGGAGGTCCTATTGTTGCCGTTTTGATCGGTTTATTATTAACTACAATCGTTTTCTCTATCGAGCGTTTAATTGTTATTGGTAAAGCTAGTGGTAAATCAAGCTTAGATTCTTTCATCATTAAAGTAAAAGGTTTATTAAACGCAGGTAATATCGAAGCAGCTAAAGCTGAATGTGATAAACAACAAGGTTCAGTTGCTAACGTAATTAAATCTGGTTTGAAAAAATATAGCGAAGTTGAAGCGGATACTAATATGGATGTTGAGCAATCTATCGTTGCCATCCAAAAAGAAGTTGAAGAAGCTACTGCTTTAGAAATGCCAATGTTAGAGCAAAACTTAACTATCATTGCTACTTTGGTATCAATCGGTACTTTGATCGGTTTATTGGGTACGGTAACAGGTATGATCCGTGCATTCGCCGGTTTAGCTAACTCTGGCGCTCCGGATCAGGCAGCATTAGCGGTAGGTATCTCTGAGGCTTTGATCAATACCATGACAGGTATCTCGGTATCAACTTTGGCGATCATCATGTACAACATCTTAACATCTAAAATTGATAAGTTAACTTACGCAATCGATGAGGCTGGTTTCAGCATCGTTCAAACATACGCTAGTTCGCATAAATAAGAATTTTGAAAAAATTTTTACCGGCTTTATGGAAAACCGGAAAAAAGATCATCATTATTAAAACTAGTAAAAAAAATTATGCCTAGAATTAAAGTAAAAAGGACAAGTACAGTAACAGACATGACCGCAATGTGCGATGTGGCGGCATTGTTACTGACGTTCTTCATTTTAACTGCTACGGCAAGACAACCAGAACCCCTAGCTGTTTCTACCCCTTCATCTACATATGAGTTTAAGGTGCCGGTAGAAAACAATGCAATATTAACCATTGGCCAGGGAAAAGTTTTCTTTGAAGTAGCAGGACCGAAAGTGAGAGAAAAAACATTGCAGTTGATGGGTGAGCAATATGGCGTGAAATTCACACCAGAAGAAACAGTTAGATTCTCAGGAATCGGAAGTTTCGGTGTTCCTATTCAAAGCTTGAAGCAGTTAATTGCGATGAATGCGGGCGATCGTATGAAACCAGGTATTCAGCCAGGTATCCCTACTGATTCAACCGACAACCAACTGAATGCTTGGGTGCTGAACGCACGTAAGGCTACAAAAGAGATCAACAATCAGGATATGCGGATCAGTATCAAAGGTGATGCTAAAGAAGAGTATCCGGTTGTGAAAAAGGTTATTGATGTACTTCAGAAACAGAGTGTAAACAAATTTTTGTTGGTAACTAACTCTGAAGCTAAAAAGAAGAAATAAGAAATGGCAGAATTAAACACGGGCGGGAAGAAAGCCACGCCAAGGGTTGATATGACCCCAATGGTGGATCTAATGTTTCTTTTGGTAACTTTCTTTATCTTAACAACAGTAATCTCTACGCCCCAAGCGATGGATATTGCAAAGCCGGATAAAAACGAGAAGTTACCTGAAAATAGATTAGAGCTGAAAGCAAGTAAAACGATGACCATTTTATTGGGTAAAAACAATAAGGTAGCATGGTACATGGGAGTAGCTGGAGAAAGCGCACCAACAATCGAATCAGCTTCACAGATCGAAGATGCTATTGTTAAAAACAGAAAAGTAGCTGATGCTTCTGGTGTTGCAGGCGACTTCGTTGTCCTGGTAAAACCAACATCGGGTTCTACCTTTCAGAACTTTGTTGATATTATGGATGAGTTGGAAATCCTCAAGGTAAAAGTTCGTCAGATCGATGATGATAATATCATGCCTATTGAGAAACAGTTCATGAAAGAGCAAGGAATTTTATAATCAAATAAAACCAATTTTATGTCGAAGTTAGATATATTCAGAAAAGAATGGCTTGAAGTGGTTTTTGAAGATAAAAACAAAAGCTATGGTGCGTACCAATTGCGTAAAACCAATGGTGCTAACACTACAAGAGCCTTAATTATTGGATCTATTATCTTCCTTATTTTATTTTTCTCTCCAAAGATCTATAGCCTGATTAAGGGCTCCATGGATCAGCCGGAAGAACAGGTAAAAGCACAGGAAGTGATTTTAGCTCCACCACCACCGGTAAACCCGGAAACACCTCCACCGCCACCGGTAGAGCCACCGCCACCAAAGGTTGACCAGGTGAAAATGCCACCTCCAATTGTAAAACCTGATATTGAGGTTCGTGATGAACCACCTACAGTTGAAAAGTTGAAGGAAGCTGATCCAGGTCAGAGAGATATCAAAGGCGATCCGACTGCCGATATCGTGATCAACGAGCCGGTAGGTGAAGGACCAAAAAGAGAAGCTGCTGTTGCGGTTGATGACAATAAAGTTTATGACTTTGTGAGTATCGAGAAACAGCCAGAATTTCCGGGAGGTATCTCTAAATTTTATGCCTACCTGGGTAGAGCAATAAAATACCCTCCAATGGCGCAAGAAAACAACGTTCAGGGTAAAGTATTTTTATCTTTCGTTGTGGAAAAAGATGGTAAACTAACTGATATCACAGTTACCCGTGGTTTGGGTAGCGGAACTGATGAGGAGGCCATCCGCGTATTGAAAGCGAGTCCGCGCTGGAACCCAGGTATCCAGAATGGTAAGCCGGTAAGGGTAAAATATAACATCAACGTTAACTTTACATTGAACTAATCGTAAATGTTAAATTTCGATATCTTTAAGCAAAAATCGCCTAAACAGCGGTTTTTGCTCATTTTAGGGCTAATCATGTTCATCTTTTATGTGATACTGGGTGTCGCATTTATATTTTATAAACCTATTGCACTTCGGTTAAGTGCTATTCCGGAATGGGGGCGTATTACAATTGGTATCTTCCTCATTATTTATGCTTTTGTACGACTTTTAAGCCTAGGTAGGCGCGATTAATCATTTAATGAAAAAAATCCTTTTAATATTTTGTGTACTGGCTTTATTCCTATCCTGCAAACGCAGGAATAAAGCAGTTGTGGTTAAAGAAACCAGAACAAGTGGCACATTAAAAATATTGGTTGATGAAAGTGTTGGGCCGATTGTTCAAAATCAGATCGATATCTTCAGTTTAGATTATCCGGATGCCAAATTTCAGGCTACAGTTAAACCGGAAGAAAAATTATTGCCTGCATTCCTGAATGATAGCGTAAGGGTAATTGTTTTACCCAGATTATTAACCAAAGCAGAAGAAAAATATTACAATCAACGTCATATTAAAATCAATACTTCACGTTTTGCCATTGATGGAATCGCTTTAATAACCAATAAAGGCAATATTGACAGTACAATTACCGTTAAAGAAGTAATTGACATCTTACAGGAGAAGAAATCGGACAAAAAATTGGTTTTTGATAACGCTTATTCAAGTACCTTTCAGTATTTTAAAGAGTTGGCTCATATCAGCCAATTTCCCGCTACAGGTGTTTACTCAAAAAATTCTAGCAAAGAAGTAATTAAATTTATTGCAGAAGATAAAAATTTTATTGGTATTTTGGGCGTGAATTGGATCACGGACAAAGACGCAGAAATGAGCAAATACCTTTCTCAGGTAAAGATGTTGGGGGTGAAGAATGTGAAAGGTAAGGTAGGAGACGATCAGTTCTATAAACCAACTCAGGATAACCTGATTAATGGTGTCTATCCTTTCCTAAGAAATATAAATATTATTGATTGCGAGGGAAGAGATGGTTTAGGCACAGGATTTGCAACATGGTTAAGAAGTCAGCGGGGGCAATTGATCGTACTTAAATCTGGACTTGGTCCACATAAATTGATGCCGAGACAAATTAACCTGACCAAAGGAAATTAAATTAAAAATTATAAATTGAACCACGAAGTAAATCTAAAGAGACACTTCATTTTTATTAAATAAAAAAACAGGATATCCGATGAAAATTTTAAAGAAAGCAATAACCTTAAATGTAGGTTTGGTGTTGATGGGTTCTGCAGTTTTTGCTCAAGATTTAAATGACGCGAAAAAAGCCATCGACGCGGAGCAGTATCAAAAAGCATCATCAATGCTTAAATCATTGGTGAACTCAAAGGCTTCAGAAGGTGATAATTATTACAATCTTGGTTTGGTTTACTTAAAAACCGGTTATATCGACTCTGCCAGAGCTGTATTTACTAAAGGGCTTACAGCTGATCCTAAAAATAACTTGAACTTAATTGGCCTTGGCGAAGCGGATATATTATCCAATGATCCAACCTCTGCAAAGACTAATTTTGATAAAGCTGTAGCATTAGCTCCTAAAGATTACAAAACTTATTTGTATATCGGTAAAGCTTATTTAGCACAGGATAAACCAAGTGATGATGTGTCAAAACCTGACTTTACCAATGCTTTAGCCAATATTACCAAAGCTGATGAGCTGGATTCGAAAGATAAAGATGCCGAGGTATTCCTGGCGCAGGGTGATGCGTATGCTTTGCAAAAGAAAAACTCTGAAGCATTGGGGCCATACATGCGTGTAAATGATGTTGATCCGAACAACAGAAGAGCTAAAACGCAGATCGGTAAAATGTTTAAAGAATCGAGGGCTTTTCCGGAAGGAGAGAAAGAATTACAAGATGTAATTGCAGCTGATCCAAATTATGGTCCTGCCTACCGTGAGTTAGGTGAATTATACTTACAGTGGAGTAGCTTTGGTGTTGATAAAGAAAAAGCAGCAAAAGCAATTGAGAATTACAAAAAATACATGGATTTAACCGATAAATCTTTAGAATCTCAGTTACGTTATGCGCAGTTCTTGTTTTATGCGAAAGATTATAAAGCCTTAGAGCAAGTTGCTTCTTCTTTACAGGTTCCCGCAAATGACCCTAAAGGTAATGTTGTTGCCAGGATGAAAGGTTGGGCAGCTTATGAGAATGGTAACTACCCTCAGGCATTAACCAGCTTGACAGAGTTTTTTGCTAAAGAGAAAGATAAATCTAAAATTTTAGGTAACGATTACCTTTATTTAGGTAAAGCGCAGTTAAAAGCTGGCCAGGATAGTTTAGGTGTAATTAATATTATTGAAGCAGCTAAAATCGATTCAACAAACGCTGATGCCTTAGCTGAGGCTGGTTTAGCCTTGTACAAAGCGAAGAAATATGGCAAAGCGGCAGAAATTTACACTTTGGCGACTAAATATAATCCAAACGGTAAAGGTTCGTTAACCAATTACTATTATATCGGTCAAACCAGGTTTTTGGAGGGATATTTTGCCCAAAGAGAGAAAAAACCTTTGAATACTGCGGCTTTAGTTGAGGCAGACTCAGCATTGAGCCACCTTAATAAGGTTTCTCCTGATTTTGCATTAGGTTATTTTACAAGAGCAAGGATTGCCAATCTTTTAGAAGATAAAGCGAACCCAAAATATGCTTCAATTCCATATTTCGAAAAATATATTAGCTTGGTTAAACCAGAAGAACAAGCAGCTAATAAAACAAACCTGGTTGAAGCTTATGACTATCTCGGAGCATATTATGCCGATAAGGATAAAGCGAAAGCTATCGACTTTTTAAACAAAAGTATAGCGCTGGATCCACAGGGCCCTTTTGCATCAGCAAAGCTTAAAGAATTGCAATCACCTGCTGCGGCTTCAAAAGCTAAAGGTAAAGGCAAATAATTTAAAAGTTAAATAATTTAGAAAAGGCAGAGTTTGGTTACTCTGCCTTTTTCTTTTACTTTTGCATCACAAAAATTAAAATTATGCAAGCGCAAAGTTCGGCTATAGATTTTTTACCAATTATATTTCAGGTAATTGTTGCTTTAGGTTTTGTGGTAACTACCTTGGTTGCTACCCACTTTTTAGGACCAAAACGCAAGACCAGCGATAAGCTGGAGACTTTTGAAGCCGGAGTAAAATCAATAGGTAATGCACGCCAGCCCTTCTCTATCAAATATTTCGTAGTAGCCATACTCTTTGTGTTATTTGATGTAGAGGTGATCTTTATGTATCCCTGGGCAGTTAATTTCCGTGCATTACAAATGAATGGAATGATTGAAATGTTCATTTTCATGGGTACTTTATTACTCGGTTTCATTTACGTTATCAAGAAGAAAGTTTTAGACTGGAACTAGTCAGTTCGCAGTTATCAATTTGCCGTTATCAGTTTGCAATTGGCGGTTGTTTATCTGGTGTTTTCAAATCAGTAACTGTAAACTGACAACTATAAACTGAGACGTGTATGCTTTACACTAACTCATGGCGGTTTTTTTATTTAGAAAGGTTCTAAATCAAGTAAAGCTCGCTTTTTTGCCTTTAAAATATTGTAAATTTGTTGCTCATTCTTTAAAGGGATGAGCATTTTTTGTTTACAAACATGAGTGAAATTAATATAGTTGATGCGCCTCCAGGAACCGAAGGACCTGGCTATTTTGCCACTTCGCTTGACAAGGTGATTGGTTTGGCACGGTCAAATTCATTATGGCCTTTACCTTTCGCAACTTCTTGTTGTGGGATTGAGTTTATGGCGACCATGGGTTCTCACTATGATTTGGGTCGTTTTGGTGCAGAGCGTTTAAGCTTTTCTCCCCGCCAGGCAGATGTTTTGATGGTAATGGGTACCATCGCAAAAAAAATGGCCCCGGTATTAAAGCAGGTTTATATCCAGATGGCGGAGCCACGTTGGGTAATGGCTGTTGGCGCCTGTGCAAGTAGTGGTGGTATTTTCGATACTTATTCCGTATTGCAAGGCATTGATGAGGTAATTCCTGTAGATGTTTATGTTCCGGGATGCCCGCCAAGACCAGAAGCTATCTTGGATGGTTTTCAGCGTATTCAGGATTTAGTGAAGAACGAATCAGGCAGAAGAAGAAATTCCGATTATTATAAAGAACTTTTAGGTCAATACGGCATTAAATAATGGAAGAAACGACATTAAATAACGGAATACACGTTAAGCTGACTGAAAAGTTTGGCGAAAAAGTTACTGCTGTTTCTGAACCTTATGGCCTGTTAACTTTTGTAACCTACAAAGATGTTATCGTAAATGTGCTTTCGCATCTTAAAGAGGAATTAAAATTTAATTTCCTGACTGATATTACAGCTGTTCATTATCCTGGTAAGGATCATGGTATCGCAGTAGTTTACCACTTGCATAACATGGTTGAAAAACTAAGGATCAGGATAAAAGTATTTATTTCAGAGCAGAACCCTACCATCCCAACGGCAACCACTATATGGAAAGGCGCCAATTGGATGGAGCGTGAAACTTATGATCTGTTTGGGGTTAAATTCGAAGGTCACCCCGATCTACGCCGTATTTTAAACATGGATGATTTAGGTGTTCATCCCATGCTCAAACAATATCCATTGGAAGATCCGAACAGGGTAGATAAAAAAGATGAATTTTTTGGAAGGTAAACTATGAATCATAACCATCCGGTATTTACAGATAACGATCCGCAAAGTGAACTGGTAACCCTAAACTTAGGGCCCACACACCCAGCAACCCACGGCGTTTTTCAAAATGTTCTGCAGTTAGACGGCGAACGTATTGTAAGCGGCGTTTCCACTATTGGGTACATACACCGTGCTTTCGAAAAGATTGCCGAGCATCGCCCGTTTTATCAAATTACACCACTCACTGACCGTTTAAACTATTGTTCTTCGCCTATCAATAACATGGGCTGGCACATGACGGTGGAGAAGTTGTTAAATATTCAGACACCAAAACGTGTAGATTATCTTCGGGTAATCATTATGGAACTTTCGCGTATTGCCGATCATATTATCTGTAATACGATTATTGGTCAGGATACGGGAGCAACCACCACTTTTTTATATCTTTTTCAGTTCCGTGAGCATATCTACGAAATCTTTGAAGAAGTGTGTGGTGCGCGTTTAACCACTAATATTGGACGTATAGGTGGTTTTGAAAGAGATTTCAATGATATCGCCTTTGCCAAAATCGATAAATTTTTAAAAGAATTTCCCAAAGCATTAAAGGAGTTCGAAAACCTGTTAACTCGTAACCGTATTTTTATTGACAGAACGGCTGGTGTTGCAGAAGTAAGTAAAGAAACTGCTTTAGAATACAGCTGGACTGGCCCTTTATTGCGTGCAACTGGAGTAGATTATGATGTGCGTGTAAGCGATCCGTATTCTTCCTATCAGGATTTTGATTTTGATATACCTGTTGGTACAAGTGGTGATATTTACGACCGTTATTTAGTGCGTAACGAAGAGATGTGGCAAAGTGTCCGCATTATCGAACAAGCTGTTGTAAAGTTAAAAACAGAGCCAAAAGGTATTTTCCATGCCAATGTTCCTGAATTTTACCTTCCTCCAAAACAGGAAGTTTACAACAATATGGAGGCATTAATCTATCACTTTAAAATTGTGATGGGTGAGATTGATGCGCCAAAAGCAGAAGTTTATCACGCTGTAGAAGGTGGGAATGGTGAATTGGGATTTTATCTGATTAACGATGGAGGCCGTACACCATACCGTTTACACTTCCGCAGACCAAGTTTTATAAACTACCAGATGTTTGCACCGATGAGCGAAGGCATGTTATTGTCTGACGCTATTATCAACATGAGTAGTATGAATATTATTGCAGGAGAATTAGATGCTTAAAGTAGAAGAACAAACACCTGTAGTGTTTTCATCAGAATTGCTGGCCAAATTTGATGAAGTAAAAAGCCGTTATCCGGAAGGAAAACAAAAATCAGCTTTATTGCCATTGTTACATTTGGTACAGGCTGAATTTCTGTGGGTACCTACTTCAGCCATGGATCAGGTTGCTGAATATTTGAACATTCAGCCGATTGAAGTTTACGAGGTAGCTACATTTTATACCATGTACTTTTTAAAACCACAGGGTAAATATGCCTTAGAGGTTTGCCGTACCGGCCCTTGTTGCCTGGTGGGAGCGGAAAAAATATTAAGTCACCTGGAAAACAAATTAGGGGTGAAAGAAGGTGAAGTTACCGCCGATGGTTTATTCAGCTTTAGAGGAGTTGAATGTTTGGCCGCCTGTGGTTATGGACCGGTATTGCAGATTAGCCCGGAATATACTTTCTATGAAAACTTAACTACTGAAAGTGTAGATAAATTGATTGAAGATTTGAAAAATAAGTCCTAAGTCGAAAGTCTTAAGTCATGAGTCGATTTGATTCAGGACTATAGACTACGGACTACAGACTATAGACTAATAAAAATGTCTCGAAAACTGTTACTTGAGCATATAAACGTACCAGGCATTAACACACTTGAGGTCTATCGCCAGAAAGGCGGGTACCGTGCCGTGGAAAAAGCCCTGAAAACCTTAACACCAGAAGAGATTGTAGAAGAGGTTAAAAAGTCAGGTCTACGCGGTCGCGGTGGTGCGGGTTTCCCTACAGGGATGAAATGGAGCTTTTTGGCTAAACCAGAAGGTGTTGCGCGTTATTTGGTATGCAATGCTGACGAATCTGAGCCAGGAACTTTTAAAGACCGTTATTTGATGACTTATATTCCTCATGCATTAATTGAGGGGATGATTGTATCAAGTTTCGCATTGGGAGCCAATACATCTTACATCTATGTACGTGGCGAGATGATGCCTCAGATCCGTATTTTAGAAAAAGCAATTGCCGAAGCTAAAGCTGCCGGATGGTTGGGTAAAAACATTTTAGGAACCGGTTATGATTTAGAATTATACGTTCAGCCGGGTGGTGGTGCTTACATTTGCGGTGAAGAAACTGCTTTGTTAGAATCATTGGAAGGCAAAAGAGGTAACCCGCGCATTAAACCACCATTTCCGGCTATCGCAGGTTTATATGGTTGCCCTACTGTGGTCAATAATGTTGAATCTATTGCTGCAGTAGTGCCGATTATCAATGATGGTGGCGATGAATATGCCAAAATTGGTATCGGTAGAAGTACAGGTACAAAATTAATATCAGCATCCGGTAATTTGGTAAAACCAGGTGTTTATGAAATAGAATTAGGTTTACCCGTAGAAGAATTTATTTATTCGGATGAATATTGTGGTGGTATCGCCAATGGCAAACGCCTTAAAGCAACAGTTGCAGGTGGTTCTTCCGTACCTGTTTTGCCTGCTAACCTCACGTTAAAATTAGCTAACGGTGAACCTCGTTTAATGAGTTACGAATCATTATCAGAAGGTGGATTTGCAACAGGGACTATGCTAGGTTCGGGTGGTTTTATCGCTTTTGATGAAGATCAGTGTATTGTTCGGAATACCTGGAACTTCTCCCGTTTTTATCATCACGAAAGTTGTGGACAGTGTTCTCCTTGTCGTGAAGGTACAGGATGGATGGAAAAAGTATTGCACAAAATCGAACATGGCCATGGAACTATGGAAGATGTGGATTTATTGTGGGATATCCAACGCAAAATTGAGGGAAATACCATTTGTCCGTTGGGCGATGCGGCAGCCTGGCCGGTTGCCAGTGCAATCCGTCATTTCAGGGATGAATTTGAATGGCACATTAAAGAACCGGTAAAAAGTCAGAGCCAAAATTATGGTATTGCCGATTATGCAACACCGATTGAAAAAGCTCCGGTAGCGGAAGAGAAATAAGATCTTAAGGTCGCAATTTGCGACCTTAGAAGTTTGTTTAATTACTTTGATTTTAGAGCCGGTCGCAATTTGCGACCACCTTTGAGAGATGTAACATACGAATATGAGCGAAGAAAAGTTATCCGTAAAGATACCTGCTGAAATTATCCTTAACAAAATAATTGAAATGAGAGGTAAGAAAGTTATGGTTGACAGCGACTTGGCCGAACTTTATGGAGTAACTACAAAGAGATTAAATGAACAAGTAAAGAGAAATATAAAACGTTTTCCAGAGGATTTTATGTTTCAGGTTACAAAAGAGGAAAAAGACGCTGTTATTTTGCAATTTGAACATTTAAATAAACTAAAATTCTCTTCAACTTTACCATATGTTTTTACAGAGCACGGTGCAGTGATGCTGGCAAGTGTATTAAATAGTGATAAAGCGGTAGAAGTAAATATCCAAATTGTGAGGGTATTTACACAGATTAGAGAATTGTTAGCTTCGAATCTGAATTTAAGATTAGAAGTAGAAAAGATAAAAAAAAAGATAGATAATCAGGATAAGAATATTGAAGTGATCTTTAGATATTTTGATGAATTACTAGAGCAGCAACAACAGCCAAGGAAAGAAATTGGTTATAAAATCTCGAAAGAGAAATAATATAAATAGAATTGGTTCGCGGAGACACGAACCAAGGCAGATAAAGAAATAAAAAGAATATCATTAACCATGAGTGAAAAAGTTAAGGTTACGATAGATGGGATAACAGTAGAGGTTGATAACGGAACGACCATTCTGAATGCTGCAAGGCAGATCGGGGGGGATATTGTTCCGCCAGCCATGTGCTATTATTCTAAATTACAGGGCAGTGGCGGTAAATGCCGTACCTGTATTGTAAAGGTGACTAAAGGTTCGGAAAAGGATCCCCGCCCCATGCCTAAATTGGTGGCTTCCTGCCGAACCACGGTAATGGATGGGATGGAGGTACTTAACATTACTTCGCCGGAAGTTTTGGAAGCCCGTGCAGGTGTGGTAGAGATCTTATTGATTAACCATCCTTTAGATTGTCCGGTTTGTGACCAGGCAGGTGAATGTGATTTGCAGAATTTAGGTTACGAGCATGGTTTACAAAAAACACGTTATGAGTTTGAGCGCCGTACTTTCGAACGGATAGATATAGGCGATAAGATTCAGTTGCATATGAACCGTTGCATTTTATGCTATCGTTGTGTTTTTACTGCAGATCAGATTACCAATAAACGTGTTCACGGTATCTTAAACCGTGGCGATCATTCAGAAATTTCTACTTATATCCAGCAGGCGGTTGATAACGATTTTTCAGGAAACGTAATCGATGTCTGCCCGGTAGGTGCTTTAACCGATAAAACTTTCCGTTTTAAAAACCGCGTTTGGTTTACCAAACCTGTTGATGCGCACCGCGATTGCGATCATGAAAAATGTAGTGGTAAGGTAACACTTTGGTATAAAGGAGCAGATGTTTTACGTGTTACTGCCCGTAAAGATCAGTTTGGCGAGGTAGAAGACTTTATTTGCAATACCTGCCGCTTCGATAAAAAAGCAACTGCTGATTGGGTAATTGAACGCCCGACGCACATTGATGATACCTCAGTAATTGCATCTAACCACTACGAAACATTAAAACCTTTGCATGTAATTCAGCCAAATGAGGCTTTACAGGCTGCAAATGAAATTGAACTACATAAAACAGTTAAATACTAATGGATAGTGCTTTTGTTATAGAAAAATTTATCCTGGTAGCTGTAATTTTCGGCATCAGTTTAGTTATTGCCATGTATTCTACTTATGCAGAGCGTAAAGTTGCTGCATATTTACAGGATCGTTTAGGTCCGGATAGAGCTGGCCCCTTCGGTATCCTACAACCACTTGCCGATGGTGTTAAAATGTTTATGAAAGAGGAGATTATTCCCGCTTCGTCTAACAGGTGGTTGTTTATTGTTGGTCCGGGTTTAGCATTGCTATGTGCTTGCATTGGTACCGCTGTAATTCCATGGGGTAGTCCAATTGAAATCGGGGGTAAAATTGTTCCGCTTCAGGTTGCTGATATTAACGTAGGAGTTTTATACATCTTTGGTGTAGTTTCTTTAGGTGTTTATGGGGTAATGATTGGCGGTTGGGCATCCAATAATAAATATTCTTTATTAAGTGCCATTCGTGCCGCATCACAGAATATCAGTTATGAAATTGCAATGGGATTATCGATCATCGCTTTGCTATTGGTTACTAACTCGTTGAGTTTGAAAGAAATCGTAGATAAACAACACGGTTTTTGGGAAAATGGATGGTTTACCTGGTATTTTTTCAAACAGCCACTAGGATTTTTAATCTTTATGGTTTGTTCTTTTGCTGAAACCAACCGGGCACCTTTTGATTTACCTGAATGTGAAACGGAGTTAATTGGCGGTTACCATACAGAGTATTCATCAATGAAGTTAGGCTTTTATCTATTTGCCGAATATATCAATATGTTTGTGTCATCGGCAGTAATGGCTACCTTGTATTTCGGAGGCTTTAATTATCCATTTATGGATTCAGCTGTTACCCACCTAGGGCAGAATTGGGCATCAATAATCGGTGTTGCTGCATTATTCGGTAAAATCGTCTTTTTCATCTTTTTCTTTATGTGGGTACGCTGGACAATCCCTCGTTTCCGTTACGATCAATTGATGAATTTAGGCTGGAAAGGTTTAATACCTTTGGCTATTGCCAATATTATAATAACAGGGGTTGTGATTGCGATTATCGAGAAGTTTTAATTATGGAATCATTAAGTAATAAGAAAAAAGTACTGGAACAAAAGCCCTTAAGCTTTATGGAACGGATGTACCTGCCGGCAATTGCCAAGGGTATGGGCATCACTATCAGTCACTTATTTAAAAAAGAGGCTACCGTAAGATATCCTGAAGTAGAACGCGAATTCTCGACCAACTTCAGGGGGATGCACTCGCTAAAACGAGATGAGAACGGTAAAGAACGTTGTACTGCTTGTGGTTTATGTGCTTTATCTTGTCCGGCTGAAGCCATTACCATGATTGCCGCTGAACGTAAGCCGGAAGAGAAACATTTATACCGTGAAGAAAAATATGCAGCCACGTATGAAATCAATATGTTACGCTGTATTTTCTGTGGTTTATGTGAAGAAGCTTGCCCAAAAGAGGCTATTTATTTAGATGGCCCGATTGTACCTGCTGATTATTTACGTAAAGATTTCATTTACGGAAAAGATAAGCTGGTAGAGGCGCCATTGGAAATGAAAAAATAAAGTAATGCTTCGTGAGTACACGAACAATATCAATAAGATAATCGTCATGCCGAATTTATTTCAGCATCTCCTTCAAAGACCCTGAAATAAATTCAGGGTGACGAAAACAAATAAAATAAATAATAATTAATGAGTACACAAGTATTCTATTTCGTAGCCACATTAAGTATCATCTTTTCGCTGCTGGTGATTTTTGCAAAAAATCCGATCCACAGTGTATTGTACTTAATCCTTACCTTTTTTACTTTCACTGTTCACTATGTACTGCTAAACGCACAGTTTTTGGCAGTGGTAAACTTTATCGTTTACATGGGAGCAATTATGGTACTTTTCTTATTTGTACTGATGTTGCTTAACCTGAATAAAGAGACCGAACCCAGTAAATCACCACTGATTAAAATCGTTGGGGTGATTGCCGGTGGCTGTCTGGTGGTAACCTTAATCGGCTCTTTAAAATCAGCCAGTATCTCCAGTCCGTTGATGTTGAAAAATCCGGGATTGGGACTGGTAGAAAATCTAGGTAAGGAGCTTTTTGGGCCATTCTTATTACCGTTCGAATTGTCATCTCTATTACTATTGGCAGCAATGGTTGGAGCAGTTTTATTATCTAAAAGAGATGAGGTAGAAGCATAATGGAAAATTTAACATCACAACTTCAGGGCGTTCCGCTAAACCACTACATCTATTTAAGTGCCATTATTTTTTCTATTGGCGTAATCGGTGTACTTACCCGTAGAAATGCCATCGTAATCTTCATGTCGGTTGAGCTGATGCTTAATGCTGTTAACTTGCTGTTAACCGCCTTCTCTGTGCATAGCAATGACCCATCCGGACAGGTTTTCGTATTCTTCATTATGGCATTGGCAGCTGCAGAGGTTGCGGTTGGCTTAGCCATCATTGTAATGGTTTACAGAAATACGAAATCGATAGATATTAATGTTTTAAATCGCCTTAAGTGGTAAATATATAATAAGAATGACAATAGAACAATTGATTTGGTTGGTTCCGTTACTTCCTTTCTTAGGGTTTGTAATTAATGGACTGGGCAGAAACTCTTTATCTAAAGGACTTGTTGGTATCATCGGTAGCGGGGTAATTTTAGCCTCTTTTATCATCAGCATAGTTATTTTCTTTAGTTTACAAGGCGGCACACAAAAATCTCACGAAGTATTTTTATTCGATTGGATCAGTGCCGGTACATTACACATTCCATTATCATTCCTCGTTGATCCTTTAAGCGCTATTATGCTTTTGATCATTACCGGAATTGGTTTTCTGATCCATTTATATTCCACCAGTTATATGCATGGTGATGCAGGGTTTGGTAAGTTCTTTGCTTATCTTAACCTGTTTGTATTTTTCATGCTTTTGCTGGTATTGGGTTCAAATTATATCGTGATGTTTATCGGTTGGGAAGGAGTAGGTTTATGTTCTTACCTGCTCATTGGGTTCTGGTACACTAACAACGCTTATGCATCGGCAGCAAAAAAAGCTTTTATAATGAACCGCATTGGCGATTTGGGCTTTCTACTAGGTGTGTTTTTAGTATTCACTACTTTTGGCAGTGTAGAATTTGCTAAAGTTTTCCCTCAGGCAGCCAATATGTTGCCTGGCAATGAGACTTTGGTTTTAATTACCATTTTATTGTTCATCGGCGCCTGTGGTAAATCGGCTCAATTGCCTTTATTTACCTGGTTACCTGATGCAATGGCCGGACCAACACCGGTTTCAGCTTTAATCCATGCTGCAACGATGGTAACTGCCGGTATTTATATGATTGCACGTTCGAGCATATTATTTGATCTTGCTCCATTTACTCAACATATTATTGCTGTTATAGGTGCAGCAACCGCTTTAGTTGCCGCAATTATTGCCCTAACGCAAACTGATATTAAAAAGGTATTGGCTTACTCTACGGTGTCGCAATTGGGATATATGTTTTTAGGTTTAGGCGTTGGTGCTTATACTGGTTCATTCTTCCATGTATTAACGCACGCATTCTTTAAAGCATTATTGTTTTTGGGTGCAGGTTCTGTAATTCATGCCATGCACCATGAACAGGATATGCGCCACATGGGTGGTTTGAGAAAGAAACTTCCGGTTACTTTTTTAACGATGATGATCGGTACCATTGCCATTGCCGGTTTACCACCACTCTCAGGTTTTTTCTCTAAAGATGAAATTTTGGCACATGCTTTCCAGGCGAGTCCAGTATTGTGGGGAATTGGCGTTTTAACTGCGTTTTTAACAGCCTTCTATATGTTTAGAATGATGTTCTTAACCTTCTCCGGTAAATATCGAGGAACACATCATGAGGAGAGCCATGTGCACGAATCGCCAACAGCGATGACTTTGCCTTTAATTATTTTAGCGATTCTGGCTGCATTTGGTGGAGCAATTAATTTCCCTCATGTTTTTGGTGGAAATGAATGGCTGGCCCATTGGTTATCGGGTGCTGGAGTTTCTCAGCATGAGCTGGAACTAAGCCATTCAACAGAATATTCTTTAATGGCAGTTTCGGTAGCGGCAGCTGTAATTGCTCTACTGTATGCTTACACCAGATATGTTAAGGGAGCGCGGGTTCCTGTTGCTGATGAAGCACCACGTTCGCCATTGGCAAAACTATCCTACAACAAATTCTATTTGGATGAGATTTATGATTTCATCATCACAAAACCTTTGGATGCACTCTCGAAATTCTTTTATAGAATTATCGACAATAAATTTATTGATGGAATCGTAAATGGATTGGGATGGAGCACAAATGAGGCCAGTAAAGGTATTCGTTTATTGCAAAGCGGAAACGTAGGCTTCTATATATTTATGATGGTATTCGGTATCGTCGCGTTGCTATTGTATACATTTTTCTACATATAAAAAGGGTTCAAAATAAATAATGGAACAACTTTTACTACTTATATTCTTACCGCTTGCAGGAGCAATTATTACAGCACTTGCTGGCAAGTCGGCAAAAATCGTTTCTACCGTATCTTCGGTGGCTTCTTTAGTGCTGGCTTTGGTAATCGCCTGTAATTTCATTCCTGATGCAAGTACCCAGTTGGAGGTCAACCTGCCATGGATTGCTGATCTGGGTATTAATTTCCATGCAGGTATTGATGGCATTAGCCTTTTGGTGGTTTTACTTACCAATTTGCTGGTCCCGATCATTATTTTATCGAGCTACAACCATGAGTATAAAAATCCGGCTGCATTTTATGCCTTGATTTTATTTATGCAAACCGGCTTGTTATTGGTATTTACCGCATTGGATGCTTTCTTGTTTTATATTGGATGGGAAGCAGCATTAATCCCGATTTACTTTATCTGTGCCATTTGGGGCGGAAAAGACCGTATCCGGATCAACATGAAGTTTTTCGTGTATACTATTGCAGGTTCGTTATTTATGTTAATGGGGATTATTTACTTATATCTTCAAAATCCGGCACATAATTTTAACATTCAGGCTTTTTATGCTTTAAACTTAGATAGTACGCAACAGGGATGGATTTTCTGGGCTTTCTTTATCTCCTTTGCGATCAAGATGCCAATTTTTCCTTTCCACACCTGGCAGCCTGATACCTATACTGCAGCACCCGCACAGGGAACGATGTTACTTTCAGGTATTATGTTAAAAATGGGTATTTATGGTGTAATCAGGTGGTTATTGCCAATTGTTCCGGCTGGCGTTCATGATTGGGGCCAGGTGGCCATTATTTTATCAATCATCGGTATCGTCTATGCTTCACTGATTGCTTTTACCCAGAAGGATGCAAAACGTTTAGTTGCCTATTCATCTATCGCTCACGTTGGATTAATATCCGCAGGAATCTTTGCTTTTAACCAGCAGGGTATGCAAGGGGCAATGGTGCAGATGTTGAGCCATGGTATCAATGTGGTGGGCTTATTCTTTGTTTTAGACATTATCTTCTCTCGTGTTAAAACCAATAAGATTGAAGAGTTAGGTGGAATTGCAAAAGTAGCACCACAGTTGGCGCTTAGTTTTCTGATCATTGTTTTAGGCACCGTAGCCTTACCAGGAACGAACGGATTTATAGGTGAGTTTTTATTGCTGATGGGCGTTTACAACTATGGTATCTGGGCAGCTGCTGTTGCCGGTTTAACCATTATTTTCGGAGCAGTTTACATGTTACGCATGTATCAGAATGTGATGCTGGGGCAAACCAATAGCTTAACCATCACTTTTACCGATATTAAAGGAACCGAAAAGTTGGTTCTCTATACCATATGTGCATTAATTATTGTTTTGGGTGTTTATCCAAAACCGGTTTTGCATTTAACAGAGGCATCTGTACAACATTTATTAGAACAGGTAAATCAAAAATTAAACACAGTAAATTAAGCGATGAATATTATAATAACCATTAGTATAACAGCTTTTATAGTGCTTTATGCAGGTTTGTTTAAGGCAAATAAAGCATTACTACCTCTTACCGTTATTGGCTTACTTACTGCATTAGTGTTTACTTGTTCAGCATGGAATGGTAATGCTGTTCATTTCGGAATGATGCAGACTGATAACTTTGCTCTGGCATTTTCGGGGATTTGTATTGCAGGTACCCTTTTAATCTTCTTATTAACACAAAACTATTTCCACGCCAAAAGCGATAACATAGCTGAATATTACACCTTGATTCTTTTCGCACTAGCGGGCATGATCATGATGATATCGTATAAAAATATGGCCATGTTATTTGTAGGTCTGGAAATCATGTCTGTGAGTTTGTATATTTTGGCGGGTATCCGTAAAAAGGATTTTGCCTCAAACGAAGCTTCATTAAAGTATTTTTTGATGGGGGCCTTCTCAACCGGTTTTCTGTTATTTGGAATCACCTTAATTTATGGTGCTACAGGTTCATTCGATTTAGATAAAATACAAGCTTACCTGGTAAATAATCAGGCCATTTCACCAATATTTTATCCTGGTGTGATCCTGATGATGATTGGTTTAAGCTTTAAGGTTGGTGCTGCGCCGTTCCATTTCTGGACGCCAGATGTGTATGAAGGTTCGCCATCCCTGATCACCACTTTTATGAGTACGGTGGTTAAAACTGCAGGTTTCGCGGCATTTTTACGGTTGTTTGCTGATGCATTTGCACCACTTCACGATTTTTGGGTTGCACCACTTGTAGTAATAGTTTGTTTAACTTTATTTATTGGTAATGTAACTGCACTATTCCAGAAGAATTTCAAGCGTATGTTAGCATACTCCAGTATTTCACATGCCGGTTATCTGTTGTTCTCGTTAATTGTACTCACTAAAAACTCCGGAAATAATGTATTGGTTTATGCAGCAGCCTATACTTTTGCATCAATTATCGCTTTTGCCGTATTAATATTAGTAAAGCAAAAAACAGGTAGTGATAGCTTCGAAAGCTTTAATGGGCTGGCTAAACGGAATCCATTAGTTGCATTATGCTTAACTGTAGCTATGCTTTCACTGGCAGGTATTCCGCTCACAGCTGGCTTTATTGGAAAATATTTGATGTTCCTCAATGTAATGACAGAATATAAGACCCTGCTTGTTGCATTTGCCATTTTAAATGCATTGGTTGGCTTCTATTATTATTTCAGGGTGATTGTAGCCATGTGGTTTAAAGACGGTGCAGAAACAGAACTTTCAACACCTTCGCAATATAAAGTGGTTTTATTGGTTTCAGTAGCCATAACATTGGTTTTGGGTATTTACCCTGCAATTATTTTAAACCTGATATAGGTATGCTGTTGTTTAATAATTATTTGTAGTTTTACGAATAATTGAATATGCACGATTTTTGGAATAACCTGCATCAGCTACTTGATCCCGAGAAATTATTGAGGGAGGGCGGGTTCTATTTAGTCGTATTCGTTATATATGCAGAAACAGGTCTGTTTTTTGGCTTCTTTCTTCCTGGTGACTATTTATTGTTTTTGGCAGGAATGTTTGTGGCAACGGGCAAGCTTGACGTAAACATTGCTGTGCTCCTGGCTGGTTTGTGTATTGCGGCCGTCTCCGGAAATTTTACAGGTTATTGGTTCGGACGTAAAACAGGCCCGGTATTGTATACCAGAAAAGACAGTTTCTTTTTTAAGAAGAGATATTTAAAGGCAGCAGAAGATTATTATCATAAACAAGGTGCCTTTGCTTTGATAATGGGCAGATTTGTACCGATTGTGAGAACTTTTGCTCCGATTTTTGCAGGGGTTGTAAAACTAGACTTTAAAAAATTTGCTTTATATAATATCGTAGGTGGGGTACTCTGGATCTGTTCCTTAACTTTGCTTGGTTATTTTTTAGGCAGACGATTTGAAAAAGAAATAAACGATTATTTATTATATATTATTATTGGCTTTATCCTTATTACAACTATACCATTATTAATTACCTTTGTAAAAAGTAAAGTAGTGAGTGGGGTTGAAGAGGATAAAACAGATTTAAATTAAAAATGACAAAAGACGATCATCACGCGTGGCATAGCGTATCGCCAGGACATAATGTTCCAGAAATTGTAAACGCAATTATTGAAATTCCTAAGGGCTCAAAAGCGAAATATGAAATAGATAAAGAATCTGGCTTGATTAAGTTAGACAGGGTTCTTTTTTCATCTGTAATGTATCCTGCAAACTATGGCTTTATTCCGCAAACGTATTGCGATGATAAAGATCCATTAGATATTTTGGTGCTTTGTTCAGTAGATGTCTATCCAATGACATTGATTGAGGCTAAAGTAGTTGGTGTAATGCACATGGTAGATAATGGTGAGCAGGATGATAAAATTATAGCTGTAGCTGCTCACGATATGTCGGTAAACTATATCAACGATTTAGATGAGTTGCCTCCACACCAGATGAAGGAAATTGTTCGTTTCTTTCAGGATTATAAAGCATTAGAAGATAAAAATGTAACTATCGAACATTTACTTGGTGTTCGCTACGCGCATAAAGTAATAAAAGAAAGCATAGAACTTTATAACACAACATTTAGAGAATTAGCATAATGGATTTACCCACGGTCTGTTTGTTTTTAAATTTAGAGCTTAGTGCAATCCTGCCTGCAAACGGAATTGTAGCTGCGGTACAGGAAACCGATACCAACGCTGTTGGCTGGAGATTATTCCTTGCACTATTTTTGGTGTTACTTAACGGATTTTTTGTTGCAGCGGAGTTTGCAATTGTAAAAGTTCGGGCATCACAGATCGAAATTAAAGCAAAAACAGGCAGTCGGGTTGGCAAAATGGCCAAAGGGATTATCCATAATCTCGATGGATATTTAGCCGCCACACAGCTAGGTATAACGCTTGCATCACTCGGCTTAGGTTGGGTAGGTGAAGGCGTTATGCATACTATTTTTAAAAATCTCTTCGATAGTTTGGAATGGGGTTTAAGCGATGCTTCTATCCACACCGCATCAACAATCGTCGCATTCTCGCTCATTACGATCATGCATATCGTATTTGGCGAACTGGCACCAAAATCTTTTGCCATTCAAAGACCTGTAGCCACAACACTTTTTGTTTCTATACCGCTCCAATTATTCTATGTGGTATTTAAACCGTTCATCTGGACACTAAATAGTCTTGCAGCCATTATCCTTAAACCTTTTGGTATCGATACCTCTGCTGGCCATGAGTCTATCCACAGTACCGAAGAACTACAGTATTTACTGGATCAAGGTAAAGAAAGTGGTGCATTGGATAATAATGAACATGAGCTGATTAAAAATGTATTTGATTTTAATGAGCGTGTGGTGAAGAATATCATGGTGCCCAGAACCAAGATTTCTGGCATAGAGCTAACTTCTCCAAAAGAAGAAGTGATTGATACCATTATTAAAGAGGGATATTCCCGCTTGCCGGTTTACGATGACATTATGGATAAAATTGTCGGTATTATCCATGCAAAAGATATTTTACCATTAGTAGCAGCAGGTAACCAACACTGGACACTAAAAGATATTATCAGAAAACCATATTTCGTTACCGAAACCAAAAAAATTAATGATCTGATGAGCGAACTGCAAAGTAATCGCATACAGATTGCGATTGTATTGGATGAGTTTGGTGGTACAGCAGGTATGGTTACCCTGGAAGATATTGTAGAAGAGCTTGTAGGGGAAATACAAGACGAATACGATGAGGAAAAACCATTGGTAGAAAAGGTATCCGATAATGAGTTTATCGTTAATGCATTTGCTACAGTATATGATGTGAATGAATATCTGCCTCATGATCTGCCAGAAGATGAAGATTTTGATACCGTTGGTGGATTGGTATCTCACATTTTTGAACGTATTCCAGAGGTGGGTGAAAGCAATGAATCATATGGTTATTTGTTTACGATCTTAAAAAAGACAGAACAAAATATCGAGACCATTAAATTAGAACTGGTGATCAATGAAGAAGATATGGTTGATAATCATTAATTTCAACCATGCATATTTTTTACACACCAGATATTACCCAAAATACTTATACACTTAACGAAGAAGAGAGTAAACACTGCGTTAGGGTACTTAGGCTTACTATTGGCGCTGTTGTTAATCTGGTTGATGGGAAAGGGGGCTTTTATACTGCCGAAATAACCTCTGATAATCCGAAGAAAGTTTCTTTATCTGTTTTAAACATTGAAACCGAGTTTCATAAAAGAAACCATTATCTGCATATTGCGGTTGCGCCAACTAAAAATATTGATCGTATAGAATGGTTTTTAGAAAAAGCCACAGAGTTGGGTATTGATGAAATTACGCCAATTATCACTGATCGATCGGAGCGCAGGATAGTAAAAGAAGATCGGCTTAATAAGGTCATTACATCCGCAGTAAAACAATCTATCAAAGCTTACCACCCTAAATTAAACGATGCCATCGCTTTTGAAACTTTTTTAAAGGAACCTTTTGATGGTAATAGATTAATTGCGCATTGTATTGATAATGGAGAAAAACAATATATATCCAAACTGGTAGCTCCACATCAAAAATATTTAATTCTTATTGGCCCTGAAGGAGATTTCACACCAAATGAAGTTAATTTAGCTTTGAACAAAGGCTTTAAAGCATTAACTTTAGGTGATAACAGGTTGCGCACAGAAACGGCGGCTTTATCTGTTTGTTTTGAAATCAATTACCTTAACCGATAATCAGTTTGAAGTTTTCAGTTTCTAGTTTTCAATTTTCAAAAGGGGTAAAGTTTTTAACTTTTGGCTTTGGTATTTTAGCTTTAAGCTTTATTCTTATCGCTTCTATTCCGCCTACTTATCGCATGGCTAAATTAAAGTATAGCGGCGGCGGAGATTGGTATGCAGACAGAACGGCATTACCCAATTTAATTGCCTATTGTAATGCCAATCTGAAGACTAATTTTTATGCGGAAGAAAGCATCGTGGAAGTTGGTTCAAAAGAAATTTTCAATTATCCGTTTATTTATATGACGGGACATGGAAATGTTGTTTTTAGCGATCAGGAAATTAAAAATTTACGGCAATACCTTATAGGAGGTGGATTTCTTCATATAGATGATAACTATGGTTTAGATAAGTTTATCAGGCCCCAGATGAAAAAGGTATTCCCGGAACTTAGTTTTGTAGAATTGCCTTCCAGCCATCCTATTTACAATCAAAAGTTTAAATTTCCCGGGGGCTTGCCCAAAATCCATGAACATGACAACAAACGTCCGCAGGGATTTGCTCTAATTTACAAGGGTAGAGTGGTTTGTTATTATACCTTTGAGTGCGATTTAGGGAACGGCTGGGAAGATTTTGGTACTTATCCTGAAGATACCCAGGAAACACGGACCAAAGCGCTAAAAATGGGTGCAAATTTAGTTCAATATGCCTTAACACAATAGTTTATGTATAAAGTAAAGGTAAACGATCAGTTTTCATTCGAGGTCGAGAATGAGGACTCTGCTTTTTCAATAAATGGAGATCGGGTGCAGCTCGACCTACGGCAGATTGGGGATCATAGTACCCATGTGTTATACCAAAATAGGTCTTTCAACACGGAACTTATTGATATAAATAAAAACGAAAAAACCTGTAAAATAAGGGTAAACGGAAATATTTATCAAATCAGTATCGAAGATCAGTTTGATGTTTTATTAAAACAACTCGGTCTGGATAATTTGTCTGCTAATAAAGTTTTAGAGATAAAAGCACCTATGCCAGGTTTAGCACTTAAGGTTTTAGTAGAAGAAGATGCTGAAGTAAAAAAAGGTGATAATCTTTTGATATTGGAGGCGATGAAAATGGAGAATATCCTAAAATCATCGACAGATGGAGTGGTTAAAAAGATTTTGATTAAACAAGGAGATAAGGTAGAAAAAAACCAGATTTTGGTACAGTTTAGGTAGGCAATTGGCAACCTGCAAACTGGATTCAAGATTGAATAAATGCCTGGAACAATGTTTTGATCACATACCTATTGATTCGTGTCGTAGAGGCTGTATCAGAAATAATTTTGGAGATTTTTACCGGAATAATATTTGGAACGATCGGCATTCCCGAGAAAACGGGAACCACGAAGTGTTCGGCGAAGCTAATTTTAATACGCTGGAACGGCAGATAAGTAAGCCCTACTGAAAATCATTAAGATGCCTATCCGATAGCAATCGGATCAGGCTGAACATGACGAAACCGCCAAATTTAGTTCTTTTACCAGCTTTAAATCTTTTATTTTGATGCAACCCCCTTTCAAAGTATCTTTTTTAAATGTTATTTAGATTCATTTCTAACCACCAGTTTTGAACAGGCCTGTCCGCATTGGCAGGCATGAAGTTGCCGATGAAAATCGACAAGTTCCAGTTGAAAAGGACGATTCCCCACAAAACATAACGTACAAAAAAAAGTCCCGATTTGGTGTCGGGACTTTTCGTTATTATCTGCCTCTGCTAACCCTGTAAGGTTTTTGTGGAGGGTTTTTAAAACTTCTTTTGCCTACGGTACTAATTTCAGGGGCACCAAGCATGGTCATGGCACAACGGAAACCTACTTCAGCTGATGATTCGTCCTGCTGCATGAAGCGACGGGTTGCCGGGTTTAACCAGTAAGCCATATCATTCCAGGAACCGCCTTTATAAACTCTTGATTTATCGTTTACAAGCGTTACACCTTCTTCATTTAATAGCGTGTTTTGTCTGTCGCGATAGCCTCTTTGATCGGCTTGATAAGTGGTTGATGCTAATGGTGATTGTGGATCAGTCGATTTTGAAATCGAATCAGCGCGTTTTGCTTGCGCCTGTTTTTCTGCCCAGGTTTGTTTTCTTCCGGAATAAGCATTTTCCTTGATCGGATTGCCATATTTATCCAACGCGATTTTCCCACTTTGCGGGTCGGCTAACTTTTTGTTGGTAAAATAGTTACCACGGTAAGGGTTAAATGCATCTGCATCAGTAAAAGTACCTGTTCTGTAAACATCATTCACCCATTCGTTTACGTTTCCTGCCATATTATATAAGCCAAAATCGTTTGGAGCATATTGAATAACAGGAACCGTTAAATCTCCTTTATCGTTTAAGGAACCGCCAACACCCATATAATCACCAGGTGCCCTTTTAAAGTTGGCCTGAATCATACCTCTGGTTTTCTTTTTAGCAGAACTAACACCTAAGCCATTCCAGGGATAAATTTTATTTTGATTGATGTTCTCATATTCGGTGTTGCCAATTAAACCTAAGGCAGCGTATTCCCACTCGGCCTCAGTTGGCAGGCGGTATGGTTGCATAATTACCCCATCTTCTAAGGTAGCCGTTCTTCTTGGCTGATTGTTTCTACCTGTCCCTGCAGCTGCTGTTCCTCCGGCTGTGGTTGTAGCGGCACCAGATTTGGTATTGTAATCAATAAATGCATTTTTACCTTTATCATCATACTGGCCATTGAGGTAGGCGTCTGTATTAAAAGGTTTATCCGGTTTAGGCGTTGCAGCAGCAGTGGTCGCGCCAGCTCTACCTTTTCCATTGCCTGCAAGCGTTTTATAATCAGTTAGGATTCCTTTTTCGCGTAATATAAATTCGTTTGCTCTTGAAGTCCTCCACTCACAATACCGTGAGGCCTGTTCCCAGGAAACACCTACTACAGGATAATCACGGTAAGCAGGGTGCCTCAAATAATTATCTACGTAAGGTTCATTGTAAGATAATGCCTGGCGCCAAACCAAAGTATCAGGAAGCTCATTGTAATAGTATTCCTGATCTTCAGGATAATTGTACCTGATCCAATGCAGGTATTCTAACCAGTCGGTATTTGATACCTCAGTTTCATCCATGTAAAAAGAAGGTACAGTTACCTGTCTTTTGTAATTATAAATATTGGGTTCAACACCTGGTATTTCGATGGCACTACCACCAACAACTAAAACCCCTCCTTCGATTGGAATTAATCCAGGTCCTGGTGCTCTTTTATACTGGGTAGCAACGGCAAAAGCACCCGACTGGTTGTTTTTACTTTTCCTATTGGCATAAGGAATACCTGTTTTGCTTGAACTCGCGCTTTTAGAGCTACAACCCGAAAGCAAGGCGGCTAATGTTAAACAAGTAAAAGAATATAGTATTAGTTTTTTCATATGAAGCAACTGGATATGGCCTAATGGCCTTTCAACCGATAAAATTAAACAAATTTTAAATGAATATATCAATAATGTAACAATAAAATATCTAATATATTTTTGAGCGATGGCGTATTATTTTAACTGTGTGATGTTTGTTTTGTATGTAAACGAAATTATTGCTAAATAATTATAAATAAGCAAGATAAAATTATCAGTTCACGGTGGTGCTGTCAATTGATAAGTAATTACCATTTGTTTTAATTGAAGTTTATAACAGGATAATCAATTAAAATTGACGTATATCTGATCTTACACAAGAGATATGGTTGATGTAATCGGTGGCAACATCATCATAAATAATATTTATTTTGGAATCTCAATGGATTGGCTACATTTGGTTTTTGACTTTAGGCTGTGAGGTTGGTTTTTTACCAGCGAGATAAAGAAATAGCTTATTCGCTAAATGGCTATTAGCTTTGTACTTGCAGGTTAAGCACGAACACCCATCTGTAAAAATCGTATGCTTAATTAGTAAATAAGCTTAGAATTCGTATTTTGGTGAAATATAAGTTTTGGTTTTACGTTACTGATATATTCTTCCAGTGATTATTATACCAAAATCTAAAATTACGTACCTTTAAAGGATGAATTTCAAGTACATCAGTAAACTTGCTTTTTCTGCACTCTCAATGGCCTTGGTGTTTGGTAAAACAAATGCGCAGGTTACTATAGGCAATACCCAAACTAACGGTAGCGAGGCAAACAATATTGTAACGGCAGTTCCATTTCTGCTCATTACGCCCGATGCCCGTGCCGGTGCAATGGGCAATGCCGGCGTAGCCGTAGCAGGTGATGTAAATTCAGCCAGTATTAATGCTTCTAAATTTGCTTTTCTAGATAAACCTTACGGATTTTCTGTTTCATACAGCCCATGGCTAAAAAGTTTGGTTCCAGATATTAATCTCGCTTATTTAAGCGGATTTTATAAGCTGGACGACCGCAACACCATTGGTGCATCTTTGCGATATTTTTCTTTGGGGTCCATCCAGCTTACCGATATTAATCAACAGGATCTTGGGATTGCCAATCCTAACGAACTGGCTTTTGATGTTTCTTTTGCACGTAATTTTGGTAAGGAGTTTTCGCTAGGCACTTCATTAAGATATATTTATTCAAATTTGGCTTCCGGTCAGTTTTCTTCTTCAGGGCAGGTACGCGGTGGAAATGCTATAGCGGTTGATGTTTCTGGTTTGTATAAAACAGCCACCATATTATTTGGCAAACAGGCAATTCTTTCTGCCGGCGCCAATATTTCAAATATTGGAACCAAAATGAGCTATTCAGACGGAGGCGAGAATTTCTTTTTGCCCACCAATTTTAAAATCGGAGGAGCATCTACATTTACCGTAGATGATTTTAGCACTTTAACTTTTGCCCTTGATTTTAACAAATTACTGGTACCCACACAACCTATATACGATTCAAACAATAACATAGTCAGCGGAAAAAATCCAAACCGTTCGGTACCTGCCGGAATTTTTGGTTCGTTTAGCGATGCACCTGGTGGTTTTAGCGAAGAACTGAAGGAAGTCGGGATTTCAACAGGCCTGGAATACTGGTATAATCAACAGTTTGCAGTTAGGGCAGGTTACAACTATCAGAGTCCTATGAAAGGTGATAGCCGGTATTTTACTTTGGGACTTGGATTAAAATACAATGTTTTTAACATTGATTTTTCTTATTTGATTGCTAATGCACAAACTAGTCCGCTGGCAAATACCTTACGTTTTGGTCTATTGTTTAACTTTGGCGAAAATAAAGCAAAAGATAAATAAGACTAAAGCAAATAGACATGAAAATTAGAGTAGGTTTCGGATTCGATGTACATCAGTTAAAAGATCATCATCCTTTTGTTGTTGGCGGTGTTGTTCTGGATCACCATAAGGGAGCTTTCGGACACTCGGATGCTGATGTTTTACTTCATGCCATCTGCGATGCGCTTTTAGGTGCAGCTAACCTTCGCGATATTGGTTTCCATTTTAAAAATACCGATGAAAGATGGAAAGGCATCAGTAGCTTGATCCTGCTGAAAGAAACGGTTAAATTACTGGCTGAAAAAGGCTGGCGGATCGGAAATATCGATGCTATGCTTTGTTTAGAAGCCCCGAAAATCAACCCTCATATTCCAGCCATGCAACAAAACATTGCTGATGCCATTGGAATTTCAACTGAAGATATCTCGATAAAAGCAACCACCAATGAACAGATGGGTTTTATCGGTAGGGAAGAAGGGGTTGTTTCTTATGCCGTTTGTTTAATCGAAAAGTAAAAGATTTTTTCTAACTGAATCAAAGAAGTCAAGTTTTTTATAGTACACTGGCTATTAACTTGACTTCTTTTGAAATTCTATTACGCTACCTGTTGCTTCACATTCCCCGTTCTTTTTATGGTGCCCCAGGTTTCCAGTTCACCTTTAATCGCTTTCCTGAACGAACGGAATAACACTACATACATTAACTGTCTCCAGAAAAAACGCTGAGGAAAAATGTAAAGTAAATTCTTATATCTTTCTTTTTCCATCCTAAAAGCAATCGCCGCAAAAATCATGTCTACAAAGATAAAGATGATATAATAGAACAATACCTGACCAAAACCATTGTGGAGACTTAAAATTCCTGAAAATCCAGTGAGTGTTAGATTATTGATCGCGCTTAGTGAGAACAGACCGTTAATTAAAGAAATAAGCATAAAAAGGTCGGCAAGCGGTGAAAATAGTGGTAAAATAATCTGGTAGATCAAGATATTAGGCATCCCCACCATCCCAAAATAGCCATACTTCTTATTTAGCAATGTTTTTCTGTTTTTCCAGAAACTTTGCATTACACCAAAACTCCAGCGAAAACGTTGTTTTAGCAGCATATTTACGGTTTCTGGTGCTTCTGTGTAAGCAATTGCACTGTCGCAGTTTTTAACTTTATAACCGGCCTTCAGAATGCGCATGGTTAAGTCACAGTCTTCAGCAAGGGTATCAATGGTAAAACCACCAATTTCAAGGATCACCTTTTTTCTAAAGGCACCTATCGCTCCTGGCACTACTGTAATCGTATTTAGCAGATCGAAAGCCCTTCTATCCATGTTTTGAGCAGTGATATATTCTATCGATTGCCATTTGGTAATGATGTTGTTGGTGTTTCCAACTTTTACGGTTCCGGCTACGGCTGCTACTTTGTCACTGTAGAAATAGCGCATAAGCTCGGTTACCGCATCATTTTTTAATTGTGTATCAGCATCTATACAGACTACAAATTCAGCAGCAGCTTTTGATATACCGTAATTTAATGCAGATGCTTTACCGCCATTTTCTTTACGGAAAACCTTCACCTGAGGATGATTGCCAAAATGTTCATTAACGATTTGAAAGGTTTTATCCTTTGAACCATCATCCACAAAAATCAATTCGAAGTCAGGGTAGGTGGTTTTTAAAAGGCTATTGATGGTTTGAATTGCGGTAACTTCTTCATTGTAGGCAGGAATGATAATACTGACTTTTTCAGAAGGATGCTGTATCAATTTGCCCACACTGCGTTTTGATCTTTTGCGCTGCCTAATGGCTAAGTAAGCGATAAATATGGTCCTTAATATCGCCAGTACAATGGCAATAGAAAAAATAATATTTAAAATCATGTTTCCATAATAGAAGAAATTGATAAAAAAGTAATCACCAGAACCTGAAAAGCCACTGTTTGCGGTAGATTTTACTGCAGGCATGAGTTCTGATCTTTTTTTGCCCATCAAATCGCCCACTGTGGTAAAGGTATAACCTTTGGCTTTAAAGAATTTTATAATCCGCGGTAAGGCTGCCACGGTAGCTTCACGGTTTCCTCCTGCATCGTGTAATAAAAGGATATTACCGTTATTTTGCTGTTTTACCACCTCTTTAAAAATCTGATCGGCAGTTTTACCCGGCTCCCAATCTTCGGGGTCAATGTATTCACCAATGTTGATATAGTTTTCTTTACGGCTTTGTGCAACCGGTAAAATTTCTGAAATATTTTGTGGCTCGGCATCGGCATTAAATGGTGCACGGAACAGAATGGTGCTGTGGCCGGTAACTGCTTCAATTAACCTACGTGTTGCATTGAGCTCAAATTTAACTCTTCTGGGGCCAATCGCCGACATATCAGGATGGAAAAACGTATGATTGCCGATTTCGTAACCATCATTGTATTCCTGTCTTAACAACTCCATGTTCTGTTCGGCCATAATGCCAACCACAAAGAAACAGCCAGGCACTTTCTCCCGTTTCAAAATATTTAATATCTGCGGGGTATAAACCGGATCGGGACCGTCATCAAAAGTCAAGGCAATCTTTTTATCCGCCTCCCCAAACCTTTTAATTACATATTGCTCTGGAAGTCTGGTATATTTTTGGTCTGCAATGGAGAAATTTTCTTTATTTAAAGTGAATTTTACACTGCCTGGTTTGGGGGTAGAAATAAGGTCTAATATTTCGCCATCGCCTAAATAAGAGATACCGCCCATGTTTAACGAAGCAATTTTGCGTAGATCAAAAGGTTTTTTCTTTAAGGTATCCAGACTGAGGTCGTTGGAAATAAATGACCATAAACGTTTGTCTTCCGAGCCTAAGCGCCACAGGGCAATACCAGCAATATCCCAGTCGTCTGCTTTTCGGATCAAATTAAAATAAGTAGCGGCATCTGTAAAATATACTTCATGTTTAATACCGCTTCCATCATTGTAGGTGTAATTTAAATTGGCAGAGGCCGGGTCGTAGTTTATTTTGCTTTTATAAGTAACAGCCCTTGTCATTGCCTGCTCGTAGGTAAGCGGCTCCCCAACGCTATTTTTCGGCCAATCGTAACCATAACAGGCCAAAGCCAGAATAACCTTATCCGGATTTACCTTATTACAGATATCATCAAGCTTCTCTTCAACCCATTCCTGATGCGAAATATCGCCGGCATTACTTTGTTCAGTATGTTGGTCATAAGCCATTAATATCAGGTAATCGTTATATTTCTGAAGAATTTCTGGTTTATAATCGTCATTTTCAGGGGAAATATCTTGAGAAACAATCAGTTTTTCAGCGTGAAACTGATTATATAGATTTTTCATAAAAGCGTTAAAACTATCGCTGTTTTTAAGGTTTAGTTCTTCAAAATCTATGTTTATTCCGCGATAGCCATACTTTTTTGTTATGGCTATGAGGTCATAGATCAGTTTTTGCTGGGCTGGCTGATCCGTTAATAATCTCCTTACTGCTGCGCCGTCCCAGTGGTCCTGATTATAATTTGAAACTACTGCCAGAGCAGACTTTTTACTGGCATGTATCACCTTTAGGGCTGCAGTATCTACTTTGTTTACAATAGAATCGCCGTTTAAAAAAAATGATTCTGTAGCCACCATATCCAGGTGGCTGATGTTGCGTTTCAAGTCCGATATTGACGCTTCTTTACTTGCCGCCCAACTTACGTAAAAGGCCATGTTGATACGCTTATTATCGCCATGACGGGTCAAGATGCGGCGTTCACGGTCTTTTCTTATCTTTTGCAACTTTGATTTTTCGATGGTAAAATCCTTATACCGTTGCGATTTTTTTAATTTCTCTAATTGCTTTTGTGTTAAGGGTGTATTCGTATTAATAAAAGGCAAATTAGGCGCCTGTACCGAAGACAGCGTGTACACTACACAAATGATAGCAATGATGAAGACTATAAAAAACGTACGACTTACCCAGGTAAATGCGTGCCAGCGTGTTTTAGTCTCAGTTTGAAATATTTGTTTTCCGGACATTTTTCTTTTCTGATTTATTAATCAAATGTCACTAACGAATATGAAGATTGGATGAAAGATTTAAAAATTAGGCGCCGTAAATTTAGATCGTTAGTTTTACCGAAGATACTAATTTAATCGTCTGTTGAAATTTTTAAAAAGAGTCGTTATCCCGTTTTAAAGATCCTCAAGCTTAGTGCTTAAAAAATAATTGTTTGTGAAAAAAGTAATTAAACCAGTTTTCCAGGTTTTGGAAACGAAAGGGCCGTGTTTCATAGGGGTATGCAGTCCTGCTGTTCGCTGTAGCCCTCATTCTTCGGGGCTGCCGCTGCCATCAGGTTTATGAATATCATTTTTGCAGCTTGTATACCAAATGAAATACTGTTTTGGCCTTATAGCCCTGGGTGCAGCGGTACCCCGCAGGGTTGAGGAACGATGCCCGAAGCGTACAAGCGGAACACAGGAACTCTGCTGTTTTCTTGCAGAGTCATTGCGCTCCCAAAGAAGATAAACAAACCATCATCGAGGCATGCGCCCCTGCTATTGGTTCCAGGCAATGGAAAGCTACATAATAAAAATCCTCAAGCTTAGTGCTTAAAAAATAATTGTTTGTGAAAAAAAGTAGTTGGGCCAGTTTTCCAGGTTTTGGAAACGAAAGGGCCGTGTTTCATAGGGGTATGCAGTCCTGCTGTTCGCTGTAGCCCTCATTCTTCGGGACTGCCGCTACCATCAGGTTTATGAACATCATTTTTATACCATTAAAATGGAATACTGTCTTGGCCTTATAGCCCTGGGTGCAGCGGTACCCTGCAGGGCAGAGAAACGATGCCCGAAGCGTACAAGCGGAACACAGGAACACCATTATTTTCTTGCAGATTCATTGCGCTCCCAAAGAAGATAAAAACTACCTTATATGCAGTATAAAGCAAAAAAAAACGGCAATTTTCTAAAAAAAAAGCGCCGTTTTTAAATTTCGTTTTAAAAATAATATTAGGTAACAATGAGCAGTTTATTCTTCTAAATAACCAAATTTACCGTGATTGTAATCTTCAATGGCCTGATGAATCTCAGCCTCGGTATTCATTAAAAATGGACCATATTGTGCAATAGGCTCATCTATGGGCTCTCCGCTCAATATTAAAATCACACTATTTTCCAGGGCTTCGATTTTAATCATTGTGCCTTTGTTGCCGAAGTAAACAAAAGTATCTGCCGCCACATTTTCTGACCCATTTACTTTAATCGAACCTTCAATGATCATCAATCCGGTGTTAGAATGCTCGGGAAAGTTAAAAGTAGCCTGCCCATCTTTATTTAACCGGGAATTATAAAGTTCTATCGGGCTAAAAGTTTTGGCATTGCCTTTTACGCCTTCATAATTGCCCGCTATAATTTCAATTTTACCGCCACTTTCAGGGAGGTCAAAACGGGCCATATCAGCTTGTTTAATTGCTTGATAGCCTGGTTTTCCCATTTTATATTTGGCAGGTAAATTAACCCATAACTGCACCATCTGGAACGGTCCGCCAGCTAAGCTATAGTTGGTTTCATGATATTCCTTATGTAATATACCACTTGCTGCCGTCATCCATTGTATATCACCAGGGTAAATTACTCCGCTGTTTCCGGAGCTATCATGATGTGCAACCGCGCCATGATAGGCAATCGTTACCGTTTCGAAGCCACGATGTGGATGAACGCCAACACCCCTTGGTTCTTTCCTTGCAGAAAATTCGATCTTTGAACCATAATCCATCAGGAAAAAAGGGTTCATATTGATCTGATAACCATTTGGAAAAAAATTATGTACCCTAAACCCATCGCCAACCATATGTGGCGCTGGTGCTTTTAGTACATTCTCTACTTGTTTTGTTTCCATGATTGGAACCTTTCAGTTATGCGTTTGGCGTTTTGCGGAATTACGCTAATCGCCAAACGCCTATCGCTTATACGCTTTTCACAAACTGTAATTCACCTAAAATGCGCACTTCTTCACTTACCATTACACCGCCGGTTTCTAATGCAGCATTCCAGGTTAAACCAAAATCAGAGCGGTTGATTTTTCCACTTAAGGTAAAACCGGCTTTGGTGTTGCCCCATGGATCGGCAGCAATACCACCAAATTCTGCGGTTAATTTAACCGGTTTAGTTTCTCCCTTGATGGTTAAATCGCCTTTAACGATATAATCACTGCCATCTTTTTCTACTGAACTGGATTTAAATTCGATGTGGGCAAATTTTTCAGCATCGAAGAAATCACCACTTTTTAAATGGTTATCACGATCAGTGTTTCCGGTATCAAGCGAACCGATATCACCTTTGAAAGAAATTTCCGCATTTTCGAACTCATCACCGTCAGACAATAATTCTGCTGAGAAAGATTTTAAACTACCTGTAACCGTAGTAATCATCAAGTGTTTTACTTTAAACTGTAATTCGCTGTGGGTTGGATCCAATGTCCATTTCTGTTGTGCCATATCTTTTGTTTTTTGAGTTTTTATATTAACAACACAAAAGTAAAGCGTAGGTTTTCGCTACCTATTGATGTATGATAAGTAATTGGAAATGATTGGATGAGCGAATGTTGAAAGCTGAAAACTTAGATTTAACTCAAGCATTTACAGATTCAAAACTCACTCCTTCAAGATTGCCTATGGCCTGAAATGTTTATTTGCCAGTTCTTTCCTTACCCGGCTTAACGATTCGGGCGTAATACCCAGATAGGATGCAATCATCCATTGTGGCACACGGAGGGTAAGGTTTGGATAAAGTTTGATAAAATCGAGGTATCTTTCTTCTGCCGTCGCACTAAGCAGCATATTAATGCGCTTTTGCATAAAGCGGATCGAATTGTTGAGTAGTCTAATTTGCATAGGCTGTAAGCATGGTACCTGCCTGGCTGCTTCTTCCATGAAATTGTTGGGCATTAACACAGCTTCGGTTGCTTCTATGGCATCGATGAAAAATATCGAGGGTTCGTTATTCATGTTGTTGCGATCAGAAACCAACCAGTTTTCGGGTGCGAACTGGAGGATGTGTTCCTTGCCTTTCGCATCAATTGAATAAGCACGTAACAAACCTTTGCCAACAAAATACCCGTGCTTGAAGTTATCACCTGTATATTGTACGATTTCGTTTTTCTCGAATTTTTTAATCTTTAAAACAGATGATATGCTTTCGAACTGTTCATCAGTGATCTCTATTTTTTCCTGTAAGTATTTTTGAAACTGATGAATCATAAAGGTAAGCTGTTATTTTTTTACAGGCTTAATATCGGAAAAATCTACGCCACATTTACAATTGCCACCACATCCATCTTTTTTTACCTGTAAAGATTTAAAAACCAAACGGCCAACATATACCAATGCTACCGCAAAAAGTAAAAAGACTAAAATCGTTTGAATATCCATAATACAAATATAAAGGGTTTTAGGAGGAAGGTGTTCAGTTAAATGTAAATTATTGGAATGCTACTTATTATTAACCGCAAACTATACGAACGGTTTCGCGAAGAGCGCTAAGTTTTTTACCACAGAGTGAACGGAGTTTTACACGGAGGAAAAAAGAGGTTTTTATGTGTACGGATGGTCTATGATTAACCGCAAAGTACACGAAGGTTTTTCGCGAAGGGCGCTAAGTTTGTTTAACCACAGAGAAAAATGAGTTTAACACAAAGGATAAAGAGGGGTTTTTATGTATATGCATAGTTTATTGTTAAACGCAAACTATACGAAGGGTTTGGCGAAGAGCGCTAAGTTTTTTACCAAGGAGAGAACGGAGTTTTACACGGAGAAAAAAAAGGTCTTTATGTGTACGGACGGTCTATTATTAACCGCAAAGTACACGAAGGTTTTAGCGAAGAGCGCTAAGTTTGTTTAACCACAGAGAAAAAGAGTTTACACAGAGGGCATAGAGCATGTGTTATTCGTTATCGGATCAGGTTCATTTTTTAAGTTTACCATAGAATTACGGAGTGTATCTCAGCGTTCCTCTGTGTCTTATTCTTAGTGATCTCTGTGGTTAAGGAAAACATAGTTTATTTCTCCATAAAACATACTGTACCTCCAACCCAATCAAAATCGGCATTGTAGCGTACGCCGATCATTTTACCACGGCTTAGCCGGGCGAGATTAATGCATAGTTGGGGTTCGCCACCATCTGGCCATAAATACATCATCCTGATTTCAGCTTTTACACCACCATCGGGCGATTGTACAGCAGGTTCATAATTTACTTTCCGCTGTAAAATCCAGTTTTCAGGATCCTTGATGTTGGCAATATCCGTTTTGGTCACATCAATCATAACGCCCATACCTGCAAAAGAAAATAAGGGTTTCAGTACATAGTTTTCTAAATCCCCTGGAAGTTTTTCTATTTCGTTTAAAAAGCGTGTTTCGGGTATAAATTCACTTTTCAGGAAAGGCATGGTGAACTTACTGATCCGATAAAACCAATTGGGATGTGTTACCCATTCCACTTCGAGTTCTTCACGCGGATCGAAACTGTTTTTGAAGATTTCGGTGTTATTGGCTACTTCATCAAAGATCAGTCGGTTATAAATTCTTTTTAACTGGATCTTTTCGCCATTTTCTTCGTAAAAGAGCTTTGTGCCTGCTTGTTTAATCTCTTCCAGTGCCAAAATTTTAATACCAAGCATTTTCTGGGTTACAAAAAAATCAATCGCTGTTTTCTGGTTTGGGGCATCCACATCCATTAACGCCACTTCTTCGGGTTTATGCTGGCCGATAATAACTTCTTTGAGTAAGGCAATGTATTTTTCTTCGTTAAAGCCATTTAAGAAATAATCTACGGAATCATCTATACCGAAACTGCTTTGAAAAGTCTTACCCAGATGATGTTGAAATCCATATAAAGAAGGAAATCCCTGCATTTCGATCAGCATGGGCGTAAGTTCTCCGGCCTGGTTTTTACAAATGCCGAAATCAAAAGTTAAAAAGTGTGGCTGCTGATTTTCGTTAGGTACGTTCCAATCAGAAGGAATTGCTTTTTGGGTGAGTGCCTTAAAATTAGGTTGCTTAATCAGTTTTATGATTTCTTCGCCTGCTGCAATTAATTTTTCTTTTAAAGCTCTTGGAACAAAAATAGGCGTTTCTGCAACCCGAAATGGGATTTCTGGGTAACTGCTTTGCAGTTGAATGAGGAAGTTTTGGTACTTTTCATCCGTAAATTGTTGATTGTACTTTTGGCGTTGAGCAGGTATCATAGTATTATTATTTAGGGGTTTCGTCATTGCGAGGAGGTACGGACGAAGCAATCTATTATGTCGGAATAGTGCTGTATCTAACATTCTTCATTTCCTCCCATAAATTCTTTCACTATAGATTATTCTCTTTTACGATTCTATAATAATGCTAGTTTATCCGATTTATACCTGCCGAAACCAAAATAGGATATTTCTTTATATCCTTGTATCCCAGAAAAAAAATCAGAACCAACTTTGTATCTAAAGTAGTATCGTTTTTTGCTTAAAATGTTGCTATACGTGTCAAAATAGTTAATCTGCGGGAAAGATTGCTTCACCCCGGTGCTAATCCTTTGCTTCAGTTCGCAATGACGAAGCCTTAAGACTACACCTCTTGCAAATTCCGAATTGCTTTATGCAGAAAATTAGGTAAAATAATACTTTGCGTTAATACAATCCTTGCCGGATCATCTAAGCTGTTTAACATATCCAGGTATTTTTGTTCCCCGTGCATATCTACAATGGCTTTTTTTCTTTCGTCTTGTAGCAGGTACATTTTCATACCTATCGGATCTGCCTCTGGATGGAATTGCGTACCAATGATTTCGTCCGAAAAGCGGATCGACATCATACAACGTTCCAAATCAACATGTTTACGTTCTTTTTCGATAGCCAATAATTTAGCGCCTTTTTGCTCAAAAGCAACAAAATCCGGCTCTATAACCTGCCAGTCTCTGCTATCGACCGAAAAAAAGGGGTTCGTAATGCCCTTAAAAATTTCGTCTTTTTCTCCCTCTTCGGTTAAGTTGATCGGGAAAATACCAAAAGCGTTCGAGCGTCTTTCGGTAACGTTGCCCAGATTATATTTTCTACAAGCCAATTGAAAGGAATGGCAGATCAAAAAAGCATATTTCTTTTTTTCTTCATGGATTTGGTTAAATACCTCAATCTGATCAAGCAGATTAAAAAAATCATTTTCCCATTGTTCACCTTTACTTTCAATTGGGCTACCCGGGCCACCGCTTGAAATATAAGCATCATAATTAATGCCTGGTATTTCTCCTTTTTGTCTTAAGTCAAAAATATCAAAGCTTAAATCGATATTGTTTTCGTTTTTAAAACGGGATAAAATTTCCTGAATTCCCCGCATGCCCTGGTTAGGTGCACCGTTATTCATGTCGATAACAGCTACCTTTAAACTTCTTTTATCCATTTCTAAAGTTACTTTGCGCCAATAAGTGTTTGATTAGTAATATAATCTACCACCGCTTCAAAGTTACCGGTTTGTTGGTAAACAGCCAACTGCCGGTCTGCACCGGTACCGTGTTCCAATATTTTATGCACATAATTGATATCATTGCGGCAGCCTAAATCATCCACTACATCGTCAACAAAATCCAGTAATTCCAAAACAAGGTTACGGCAGTTTACTTCCATTTCTTTCCCAAAATCAATAAGGTTTCCATCAATTCCATAACGGGCTGCCCGCCATTTGTTTTCATTAATCAGCGCCCTCGAATAGCTGATAAACTCCATGTTCTGTAAACGCAATTTGTACAGTTTGGCACACAAAGATTGAAATAAGGCCGTAAGCGCCATCGTTTCGTCAATTAACATCGGACAATCGCAAATGCGGAATTCAACGGTATCAAAGAAAGGATGCACACGGATATCCCACCAGATTTTTTTGGCGTTATCCATGCAATTGGTTTTGATGAGCAGTTTTACGTAATTGTCGTAATCTTCGATGCTGTTAAAGATATCAGGAATCCCGGTGCGCGGAAATTTGTCGAAAATTTTAGTGCGGAAAGATTTATAACCGGTATTGCGCGATTCCCAGAAAGGAGAATTGGTCGATAAGGCAAACACGTGGGGTAAAAAATACCTCACCTGATTGGCGATATGGATAGCCAGTTCGCGCGATTGAAAGCCCACGTGCACATGCAAACCAAAAATAAGGTTTGAACGTGCGGCTTCCTGTAGCTCATTCACAATTTCGTTATAACGTGGATGCTCGGTAATCAACTGCTTTTCCCAGTGTGAAAAAGGATGTGTGCCGGCAGCTCCGATTCTTAAGCCCTGCTCTCCGGCCAGTTGAGAAACCGTATAACGCAATTGTGCAATTTCCTGACGGGCTTCGGTAGTGGTGCGGCAAATACCTGTGCCCACCTCTACCACGGCCTGGTGCATTTCTGCCTTAACCTGGTCTTTGTGTATTTTTTGTGCGGCCTCTACAATTTTTTGTTCGTGAGAAGTAAGTTCTCTGGTAACGGGATCAATTACCATGTATTCTTCTTCTATGCCCAGCGTAAACTCGTTCATCCTGTTATTGATTAAAAATTAAATCCCATTATTTTTTTGCTGCGGCTTTTTTAGGTTTTGCAGGTGTTGTTTCTGTTTTAGCCTTTGCTGTAGTGGCAACTTTCTTGGGCGCTGCGGCCTTAACCACTTTCGGGGTTGCTTTAGCAATCAATGGTGTACCGCCAACTGATGATTTAATGTATTTGCCCCAGGTTAAATTATCTTGTCCTTCTTTTTGCGCTTTAGCCCTTTCAATCGCATAATTTGCAGTGGTTTCCACTACCCAGTCAAAATTTTCCTGGCCAACACTTTTAATGTCGGCATCCGGGGCAGGGTTACAGAAGTCGATAGCAATAGGTACGCCATTACGCACCGCAAATTCAACCGTATTAAAATCGTATCCTAAATAATTACACAATTTTAGGGTGTACTCTTCTACTGTTTTAAGCAATTTCGGATCTGGAGTTTTACCTTCTGTAGCATAACGTAAATGATGTGGATTGCGGGGGTCGTACTGCATAATACGAACATGTTTGCCTCCTATGCAATAACACCTAAAATATTCTTCGAAAATAATCTCTTCCTGCAAAAGCATCACCAATTGCTGGGTGCCACTATGTTTTTCAAAAAAATCTTCTTTATCATGAAGTTTATAAACATCTCTCCAACCACCACCATCGTAAGGTTTCATATAAGCAGGAAAACCCACATAATCAAAAATTGCATCCCAATTTAGTGGCATTTCGAGATTAGAAAATGATTCTGATGTTGTCCCTGTTGGATGTTCCCTGGAAGGGATCAAGGCAGTTTTGGGTACTGGAACACCAATTTGCTCGGCCAGGGCATTATTGAAAAATTTCTCGTCGGCACTCCACCAAAATGGATTATTGATTACGGCAGTTCCGGTAATAGCAGCATTTTTTAACGAGGCGCGGTAAAATGGCACATCCTGCGAAATACGATCGATGATTACGGAATAACCTAAAGGTACATTCTGAAATATCTTATCAATCTTGACCGCTTCGGCAGTAATGCCTTTTTCTGCTTTTTGATTAATTCTTTCGATTACTGCTTCAGGAAAAGAGCGTTCCTGTCCAAATAAAATCCCTATTTTCTTCATTGGTAAATTTTAAGTTTAATTGCTTAACTGGTTAATCGGTTAATTGTTTGATGACGATATCCTAAATCGGCCGGTGACTTAAGACTGCCGACTTTGGACTAAACTAAAGCTGTGCAATATAATCCGGAAACATTTCTCTCCAGACCGGCCAATCATGATCTGCATTTTGTCTGATATCCAGCCAGTGGCTGATGCCTTTTTTATTTAAAATGTTAGATAAACGCTCATTATCCGGCCTGCACATATCGCGGTCTGTTGTACCCAATACGATTTTCATGTAATGCAGTTCAGGGTTACTGTTGTTTAATACGAAATCAACCGGGTTGTTGAAATAAACATCATCATTGTAAAAACCATCCAGCTGGCCGGTTATATCAAAAGCACCGCTCATGCTAAACATATGGCTAACCAGCCATGGATGCCTAAAAGCAAAATTTGCGGCGTGATAACCGCCAAAACTGCAGCCAGCGGTAATCATTTTACTATGCCCGGTTTCATGCCTGGCAAGCGGGGCTACTTCTTCCAATAAATATTTATCGTACCAGATGTGGTTTTTAACCCTGTCGGCAGGATGAATACTTTTATTGTACCAGCTTAATTTGTCAATGCCATCCGGGCAATAAATTTTGATTTTTCCTTCATTGATAAATCCCTCAACAGAATCTATCAATTTAAAGTCCTTGTTTTCAAAATATCGGCCCATACTTGTAGGGAACAGTAGGATAGGGATGCCACCGTGACCAAAGATGAGCATGTCGATTTCGCCACTTAAATTGGGGCTGTACCATTTCTTATGTTCTTCTTTAACCATAATACAAATTGAATGTTTAAGGTATAAATTAAAATCTGTATTAAGAATAGTATAAACATTAAAAATAGATCAAATGAGTTGACAATTGTAAAAATTAACCTATGATAATTAATAGTTTATGGAGATTTGTAACTTTGCAGCCTAATTCTGAGGCGATAGCCATGTGATAGGGATTCTGATTATGAAGTACACCACCATTTTATCGGTAAAAGTCAATACCAGCAACTTTAAAATATCTTCAAATTATTTAAAGCGCGAGGTTGAAATAGATATTTATACACCCGAAGGTATTTTGGGTAATGAAAAAATAGAACTTCTTTTATTAAACGACGGACAAGATGTGGCCAGGATGAATTTTAGTCAGATTTTAGAAGCGGCACATCATGCCAAAAGAAATCACAGGCTAATTGTTGTAGCCATCAAGTCATCGGAAGACAGGTTAATGGAATATGGTGTTGCCGGCGTGCCCGATTTTAAAGGACGTGGCGCAAAAGCTAACTTATATAATGATTTTGTAATCAAAGAACTTTTGCCTTTTGTTAAAAAGAGAATTGCAATGCCGGTTACCGGTAAAGTGGGTTTTGCCGGATTCTCGCTGGGAGGATTATCTGCTTTTGATATTGCCTGGAATAATCCTGCAGCGTTTGATGTTGTTGGCGTTTTTTCAGCCGCATTTTGGTGGAGAAAAAAAGATTTAAATGATGGCTATACCGATGCCGACCGCATTATGCATCAGCAACTGGAAAATACTTCCAGCAAGCCGGATATGAAATTCTGGTTGATGACCGGAACGGAAGATGAAAAGGCTGATCGGAATAAAAACTTAATTATAGACTCCATAGATGATACCATTGATGTGGTTAAAATTCTTTTGAATAAAGGCTACAAACGGCCTGACCAGGTTTTTTACTATGAAAAAGTTGGCGGTAAACACGATGTTGAAACCTGGGAAAGTGTGATGCCTGCTTTTTTAAATTGGGCATTTGAGGTTTAGAAATCGTATTATATAACTTGTTTAAAGTCAATTTCCATAAGATGTTTTTGTTTAGTGCATAATAAATTTGGTTGCGACGATGTCAATTTTAATATTCTCAAAAGATTAATTTTCTCCTCATTATTCTGGTTCTACTTTGCTACCTTTCTAAGAACAAAACTTGGGAATCAGAATGTCGTAATTATACTTCGAAACGACCAGATTCTAGTTTCTTTCTTCCGTATCCTCAGAAGATGTTGTCCGGATTATTTTCAAGCTACACTTTTGTGATAATACATTTAAACTTAAACGTAATTATGACAAGAAAGATTCTTTTAATCTGTTGCCTAATGCTTGGAACTATCATCCACGCGAACTCACAAAAATTCATTTTCCACGCCGGAAGTGGAACTTCCTATGAGGCCGTACCTGACCACCAAATTTTTGTGGGAGTGCAGTCGCTTCTACAATATCGACGTATAAATAAAGATCCCAGTCTTACGGGCAAGTATCAGATAGGGCTATTTTCCAGATTCAGCTCTTTAACAAAAGAACCAGTTGAATTTACGGGCGCTCCGGTACAAGTAGGTACCAAAACTTACCCCAGCTATTTGATCGATGACGGTTCTGCTGCCACACTCATCGCACTGGGCGTTTCCAAAGAAAATATAAAAGATTACAGGTATCACATAGTTAAAAACGATAGTGTAGAAATTGTACCCTGGTCGCCCCTTTCAAAACTAGAGATGAAATACGGCGCCAAAGTTCCCTATGCAGCGTTAGGAACGTTCACTTCGCCAGAGGGCACAATCATGGTAGAAGTCATTAACAAAAACAACTACAACATCAGGGATGGTATAATTTACGATTGGAGAACTCATTATAAGCCATTTATTACCAGTATATCCATGATCAAAGATACCGTTAATTATGAACTTACTGATCCTAAGCGTATTCATGGTTATTCCAGTCAGATAGATCCTGAAACCGGTGCACCAAAGGAGCTGTATTTTCCTGCCGACTCTGTAGCCTACATGCGTATCTATTTTAAAGCCCACGAAACGATCCCTTATCGCATTTGTTTGGAAAATCTGGATAATGATACTGTACAGAATAATGAACTAATCTATTATCTGCTAAAAGATTATTATGATATTGAAACTAAACTACTTAAGAATCCTGGGAAATATCGGATAAGTATACAGCCTCTGACACCGGGTTATGGAGATCAAAGCAAAGGAGCTAGAGGCAATATAGTATACATTCCCATTACGATAAAACCGAGACCAGCTCAGGAGGCATCGCTAAAGCAAATGCTGCCTTATATCTTAGTAATACTCTCGGGTGCTGCTTTGCTATTTTTTATTTACCATACCCGTAACCAGCGTAAATTGAAAACTACCGTTCAGGAGAAACAGTTTGCCGGACTGAAACTGAAGTCAATCCGTTCGCAGCTTAATCCGCATTTTATGTTCAACGCGCTATCTTCCATCCAAGCCCTAATTAACAAAAATGATTTAGACAAAGCAAATTATTACCTCTCTATTTTTTCTGGTCTCACCAGACAGGTACTGGATGGCAATAATGAAGAAATGTTGAGCATTAGCGACGAATTAAAAATGCTGGAAGATTACCTGCAAATGGAGCAACTTAGGTTCGGGTTCCAATATGAGATTTCGATTGAAAAAGGTTTGAATCATGATAACATAGAGATTCCGGCCATGCTTTTGCAACCCCTTGTAGAAAATGCAGTAAAGCACGGTGTTTCAGGACTAAGAGAACTGGGGGAAATCCACATCAATGTTGTAAGTGTAAATTACAATCTTATCATATCACTTTCTGATAATGGCAAAGGATTTAATCCATTAGAAAAAACTTCAGGCTACGGTATCAAATTAAGCCTGGAAAGAATTACCTTGCTTAATCAAATCTACAGCGATCAGCCTACCCATCTGGACATCAAAAGCGACAAGGGGGGTACTATAATTACGATAACTTTAACCAATTGGCTATCATGAACATCAGTGCAATAATTATTGATGACGAATCCCATAACATCGAAAATTTACAACTTATTATTACAAAGTATTGCTCCGATATCACCATTAAAGCAACTGCGGCCAACGCTATAGATGGTGTATCAATCATTCAGCAATATCAGCCAGATCTGGTATTCCTTGATATCCAAATGCCAGATCAGTCTGGATTTGATTTATTGAGCAAACTATCAAGTATTACATTTGAAATTATTTTTATCACCGCCTATGACAAGTATGGGATACAGGCTATTAAATTTTCAGCGCTCGATTATCTTCTCAAGCCTATTAATGTGAGAGAATTTGGGCTTGCCGTAGAAAAGGCCAGATTGAGAATTCAGGAAAAACAACGCAATAGCAATTTGGAAAATCTCCTCAGTTACATTAAAGCAGGTAATCGCGATCCAAAAATCGCCTTGCCCACTCAAAAAGAAACGCTTTACGTGAAGATCAGCGACATTGTTAGATGCGAGGCTGTTAACAACTACACAACTTTTTGTCTAAAAAACCGAGAACAAATCCTCGTTTGCAAAACCTTGAAAGAATTTTCCGATCTGCTCAAACCACAGGGATTTGCACGTACTCATCAATCACATCTGGTAAATATAAAGTATGTGAAAAGTTATCTGAAAGAAGATGGCGGGACGCTATTGCTTGATAATCAGGATAAAATTCCAATATCAAGGCAAAATAGAGAATCGATTAAAATCGTATTAAATCAAATGTTTTGATTCAATCTTTGAAAATAATCAATCTTATACAATCAAATTGTATTGTTTTCGGGTTGACAATAGATACTTCGATGAGTACTCCGTGGTTCCCATCCGATGGTTATCGGATCGAGTTGGGAATGGCGATCGATCGCATGGCTACTCATACTTTAAAAAAATACCGGTATCAAATATTGTCCACAAACAACTGCGTTGCCCACAGCTTTTTAGCGCTGCGTTAGCCCAGGTATTGCAGGTTTTGAAAATACTATAACTGCCCTTGGCTTCGTAAAAGGCATCGCCAATATCATAATGGATGTTTGATTTAACAGGAATTAAATGTCCTGAATCATCTTTTTGAAAACTGTTTGAAATATAATGTGCCAGCTGCCGGTATTGTGCCTTGCTGATCATGATTTTTATACAGCTTGCATCTTCCCTTATATTTTTATAATAAGTAGTGTGCATGGCGGATGTGCTCAGACCAGAGATTGCCCGCAGTCCATTACTCAGTTTAAGATCTGAAAATTCCGGGGTTTCCAGATAGAATTGTTTATCTCCCCAGCCTATGGCCAGGTATTGATAACTGCTGTCTGCTTCTAAAGTGAGCTGATAACGGATTTCTTTCGTCCAGTTTATTTCTGTGCTAACAGCCGGAACCACAATATCCGTGTGCACGCCATTCGTCATAATATATATGGCAACTTCTTTTGCATTGGTTGGGTTGGCATTTATGGTTATACGCGAGCAGCAAAACGCAGTAAGGAAGTAAATTCCGACTAATGCCATAAAAACAATTAAAAATCTGCCTGTATGCTTTAGAATCTTTTTATTCATCCCAGCTCTATTATTTCAGTTATACGTCAACTGGATTTTGGTAACCCAATTTATAAAATAATTATGTTAATCGATTTTATTGATGTGAACATCGAAAAACATGATTTTTTGCGTTTACAAGTTATCCCTACCTTGACAGCATGATAAAAGGATTGTTTGAAACGCATATTGATGTGGAAGATCTGGAAAGATCAGTTGATTTTTACACCAATGTTTTAGGTTTAACGCAATGCCATTATGAAGCGGAACGCAGAATCGCGTTTTTCTGGATTGGTAAACCGCAGGAAGCCATGTTGGGAATTTGGGAAAAGCCAAAAGCAGAAATTGATGTAAGACATTTTGCATTTCGCTGTGAGCTGGTTGACGTATTGAATAAATCAGTTCAATTTCTGGAATCTAAAAATCTACAGCCTTATAATTTTCTTAACAGTGACAATCATGAACCCATGGTTTTTGCCTGGATGCCCGCAGTGTCGATTTATTTTAATGATCCTGATGGGCATGCACTGGAGTTTATTGCCATTTTGGAAGGGGAAGAAAGACCAGAATTGGGCGTGATTTCTTATCCGGATTGGCTAAGGGTAAACTTATAAAGTTAAATTTATGAATGTTATTCTAATGCCATAATAGTTTTAATTAACTTAGGTAGTTCTTGTAAGGATCTAGTAATTAATTTGTTAATTTACTTCTTTGTCTTCAACCATAATGGCGCCGCCTTCGCAATGAATCAACACGGTGCATTCATCCCGTTTATCTTTTACCAGAACTTTGGTGTTGATTTTACAAAGTTTTTCAGCCAATTCATCCTGAATTTCAGACCACTCCTGGCTGAGGTTTTCCAGTTCCTTTTCTTTCTGTTCCCTTTCTATACAGGCAATAAGGTGTTCGTCGGCCTGTGGGGCGGTAATAAACTCTTCCTTTGATAAATCTGGTACTTCAGCCGCGTCCATGGCCCTTTTTGCTGCTTCTACCTGAAGCGACTTTTCTTCATACTGATCAAATAATTCTTGTATTGATTTTTCCATTTACATAATACCTTCAAATTGTTCATTTGTTTTGTTCATTTGAACTTGAACGATTTTTTAAAAACAAGCTTTGGATTCTAAACCTGACGGAAACGGCTGCCCCGAATTTTTTATGAGGGCTAAAGTGCAGAGTGGGACAGATTAGACCGAAGTGCTACTGCTATTGCTTTTCTAATTAAAAATGAGACTATTGCAGCGTTATCAAAGCATTAAATAGTAAGCGTTATAGTGAAAAATCCATTTCTAAACACTATCTTTGCGCCAAATTTGAGGCGCATTTTATGCAAAAGATTAGAAACATAGCTATTATAGCACACGTTGACCACGGTAAAACCACGTTGGTTGATAAGATTTTACACTCTTGTTCTATTTTTCGTGACAACGAACAAACAGGAGAGTTGATATTGGATAACAACGATTTAGAGCGTGAGCGTGGTATCACAATCGTATCTAAAAACGTTTCTGTTAAATATAAAGACGTAAAAATTAACATTATCGATACACCTGGTCACGCTGATTTTGGCGGTGAGGTAGAGCGTGTTTTGAAAATGGCCGATGGTGTACTTTTACTTTGCGATGCTTTTGAAGGTGCAATGCCTCAAACCCGTTTCGTAACACAAAAAGCTTTGGCGCTGGGTTTAAAACCAATTGTGGTGGTAAACAAAGTAGATAAAGAAAACTGCCGTCCTGAAGAGGTTTACGAGCAAATCTTCGAATTGTTCTTCAACCTCGAAGCTACTGAAGAGCAATTGGATTTCCCGGTTATTTACGGTTCATCTAAACAAGGATGGATGAGTACCGACTGGCAGAAACCAACAACTGATATTTTTGCTTTGTTAGATGCTGTGGTAGAAAATATTCCTGCTGCACCAATAAACGAAGGTACTTTACAAATGCAGATCACTTCGTTAGATTATTCATCTTTCGTTGGCCGTATTGCAATTGGCCGTGTTCACCGTGGCACGATTAAAGAAAACCAGCCGGTTACTTTAATTAAACGCGATGGCAAAATCGTGAAATCAAGAGTAAAAGAACTTTACACTTTCGAAGGTTTAGGCAAGGTAAAGGCTACAGAAGTAAACTCTGGCGATATCTGTGCTGTGGTAGGTATTGATGGTTTTGAAATTGGTGATACCATCGCTGATTTTGAAGCACCAGAACAATTACCGGTAATCAGTATCGATGAGCCAACAATGAACATGTTGTTTACCATTAATAACTCTCCTTTCTTTGGTAAAGAGGGTAAACTGGTAACTTCTCAGCGGATTAAAGATCGTTTGATCAAGGAGATGGAGAAAAACCTGGCCTTAAAAGTTGTTGAAACTCAAGGTGCAGATTCATGGTTGGTATATGGCCGTGGTATCCTTCACTTATCGGTGTTAATTGAAACAATGCGTCGTGAAGGTTACGAATTACAGGTGGGTCAGCCACAGGTTATCGTGAAAGAAATCGACGGTAAAAAACATGAGCCAATCGAAACATTAATTGTAGATGTACCTGCTGAAGTTTCTGGTAAAGTAATCGAACTGGTAACCCAACGTAAAGGTGAGTTATTGATTATGGAACCCAAAGGTGATTTACAACACTTAGAATTCGAAATTCCATCTCGTGGTATCATCGGTTTACGTAACAACGTTTTAACAGCTACAGCTGGTGAAGCGATTATGGCACACCGTTTTAAAGCTTATGAACCTTGGAAAGGTACGATTCCTGGCCGTTTAAATGGTGTGTTAATTTCCATGGATAAAGGTACTACTACTGCTTATTCGATCGATAAATTACAGGATAGAGGTCGTTTCTTTGTTGATCCGGGAGTTGATATTTATGAGGGACAAATCTTGGGAGAACATATCCGTGATAATGATTTAGTAATCAATATCGTGAAAGGTAAAGCTTTAACCAACATGCGTGCATCAGGTACTGATGATAACACCCGCATTGCGCCGGCAATTAAATTTTCGCTGGAAGAGGCTATGGAATACATTCAGGCTGACGAGTATATCGAAGTTACTCCACAGAGTATGCGTTTACGCAAGATCTTCTTAACAGAACAGGAACGTAAGGTTAAAGGAAAGCAATTTGCTTAATCAAAATATCTTTTAGCAGGAGAATAAAATATATTTTACTAAAGCCCCGATGTAAATCGGGGCTTTTTTGCTCTAAAGGTTTTATTCATGCTACCATTTTAACCTTAAACAGGACTCGAATATTATCGGCTCTTATCTTTGTGATTAAACAAAATCGTAAAATTTTTGCTTACATGATTGAGATGTCTCATGTCGTGATAAAAAATACAAGCCTGAATAAAGGCTTTAGCAATCATTAAAATATTACACACAATAAGATAGCTTTATAATTAAGAAATCTAACATTTTCGTGGCATAATTTCGTAACATGCTGTTTAAATTAGCGCCTCAACCAGCCTGATGTGATTAAAACGTGGATTTCCCATTTGGGAATATTTCTTTTAGGTGTATTATCCCTGCTTCCATTATCTGTATTGTACATTTTGGCCGATTTCGCTTATCTGTTATTGTATTTTTTATTTCGCTACCGTAGGAAAGTAGTCAGAGAAAATCTGTTAAATTCACTCCCCGATAGGACATTACATGAGATCTTAATTATAGAGAAGCGGTTTTACCGTTATCTGGCCTCATTGGTTTTTGAAATTGTTAAAATGCAGAGCATTTCCAAACGGCAGATCGAAAAACGGTTTGTGTTTAAAAATAAAGAACAGATTCAGGCGTATTTAGATCGTGGCCAGAGTGTATTAATCTGTTCGGCACATTATGGCAACTGGGAGTGGGGTACCATGGGTGTCGGGCTCAATTTTCGTGCTGATCATTATCCTATTTATAAACCCTTAAGCAACCCAATATTTGACAACTGGTTTAAAAGAATGAGGAGCAGGTTCGGGAATAAGCTAATTGCCATGAGGCAAACCATGCGTGCATTACAGGCTAGCAAAGGTAAGCCAAGCCTGTTTAGTTTTGGTAACGACCAGGCACCATCGAAAGATGAATCACATTATTGGACTAATTTTTTGCATCAACCCAGCTCTGTACAGTTAGGAATTGAAAAAATTGCCAGGCGTACCAATCAGCCTATCTTTTATTTAAAAGTGAAGGTGTTAAAACGCGGTTTTTATGAGGTGGATTGTGTGCCGCTATGTTTATATCCTGCTGAAACCGCTACATTCGAAATTACCGAACTGCATACCCGTTTTCTGGAAAAAATAATCAATGCACAACCCGAATATTGGCTGTGGAGCCATAAGCGTTGGAAATATAAACCTAAAAATTGATTTCTGTTTTACTTCAAATAAATTGTGCGATAGCACATATCATTTCGTAAATATTTTATATTTGGGACTATAACGCCTATCTATGAAAACCTTCAAAAAAATACTTTTAATTCTGATTTATACTTTTTTTTTATCGTTACTGGCCTTATTCCTTTGGAAACCCTATTTGTTGAATGTATTAAAATACAGAACACCAAATACCGAAACCTATAAAATTTTTCCGCAGGAGGTTTCGCATAAAAGTGATTCGGTTTTTCATTTTATCAGGTCGGTAAAACAACGGAATGATCTGGATACGCTACATGTTAGAGATGGAGATAACCGCTATATTCCATTAAAAGACTATTTAAAAAATGGGCAGGTTAATGTTTTTATGGTCATCAGAAATGATAGTATCTTGTATGAAAGATATGCTAAAGGTTATAGTGATAGTACCCTGACCAGTATATTTTCTGGAGCTAAAAGCATGATTTCTATTGCAGTTGGTCAGGCACTGGCAGATCGAAGCATTAGAAGCCTGAACGATAAAGTAACACAGTATATTCCCGAATTAAAATCCAATCCTGCTTTTGCAAAGATTACGCTAAAAAATCTGTTGGATATGAAATCCGGACTTAAATTTCAGGATGCGTTAGGCGGAGTTGTGAAGGCTTTTTTTTCTGACGAGGCTAAATACTATTATACCGATGATATGAAAGCGCAGCTGATGAAAGTTAAACTGGCTAATAAGCCAGGAACGGTTTGGGTGTACAAAAGTATCGATCCGATTTTGTTGGGCTGGGTTTTAAAAAAAGCAACCGGTAAGTCAGTTGCACAATATTTTGAAGCCGGTGTATGGAAAAAAATCGGGACAGCATATGATGCAACCTGGGGGTTAGACCAGGTTAATGGCCTTGCCAATACGGCAAGCCGTTTTCAGGTTACAGCCATCGATTTTGCCAAGATAGGGCGGTTATATTTAAACAAAGGAGAATACAACAGAAAGCAGATCATTCCGGAAAGTTGGGTAGAACAATCAACACACATTGGCGCCGAAAAGCCAGCATCGGCTAAAGGATGGCAAAAATCTGCACATCATTATCTGTGGTGGATCCCGCAAGAAGGGGAGCATGGCGATTATGCGGCAGAAGGGATGCTTGGTCAAAGATTGTATGTTGATCCGAAAACAAATACCATCATTGTACAGTTTGCCGATCATGGCGCAGGAAATTATCCTTACCGGAAAATCAGCAGGTATCTCGCTGGATTGCCTTTTAGTTACCCGAAAGATTAATAACCACAGAGCACACCGAGTTTTCACAGAGAAAAAAGAGTGCTTACAGTAATGTATATTATTTCACTTTCCCGCTATTCTCTGTTTCCTCTGTGTTATTTCTTTGTGAACTTTGTGGTAAAAGATTTAGACATACTTTCATAAAATAGTACATTGCCTTTAAATGGAAAACAACGACGTAAAAATTTCAAAAAAGAAGCCGATTTTTCCGGTAACACCTGCTTTGCAGAAATATTTGCGTACCTACCAGCGTGAAGCAAAATTGCCTATCGGTTATAATGATCTGATGCAATTTAACGAGGCTTTCCCTTTAATGGATAAGTTTGGTAAGGATTCGCTTTGGGAAGGCCCCATATATGCGCAGGATTTAATCGAAAGATTGCATGATGGCTTGAAGGAAATTTATGCAAACCTTAAGGCTTCAGGAAACCTGCGTATTGTTGAGCATAAGTATATTGATAAAATAGAATATTGCACCTTTGGCAATACCCATCCTTTCCGTATCCGTATCGTAAACCGGCTAAATGATGTTTATGATTACTTTTATATCAAAAAGGCTGATGCGTCGCGTATTTACGGTCTCGAAATGGAAGAAATACTTTCACCCAACCAGGTAAATTACCTGGTAGATGGAAATACCCTGGTAGAAGAACATATTGCGGGGATTCCAGGCGATATTTTTACGAAGGGGCAGTTGTATACACCCGGGTTTAACCCTACGCGTATAGCCAAAGAGTTTGTCAAGTTTAATGAGCGCTGTCTGATTATGCTTTTGGGCGATATGCGTGCGTACAATTTTGTGGTCCAGATTACACCCGATTTTGATGATATCCAGTTCCGTATCAGGGCGATAGACTTTGACCAACAATTTTACGAAGGGAATTTGAAAGTTTATCTGCCACAGTTTTTTAAAGAAAACCTTCCTTATGTAAAAATGAGCATGGAGCAACTGACGGAGAAAACCGTATTGCAGTATCAGCAGGAGGAACGGTCGTCAATTGTGCACCGTGTAAGGAGCGAACGGCACCGTTTAACTGATCTACGGGATGTGTCAAATAAAGAAGAACTCACCACACCAGAGAATATTGCTTTATTAAAACAAGGTATGAGCGATTATTTTAAGGATACCAATTATCTGCGATGTAAAACGATGACCGATATTATTGAGTTGAATATTAAAAATATCATCAGACAGGTTAAGTTATAAGTGATGTTGGATGTTAGCATCCGACATCGAAAGCGGTTCTGTAAGGTAATTCCGTTTTATAGAAAATAGCCGTGAGGCGGAAACATTTGACGGCACAAAAGAACAGGTAAAACAAAAAACGGCTGGCAATATAGCCGGCCGTTTTTGAGTGAATCTAGAAAGAGCGTCCAAATTTTTAGGCATGTTGGCCTTCATGAACACCTTCAGCAAATTCCTCTACAATTTTATCGTTAAAAGCAGGTAAGTCTTCAGGTGTGCGGCTCGTAACCAAACCTTGGTCTACCACTACTTCTTCGTCTGACCAGATGGCTCCAGCGTTAATTAAATCCTGTGAAATGTTTTTTACTGAAGTTAATTTTCTTCCCTGTACTAAATCTGCATTAATCAAAGTTTGTGGACCATGACAAATAGCCGCAACTGGTTTTCCATCAGCAAAGAAAGCTTTTACAAAAGCCAGTGCATCTTCATTAACACGTAACTGATCAGGATTAATTACACCGCCTGGTAAAAGTAATCCGTTATAATCATCGGCGTTTGCTTCTGAAATGGTTTTATCTACATCAACTTCGATCGACCAGTGGTCTTGATCCCACGCTTTTATTTTTCCACTTTTAGAGGAGATGATGTGAACAGTTGCTCCCTCCTCTTTTAACCTTTTAACTGGTTCGGTTAATTCTACTTCTTCAAATCCGCTTTCTGAAAGTACAGCAATGGTGCGGTTACTTAATTGTCCCATAATCTTTAAATTTTTAATAGGTGATACATTTAAGACAGCTGGGGAAAATTATTGTTTTTAGAAATTTAAGATTGGGGAATAATTTCAAGAGTTGTTGATTTGTTTACCTGATAATTATAAAAGGCTTCGTAAATTACCCTGCTTACAATTGTTTTGATGGGACTGGCATCTTTAAAGCTATCCAGAGGATGTTTAAGCTGAAAACAGGTACGCAGTTTATTTTTCGTGAATCCGATTTGTTTAAGTACAGTTACTGTAGATTTATTAAAATAATCGCTAACCAAAATATCTGCAAACGGGGTTAGACGGATAATGATTTTGTTCTTTTTAACCGAAAACCTGATATAAAGATTTTCTTCTTTACGGAGGTTAAAAATGAAAGCACTAATCTTATTTTCAACCAGATCAAATACTGCATCATCAAATTCTTGTCCGTCATGAAAAGCAGCAATTTTGCGACTGTTTAGGTCATCTAAATTCAATCTTATTTTCTGAATTTGCTCTTTAATGTAATCACTAATTTGTTCATGGTTTAAAGAAATCTTTTCATAAAGACTGATATGGTTTTGATATTCTTCTTTTTTTAAATAGTAAGGATCATCAAGTGCTTTGAAGATGCGAAGTTGGTTATTAATATAAATTAAAGCCTTCTGGTTTACGTGAGCAGATTTATAGTCTGATTGTTCTACCGCTGCCTTTATCCACAGTTCAAGCTGTGTTTTTTCTTCTTCATAGTGAGAAATGAGCTCGTTAATTTCTTCATTCATAAATTAATCATTTGTTCTTCTATGTTTGATAAAGTACCATGCTAAATTACAGGTAATTATAATATGATTAAAGATATTGGGGACCAGGCCATAATATTTGGTGAAAATTTTAAACCGCTCTTTTAAGCTTTCCCGGTGTTTTTTCTTGCTCATGCCACCAACCAGGTATTTGGCTACATAGCGGTGTACGTTTACGATATTTGAAGCTTTTTTTGCAGCTTTGATAATCCAGTCTATATCAGCACTGTATTGATAGGTTAAATCATAAGGCGTAACAATGCTACGGCGGATATAAATGGCCTGATGACTGATGTTCATTCCATATTTAAAACATGTCCAGTCAAACTCATCTGGTGCCTCATGCCTCCTGCGACCCAAATTTTCCCAGTTATCATTGTACATTTCGGTTTCTCCATAATAAATATCGGCACCTGGAGCAGTTGCGAAAATATCTTCAACCGTATGGGAGTCGTAAATCTCATCTCCTGAGTTCATAAACAGCACATAATCGCCTGTTGCCAACGCCAAACCTTTGTTCATGGCATCATAAATGCCCTTGTCGGGTTCTGATATGATTTTCGAAATCTGATCTCTGTACTGTTCAACGATCTGTAGTGTTCCATCAGTTGACGCGCCATCAATTACAATATATTCTATGTTTTGATAAGTTTGATTTAAAACAGATTTTAGCGTACGTTCAATATCGCGAACGTTATTGTACACAATGGTGATAACGGTTAATTTGGGCATGGTTAATCCATTAATTTTTTAAAGGTTTCGGCATCAGGAATTAAACCTTTAAATGCTTTAGGTAATGTTGTGCTGGTTTTGTAGGTAGAAACACCCATTGCTTTGTTAAAATCGCGGAATGAAAATTCTACAATTTTGTTTTTCTTTTCTTTACAAAGTATGATGCCTATTGATGGTTGCTCGTGTGGCTGTTTAACATATTCATCAAGGGCAGATAGATAGAAATTCATTTTGCCCAGGTACTCAGGTTTGAATTTTCCGGTTTTTAGTTCGAAAACAACCAAGCATTGCAAACGGCGGTTAAAAAACAAAAGATCTATAAAGTATTCCTCATCCTCAACAATCAATCTGTACTGGTTGCTGATAAAGGCAAAATCGGCCCCTAACGACATTAAAAACTTCTTAATGTTGTTTACGATTTCACTTTCTAAAACCCTTTCATCTTGTTCATCAGGATCCTCTAGATTAATAAAATCCAGAAGGTATTCATCTTTAAAAGACTGCAATGCTTGGTCTCTTAATTCTTCATTGGAAATTGTTTTCGAAAAATTATTTGGCAAACTGCCAGAATTGCTAAACGACTTATTTTTAAGGTGATGTTTTAAAGTGGTCAAACTCCAGGATTCTGTAGCTGTTTTCTGAATATAATATACTTTTTCAGCAAGCGTTTTGGTAGCCAGAATAAGCTCAATGTGATGCGAGAAACTTAACTTAAAAAAATAACGTCCTATTTGGTCCAACACTGTTGGACTAAATTCAATGTCCTCTACGTCAATAAGTTGTATTTGGTCCAACACTGTTGGACTAATTGTAATTTCATCGGTATAGATGATAGATAGCGGCTCAGTTGCTGATGATTTAATATAAATATATTCTTCCCAGGATTCAAAAAAGAATCTCATCCTTTTAATCCCTGTGGCAGAGAAGCCTCTTAAGCCCGGTAGTTCTGCCTGTAAATCTGAAGAAAGGTTATCAATAACTTTTGCACCCCATTTTTCCTGTTTTATCTTTTCGGAAATAAATTTACCTACCGTGAAATAGAGCAACAAAAGTTCTTTGTTCACAAAAGTAGCTGCTTTATACCGGCTCGATAAAATAGCAGATTTTAATGCTTTAATGCTTTCAGAATAGTTCTCGATGCTTTCCATTTACAAATTTCGGTCGGTATAAATTTAATAAAGATTGACCAATTTTTTACTTGTGGAATGGAGAATAAGATTTTGCAAACCGAATGATGAATAGCATTGTAAAAATTTATTAAAATATGGAGTTATTTAGGCTGTAAATCAATCAGCGTCTCGTAAAGATGGATATGCTCTGTAGCAACAACTTCCTCCGCAAAGTTTGTCAAAATGCTTAATCTCGCCGCTTTCTGGATTTCCTCTTTATCGGGGCGGTGATATAACCATTCAATACCATTTGCTAAATCCTCTGCATTTTGATATTTGGCCAGGTATCCGTTTTGCAGGTGTTTAACCATATCCGGAATGCCGCCAGTGGTGAAAGCAATTACAGGTGTGGCACAAGATAAACTTTCCATCACCGTATTCGGGAGGTTATCTTCTAAAGAAGGTGTAATAAAAGCATCGGCGGCAGAATAACATTTCGCTAAATGATCATCTCTGTTAATGGTTCCCAGGAATGTGGTTTTAAAGGGGAATTCGGGCATTTCTGCATTTTCCCTGTTCCCAAAAATAACCAATTCAATATTTTCTTTTTGTATCCCACTTCTGCGTGCCAGGATTTCCAAAGCCTCAATTAGGTAGGGCGTTCCTTTATGTTTGTCGTTTTTTGAGGGCATAAATCCACTCATCAGCACAAATTTATCCGGATTAATTTTCAGGACTTTTTTTGCTTCAGATTTAACATAAGGTTTAAAAATATTTGTTTCGATCGTATTCGGAATCACGGTAGTCTTCCTTGTACCCAACAAACTGCTGAACTTTACTGAGGCAGCCATCCACTGGCTTGGTGCTACGATATGGAAATTTAATCTGGTGTAAGCTTGTTGTTTGCGCAACCAGGTTTTGTGCGAAATATCGTTTTTACCGCTAATTTTTAAAATGGGGCAATCGCCACATTGCTGGTGAAAATGTTCGCAGCCGTAGCGTACATTGCAGCCACCGGTAAAAGCATTGCTATCATGAAAAGTCCAAACGATCGGTTTTTCCAGTTCATCCAGCTGCGCGATGAACTTAGGATTGAGAAAACCATGGTTTATCCAATGTAAATGGATTAGATCGGCGTTTTTAACATCGGGGTGGTTAATCACCGAGCGACCAAACCATTGCAAACTGAACGGCGTTTTGACCGATTTGCTTAACCATTTGGAAAAATATCTTTCTGATAGGATATTATAAACGGCTTTTGCTTTTTGTAAAGGTGATTTGCTGAAAGTATCTATCTTGGGGTTTTGACCGAATTTATAATAAACCAGTACTTTTGAATCGATTCCGCTGGCCTTTAATGCATCGCTCAAGCGCAAACAGGCTCTTCCTGCTCCGCCATTTCCGTCATAGGTATTTAGGTGTACTACTTTCAAATCAATCAAAAATACATTTTATTGTTTACGAATATAAAATCTGTTGCGTAATTTCATCCATAAATTTTATCGTTCTTGAGGTCAGGTTGTTTTTATCAAAAAAGAACTGCCTTTTCAGAGCCAAACTAACTTCATTATGATCAAATCCTTAGTAAAATTATTTACGGTATTGGCTTTTTTATGGCCTTCATATTCTTTCGCCCAAAATCAAACTTATTTTGCCGCCTATCCTGCTTTAACGCCCGATGCACAAACAATAGTATTTAGTTACGATGGCGATATCTGGAAAGTACCGGTAAAAGGTGGGGTAGCATCGCGTATTACTGCCATGCAGGGCGAAGAAATTAACCCTAAAATATCTCCTGACGGGAAATGGCTGGCTTTTTCATCCAATCAGTTTGGTAATTATGACATTTATGTAATGCCTTTAGCAGGCGGTGATATTAAACAATTAACGTTTAACGATGCCAGTGATGAAGTAGATAACTGGAGCTGGGATTCCAAAACCATTTATTTCACCTCTGGCCGTTATAATTCTTTCTCCAGTTATAAGGTAAATGTAAACGGCGGAACAGCGGTACGTTTGTTCAATAACTATTTTAATACCACACACCACATTGCCGAATCGCCAACCGGAGAGTTGTTTTTTAACGACACCTGGGAAAGTATGCGCTTCGCTAACCGCAAACACTATAAAGGAGCCTATAATCCCGATATTCAATCATATAATCCAAAAACAAAAAGTTATAGACGTTATACCGATTATATCGGTAAAGATTTCTGGACGAGTGTCGATCAGAAAGGAAATGTCTTTTTTGTATCGGATGAAAGCAACGATGAATATAACCTTTATACTTTTATCAATGGCAAAAAAACTGGTTTAACGCATTTTGATACCTCCATTAAACGTCCGTTTGTTTCGGCTAATGGCACTACGGTTGTGTTTGAGAAAGATTATCAGTTGTATACCTATAATGTTGCAACTAAGAAAGCCGAAAAAGTGAACATTAGCACCTCACGCAACCAGGTATTGAGTAAAGAGCAGGAGTATGATGTACGCGGCAATATTTCAGCCTTTGATGTTTCAACTGACGGGAAAAAAATGGCATTCATTTCGCGTGGTGAGGTGTTTGTGAGCGATGCCGATGGAAAGTTTATCCGGAAGATTACCAACAGTGGTGAACGTGCAATGGAATGTAAATGGCTGGGTGATAACAAAACAATTCTCTTCAGTCAAACCACTAATGGTTACCAGAACTGGTTTACCATAACAGGCGATGGAAAAGGTACAGTAAAACAGCTCACAAAAGATAAAGCAAATGTTCGCGACATTACCCTGAATAAAGCTAAAACCATGGCCGTGTATTTAAGCGGAAGGAATGAGCTTAAACTGATGGACCTCAAAACTTTTGATGCCAAAACCCTGGTAACTGACGAGTTTTGGGCCATACAGAGCGCAACGCCAAGTTTTTCACCTAATGACGAATATGTGCTTTTCACGGTATATCGGAATTTTGAACAGGATCTCATGGTGCATCACATCAAAAATAATAAAACCATTAACTTAACGAACACCGGCGTTACCGAAACCAGTCCGGCTTGGTCTCCGGATGGCAAATATATTTTTTTTACCAGTGCCCGTACTAAACCTTCTTATCCGACAGGAATGCAAAATGCACACATTTACCGCATGGCTTTAAACAACTACGATGAGCCTTATCGTTCTGATAAATTCGACGACCTTTTTAAAGAAAGCAAGCCAGCGCCAGCAGACGTTAAACCTGTATCGCCCGAAAATAAAAAGGATAAAAAAGCAAAAACCGATACGGCTAAGAAGAAAACTGAAGTTAAACCTACACCTAAGCCAGCCAATGTCATTACTATCAATACTGAAGACCTCCTGGATAGAATAGAGCTGGTTGGCCCTTCATTTGGGGGGCAGTATGGGACAGATGTGTATGCCAAGGGCGATAAAACTTATGTTTTTTATTCATCTAACCACGAGGGTGGTGCGCCAGGCCTGTATCGTACCACGATCGAACCCTTTGAAGCCAATAAAACTGAAAAAGTTTCCGATGGTGGCGATTTTTCCATCATTTCAGCAGGGGACAAATTTTTTGTTTTATCGAGGGGTACAATCAATAGGTATAGCTTAGAAGGAAATAAGCTTGATCGGGTAGACCATGGCTATAAATTTACCAGAAACCTGAATGCCGAGTTTAACCAGATGTTTTATGAAACCTGGGTAGGTTTAGACGAAAATTTTTACGACGAAAAATTTCATGGTGTAGATTGGGATAAAATGAGAACACGTTACGCCGCATATTTACCTTATGTAAATAACCGTAGCGATTTAAGGATTTTATTGAATGATATGCTGGGCGAATTGAATTCTTCGCACATGGGCTTTAATAGTGCAGGTGCAGAAGAACGCAAAAACCTCAATTACATTACTAATGAAACCGGCATTATCTTTGACAATGCAAATCCTTTAAAGGTAGAACGTATCGCTGCTAAAAGCAATGCTGCCCGCACCGGAAACAACATTTTAGCGGGTGATATTTTAGCGGAGGTAAACGGGGTTAAAGTTGATGAAAAAATAGACCGCGATTATTATTTCAGCAAACCATCATTGGATCGTGAAATGACATTAACCTTCAAACGCAACGGCAAGGATGTTTATGTAAATGTACATCCTGAAAGTTCGGGCACCCTACGCGGGAACCTTTATGATGAATGGATTAGCCAGAATCATAAAAATGTAGATAAGTGGAGCAATAACCGCATCGCTTATTCCTACATGAAAAATATGGGTAGTGGCGAGCTTGAAAATTTCCTTTTGGATATGGTGGCCCAGGAAGAGAACAAGGAAGCCATTATTCTTGATCTGAGATATAATACGGGTGGTAATGTACATGATGACGTACTGAAATTCCTTTCGCAGCGTCCTTACCTGAAATGGAAATACCGGGGAGGTAAATTGGCCCCCCAAAGTAACTTTGGCCCGGCTGCGAAACCAATCGTATTGCTGATTAACGAGCAATCTTTAAGTGATGCTGAGATGACAGCTGCAGGTTTTAAACAATTAAAACTGGGTAAGATTATCGGTACAGAAACCTACCGATGGATTATTTTTACTTCGGCGAAGGGTTTGGTTGATGGTTCTTCTTACCGTTTACCGTCATGGGGCTGTTATACCATGGATGGTAAGAATATTGAAAAGGAGGGTGTTAAACCAGATATTTTTGTTAAAAATACTTTTGAAGACCGCCTGGCAGACAGAGACCCTCAACTGGAAAAAGCAGTGGCTGAGATTTTAAAAGATTTGAAATAAGGTTAATTGAATGTGTAAAATCGTCATTTCGACTGAAGTGCAACGAAATGCCTGCCCGTACAGGCGGGGAGAAATCTTTTCCGTAAATTTAAAAGATTTAGCTTGGCTAAGCCTTCAGGTTTTCCACCACTGTCGAAATGACAATAAGTTTTAAAATAACATTTACGCAATTCAGCATTTAATCAAAATTCACAATTCAAACGGTTAATGACTTTAACCAATTACCCATTTTTTTCCGTTTCTTTGAATCTGGAATTATTTAAAACATGGCAAATTTATTAACCGACAGGGCCTTTTGGGTAAATTATTGGGAAAGTAAAAAAGGACTAGCGGTTCAATTACCTGCTAATTATCTATTTCACAAGCAACTGGCGGATGTTATCCGGAAAGATCAGGTCAAGACGGCTATCGAGTTAGGCGGCTTTCCCGGTTATTACGCCGTGTTCCTAAAGAAGTATTTTCAGCTTGATGTTACACTTTTAGATTATTTTGTACACCCGCCTGTTGTTCATGAACTTTTGGCAAAAAACAGTTTAACCGAAAAGGATATCCATATCATCGAAACTGATCTTTTCAATTATACACCCGAAAAGCAATATGATCTGGTATTAAGTTGTGGTTTAATTGAGCATTTCAATGATACGGCAGATATTATCAGGCGCCACATTGCTTTTATAAAGCCAGGTGGTACGTTATTTATCACCCTACCAAACTTTAAAGCGGTTAACGGCTGGTTTCAGAAAAATTTTGACAGGGAAAATTACGACAAACACAATATTGATAGCATGGATCCAGTCCTGTTAAAATCTATTTGCGAGCATGCGGGACTTAAACAAGTAAAATCGGGCTATTTTGGCCGCTTTAGCGTTTGGCTGGAAAACGAAGATCAAAAGTCGGCAGGCGTGCGTTTATTTAAAAAGGCAGTTTGGCTGACCGGAAAAATATTTACGAAACTGATCCCATTCGAGAGCAAAAATCTGTCACCTTATATTATCTTAATAGCGAAAAAAATCTAAAAACCCTATGTCCATCAGGTGGGCTTACTCGCGTAAAATTGAAAAGTAATGTTCCTAAGCCGATTTTCGTATTCAATTGTCGAAAACAAGCTGTCAAAATCCTGGTTAGAGCTTAAATCATTTTTTAGTGAAAGATATTCGAAATCATTTATAAAGTAGAAGAATAAAGCCTTTACTGAGCTTTTCTATACAACCCGATTTCGCTTAGTGTAATACAAACAGGCGATTTCGTAATGGTTATTTTTACTTTATTGGTTGTAACAGGTTTATCCAGTTTAACCAGGCGTTTCGCGCCGATACTTGTTCCATCATAAACCTTTTTCCAGGCGCTGTTTTGGAATATTTCAATGGTGTAGGCTTCTATCCGCTGACCTAAGGGAATGTACTCTTGCAGGCTGATAATATCAAAGTTTTTAGCCGTTTTCAAATCAAGTTCTAAACTTGCCTGGTGTACAGCATCTTGGGTGGCCCAGTAAGTCTTTCTATTGCCATCAAGCAATGTGGTAACATCATACTTTTTGCCTCTGCTATTGCTTGCTTTTAGCGATGCATTTCTGGCCAGGTTATTTTCGAAAGTATGTCTAACCATGTCGCCGAACTTTTTGAGTGCAGCAACATCATCATCATGAAGTTGTCCACGGGGATCGGGTGCTAAACCCAGGTCTAAGCCTGCACCCCTGCCAACACTTTTTAAATACAGATCAAATAATTCTTCCGGGCTCTTTGGCTTTTCGTTAGGGTGAAAGAACCAGCCTTTTCTTAGCGGTACATCGCATTCTGCCGGCATCCAGAATTTACCATTTCTGATTCCTTCAGGGCTTTGCGGATAATTCGCTTGTCCGGGTACGGCTACACTTTTGCCATCCGGAGCCATAGGGGTGAAAGTTGCCCAGGAGGTTGGTGCAGCATGTCCGTCTTCATTGCCTACCCAGCGGATATCTAAACCGATATCACTAAATATATTTGCCATGGGTTGCATTTTGCGTGTAATGGCCCAGGTATTTCTCCAATCGTAATAGGTGGTATTGTCTATGGAACGTTTTTCCCTGGCACCACCATAATAGCCATCGCCGCCGTTAGCACCATCATGCCAGCTCATGAAAAGTTCTCCAAAATTGCTGTACAGTTCTTTTAACTGTGCCTGATAAACAGCCAGATATTGATCTGTACCATATAGTGGATTATTTCTGTCCCATGGCGAACAGTAAACCCCAAACTTTAAGCCGTTTTTACGTACGGCCAGTTCTACTTCTTTAACTAGATTTCCTTTCCCTCCTCTGAACGGACTTTTACTAATATTATATGATGTAGTTTTAGTTGGCCACAAAGCAAAACCATCATGATGTTTTGCCACCAGAACAATGCCCTTCAAACCACCCGCTTTAGCAGCTTTAATGATCTGTTCAGCATTAAAATCTGTTGGGTTAAATATTTTTGGATCAGCGTCACCAAAGCCCCACTCTTTATTTTCAAAAGTAGTTGGTGTAAAGTGCATGATGCCATAAACTTCCACATCATGCCAGGCCAACTGCCTTTTTGATGGTAATGCACCATAGGGTTGAGGAGGTAACTGGGCATAAATAGCTGTAGAAAGAAGTAAAAAAAGGATCAATAAGGGTTTCATATACTTATAGCTTAGATTCAACTAAAGTACAAATAATTAATATTGCTGATGGTAATTGTAAACCAATATTTAACCTGTTGAAAATGTGAATAGGAAGTTATTTTTACATCTTGAGTGTTACACTGATCTGTCAAACATTTTATTTTACTATACGTTGACTAAATATGAGCGCTTTTAACCAGACTCCTCCTGATGGAGGTACCATATATGCGGAAACCAATCTGAACCAGTTATTTCCGGAGCCTTTGAATACCCTAACAAGTTGCTTTTTCCTGGCTATAGCGATATATTGGACAATTAAGCTGTGGGGTAATTTCAAACAGCATACCTTTTTAAGTATTGCATTGGTGCTGCTTTATATTGGTGGTATTGGAGGCACTACCTACCACGGATTGAGGCGCTGGCCAATCTTTATTATGATGGATTGGATGCCAATTATGCTTTTGTGCCTTTCGGCCGGTGTCTACTTTCTTTCCAAGCTGACCAAATGGTATTTTGCTGTTTTAATTGTAGTGGCATACGCCTTTTTTCAGTTTTACATACGAAGACTTTTTAGTAATGGCGATTTTCAGATTTTTATCAATATCAATTATGCTTTTATGGCGGCGCTGGTTTTGTTTCCGGTATTCGGATACTTGATCAAAACAGGATGGAAAAACGGGAAATGGGTTGGCTTTGCCTTAATTGCTTTCATCTTTGCCTTAACTTTCCGTATTGCAGATCAATGGGATATATTGAGTACCGGCACACACTTTTTATGGCATACCTTCGGGGCAGTAGCTTCTTTTTGTATGTTGAATTATATTTATTTGGTTAATTTTAAGAAGGTTAACCCAAATTCTTATGTTGATTAAAAAAAGTAATATTAAGTTTGTTTTTTACCTGTACTACAGGATACTTTGCCTCCGCCCAATCTTATCGGAATGATCATAAAGAGGTTAAAGAATTTATAATAGATACACTGAATCTGGATAAGGTCATGTTTGAAATGGAAAGCGAGTTAAGGCTTACAACAACTCAAAAACCTGAAATCAAAGCTCAACTTAAAAAGTACCTGATCAAACGGATGCAATATCACGAATTCGAATATCGGGAATCTGAAGAATGGAGGGGAAGATCCAATAATGAGCTATTTAATTTTTCTCAGAATTTAGAAAAGATCCTTGATGAAGAACAGATTGATTGTTTTTGGGCGATGAAACCTTTGTATAAAAACAATAATATATGGTGGAATATATTCGTAGTTTATTAATCATCAACCGTGAAAATATTTTTTGAAATAACATCGGGCTTTTTGAACGATAATCCAGCAAGCCCGATTACTATTTAGAACTTGGAATGGGCTTTACTATAATCCAGTTTCTTCTGTCCGCCTAGGGCATATTCAATGCCTCCCCATAAATGTTTCTGAAATTTATCGTCAGCCCAGCCTTCTTTGGTATGGCCCATGCAGGTATAGAAAGCTCTTCCGCCATCAAAATCGTGGTACCATGCAAAAGGATGAAAATCGCCATTTTTACCGCCAGTGTACGATTTCTCGTCTAAATTGATCAGCACTTTAATGTCCGGGTTGATATTCTTGAAGTTATAAAGTTCATCTTTTCTCATCCATACTGAGTCTGTAAGGAATTTTGTAGCGGGATGTTTTTTGTCTTTAACCACAAATCTGGCTTCCTGAACAGCGGGGTGACTTATAAAATAAGCACCAGCCAATTTGCCATACCAGGGCCAATCGTATTCGGTATCTGTTGCTGCATGAATGCCTACATAACCTCCGCCTGCCTGGATGTACCTTTCGAAAGCTACCTGTTGTTTATCATCTAATACATCACCTGTGGTATTCAGGAAAATAACAGTGGCATATTTTTTTAGGTTATCCTCAGTAAAGGCGTCAGCATTTTCTGTCGTATCCACTTCAAAATGATGTTCGATACCTAGTTTCCGGATCACCTCTTTTCCTGTTTCGATGGAGTTGTGCCTAAAGCCCTTTGTTTTGGTGAAAACTAGAACTTTGGCCGATTTCTTTGCTGCGGTATAGCTTTGAAATAAAATTACTGTTGCAATTAATAAACATAAGGACAGGTATTTTTTCATTTTTTTTCTGACTTGGTTAGTATGAAAGATTATAAGCTTTAAATTTAAGAAAGTTGTTCGATAATTTCCATACATCTTTCTTCAACCTGTTTACAAACAGGGCTAAACAGGCTATTATCCCAATATGGGTCTGTAACTTCATCGTTATCCAGGAAAAGTTTAACCTTTTTTCGCTCCTCATCTGTTTTTCCAAGGCTTTTAACATCAGCCAGATTTTTCTTGTCCATTACCAAAATCAGGTCATAGTAGTCAAACATGGAAGGGTTAAACTGCTGCGCCCGCTGTTTGCTAATGTCGTAACCCAAGGCCTTCGCTGCAGAAATACTTCTGTGGTCTGGTGCCTGGCCAATATGCCAATTGCCCGTTCCTGCCGAAGCAATTTCCCAGTTTAAGTTTTGTTCATCTGCCAGATGGCGCATGATGCCTTCGGCGAGCGGCGAACGGCAGATGTTACCGAGGCAGACCATTAAAATTTTCAATATTATTGTGCTTTAAAGTAAAGTATTCTTTATGCGTAAATATCATTCAGCATTTTGGCCAAACGCACGCCACCTTTTAACAATTGGTTGTTAAGCGTATCAACCCAGTCAAAATTGTAGCGGTAACTCAATTTAGCATCTGGTTTGGTCGTATCATAAATTTTATTGCAAATCGTATAAGATTCATAGATACAATCTTTCAGGCTGGTGTTCTGCCAGTTATAAAGTTGCACAGCAGAAGCATGATTGATGGCTTTTGCATATTCGGTATAGCTTAGCTGTTGGTACTCGATCAGCTGTTCGTCCCAAACCCTGTGGATATTTGATTTCTCATTGAACCATAATACCGAAACCCGGTTACCGCCCAAATCTTCTTTACGGGCAACGTGCATGGGCTGACATAAATCTCCGGCAAGGTGAACCAACATGCGCAAAGCTAATTTCTTTTCCGAAGCTGTACTACTTGTTTTCTTTAAAATGGCAATCAGGTCAGGGATTTTGTTGTACAGATTTGGCGATTTTTCAGTGTCCAAAAAGTTGTAAACACCATTTTTATCCAATCCAGCCGGAAGATTAACAAAATGCCAGTTGTACATATAGTTATAGGTAGAATCAGATTTAATAAAATCGCCCCAGTTGGCCGACATCGCCAGGGTTTCGTAGCCTAAAATACTTTGAATGGCCTTGCGTGTTTTTGCTTTTAAATAACTATCGGCAATTTCGCCAACTACACGATGGCCGATGGTACCCCATGCATTTGCCTGGATAGGCAAATACGCTAAAAGACCCAGCGTTAAAGCAATAGTTAATTGTTTTTTGATTGATGTTAAAATCATTTTTATAATTCTTTTGGTACGCAGATAATTTTTTCTTTAAGTGTTAGTTTAATCTCTCGCTGATCGCTCAAACTTTCTAAAATCAAGGTATCTGCCGATTTTTTATGGATCAGGAAATTTTTGTCGTACCGACCAATGCGGTAACATCCAGATATTTTTTGTTTATAATTGGCATGTGTAAAGGTTGCACCTATAAATAACGTATCACCTTTAACAGCATACACGCCTTTGGCATATTCTTTCCAAATACCATTGTTGTAACAAGAGGCCTCATAAAAATTTACTTTGCTATGGGTAACCATATCGATATAAACCGAATCACAGGTAAATTTGAAATGATGCTGTGTGTAATTGCTCAACTTACTGCTATAAGCAACGGAATCTTCATTCCAAACGCCTTGCATAAAATCTTCGCCCTTACCCTGTATATTGGGCCGCAGGCTACAGGCCAGGTGCAAGAGCGGCAATGTGAAAAGGATGATGTAGCAATTCCTGAAAGCCAGATGCAGTTTCTTCATTTGTATTATTAATCGTTGCTCTTAGGGAACTGGTTGTAGATGACCTTATTCTTTTTAACGGTATTGATCACCAGAATCAAAAGACCTGCTGCAAAACATAAACCAGCTGTAAAACTAATAACGCCCACAATGGTATTGTATCTGATCACTTCTGTAGGGGTTAGATTTTGCGCAGCCATGAGCAATGGCATCAAAAAACTATAAAGAATGTTAACAATCAACGCAATGCCTGAGCCAATAGTCATTAAGATGGCTTCAACGGAAGATTTTTTTATTAGAAAAAAGCAACAGGCTCCAAATACAATGCATGGCGGAATGATGGGCGTTAAGCTTAAAAGGTTAGCAAGTATTGAATTCATATTAACTTATTTTTAATTAACCGTGTTGATTTGGGAAATAATTTTAAAAGTGACGTGATTCCCGCGCAAGCGGGAATCTTAAAACGTATCGCATTAAGATTCCCATCCAATGGCTATCGGATCGGGTTGGGAATGACGACCCATCTAATTTATTTCAAGCTGCCCACCATGTCTTCAGGTCGTACCCACTCATCAAACTGCTCATTGGTTAATAATCCCAACTCTACAGCAGCTGCTTTTAAGGTTTTGTTTTCTTTATGGGCTTTCTTCGCAATTTTAGCTGCATTTTCGTAACCCACATGTGGATTCAAAGCTGTAACCAACATTAAAGAATTTTGAAGGTGTTTTTCAATTTCAGGTAAGTTAGCGGTGATTCCTTCCGCACATTTATCGGTAAAAGAAACACAGGCATCGCCAATTAAACGTGCCGATTGTAATACATTAGCTGCAATTAAAGGTTTAAATACATTCAGTTCAAAATGACCATTTAAACCACCTACTGAAACTGCAACATCGTTACCGATTACCTGGGCGCAAACCATGGTCAAAGCCTCTGGTTGCGTAGGATTCACTTTTCCCGGCATAATAGATGATCCCGGTTCGTTATCTGGAATCACGATTTCACCAATACCGCAACGTGGACCAGAACTTAACATTCTCACGTCGTTGGCTATTTTCATTAAGGCAACTGCCGTGCGTTTTAACGCGCCAGAAAGTTCTACCATCGCATCGTGTGCAGCCAGGGCCTCAAATTTGTTAGGAGCCGTAACAAAAGGTAAACCGGTTAAATCTGCAATTTTTTTAGCCACTAAAATATCATATCCTTTTGGCGTATTTAAGCCTGTACCAACAGCAGTTCCGCCCAAAGCCAGTTCAGCAACCATAACCAGCGCATTTTTAATAGCCCGGATGCTGTTGTCGATCTGTTGTACATAACCAGAAAATTCCTGGCCTAAAGTTAATGGCGTTGCATCCATAAAGTGCGTACGGCCGGTTTTAACAATCGTACTAAACTCTTCTACCTTTTGGGCTAGTGTATTTCTTAGTTTTTCTAAACCCGGAATGGTATTTTCTACCGTAAGTTTATAGGCCGCAATGTGCATTGCGGTTGGGTAAGTATCATTTGATGATTGCGATTTATTTACGTCGTCATTCGGGTGAAGCACTTTTTTATCATCAGCCAGCGAACCACCATTAATCACATGGGCACGGTTTGCAATTACCTCGTTGCCATTCATGTTACTTTGTGTACCCGAACCTGTTTGCCAGATCACCAAAGGAAACTGATCATCCAATTGCCCTGCAATAATTTCGTCACAGGCTTTAGCAATTAAATCTGCTTTTTCAGCAGATAATACGCCAAGCTCAGTATTGGCTAATGCTGCTGCTTTTTTCAGGTATCCGAAAGCGTGGATAATTTCTTTTGGCATCGAACCTTCCGGACCGATTTTAAAGTTATTGCGTGAGCGTTCTGTTTGTGCACCCCAGTATTTGTCGGCAGGTACCTGTACCTCGCCCATGGTATCGTGTTCTATTCTGAAACTCATTATATTTTCAATTTTGTTGTCGCAAATTTAGGTTTTTTGATTTTAAAGCGTTTGATTTATGTAAGATATTTAATGGATTAGGAAATATATAGCAGAAATATCTGCATTCCTTTTTGTTCTCCATCAGTAATGTAAAAACATTATCGGCACCAGCTGCTTCTACCAATGAAATCATATTCATACCTTTACCGCAGATATGCAGGGATTAGTTATTAAATCTACAGGGAGCTGGTATAGTGTTCTGGCCGATAATGGCGAACGTTATGATTGCAGGATTATAGGCAAATTCAGGATTAAAGGACTTAAAACCACCAACCCGATTGCGGTTGGCGACCGCGTAAAATTTGACCTGGAAAAAGATAGTAACCAGGGTTTGATCAACGAAATGTTGCCGCGTAAAAACTACATCATCCGCAAATCGATCAACCTGAGTAAGCAGGCGCAAATATTGGCTGCCAATTTAGACATGGCTATGCTCGTAGTTACACTTGCTTCACCTCGTACCTCTTTAGGCTTTATAGATCGTTTTCTGGTTACGGCCGAAGCTTATGATGTACCAGCGGTATTGGTATTTAATAAACTTGATTTATTTAGTAAAGAGGGATTAGAAATTCTGCAGGAATTTAAAGATATATATGAAAATATTGGCTATGCCTGTTACGAAGTTTCCGCTTTGAAAGGTATTAACATTCCGGTCATCCAGGAATTGATTACTGATAAAATTACGTTGATATCCGGGCATTCCGGTGTAGGAAAATCAAGCTTGATCAATGCATTAATGCCGGATCGCGATCTGAGGACGGGCGAGGTTTCTGAATGGAGCGATAAGGGGCAGCATACCACTACTTTTGCCGAGATGTTCGAACTGCCACAAGGCGGTTTTATTGTAGATTCTCCCGGCATCCGGGAATTGGGCGTAATTGATATTGAGAAGGAAGAATTGGGGCATTTTTTTAGGGAAATTTTCGAAACTTCGCATAACTGCCGTTTTAACAATTGCAGGCATATTAACGAGCCAGGCTGTGCTGTTATTGAAGCTGTAAATGAAGGCGAAATTGCGGTTTCGAGATATGAAAGTTACCTAAGCATTTACCATGGGAACGATACGCGACATTAGTTTAGTCAGAAGTCGGATGTCCGCAGTCTTGGACATATGACATGCGCCAAGAAACCTCTTAAACATAACAACTAGATATATTATAAACCTTTGCTAAAAAACATAGAGATGAAGTTTAAACTGGGAGATTTTGTGCGTTTTGTTGATGAAAAACGTGAAGGTTATGTAACCAAAATTATCGATGCACAAACTTTGGGTGTTACTGATGAAGATGGTTTCGAAATACCTGTTGCAGTGAGTAATTTGACCTCTGTACATGGTCATGGTGTGGTTGCCGAAGAATTAGATTCGCCTAAACCCATCCAGGTAAACATCCCGAGCATTAACAAAATCGAAAATGGCATTTATATAGCTGTTGCTACCGATGATAAAGCGGGTAATGTGGTACATTTTCACCTGCAAAATCATTCGCCAAATATTTTATTAGTAAGCTTAACCACCGAACGTAAAGAAAAATATGCGGGTGCTTTTCATGGGATAATTGAAACTTACAACTCCACTTTGGTTTATTCTGCATCTTTAGCAGATCTTGACCTTTGGCCGGAATTTAACTTTCAGGTTTTAGTATTTAGCAAAGCTGATGTGAAACCTATCGATCCATTGGTGATCCGTAAAAAGTTCAGGGCAAAAGATTTTAGTACCGAACAAAAGGAACTGCCGCAATTGAGGAATAAAGGTTGGCTGATCCGTTTGGATGACCTTGTTCCGGTAACTATTGATCCGCAGAAATTAAAGGAAAGTTTCTTTAAATCATCAGAAGAGAAAAGAACGGTTGAAGCACCACAAAAAGAAATCGATTTGCACATCGAAAAACTAAGAGATGATCATCATTTTTTAGAAGCTGATGAAATGTTGCAAATACAGATTAATCATTTTCAAACCGCTATGGATGCTGCAGTAGTTCATCACTTTGATAAAATCGTTTTTATTCACGGTACTGGGAATGGTACCTTAAGGGATAAAATCCATAAACTGATCAGTAAAAACCCACATGTAAAAACCTATATGGATGCCAGAAAAGAAAAGTTTGGTTATGGGGCTACTGAAGTAGTTTTTAAATGATTTTCAGTTGTCATCCTGAATGCAATGAAGGATCTTTATTGTGGTTGGCAGTATCACTAACGTAGGCAATGTTTTAGTTTACTAGTTTTAGTTTATACTTTATAGGCGAGGGATTCTTGCCTATGTTCAGCATGACAGTTTTTAGTGGTGTAAGACGTTTCCATCTTGCACTGAATTGGTTTTTTAAACATTGACTAAATCAAAGGGTACACTTTTTGCAGCGACGTAATTTCTTTTTATAAAAGATTAAAACTAGCTTTGCCGCAATTCATGAAACACTTTGTTACCATATCGCTTGTATTTTTTAGCTTAACACATTTGGCAAAAGCCGAGCGTGTTGAAGGGCTAAGGATATTAAACGAATATTGCAATGAGCATAATATTTGCATTAAGGCAAATGGTAAAACCTCGGTTCAGCTCAATGAAGACCGTAATCCTTATTTGTTATCGTACACTAAGTTAGCCTTAATCGGAACGCAAGCTCCCTTAAAAGTGGCAAAATATGTAAGTGCAGACCAGGTAATTGCTGATTTGACCATCAGAAAAAAACCAAAAAATAATAGTCCTTAGTTCTCTTTCTCTCTAAGCAATCTGTAAAGATTTAAACCCCATTACACCAACAACTGCCAAACTGACTTAATAAAGGCAATGGCTTAGTTGTTGTAACACACCCATTTTTAATAATAAAATACGATTTAAAATATAATGTTAGGATTTTTAGCGAAGATTTTCGGAAGTAAATCAGAAAGAGATATAAAGGCTATACAGCCATTGGTGGTTAAAATTAACGAGCACTACAGTAAACTATCTGCCTTAAGCAATGATGAGTTACGCGACAAAACCACTGCGTTCAAAGAAAGAATTTCTGCTTTTTTAGCCAATATAGATGAGAAAATTTCGGCCCTAAAAGCTGAGGCAGAAAGTGAAGAATTAGACCTTCACCAAAAAACGGCAATTTATGATCAGGTTGATGCCTTAGGTAAAGACCGCGATACCGAATTGGAAAAAGTACTTTTGGAAATCCTTCCGGAAGCTTTTGCGGTGATTAAAGAAACTTCACGCCGTTTAAGTGAAAACGATTATCTGGAGGTTACTGCAACCCAGTTTGACAGAGATTATGCCGCCAGAAAAAACAACGTAAAAATTGTTGGAGATAAAGCGCAATGGGCCAATAAATGGGATGCTGCCGGCACGGAAGTAGCCTGGAACATGGTACATTACGATGTACAGTTAATTGGTGGTATTGTATTACATAGCGGTAAAATTGCCGAAATGGCTACAGGTGAAGGTAAAACCCTGGTAAGTACTTTGCCGGCTTACTTAAATGCATTGGCCGGACAAGGTGTACACATTGTAACGGTGAATGATTACCTGGCCCGTCGGGATAGTGAGTGGAACGGCCCGTTATTCGAGTTCCATGGTTTAACGGTTGATTGTATTGATAAACACGAGCCAAACTCGGAAGCCAGAAGAAAGGCCTACGCTGCTGATATCACCTATGGAACCAATAATGAGTTCGGTTTCGATTACCTGCGTGACAATATGTCGCAAACGCCAGATCAGTTGGTACAGCGCAAGCTGCACTTTGCCATGGTGGATGAGGTCGATTCGGTTCTAATTGATGATGCCCGTACCCCTCTGATTATTTCTGGTCCGATTCCGCGCGGAGATGAACATGAGTTTTATGAGTTGAAACCACGCATTGAGCGTTTGGTTAATGCACAAAAAGCCTATGTTACACAAGCATTAAACGAAGCTAAAAAATTAATTAATGCAGGTAACAGCGGGACTGAAGAAGGCGAAGGTGGTTTAGCCTTATTACGCGCATACCGTGGTTTGCCAAAAAATAAAGCTTTAATTAAATTTTTAAGTGAAACCGGTATCCGTGGTTTGTTGTTAAAAACCGAAAATCATTACATGGCAGATCAATCTAAGAATATGCCAAAGGTAGATTCTGAATTGTATTTCTACATTGATGAGAAGAATAACCAGGTTGAATTAACTGAAAAAGGTATCGAACTGATTACCCAATCGGGTGAGGATCCTCATTTCTTCGTATTGCCGGATGTGGGTACTGAAATTGCAGAGCTTGAAAAATCTGACCTGCCTTTAGAAGAAAAGGTTGTGCAGAAAGATGCTTTAATGCGCGATTACGCTGTTAAAGCAGAACGTATCCACTCGGTTAACCAGTTATTAAAAGCCTATACTTTATTCGAAATTGATGTGGAATACATCATTGATGAAGGAAAAATTAAAATTGTTGATGAGCAGACAGGCCGTATTATGGATGGCCGCCGTTACTCTGATGGTTTACACCAGGCCATTGAGGCTAAAGAAAATGTTAAGGTTGAAGATGCTACCCAAACTTATGCAACGGTAACCTTACAGAACTATTTCCGTATGTACCACAAGCTTTGCGGTATGACGGGTACTGCAACTACAGAGGCAGGTGAGTTTTGGTCGATCTATAAATTGGATGTGGTAGAGATTCCTACCAACAGAAATATTTCGAGGATTGATGAACAGGATTATGTTTACCGTACTGTTCGTGAAAAATATAATGCTGTTGCAGCAGAGATACAATACCTGGTTTTCCCATATTCTCATTACGAAACTGAATATGAAACAGATAAAGAAGGTAACATCAAACAGAAAGATGGCAAACCGGTTGTTAAATACGATCAAACCGGTAGGGCTGTACCTAAGCTTGATGCTAAAGGAGCATTAATTCCTGCAGTTAATCCTCAAACAGGGCAGTTAGAACCAAAAGCTGGTCGTCCGGTATTAGTAGGTACCACTTCTGTAGAGATTTCTGAATTGTTAAGCCGCATGCTTAAACTTCGTGGTATTAAACACAACGTACTGAACGCTAAAATGCACCAGAGAGAGGCCGATATCGTTGCAGAAGCTGGTCAGGCCGGAACGGTGACCATTGCCACCAACATGGCTGGTCGTGGTACCGATATTAAATTAGGGCCAGGTGTGAAAGAAGCTGGTGGTTTAGCTATTGTTGGTACCGAGCGTCACGAATCCCGTCGTGTAGACAGGCAGTTACGTGGTCGTGCAGGTCGTCAGGGTGATCCCGGATCATCACAGTTCTTCGTTTCATTGGAAGATAACTTAATGCGTTTATTTGGTTCAGAGCGAATCTCTAGTATTATGGTACGTATGGGTATCGAAGATGGTGAGGTAATTCAACATTCCATGATTACCAAATCTATCGAGCGTGCACAGAAAAAGGTAGAAGAAAACAACTTTGGTATCCGTAAACGTTTATTGGAGTACGATGATGTGATGAACTCGCAACGTACCGTGATTTATGCTAAACGTAAAAATGCTTTATTTGGCGAACGTTTGGACGTGGATATGAACAACATGGTTTTCGATGTTGCTGAAGACATTGTAAGCGAATATAAACAAGAAGCAAATTACGACGGTTTCAAGCTTGAAGTAATCAAAAACTTCTCTCTAGATACAGAGATTACTGAAAAAGAATTCTCTTCAACCAGTATTCCTCAGTTAACCGAAAGGTTATTTGAAGAAGCAGAGTCGTTTTATGCACGTAAATCAGAAGCCATTATTCAGCAATCGTTGCCGGTATTAACCCAGGTGTACGAAGAGCGTGGAGAGCACATTGAGCAAATTGTAGTGCCGTTTACAGATGGTATCAGGGGCATACAGGTCGCTGTTGACTTAAAGAAAGCAATTGAGAATAAAGGAAAAGAGGTGGTTCGTTCATTCGAAAAAACCATTGTTCTTGCTTTAATCGATGATAGCTGGAAAGAACACTTACGTGAAATGGACGATTTGAAGCAATCGGTACAAAATGCGGTTTACGAGCAGAAAGATCCATTGGTAATTTATAAAATGGAAGCTTTCAACTTATTTAAAAACATGCTTAATGCAGTGAATAAAGAAGTGGTGAGTTTCTTATATAAAGGCGGTATCCCGGTACAGCAGGAACCAGATCAGGTGAGAGAAGCACCAGCACCGGTTAAACAGCCAAAGCTGCAGACTACTAAACAGGAGTTTGGCAGAGAAGAGCCAGGAATCGAGTTTGGCGATACACGTGAAGCTGTTCCGCAGCAGCCCATCCGCAAAGAGGCAACTGTTGGCAGAAACGAACCCTGCCCATGCGGTAGCGGTAAAAAATACAAAAACTGCCACGGTGCTAATTTATAATCAAGATATACAGTTCTTTACTGAGCCTCAACATTTGTTGAGGCTTTTTTTGTAACTAAATTTTTAATTTTCAAATATTCCTCGTTTTATTGTTGATGCCGCTACAAGCGCAATGATGAGATACGAACCAAAAGTTTACGAATTTACATTAGAGTCTAAGAAAGCGAATTAATCAATTGCCTGATGGTTATAATTCTTAAAGCCAGGTTTCCAAAAGGAATCTGGCTTTTTACATGCTGACATCTGTACGTCTTGACATCAATATATATATTTAGTATTTTTGAGTATGAGAACTGTAACATTGGATATTTTAAATGATAGAGCATTGGATCTTTTAAAAGATTTAGAATTGCTAAAAATTATTCGTTTGAGAAAAGATTCTAATATTCAGGATATCACTGGTAGCAATCTGATTTCAAAATATAAGGGTTCGATGAAAAAACAGCCGATCTCGGATGTAGATGATCAGTTAAATAGTATCCGGAACGAATGGGAATAAATTATCTTTGGGATACTAACACTGTAATCTATTTCCTCCAAAGGCAATTTACACCTGCAGCAGAAAAATTTATTGACAATACTTTATTAACCAGTCAGCCCGCCATTTCTGCAATTACTGAAATTGAACTTCTTTGCTGGAAAGCTGCCACTGAAAACGATTTATTGATACTAAGAGACTTTATTAAGGATTCTTATGTATATGAATTAAACCAGGAAATTAAGAATCAAACTGTAGAGGTACGCAAATACTATAGCCTGAAATTACCAGATGCAATAATTGCTGCAACAGCTATTGTGAATGAACTTACGCTCATAACCAGAAATGCTAAAGACTTTGATAAAATTCAGCAACTAAAAGTTTTTAGTCCCTATTCCCTGTAAGATTTTCTCCCAAATAATAACCATTTGCTTAACCCATAAAGAATGCCGATTTTCGCAACGATTTCGGCATTCTTGTTGTTAAGAAGATAGAGACAATACATGTGCTCATCATAAGCCAATTATTTACTCATGAAAATAACATTAACTTTTATATTCTGTTTGTTTCTCACCCTAACCGCTTTTGCACAGAAAGGCGAAGTAACTGTTATAAAAGATCCTTTAATCGATAGTTTAATCGCCAGGCGACTGGAGGTTTACAAATCCTCGGGTGAGGTAAAGCCAGGCAAGCCGATTGTTTCGTCCTACGGCTACCGCGTACAGATTTTTTACGGCTCAGACCGGCGCGAAGTTTTTAACCAGCAGGCACGTTTTAAAGGAATGTATCCTCAATTAAATACTTACCTTACCTATAAAGAACCCAACTATTATGTTCGTGTGGGCGATTTTAGAAGCCGTTTAGAGGCTCAACGCCTGATTAACGAACTCCGACCAACTTTCCCAACCTTGTTTATTTTTAGGGAAAAAATAAATGCACCAACTTTAGATACCACAACAACCAATGATCAAAAATAAAGTACAGGAACTGGCCGCTCAAATTTTTAATGATGTAGTAAGCTATCGTCAACATATTCACGCCAATCCCGAATTATCGTTCAAAGAATTTGAAACTTCTCTGTTCATTAAGGATAAATTAAAAAAATGGGGGATTGAATATACCGACTGTGCCAATACAGGTGTGGTGGGTTTAATTAAAGGTAGCCATCCATCTGATAAAGTTATTGCCTTACGTGCTGATATGGATGCCTTACCCATTCACGAAGCAAACGACAAACCTTACCGATCCAAAAATAATGGGGTAATGCATGCCTGCGGACACGATGTGCATACTTCGTCCCTTTTAGGCACAGCTTATATCCTGAATCAAATGAAAGATGATTTCGGTGGGACCATCAAACTGATTTTTCAGCCTGCTGAAGAACTTTTGCCTGGTGGAGCAAGCATCATGATCAAAGAAGGTGTACTTGAAAATCCAAAACCACATCATATTGTTGGACAGCATGTAATGCCACTGATTGATGCCGGGAAAGTAGGTTTCCGTTCGGGTATTTACATGGCCTCTACTGATGAACTTTATGTTACGGTAACCGGAAAAGGAGGGCATGGTGCACAGCCCCATCAAAATATTGATCCTGTTGTAATTGCATCACATATTATCATTGCATTGCAGCAGATTGTAAGTCGCAATGCCGATCCGCGTATTCCATCGGTTTTGTCTTTTGGTAAAGTAACGGCCAACGGTGCGACCAATATCATTCCGAATGAGGTTAAAATTGAAGGTACATTTAGAACCTTGGATGAAAACTGGAGAGATGAAGCACACAAACGCATGAAGAAAATGGCCGAAGGTATGGCCGAAAGTATGGGCGGAAGTTGCGATTTCGATATCCATAGAGGTTATCCTTTTTTAATCAATGAAGAAAAACTAACCGCAAACGCAAGAGCCTTTGCAGAAGATTTTCTGGGTAAGGAAAATGTGGTTGATTTAGATATCTGGATGGCTGCTGAAGATTTTTCTTTCTACTCACAGGTAACAGATGCTTGTTTTTATCGTTTAGGTACTGGTAATGCAGCTAAAGACACTCAATATTCGGTACATACGCCAAGGTTTGATGTGGATGAAGATGCCCTGAAAATATCAACCGGATTAATGGCTTACATTGCTTTAAAACAACTAGGAAATTAGTACGGAAGATGTAAAAAGGTAAGATGGATGATGGGAATTTACTTCCATCGTCCATCTTACATCACCCATCTTCTACCATACATCATCATACATGAAAAAAATACTTCTTCTTTTATTATTCATCCCATTCTTTCACCAGGGGTTTGCGCAGGAAATCAACCGCTTTAATCCGGATACCATTAAAACCATTGTACTGGATTCAGCTGTAAATATCAAGGCTGAGAAGTTGAATGTAGAAACCTTTATCAGAAAGGTGATGTATGATACTTCCTTTTATCAATCGTTCAGGGATATGAAACGTTATACTTTCATTGCTGAGAACAGGATTTATAGTTATGATAAAAATAATAAAGTAGATGGGAAGATTTACCGTAAAATCCGCCATAACAATAGCGGCCCCTATAAAATGGAATATCTGGTAAAACAGGATACGGGAAAAATTTATAAAAGAAACGGGAAATACCAGTTGTATACCGTAGAAATGTTTGATTACATTTTTATGAACGCCTATAACACCGATTTCGTCCCAAATGCACCCAAGCCTGATGGAAAAGGAGGAACAAACGAAAGTTATAAAGATAAACTGAAAACCTTAATCTTTAATCCTGGCCGCCCGATAAAAGTACCGTTCATCGGCAGTAAAACGGAGATATTTTCGGCCAATATGCGCCAATATTATGATTATGGTTTCACCAGTGGTACTTACCTCGATTCTATTCCGGTGTATCGCTTTAAAGTTTCTGTTAAACCTGATTTAAGCAAATGGACCAAAGATGGTATCATGATCAAAGAACTGGTTACCATTTTTGATAAGCGTAATTTTAATATCCTGGGCCGTTATGTCGACATGAAATACAGCAATATGCTATTTGATTTTGATGTGCAGATGAATATAGAAATGGGTTATTTCGGAGACGATAAATTGCCCACCAAAATCACTTATCAGGGCAACTGGGACTATCCTTTCAAAAAAGAAGAAAGAGCGAGCTTTTTAATCGTACATAAAGATTATAAACTCGAAAAAGCTAAGTAATCACTTAAAATTAGCTATTTCCGAGATATCTAAATCAGGATTGTCAATTATAAACCTTATCAAAACAGGTTACTGAATCAACTGCTTAAAATTGGGCGTCATTTCGACTGGAGCACAGCGAAATGTAGAAATCTCTAAACGGTGTTTATAAAAAGCAGGAAGATTTATTTTCTTTGATAACCTGTCCTCAATTTACTATCGCATAAAAAGATTTAGTATCTTTAAAAGATTATTTTAAAAGCCATATTCATGCAACTTTTTTCTTCCTTTAAATTCAAAATATCCCTTGCCTTTTCACTGTTTTTGAGCTTCCAGTTGCATGCGCAGATACTCACTTCAAAACAGATTGACAGTGTGGTCGAGAAAACCCTTAGCACGTTCAATGTACCCGGTATTGCCGTTTCTGTAATTAAGGATGGAAAAATTATTCATTTGAAGGGTTATGGGGTGAGTTCCATCAAAACCAATAAAAAGGTTGATGAGCATACCCTTTTTGGTGTGGCATCAAATACAAAGGCTTTTACCGCGGCCGCTTTGGGTATGCTGGTTGATGAGAAGAAGATAACCTGGGATACGAAAGTAACGGATGTAATTCCCGAATTTAAAATGTATGATGCGTACGTAACCAGTGAGTTTACTATCCGCGATTTGCTTACACACCGCAGTGGTTTAGATTTAGGCGCAGGCGATTTAATGATCTGGCCTGATTCATCAACAGTAGATAAAAAGCAGCTTATTCACAATTTACGGTACTTAAAACCAGTTTCTTCTTTCCGTACCAAATACGACTACGATAACCTGATGTACATTGTAGCCGGAGAAGTGGTGGCAAGGGTTTCAGGAATTACTTATGAGGATTTTATCGAAAGCAGAATCATCAAACCACTGGGTATGAGTAAGACTGCCGCCTCCTGGTACCGTTTAAAGGATAAATCGAATGTAATTGATGGCCATGCACCTTATCAAGGTAAACTGCTTCCTGTAGGCTTAAGCTTTGGCGAAATTGCGAATGCGGCAGGAGGGATTTACTCAAACGTTACCGATATGAGTAAATGGGTAATGGCCATGATTAATGGTGGTAAATATGGCGAAACCTTGGATAAAAAACTGTTCAGTCCTGCTGTGGCCAGAGAACTTTGGACCCCGCAAACCATTATTGCTGGTGGAAACCCGGCGGCTTTTAGCAGTTACGGTTTAGGCTGGTTTTTGAGCAACGTGAATGGTAATTTCCAGGCGACACATACGGGTGGTTTGTCAGGAATTGTAACACAGGTTACCATACTGCCAGAACTGAAACTGGGTATCATTGTATTAACCAACCAGCAGTCCGGCGCAGCTTTCAATGCCATTACCAACTCGATTAAAGATGGTTATTTAGGTATTAAAGGTCAGGACAGGATTAAAACGTACAATGATAACAGGTTAAGAAATGAAAAACAGGCAGATGAGATGGTAACCAAAGTTTGGAGCGATATTGCTGCTCAACAAAAATTAGCAGCTTCGAAACCCGACGCTAAAAATTACTATGGAACTTTCCGCGACTCCTGGTTTGGCGAGGTAACTATTAGTGAATTGGATGGTAAAATGCATTTTCAATCCAAAAATTCACCAAAACTGAGAGGCGACATGACTTACTATAAAGGTAATACTTTTATAGTGAAATGGTACGACAGAAGTTTGGATGCTGATGCCTTTGTTAATTTTAGCTTAGATAACAATGCCCTGGCCGATGGTTTTAAAATCGAAGCCATTTCTCCATTAACCGATTTTAGTTTCGACTTCCAGGATCTGGATTTCAAAAAGACCGATAAAAAATAACCTAACCAATTATATATAATGAAAACAGCATTAAAAACGAGTATTTTACTAAGCTTTTGCTTAATTGCATTAACCTCAATGACATTTAAACCCAAACGGATTATCTTTTTCGGCGATTCCATTACGCAGCAGGGCGTTTCAAAAAACGGATACGTAACGCTGATCAAAAAATCGCTCGATTCTACCAAATATGATATTATAGGCGCTGGTATCGGCGGTAATAAGGTTTATGATCTTTACCTGCGTTTAGAGGACGATGTATTAAATAAGAAACCTGATCTGGTAGTTATTTACGTTGGTATTAATGATGTGTGGCATAAACAATCGTCTCATACTGGTACCGACTATGATAAATATCTAAAATTTTATCAGGCCCTGATTAATAAAATTCAGGCTGCGGGCAGTAAAGTGGTATTGGTTACGCCTTCAGTTGTTGGGGAGAAAAAAGATGGAACCAATGAACTGGATGCCGATCTGAATAAATATGCCGAAGGAATTAGAGCATTGGCCGCGAAAAATAATCTTCCGGTATGCGATTTAAGGAAAATTTTTGCTGAATATGAAGCAAAAAATAATCAGGAAGATAAAGAAAAAGGTATTTTAACCGTTGATCGGGTGCACTTAAACGAAACCGGAAACAAATTAGTGGCTGATCAATTGCTGCCTTTGGTGAAGTAACAGGTTTTTTAAACCGCAAGGTTCGCTGAGTATTCCGCAAAGCACACAAAGAAAATTTCTCTGTGTGCTTTGTGTTTTATCTCTGTTATCTTTGTGGTGAAATGGGCCGATTCTTCATTGCGAACCGAAGAAAGGGAAAGTGTGTTGGAGTGAAGCAATCTTTCCTGTTTAGCGGTAAATTTAAAATGTAATATGGAAAGAGGTGGAACAATCTACATCATTACTAATTTTACGCATACAACATTTTACACTGGAGTTACCTCTGATATAACATCTAGAATAATAGAGCACAAAGAAAAAGCACATCCGAAATCTTTTTCTGCAAAATATAACTTAGACAAACTTGTTTATTTTTGTTCCTATGATTCGATAGAGGAAGCAATTGCAGAAGAAAAGAGAATTAAAGGCGGAAGCCGAAAAAGGAAAATAAAGTTAATAGAATCTATAAATCCTGGATGGAAGGATTTATGGGAAATAGTTAAAGAATGGTGAAGGTCAATGCGATTAAAAATATCGTCATTGCGAACTGAAGAAGGGAAATGTGCGATGGAGTGAAGCAATCTTTCCTGCAGGTAAAATCAGTTTAAAATAAAAATAGCAAAAAAGATTGCTTCGTCGTGCCTCCTCGCAATGACGGACAATAACTAAGTATGATAAACCGCGAAACAATAGATAAGATAATGGATACCGCCCGTATTGAGGAGGTAGTTGGGGATTTTGTGCACTTAAAAAAACGCGGAACCAGTTTAATCGGGAACTGTCCTTTCCATGGTGAAAAAACACCTTCTTTCCATGTATCCGTAACTAAAGGCATTTATAAATGTTTTGGCTGCGGTAAAGGGGGCGATTCAGTACGCTTTATTATGGATCATGAAAAATATTCATATCCGGAAGCACTTAAATTTTTAGCCAATAAATACAATATAGAGGTAGAGGAGACCGAACTCTCTCCTCAGGCTGCCGAAGCACAGAGCGCTAAAGAAAGCCTGTACATCGTATCGCAGTATGCTGCCGCGTTTTTTGTAAAGCAGCTCTGGGAAACAGAAGAGGGTAGAGGCATAGGCCTCAGCTATTTTAAAGAGCGCGGATTTAGAGAAGATATCCTAAAAAAATTCGAAGTGGGTTATTCTCCTGATGTTTGGGATGCATTAACACAAAGTGCTACAAATGCCGGACATAAGCTTGAGTTTTTGGAATCAACAGGTTTATCCATTAAAAACGATAACGGTAAAATATATGATCGTTTCCGTGGGCGTGTGATGTTTCCCATCCACAACTTTACCGGTCGGATCATTGGTTTTGGCGGCAGAACGCTCAAAACAGATAAAAATGTACCGAAATACGTCAATTCTCCTGAGAGCGAAATTTACCACAAGTCGAATGTGCTTTATGGTTTATTCCACGCCAAAAAAGCCATCCGCGATTTAGATAACTGTTACCTGGCAGAAGGTTATGCCGATGTGCTTTCTGTTCATCAGGCTGGGATAGAAAACGTAGTCGCCTCTTCGGGTACCTCTTTAACCGTAGAGCAAATTAAACTGATCGGGCGTTTTACCCAGAATATCACCATTCTTTTTGATGGTGATGCCGCAGGAATAAAAGCCTCGCTCCGTGGTCTGGATATGATTCTGGAAGAAGGATTGAACGTAAAGATTGTTTCCTTCCCTGATGGTCACGACCCTGATTCTTATATGCATCATGTGGGCGCTGGTGCATTTAAAACCTATCTGGAGCAGAATAGAAAAGACTTTATTCTCTATAAGGCAAATGTACTGCTCAAAGATGCCGGTAATGATCCCATCAAGCGCGCAGGTATTATCCGAGATATTGTAGAAAGTATTGCCAAAATTCCAGATCCGATTAAAGCTTCGGTTTTTATCCGCGAGAGTAGCAGTTTGCTCGAAATTGAAGAGCATATTTTGCTGAGCGAACTCAATAAAATGCGTTCGGCAAAGCTTAAAAAGAGTTTTGAGGGTAATCAGCGGGCAACTCCTTCGGGCAATCCGAAATCTTATAATTCAGGCCCACCAGAACCGCTTGGTCCACCTGATGATTTATGGGATGATAGTGTAGGACCATCTGGTTACGAGCCACAGGAGACAGCTAAAGAAGAAGAATATCAGGAAAAGGAAATTGTACGCTTACTACTGGCTTTTGGGCATGAATTTGTTAACTGGGATAAGATTGATGATATGTACATTGGTCCATTCATCATGCAGAACCTGAGCGATGTTGAATTCGACGATCCGCTTTGCAAGCGAATTATTGATTACTATAAATCTGAAATTGACAACGGCAGGTTACCAACTGCTAACCACTTCGTTAAACATGAAGACAGGGATATTGCAGATTTAGCGATTACGCTGTCTACTTCAGAGTATGCTTTAAGTGAGAATTGGTTAAACAAACATCTTATCTACGTTAAAGATGAATCAATGAATTTAAAAGCAACCATTTTAGGTGGTATTTTTCACCTTAAAAAACGTAAGGTGGAGAAGATATTAATGAACCTGTTGAAAGAGATAAAGGAAGAAAAGAACGAAGAGAACCAAATGATTTTAATGCAACGCTATGGTGTGATTAAAGGCGTAGAGCGTGAGATTTCGAAATTTTTAGGCTCTGTTATTGTAAAATAAATTACAAATGACTGGAGTCCTGTAGAGATTTTGTCATCTCGAATGAAGCATAGCGAAATGGAGAGATCTGTCTAAACAGATTTTGCTTCGCAGAGCCTTCGGGTTCCCGACTGCCTTGCTCTCTGCTCGAAATGACGGCTTTTCAATCATGACGATCGTCCCTGATGAAGAGACTATAAAATTCATTCATTCAAAACTCACTCATTCAATAATTGTTAGATATGGCGCTTCATAACGATTTAGGCAGAGTAGGCGAAAAAATTGCAAAACAATATCTGGAAGATCTGGGATATGAAATTTTAGATGAAAACTGGACGCATGGTAAAGCCGAAGTTGATTTGATTGTATATAAAAACGGCATCATGGTTTTTGTAGAAGTTAAATCCCGCAGCTCCATTGCTTTTGGCGAACCCGAGGAATTTGTTCAAAAATCTAAACAAATTCAAATGGAATTGGCCGCTAATGCCTATATTGAAATCATGAATCATCAAAATGATATCCGTTTTGATATTATTGCGATTACCTTTACAAAAAATAAAACTTATAACTTAAACCATATAGAAGATGCGTTTTGGCCTGAAGATTAACCATATCAAAAATTTCATATTTGTCGGAACTGCACTTGCATTTGCAACTGCCTGTAAAGAAAGTGCTACCACAACCTACCGTAACTTTGTTTCTCCATTAACCGGTCTTAATGTGTCCTCTGGTAATGAATTTGATGTTAAAGTACAATTTGGGGCCGATCAGAAAGTAGATTCCGTTGTGTATTTGATCGACACCATCAAAGTTGCTTCAAAAACCGACACTTTGGCGCTTAAACTTAAAACGGAAGGTCTAAAGCTGGGTAATCACCTGTTAACAGCTAAAATATTTGGTGAAGGAAAATCAGAAGATGTCACTTCAAATATCAACGTTTTAGCCGCTCAGGCGCCTGCAGAATATACGTATAAAGTGATTAAGAGTCTGCCTCATGATACCGCTTCATATGTAGAAGGTTTGGAATACCATGACGGCATCTTTTACGAAAGCGCCGGCGATTATGGCCACTCGAGCTTACGTAAGGTAGAGCCTGCTACAGGGAAAATTCTTCAGCAAACAGATTTAGATAAACAGTATTTTGGCGAAGGCATGACCGTGATCGGAAATAAGATTATCCAGTTAACTTATCGTGAAAAAGTCGGTTTTGTTTATGATAAAGCTACCTTAAAAAAACTATCTGAGTTTTCTTATACTACAGGAAGAGAAGGCTGGGGTTTGGCTTTTGATGGGGAGAAAGTGTTAAATACCGATGGTTCCAATACGATATTTTTCCTGGATAAGGATACTTATCAAAAAATTGGCTCAATCGATGTTTTCGATAATAAGGGGCCGATCCAAAATCTGAACGAACTGGAAGTGATCGATGGTAAAATTTATGCAAACGTATATACCACGAATGAGATCATGATCATTAATCCACAATCGGGAGCTGTTGAAGGTAAGATCGATTTGTCGGGACTATTGCCAGCCGATTATTTTAAAACTGATGATGAAAAAAACAACAACGTTCTAAACGGAATTGCTTACGATAAGGTGGGTAAAAGGCTGTTTGTAGCGGGTAAAAAATGGCCATACATTTTTCAGATTGAGTTGGTAAAAAGATAGATTAAAAGTTATTGTCATCTCTTTAGGTATGTCACGTTGAGCTTGTCGAAACGCCTATAATTATTAGGCCCTTCAACAGGCTCCGGATTGACAAATCTTGTTTTTCAGACTCTTAGTTAATCCTTTCTCTTCGGTTCCTCTAAATATCCATTAAAAAAGATGGGTTGTTTATTCATACTGCTGGCCGTTAAAGAAGCATAACCATTGGTAGAGACATTGAGCGTAAACCGGTAATTTTCTCTTGTTACATCTTTGGTCTCGATTTGAATGGTGTACATTCCCTTTTTATTTTTCGATTCTTTGTAGGTGAAATTTTTTGAAGTAAATCTAATTCCGCCCTGTGTCGGATCTATCGGAGCAGAAAAGGACCTGCCAAAATAAGGAAGATAGGCCACAATACTGTCTTTGGTAACCCTTACATCATATTGCGATCCGGTTAAGTTTATCGAAGAGCCTGCCTGGCTGCCTGGCATCATAGACATGATTCTGTTGATATCGTTATTGGCCATCGGTGTGGCCGTATTGGCCACAAAAGTATAATTTTTACCTGCCACAATTTTTATGGTCGTTTCCTTATCGGTTTGGGCAAAAGACTGGAAGCCGAACGAAAGAAAAGTAAGGCTTAATATAAAATTTAAATATTTCATAATGTGTGTTTTAAATGTATAACAATTTAAAGATGCACAGATTTGAAAGATTCCATAATAGTGCCAAAAATGGAAGGAAACGTAAATTAAACGGTTTTTGTTTTTAATCAGGGGTTTGCCGTTTCCGAATAACTTGATTTGTATATAGGATTATTTTTCTCCCCTTCGGAGGCACCTGTTGCTGTGAATTTATAGTTGCCGGCAGAGAGGTTATTCAATTCTATTTCACCGTTGTCGTTTGTTATTAAAGTGATTGAGTTTCCACCAGGATTTTTACCACCTTTAACAATTATTCCTCCGATTGGCGATCCTGCCACCTTCGATTTGGGATTGGTAACAGGCACTGAAATGATAAATTTATAATTTCCCGCGCTGGTATTGTTAAACTCTATTTCGCCATTTTGATTAGTTACTAGTGTAACCGTATTTTCTCCGGGCTTTTTGTCTGCTTTTACCACAAGTCCGCCAATAGGTTGCCCAGCTGCAAAACTGATCTCTCCCGTAGTTACATCTAGTTTGCCTTTAATGGATTTCATGATGCAGGGGAAATGGGGTTCCGGGTAATTCAGTTTACAATAATCACAATAATGCCCTTCAGGTGCCTGCGTTTTTAACTGTGGTGTATTTTTTTCTTTGGTTGCTATTGATGGGGCAGTTGTTTTAATTTGAGCTAGAACGGTTAACGAGATAGATAGCAGAAATACCGCTAGAGCAACTCCTTTTTTCATAAAATTTGATTAGAAAAGTAAAGTTAATCAAAAAATATGGCTCTTACTAGCGTTAGCACGTTTAAGTTGGGGAATTGCTTTTAAAACATGTGCAAAAATTAATTAGCCACGGAAACACAGAAATCACGGAGTAAACTAAAGTCTTTCCGTGGTTTTCGTGCCTCCGCGGCAAACATAATGCTTAGGCTTGCGCAGAAAGAAGAAGAATGATCAGAGAAAAGTAAAAGCGATTTACTTGGCTGTCTTGGCGCTTTGTAGGTCCTTTATACCTGTTTTTTCTTTTTTGATGATTTGGCAAAAGGGTTAAAATCCAGGGCAAGCTTAACCCAGAAATTGAGTTCATCATTTCGGTTTAATACATCTTCCGATACCGAAATATAGCCCTTCATCGGTCGGCCGCCCATCACCATTTGTTCCCAGCCATCCTTATCTGATAAATTGTCTAACGCATTTGGATCCAGTCTTAACATCAGACCCTCTTTGGAAACACCGATGCACATTTTGCCATTTACCATGAATACCAACCCGCTAAACATCAGTTTTTCTTCTACATCAGCAATGTGCATTAAACGTTCAGCTACACGCTGGGCAAGTGTTTCGTTATAATCTCTCATTATTCATCTGTATAGCTTCCCGAAACAAATTTGATCCCAGTTGAGGTAAAGAAATTTTTTAGCATGTTAAATTTTTCAGTACATTTTTCACCAATACGTATTTTATTCGAGCTGAATTGCATACGCAGGCAATCGAAGCAGATTTCAATATAAGCGATTACTTTCCTCTTGTCGTTAAAGAATAAAATAGCATTGTGTGGGTCGTAGCAGGACATTCCATCTTCGATCACTCCATATTTTTTAGATCTGTAACCATAGTTAAAAAGTAAATCAGTTAGTTTGTTGATATCTTGCTTGGATAATCTGATTTCCTCTTTTACCATCCCAGTATCTAAAACTCCTTTTTTTACTGGCAGATGGCTTGAAAATTTTGATATCGTATCTATAAAGGATATTAAAGACACAAATTCTGTCCGGTTAAAAGGATAAAACATTTTCCTTTGTTCAGAACTATATTTATCGAAGTGCATGCAATGGGAATTTTCTTCCATTAATGAATCTTGCTGTTCAATTGATAAGTTTTCTGATCCTTTTGTCTGTGCAGATAACAAACTACAGATGAAAACAAGGCAAATGGTACTCAAGATTTTTAACATCTCATAAATTCTTTGTGTTCAAAACTAAATTACATCTTTATAAACCATTTTTCAATAATCGGACGTTATTATTTAAATTTGCAACATGTTGTTAAACTGCTATCAGGAGGAATTATTAGAAGCCGGCTGTGATGAAGCGGGAAGAGGTTGCCTGGCTGGGCCAGTTTTTGCTGCGGCAGTAATATTGCCCAAAGGGTTTGTACTGGAGGGTTTAAACGATTCCAAACAGCTCTCCCATGAGCAAAGAGCACTGTTAAGACCAATTATTGAACAGCAGGCTCTGGCCTGGGCAGTGGCCTCCTGCGACCATGAAGAAATCGACCGCATCAATATTTTAAATGCATCATTTTTGGCCATGCACAGGGCGATTGAAAAATTACATACCCATCCACAATACCTGGTGATTGATGGAAATCGTTTCAAAACCTATCCGCAGATTCCGCATAGTTGCATTGTGAAGGGCGACGGTAAATACCTTAACATTGCTGCAGCATCAATATTAGCTAAAACCCACCGCGATGAATATATGACCAATCTGCACGTGGGCTATCCTCATTATAATTGGCAGCAAAATAAAGGTTATCCCACCATTGCACACCGTAAGGCCGTACTCGAAATTGGTTTATCACCTTTTCATCGCAAAACTTTTAATGTGAGCGACCCTCAGTTGGAGCTGTTTTCAAAAAACGCCTAAAATTTCGTATTTTCACCACATCGTGAAAATTCTGTTGATTACTAAGCGGATCCCTTTTCCGCCAAATAGTGGTTATCCGATTGTGGTATATAACACCATAAAAGGCTTGCTACAACTTGGTGCAGATATTACATTGTTTAGCCTTAACCCCACCAAAGGGCGGATTGACATTGAAGATATCTATGACCCTGTTTTTGAACAGATTAAATACCATACCTGTGATTTAGATACCGATGTAAATGTATGGTCGGCTTTTTTCAATATTTTCACCAACGAATCGTATAATGTTTCCAGATACTATAGCGAAGATGCTGCGCGGCAGCTCGAAAGTCTCTTACGGGAAAATGCATTTGATATCATCCAGTTCGAAGGTCTGTTTGTGGTGCCTTATCTTGATGTGGTTAAAGCAAACAGTAGTGCCAAGCTCATCTATCGGGCGCATAATATCGAATTTACGTTATGGGAACGTCTTTCGCATTCAGAAAATTTTCTCATTAGGCGCAAATACTTAGCTTTTTTAGCACAACGGCTTAAAGCTTATGAAACCGATCAGATTAACCGGTTTCATCATATTTTTGCCATTTCCGAGCCCGATCGCCAGAGTATACTGAGGTTTGGCTGTGAAATCCCAATGTCGGTTTTTCCTGTGGCCATCGATTTGGAAAAATATAAGGTAGATAAGGCCAAAACCAGTTTTCCTACGCTTTTCCATTTGGGAGCAATGGATTGGCGGCCTAATCAGGAAGGATTAGAGTGGTTTTTAGATGATATCTGGCCAGATATTGAAAAGTTGAATAAAGATCTGCGGTTTTATATAGCCGGAAAAAACATGCAGAAACATTTTTTCGAATACGATTCTGAAAACCTGATCGTGGAAGGGGAGGTATTTGATGCAGTAGAGTTTATGAACTCCAAAGCCATTATGATCGTACCCTTAATTTCCGGTACTGGAATGCGGGTAAAGATTATTGAAGGTATGGCGATGAAGAAATGCATCATTGCTACTACTACCGCAGCTGAAGGAATTAACTGCAGGCATGGACATGACATCTTAATTGCTGATTCTGCAGATGAGTTTTACCGTTCGATTTTGCAGTGTGTCATCAATCCTAAGCGCTGGGTAGAAATCGGGGAGAATGCGCGTAGAACAGTCGAAAATGATCATGGCATTCAGTTAATCTCCGGTAAAATGTTAAAGATTTATGAGGAATTGGTAAGTGCTTAAATTCATTTTAGTAGATGCTGAAACACGTTCAGCATGGCGCATAAATAGAAAATCAGCTAAAAAAGTCACTTAAAATTAACCTCAAAATTTTGTCTTTTTCTTAGTAGTTTTGCGCCACGAACAATAGCAATAAAATCGCCACAATTGGGGTTCAAATTGTAATCGCTTCATTATTCATAAAAAATAAATTTACGGATGAAAAATACCGCATTAACAGAAAAACACATCGCTTTAGGCGCTAAAATGGTTCCATTTGCAGGTTATAATATGCCTGTTACTTATGAAGGTATTAATGCCGAACATGCAACTGTTCGTAATGGAGTAGGTGTTTTTGATGTGAGCCACATGGGTGAATTTATTCTTAAAGGTGAAAATGCACTAGATCTTATACAGCGTGTGACCAGTAACGATGCCGCTAAATTATATGATGGAAAAGTGCAGTATTCTTGTTTGCCAAATCAAGATGGCGGTATTGTTGATGATCTTTTGGTTTACAAAATAGATGATAAAACTTATATGTTAGTGGTAAATGCCTCAAACATTGAAAAAGATTGGAACTGGATACAACAATTTAATACAGAAGGTGTAGAAATGCACAATATTTCTGATCAAACTTCTCTTTTGGCTATTCAAGGGCCAAAGGCAGCTGATGCTTTACAAAGCTTAACAGAGGTTGATTTGGCTTCCATGGAATATTATACTTTCGTGAAAGGTACTTTTGCCGGTATTGACAATGTAGTAATTTCTGCAACAGGTTATACCGGTGCAGGTGGCTTTGAGATTTATTTCGAAAATCAATACGCTGATCAGATCTGGGATGCTATTTTTGAAGCTGGTGCGCCGTATAACATTAAACCAATTGGTTTAGGTGCCCGCGATACTCTACGTTTAGAAATGGGTTTTTGTCTGTACGGAAATGATATCGACGATACCACTTCTCCAATTGAAGCAGGGTTAGGTTGGATCACAAAATTCTCTAAACAATTTACAAATTCTGAAGCTTTACTGGCACAGAAAGAGGCCGGTATTCAAAAGAAATTGGTTGGTTTCGAAATGATTGATCGCGGCATTCCCCGCCATGATTATCAAATTGCTGACGCTGAAGGAAATGTTATCGGTAAAGTAACTTCTGGTACGCAAGCGCCGTCTTTGCAAAAAGCAATCGGGATGGGCTACGTAGCAAAAGATTTCGCTAAAGAAGGAACTGAAGTTTTTGTTTTAATCCGCAATACGCCGATCAAAGCTAAGGTAGTGAAGTTTCCTTTTTATAAATAAAATTTAGTTCAAAGCAGCAATATTTTATAACTGATGAAACCGGAGGAAAATAAATATAATGAGCTGCTTTATCAAATAGAATCTACCTTACAAACGGCCAGGCAGAATGCGGTAAAAGCAATTAATATTGAACTGATTACCGCTAATTGGAAAATCGGACGCTATATAGTTGATTTTGAACAGCAGGGCAAGCGGAGAGCTGATTATGGGAAGGAGTTGTTAGTAACACTTTCTGTAGATTTAAAGTTGAAATTTGGGAAAGGGTTTAGCCGTTCGAGTTTGCAGTTGATGCGCTTGTTCTATCTTAATTATCCAAAATTTCAGCCGTTTATAGATAAAGATTTAATTCGCCAGACAGTGTCTGGCGAATTTTCAAATAGCCAGACACCGTCTGGTATTTTCCTCAGCTGGAGTCACTATGCAGAACTTTTAACTATTTCTGACGAACTTGCCCGAAATTTCTATGAAACCCAGGCCATAAAAGAAAATTGGAGTTTTAGGGAGATGAAACGACAGATTGATTCATCTTTATTTCAAAGACTTGCACTCAGTAAAGATAAGAAGGGCGTGCTGGCTTTGGCTGAAAAAGGTTATCTACTTAACAGTACTGACGATCTGGTCCGAGATCCCTATGTGTTTGAATTCTTAAAAATCCCAATGGGAAGTATCGTTAAGGAATCTGGACTCGAAAAAAAACTTATAGACAATTTACAGAAATTTCTGTTAGAGCTCGGTAAAGGCTTTTCATTTGTGGCCAGGCAGTTTAAAATCACTGTAGATAACGAGCATATGTTTGTTGATATCGTATTTTATCACCGAATATTAAGGTGCTTCGTACTTATTGATCTGAAAACAAAAAAGGTGAAGCATCAAGATATCGGGCAAATGAATTTTTACCTTAACTATTTTAAAGAAGAAGAAAATGTTGAAGGAGATAATGATCCTATTGGGATTATTATTGCTGCAGATAAAAATGAGTTTTTGGTTAAATATGCTACAGGCGGACTTTCGAATAAAATCTTTGTCTCCAAATATCAACTCTATTTACCTGATCAAAAACTTCTGGAAGAAAAGGTAAAAGAAATAATTAATAAATAAATCTCCTGAAATGTCAAAAAAAATAGAAGTTTGTTTAACTCCAGCCCTGATCGATCTATACGATATTGAGGAAAGCATTGTGGTAGTGATCGATATTTTGAGGGCTACCTCTTCTATTACCTATGGGATAGATAATGGTGCTGAAGCAATTATTCCAGTAGCTCAGGTAGAAGATTGTTTAAACTATCGCGATAGCGGATTTTTATTGGCTGCAGAACGAAACGGAGAGGTTGTAGCAGGTTATGATTTTGGTAACTCACCCTTTTCCTATACCCCTGAAAAGGTGAATGGAAAAACAGTTGTTCTCACCACTACAAATGGCACCAAAGCTTTGCATTTGGCACAGAAAAGGGCCTATCAGGTAGTAATAGGTTCTTTCCTAAATTTAGATTCACTTTGTGATTATTTGAAAAGCCAGGATAAAAATGTGCTTTTGCTTTGTGCAGGCTGGAAAGATCAGTTTAATTTAGAGGATACCCTTTTTGCTGGTGCATTGGTTACAAATCTCCGTCAGAATTTCGAACATTTCGATGATTCAAGCGTGGCAGCCGAAGACTTATATAGCCTGGCCAAAGGAGATCTGAGGAAATACCTTCACAAATCTTCACATAGTCATCGCCTGGCCCAATTGAATATTGAAGAAGATGTTGTTTTTTGCCTGCAGCTGAATCTGTGCAAAACAATCCCGGTACTAGTGGGCGAACGTTTGGTAGCCTTAAAAACTAATTAATATAGGAGCCTGTCTCACAATATCAGATTCAGTAATGGCAAGGAAATTAAATTTTGCGATGTCGTCATGCTCAGCTTGACTGGGCGTCTTAATGCTTTAATATGAACTTATTTAGTCGCCGTTTTATCGCATTAAGATTAGCTTCACTGAGCATTTCTTGGTTCCCGTTTTCACGGGAATGACACCCTTTCAGAATATTATTCTGCCAAAATCTCCAAAATCATTTCTGAGCCAGCCCCTTGTGGGGAACCACATTGGTAGTGTGATTGCATCAGTTACAGAGAAATGTTTCCTCCCGGCAATACAATTGCCATTCTCTTTTATCCTCGTTGCAAATGAGGACAATGAGGGGGATTGATAAATAATTTATTAACTATCTGTTCACCGCAATAAAAATACATCCAACTAAACTTAAAATAATTATTGCTGTTACAAGTAAATATATTTCTTTAAGCTGCTCATTTTTATAAACCTGAATTTCTTCCCAATGGGGGACCAGAATGTAGTTTTGCTTAGATGCATTTAAGTTTCCGTACAAGAGTTGGTTTGCTATTCTATCATTAAAGTTATTTTTGTAAAAAGCTGGTATAATTCTAAAAAGATTTTCAAATTCAATTTTTGTCTCATTATGAAAATGCTGAATGAGATTGGATCTCAATTCTACGCCCAAATCTTTTCTGATTTTCTGCTTGAAAGTTTTTACCAACCAAATATTATATCTTCCATTGACACGAATAGAATCCACGCTCGCCAAAGGTGTAGCAAAATAGTGAGTAACGTTAAATGTTCTTTCCCTGCTGTTACTATTTGTAGAAATTACGTAGGTAGAAACGTCAATTATTTTAGGATTAATTACAGTTCGATCAAATCGATAAAATAAATATGGTCTTTCCGCAATTAATTCATGAGGTTTTTTGAATGAAATAGGTTTGCTTCTTATCTCTTCGGTTTTCCAGCAGATTATAATCGCTAATAGGGGTGCCAGATAAATAAACAGATTAGGAAACACGTAAAATGCCCCAAACCTGAAAAGCGCTTTTTTAATTGGCTTTCGAATTATAAATAGCCACGCTGTTATATTAAAGCAGGCGCATAAGATGAAAGTGAGAAAGTTTGAGAACTTGGCATACTCGACTATGATAAAGGCAAAGATTGTTGTTATAATTAAAAAAAATGCGACTTTCTTAATTGCAAAGGCAAATCCTGATAAAAAATCAGGATATTTTGGGTGCGTATCTTTTGTCAGCTTATTCAAAAATGTAGAAAGATATGCTTCCAGTTCAATAGCTTCACTATACCTCCGTACCGAGAATTTATGATAATCTGAATTAGCTAAATAAATAATTATACTATAGCTGCCCCGAGTGATTTGTTCCAGTCCGAAACCTCTTACGGTTGCTAATGGAATATGAAGTGTACGGTAAATGTTTAGGTTTCTGGCAAACAAAGTAACCTCTAATGTTTGCTCGTCATGTGTAAAATTAGCCTCTGCGCTACAAATCCACATGGCCAGATAATAAATGCCAAAGCCCAAAGCCGTTACTAAAACCGCCGACCATGCTTGAAATTCCGAAAGTAAACTCAAACCGATTATAGCTGCAGTTGAAGCAATTAACAGGGAAAAAATTAAATGATAATCGTTTAAAAAAGTTTTTAAGGTTTGTCGAGGCATTAATTTTAAACAATTATTTTTTAATCAAATCCATTATTGTAGGGCTATTTTTAATGGTAATCAAGGCCTCTTCATGTGCCAGCCAGTAAATGTCTTCTGCACGTTTCATATCGAACGTACTGATGGCCCCTAAACCTTTTGGCTCAATTAGTACATTGCAAAATTTTGCTTTTCTTTCCATATCGTGGTTGATGGACATGATCCCCGCTCGGCCCATTAAATTGGTGATTCCTGTAATTTTATCAACAGGCTTAAGATGGTTACAAGATGAGCCAATAATAAAATCGCAGGTTTCCATTAGAGGTTCTACAGGAAAATTATTTAGAATCCCTCCATCTACATACATCTGCCCATCAATCATGATGGGTTTAAAAATGCCGGGTATGCAGCTTGAGGCGTGGACGGCCCTGATGAGTGGCCCTTTTGTAAAATAAACCAACCGGCCTTCGCTAAAATTTACGGCAGCTATGGTTAAAGGTATCTTCAGCTTTTCGATGGAATCTTCAGGAAAATATTCCTTCAGAATCAAAGCGGTATTTTCAATATTGATTAAGCCCAAAGAACCCACCGCCGGGCGTACAAAGCGCCAAAGCTTGGTTTTCAGGAAAATACTCAACCCTTCTTCCGGGTCAATGCCGGCAGCAAAAAATGCTCCTGCAATGGCTCCTGCACTTGTTCCGCTAATGTGGCTAAAGGTAATTCCTAAATTACTAAAGGCCTTTAGCACGCCTAAATGCGCTATTCCCCTAATGCCTCCGCCCGATAATACAATGCCTACTTTCATTTCTCTGGGTTAATCGTTTGAACTGGTTAATCGGTTAACTGATAACGGCCAACTATTTTTGTTGTTTCGGTTTATATTTTGATTGATTTAAGATTTTCTGTGCATCATTATCAGCCATTAACTGTTGTAATGTAATATCGGGATGCGTGTTCATATATTTCCTAACCATCTGCCAACCTATCCATACGCCCAATTTTGGTGCCGATTCTCTATTTTCACCTAAACCTGGTGTAAAAGGTCCTTCTGATAAAAAAACCTGGATTTTTTGGTAATCGGTTTCATACAGATAATTGTTTTCTAAAAAATAGGCCCAAATATCTCCTTCAAAATTTTGTACCCAATCCAGTTGCTGTTGGGTATATCCGATTTTGGTCGAATCGCCCACATTTTCAGGTAAAACCTGATCGAGAAAATACAAAATCTTTCCCTGGAAAATCATTTTGGATAATAAGGTCCTGTTATCATCAGGCTCGGCAAAAAGTTCCTCGTGGGCATAGGTTTCGGCCACACGTGGTACAATATATTCAGGTGTAAACCTCCTCGAAAGATATAGGGGTACACTTTGCACTATGGCCCTGTAAAATTTGCTGTCTTTGCCTAAAAACATATCTAAACCAATGCCCAGATAGTTATCGCCTACGGGCATCTGGTAAGCAAAACCTGAAGCAAAGGAAATAAATTTTGGAATCCTGGCCTTTGGATAATAGTATTTAATGTATTTAAAAGTCTCGTTCAATCCTTCTTCCTGTACTTTCAAATTTGGGAAAACACTATCCACTTCTTTGCTTAAATCGGTATAGGCCTGATCGTGGTATAAATTGGCTAATGATTCGGTATTGGAATACTTACTATCTAAAATCCGATGAATAAAATCGTCATAAAATACCCCATACTTTGACGCGAGTTGTTTATCCACATCAATTATATTTTTGTTTTTTCCATTAAAGAGTTCCTGATCAAATCTTTCAATTTTGATGTCTACCTTTATGTTACTCACATCAGGCCGGTTGCTATGCTTACAGGAAATAAATATGATGGCAAAAAGAAAAATTAGATAAATTTGCCAGTGTTTTACGTTATACATCATGTATCACAAATATATAAACACCTATAGCATGAAAAGAATATCAACCATTTTAATTTTATCTGTTTTGGGTTTTGGCGCCTGGGCGCAAAACTCGCCTTTAACCAGTTATGGTTTCAGGTTAGGTTTAACTGCCAGCCCAACTTTTGGTTGGTTTAAGCCTGAACAGGGAAAAACAGATGGTGTAGCTTTGGGCTTTTCGTATGGATTAATTGGCGATTTCAATTTTGCTCCAAACTACAGTTTCTCTACCGCCCTAACCATTACATCTATTAACGGTAAAAGTACAGAGGCCAATGTTTTACCTTATTACGCAGCCAGTGGCAGTAAAACTCCTAAAGCTTACGATTTAAAATACAAGTTACAATACATAGAACTTCCTTTAACCATCAAGCTGAAAACCGTAAAAACTGACGGAAAACGCTGGTATGGCCAGTTCGGATTATCTAATTCAATTAATATCACTGCAAAACAAGATGCCGTTACAGGTGGCATGGTTGTTGGCGATAATTTAAAAGTATCTGATCAGATCAAATTTTACCGTGCCGGATTAATTATTGGTGGCGGTGGGGAATTTGATATTTCGGGCAATACCAGCATAGTAGCCGGGTTAACTTTTAACAACGGTTTCACTAATATTGTGACCGATAAAGCCAGAGATGTTAGAAATCACTATTTAACACTTAATTTCGGCGTATTTTTTTAATCTGGATATCTCTCTTGATACTTGATACACACTACCTGATACTAACTACTCACTAACCTGATACTACAACCATGAAAATAGCACTAGCACAACTTAATTATCACATCGGGAATTTTGAGGCCAATACCCAAAAAATAATCGACAATATTCAACTGGCTAAAGATAAAGGAGCGGATTTAGTAGTTTTTGCGGAATTGGCTATCTGCGGTTATCCACCCAGAGATTTTCTGGAGTTTGAAGAGTTTATTGCATTGTGTGAAAGTGCTGCTCAGGAGATAGCCAAGTATTGCACCGGCATTGCCTGTATTGTTGGTTTACCTATTAAAAATGAGTTATTGCAAGGCAAAGACCTCTATAATGCGGCCTATTTTATTGAAGATGGAGCAATTAAAGCAATTGTTAAAAAAGCATTATTGCCAACCTACGATGTGTTTGATGAATATCGTTATTTTGAACCTGCCACACAGTTTAACTGTATCGATTTTAAGGGTAAAAAAATTGCCCTGACCATTTGCGAAGACCTCTGGAATATTAACGATAATCCATTGTATATCTCCAATCCGATGGATGAGCTGATTAAAGAGCGGCCGGATGTTATGATTAACATCGCGGCATCACCGTTCTCTTATACCCATGATGATGAGCGTATTAAAGTATTGGCCGATAATGCAAAAAAGTACCACATGCCCGTATTTTATGTTAATCAGGTTGGTGCACAGACGGAGATTATTTTTGATGGAGGGTCTTTGGTTTTTGACGCTGATGGCGCCATGAAAGCAGAAATGAAATATTTTGAGGAAGATCTTCAGGTATTTGATCTGGAGGAAGTTGAAAATGTCCGAAATAAGTATCCGCAATCGGAAAGATTAACGGATATCGAACAGATTCATGATGCGCTGGTTTTAGGGATAAAAGATTATTTCAAGAAATCTGGTTTTAGTAAAGCCGTTTTAGGTTTATCTGGCGGAATTGATTCAGCTGTGGTTTGTGCCTTGGCCTGTCGCGCGTTAGGCCCTGAGAATGTAATGGCCGTTTTAATGCCCTCTAAATTTTCATCCGACCATTCTGTTCAGGATGCGCTGGATTTGGTTAATAATATTGGCTGTATGCATGAGATTGTACCGATTAAAGACGTTGCAGAAGCTTTTGATCATATATTGGCACCAGCTTTTAAAGGTTTACCATTTAACCTCACCGAAGAGAATATTCAAGCTAGGATCCGGGGCATCATTAACATGGCGATGAGCAACAAATTCGGCTATATTTTATTGAATACCTCTAACAAAAGTGAATGTGCAGTAGGTTACGGAACTTTGTATGGCGACATGTGTGGTGCAATTGGTGTTATTGGCGATGTATATAAATTACAGGTTTTTGAGCTGGCGAAGTATATTAATAAGGAAAGGGAAATTATACCGGTTAATACCATTGTTAAACCACCGTCAGCAGAATTGAGGCCCGATCAGAAAGATTCTGATTCGTTGCCCGAATATGAAGTCCTCGATAAAATATTGTATCAGCACATCGAAAAGAAACAAGGATCAAAAGCCATTATTGCCCAGGGTTTTGATGAGGCATTGGTACTGCGGATTTTAAAAATGGTAAATATTGCCGAATTTAAACGCTACCAAACGCCACCTATTTTAAGGGTATCGCCCAAAGCCTTTGGTATGGGAAGAAGGATGCCAATTGTAGGGAAATATATGGCTTAGGTTATTGAAGCTGAAAGTTTGTAAATCTAAATTATCAACTGAAGCCTGTTAATTATGCTTAAGCTGATTTAATGCAAGTTCCCTTATTTCAGCTTCTTTCTCGAAAGAAATGATATGGTTTAAGTTAGACTGGTCATTCATTTTGCTAACAGCTTGTTTTCTGGTTGCCGCATCTTTGTCAAAACAGGCTACATGAAACAAGTTTGCCTGATCATTCATTTTGCTAACTGCCAACTTCCTTATTGTGGCATCCTGATCAAAAGAGGCTATGTGAAATAGATTAGACTGGTCGTTCATCTTTGTAACGGCAAGGTTCCTTAAGGTGGCATCTTGATCAAAGGAAGCAATGTGGAACAAGTTAGATTCATCGTGCATTTTAGCAACAGCAATTTTTTTGAATGCGATATTGTTATTAAAGGTTGCCACGTGAAACAGGTTTGATTCATCTTTCATTTTACCTACTGCAGTTTTTACAATTGCAGTATCATTGTCAAAAGAAGCAATGTTAAACAGATTGGATTCATCGTTTAGATTTTGAACAGCTAGAAGCCTGACCTTTTCGTTTTTACTTGTTCTTGCTATTGTAAATAAATCCTCTTCGCTAATCGGTTTGTCAAAATCTATACTATCAGCATAGTTGCCGGAAGTACTAGTAAAGGTCTGCTCATTTTTGTGGGTAAAGCTGACGCAGCCACTTAAAAGCATGGATGTGCTTAAAAATAGAAGAGATTTTTTCATGTTAACTTAGATTATAAAACTAAGTTATACAATTAATTTAAATTTTTTTGCAAAAAAAAACGTTGTACCGAGGCAAAAGATATCTCAGCACAACGAAATATTATCATTATGCTAAAGTAGCATCAACCGTAATGGTTGTATTCAATAATTTAGAGATCGGGCAGTTTTTCTCTGCATCTGCTACCAACTCATCAAATTTTTCTTGGGTCAAATCAGGTACAGAAGCTGTTAAAGTTAAATGCGACTCTACAATTTCACCTTTTGACGGATCAAGGTTAATTTCACATTTAGTTTCCAGTTTATCGGCTGTAAAACCTGCTTCGGTTAAATTAGCAGATAGTTTCATGGTAAAGCAGCCTGCATGTGCTGCGGCAATTAATTCTTCTGGATTTGTGCCCACACCCTCTGCAAAGCGGGTATTGAAAGAATATTGAGTATTATTTAGAGTAGTGCTTTGTGTAGTGATGTTACCACTACCTTCTTTGATAGAACCTTGCCATACGGCTGTTGCATTTCTTTTCATGATTGGATTTTATATTTAAATTGTTAACACCTAAAGATAAAAATATGTTTGTTTAAAGACGATAGTTCTTGGAGCAGAAATCCTTATTCTGTATAGATATTTTGCTACATCTTTGATAAAAGTTTTTTAAAAAAAAGAAGCTGTTTCGTTGAAGCAGCCTCTTTTCCATTACAACCTTTTTAGGTTATTGATCTGATTTTAATTACAAAGGGTACAATACTGCGGTTGCTTGTTTATCTTTTGTGGATAAAACAGTAGCGCCACTTCCACATTGTCCGCCGTTCATTAGCGATTGTGCATCTGTTCCGCCAACACCAGGAACATTGGTTGTGGTAGATTGGTTAGTATGCTTAAATGAAATGGTATGACCAAATTCATGAGTGATGGTTCTGGTACGCTGTGCAAAAGAATTGTTCTGGATCAGGGCCTGGTTGATCCAAACGGTATTACCCGCTTTACCATTTGATGTGGATAGATACGCTTGTCCACAGGTGGAACTTCCGATTGTGTTATCCACTTTGATCAGGATATCATATACTGTTCCGGTCGTGATTACAAATTTTAGTTTAGAATTTGGTACCGTATTCCATTGGTTAATAGCAGAATTGATCTCGCTGGTCATGCTTGTTATCGAAGGATCAATCTTTACGCGAATGTTGGTGCTGTTGGTTACGATATAACCGTTGTAATATTGTTCTGTGATCGCTTTTCCATAATCAGCCGGAATCTCCATTTTCTTGCTAAATACGATATCGCCATCTACCACGTAATTATCGCCGCTTTCTACAATCTGTGCATCTGTAAATCCGAGATTTTTAATGTAAGCCAGTACTTTCTCATTTTGATTAGTTTCGATTCCCTGGTCAGCAGGAACATCATTTTTTTTCGAACACGATAGGATAACTGTTGATAGCAATGCAACCAAAGCAGCTTTTTTTAGTAAGTTTTTCATTGTTTAGGTTTTTAGTTTAGATCGTAATTAAGTTTTCACATCAATAAATATAGTCATAAAAATGTATGATTGTATTTTTATGACTATTATTTTGTAGTCTTAATTAGTTTTTTCGAATCTAATTTGTCATCCTAATCCATTTTTTGTTCAAACCGATTATTTCTGAAGGATTGGAAAATTAATATGCCTATACCTATCATAATGGAGATATCGGCAAAATTGAAAACACCTGTTTGGAAAAGGTAAAAATCCATGTGCATAAAATCGGTGACCGATCCATGTACTATCCGGTCATATAGATTACCAATTCCGCCGCCTATTAGGAAACACAACGCAATTTGCATGGTAATGGTTAAATTACGTTTGGCGAAGAGAAAATATAAGCCGTAAACCAGAAATAATAAGGGCAGACCTGTTAAAATAATCAGCCTGAAAATATAGGGCATGTTATCACCCAAACTCAAGAATGCACCCGTATTTTCTACCTTTGTTAAGGTGAAACGGTCTTTAATTACGCTAATGCTTTCGTAATCGCTGATTTCGTTCCGCACGATTCTTTTAGAAATCTGATCGCAGCCAAAGTTTAAGGTTAACAATAAGAGCAATACCGACCAGCGGAGGTTTTCTATTTTCTGCATAATTTATCTGATAATATCGGCATCCACGGGTGTGTAGCCTAAATGCCTGCTTAACGACATGATTTGCCCCTTGTGATGAAACTCATGGGTAATAACATGAGTAAATAACTGTAAAGGATTTACGATCAAAATTGCACCGTTTCTGTCAAGTTCCATTTCCTGCAGCTCATTCCCTTTAAATTTTTTGGCAAATAAGCCTATATATTCATCCACCTGGTTAAAATAAGTTTGGCAGTTTTGTAAGGTCTGGTAATGTTCGAAAGGTAAAAACTCCTGATCTATGCCTAAAGCTCTTTCGCCAATCCATGCGCAATAGGTCTGGCAAATATGGACCAACAGATTTCTGATGGAACCTCTACCGAACGAACTGTTATCGATTAAAAAATCATTTTCCGAAATGCTCCCGATATAATTTAAAAGGGTATTCCTGGACGATAAGACGAAATCGTATTGTTGTTTAAGCATGGTCCGGTTTCCTGATCCATTTTCTAAAAGGGATAATTAAAGCTAAAAGAATAGCAGTAATACATAATATTTTTGCAATGATATCTCCACTTTTTACATAAAAGGTAATTTCGTCATTCAGATTGATATTGGCTTTGAGTGCAGTTCTGGTCCACCATTTGGTTTTTTGTATAACGTCGCCACGTTGGTTAATAAAGCAGGAAATTCCGGTATTGGCTGAGCGTGCAACATCCCGATGGGTTTCAATGGCTCTCAGTTTGGCATACATCATATGCTGATCTTTTCCTGAAGTATTTCCCCACCAGCCATCGTTTGTAATAACAGCAATAAATTGTGCCCCGTCTTTAATCTGTTCACCGATCCAATCGCCCCATAAACTTTCATAACACACCACAGGAGCAACCCCAATGCCGCTTTGAGCATACAACACACTGGGCTTATCTTGCCAGCCCCATCCGCCAACCGTTCCGCCTAACTGCGCAAAAACACCATCTAAAAATGAAAATACTTTTGGGAAAGGCATTTTCTCCACCCCGGGAACCAATTTTGATTTATGGTAAAACTGAACATTGGCAGAATTTTCGACCTGCATAGCGGTGTTGAAATTATCAAAATAAATACCCCGCTGATCACCAAACTTTGAGGTTATTGTTCTTTTATCCTGGTAAATTTTAATACTTTCTATACCTGTAATCAATGTCCCGTTTTTATACTTGGATAAAAAGCTTTGAAGGGTGATGAAATCGTTATTGCTTCTGATCCGATCTTCATCTGCATAATTTGGAATGGCAGTTTCCGGCCAGATAAAATACTCCGTATTGGTTTGCCCGACAGAATCTGATAAGTGTGTCAGTATCCTGATCTGTTCGGCCGGTGGAATATTCTCCAGTTTCTGGTAAGGATCGATATTCGGCTGAACCACCACAACATTACTGGGTGTTCCCTTTTGTTCTGCCGTAAAATATTTGCTTAATGAAATGCTAATGGGAATAATGATTACCAAAGCCCAGATACCCGCTGTTCTAAACTTTAAATAGCCGGTTTGTGATTTAAATTTCTGATAAGCTTCAAAAGCCAGGATATTGCTTACTAAAATCCAAAGTGAACCACCATAAACACCGGTGTAATCATACCATTGAGCCAGCTGGTGCATTCCTGCTAAACCATTGCCTAAGGTCATCCAGGGAAAAGCTAAATCCCAGGTTTGCTGCAGATATTCTAAAGCAATATAAAAGGCAATCAAGCCCAGATAAGAAATCTTTTTATTTACATATTTTCCCAGCCTGTAGTATAGCCAAAAAGCAAAAGTCATTAAAAGTGCACCCAATCCAAATGGGATTAAAGAGACGGGTAGGGCTACAACTGGCCCGTTATAAGCACTTATCGCATTATATACCCAATAGATGGATGCCGTATTCCAAACCAAAAAAGTTAAACCTGCCGTCAGGAAAATTCTTTTGCCCTGCTTCTTCTCAGCATCGCCCGAAATGGAATGGAGTGCTATGAACAGCGGTACCAGACCAATTAACAACAATGGTGTGGTAAAAGGCATTGGAGGCCAGGCCAGCCAAAGTAAGAATGCACTAAATAAGGCAAGGAGATAGGTTTGTTTAGATTTCATATAAAAATACTTGTCATTCTGACGCAGAAAGAATCTCTATGCGATAGAAAACTGACTTTGTTTTTTGTCAACGTAAGTGCAGTATGTTATTTTAAAGATGCTTCGTGCCTCAGCATGACAGCGGTTTTTATTTACATACTATCTAAAATATTTGCTTTTTTGGCTTCATATTCTTCCTGGGTAATCAGGTGTTTATCATATAGCGTTTTTAGCTTACGTAATTTTAACGTGGTTTCATCTTCCGGCTCTTCTACCACTTCAGCGATCTGGATAACAGGTTGTGCCGGCTCTGGAGCGGGTTCGTAAGTCGGTATTTCAACAGGAGGCTGGGCAGTTAAATTAATAGGGGAAGCTGTTGCACGGTTTTCTTCCAGTTTTTGCTGGCGCAGCAATTCCTTATACTCTTCTAATTGCTGATTCGCAGCCTGATGTAGTTTGCGCGCCTGTACTTTTGGAATAAACTCGGTTACGATGTTTTCGCCATGTTGAGGAACGCAGATAAATTTAGAGCCAAAAAACTCTTCTTTAAACGAAACTTCTTTAATGCTTTTCCATGAAATATCTTTAAAATTCATCGTTAAGCCCAGATTACCCGGTTCGCAATAAAAAATGCGTTTATTGGAAATGGCAATGCTATCTGGTAATAAGTTTACCGCTGGTTTTTTCTGTACGGCTAAATATAAAAGTTCTTCGCCCGTGGTTAAAAGGTCATTTAATTTTCCGATAACTTTTTCAACCGCTTTTGGGTCTTGCTCGTCACTCAGAAATCTATCTATACTCATCATAATGTTTTAAATTGTGGTGTTGGTTATGTTTTTGATGCTATTCTTCCGCATCGTTATATTTGTTTTTGCTTTTAACATAGGGTTTTCCTGCTATGCAAATTACAAATTCTCCCTTTAAAGTATTGTTTTCAAAATGTGATTTTATTTCAAGCAAAGTTCCGCGAACAGTTTCTTCGAACATCTTCGTGAGTTCTCTGCTTACCGATGCCTGCCGATCGGCACCCAGATATTGTGCAAACTCCTCTAAAGTTTTTAATAAACGGTGCGGACTTTCATAAAGTATAATGGTGCGTTCTTCTTCGGCTAATTTTTTAAACTTGGTTTGCCTGCCTTTTTTCACCGGTAAAAAACCTTCGAAGCAAAATGCATCGGCAGGTAAACCCGAATTAACCAGGGCAGGCACGAAAGCTGTTGCCCCAGGTAAACATTCTACTGCGATATCATTTTTGAGGGCTTCGCGTACCAGAAAAAATCCCGGATCTGAAATGGCCGGTGTTCCGGCATCCGATATAAGGGCAATTTTTTGCCCCTCTTTTAAAAATTTGATGATTTCTGAAGTAGCTTTGTGCTCATTGTGCTGATGATGTGAGAATACCCTTTTGTCAATGCCAAAATGTTTAAGCATTGGAGCGCTGGTGCGTGTATCTTCAGCTAGGATCAGATCACATTCTTTTAGTATACGGATTGCCCTAAAGGTGATGTCCTCCAAATTGCCTATGGGCGTTGGTACGAGAAATAGTTTGCCATCCATATTTTAGTTTTCAGTTTAAAGTTACCGGTTTTCAGTTTTTTCCAAACTCCTTACCCCAAACTCCAAACTCTTGTTATCTTTGCTTAAAAAAATCAATAATGCTGCAAGTTAACTATATCCGCGAAAATAGAGAGAAAGTTTTAGAACGTTTAAGTGTCCGTAATTTTAAACAACCAGAACTGGTAGACGAAATCATTAGAATTGATGAAGAACGTCGTTCCACTCAAACTTCGTTGGATAGTATTTCTGCTGAAGCTAATGCAGCTGCCAAACAGATTGGCGATTTAATGCGTACGGGTAAAAAAGAAGAAGCCGAAGCCATTAAGGCCCAAACGGCTTCTCACAAAGAAAATATAAAGAGCCTGAGTGATCAATTAAATGAGTTGGAAACTGCTCAGCACAATTTGATTGTTCAACTGCCTAACTTACCTTATCACCTCGTAAAACAAGGGTCGACGGCAGAAGACAATGAAGTGGTTTTAACACATGGTGAACCTGCAAAACTACCAGCCAAGGCGTTACCACATTGGGAGCTTGCTGCAAAATACGATATTATCGATTTTGAGCTGGGTGTAAAAATTACTGGTGCTGGTTTTCCGGTTTATAAAGGAAAAGGAGCGAGATTACAGCGTGCACTGATCAATTTCTTTCTAGATCATGCTACTGCAGCCGGTTATAAAGAAATGCAGGTGCCGCATTTGGTTAATGCAGCTTCTGGTTTTGGTACCGGCCAGTTGCCGGATAAAGAAGGGCAGATGTATCATTCTACGGTTGACGATCTATATTTAATACCAACGGCCGAAGTTCCGGTAACGAATTTATACCGTGATGTCATTCTTAAAGAAGAAGATCTTCCGATTAAAAATACAGCTTATACACCTTGTTTCCGGAGAGAAGCAGGATCATATGGTGCCCATGTACGTGGTTTAAACCGTTTACACCAGTTTGATAAGGTTGAAGTGGTTCAGCTTACACATCCGGATAAATCTTACGAAACTTTGGAAGAGATGAGCCAATATGTGCAGTCTTTATTGAAAGAACTGGGATTACACTATCGCGTATTGCGTTTATGTGGTGGTGATATGGGCTTTACTTCTGCCATGACTTACGATATGGAAGTATGGAGTGCTGCCCAGGAGCGTTGGCTGGAAGTTTCTTCTGTTTCAAACTTCGAAACCTACCAGAGTAACCGTTTGAAACTGCGTTTCAAAGGTAAAGAAGGTAAGGCGCAGCTTGCGCACTCATTAAACGGAAGTGCGTTAGCATTACCGCGTATCGTGGCTTCGATTTTAGAAAATTATCAAACTGAGAATGGAATCAAAATTCCGGAAGCTTTGGTGAAATATACCGGGTTTGATAGGATTGATTAAGGTTCAATAAATCCTCATCAGCGGCGATAGTCCTAAAAAAAAAGCTTTGCATTGATGCAAAGCTTTTTGTTTTTTATAGGATAGATGGGTTTTTTGCGGTTATAAAATCAGGATCAATAATAAAATGATGATGATGATTGCACCAACTGAAAGGTAAACACCACCAGAGATTGCACGAGCCTGGCCTTTTAACTCTTTTAGCTCGCTACGCAAAGCCTTACGTTCTGCTTTTGTTAAGTTGGATTTGTCCATGTCTCTGATTTCTTCAACACGGGTTTTAATTTTTTCTAGCTTCAATGCTTGTTCTGCCGATAATTCTGTTGGGTTTTTCGCAGGTTTATCAGCTGCCTGAGCTGAATTAAAACTAATGCCTAAAGAGAAAACCAGCACTAGCGTGTAAATGAATTTTTTCATAATCTTTAATTTTTTAGTGTTCAATGTTTAGGTAACAAAAAACCCACCAAAATGTTCTTGGTAGGTTTTAAAAGCATTAATTTAATTATTGAAATTTCTTATTTGATCTCGAAAATCGCATTTACTGTAAAATTCAGTTTAATTTTTTTAAAATCAATTTCAGGTGCGCTGGAAGCATCAGCCATTTCAGCTTTCATTGCAAAATTCCTGTAAACGGGTGGCATTACATTGTCTCCGCCATCCTGGATCTCGATCACACTACCTAGTTTATCGCCCAGTGCCTCTACCATATATGCCGCTTTCTCTTTTGCAGCTAATAATGCTTTAACTTTCAGCTCTTTTTTTAAGCTTTCGATTTTAGAATAATCGTAACTGTCGACATTTGTATTCGCAATTCCCTTAGGATCAATCGATTCTAATATTGCGTTGAATTTGTTCAGATCGCTAACCTTTAAACGGTACTGCTTACTGGCCAGGAAATCGGGGTTTTTCTTTTTCTCAGTTTCGTAATTCCAGCTGCTTAAGTTGCTGATGGTTAAATTGTCTTTTGCAATACCTGCTTTTTGTACTGCGGCGTACAATTGTTTTTCCAATTCCGTGATGTCTACTTTTTTCTTTCCGTTTAAATATTCTTTAAGCGAAATGCCGATGTAGATGATATCGGGGGTAACTTCTGTTTCTGAAGTTCCGCTTACGCTAATTTTTCTGCGTAAATCTACTTGTTGAGCCATTGCTGACGATAAACCCAAAAATGCAACCAGTGCTAATGCTATTAACTTTTTCATAATCCGTAGTGTTTTTTAATTGGTAATGAAGCCTGCGTAAGTTTTTTGTAATTAGCTTTTGTTGCTTATGCAGGTTTCATACCTGTTTTTCTTTGTGTGTACTGTAATGATGTAAACGATGTGCAAATTCCACACCGAAATTTTATTTTTTTTACCTCATAAACGATTATCAGCAATTAAAGGTTACAATTTTCCCTTTTAATAATCCTATGTGATTTATTTACAGTATGATAAATTATCGCCGGCTGATGAGGAGAGATCAGATAGCATGTATTTTCGGAATGAACAATGCTTGAATAATTTGGATCTCTTATTCATTTGAAATCTAAATTCCTTAAAAACTTACCTATGCTTTCTAAGGATCATACACAATGAAGAAAATTATGCGCAAGGTTTTATGCTTAAATAGACGGAATTATAAATGGTTATAAAACCTGGCGCAGCAGAGTTTTCTGCAAAATTTTAATCATGTTTTGCAATTGGGAGTTGCAATGAGAACTGAGCGGAGGTTGTTAAACCTTTGATACTTTAACTGCCGTTGGTCCTTTCTGGCCCATTTCTACTTCAAACGTAACCTTATCACCTTCTTTAATCTGGGTGATTAAACCGTTTGCGTGAACGAAAATACTATCTTGTGTTTCAGTGTTTTTGATAAAACCGTAGCCTTTACTGTCGTTGAAGAATGTAACTGTTCCTTTTTTAACAGGATTTTCATCAACAATGTCCTCTTGTCTTGAAATGCCGATCTGAATATCTTCTGTGTTAATAACTTTCTTTTTCTTCGGATCTGGTGGAGTAGAAGAGATGTTTCCGTTTTCATCAACGTAAGCCATCATATCTTCAAGCGTTAAGCCTTTTTTGGCATTAGCCTGACGTTCTTCTTTTTTCTCTTGTTTGTCTTTTTGTTTTTTTAATCGTTTTTTTTCGTTCTCTTTTTTACTGTATGTTGCCTGAGATTTAGCCATATTTTATTTAATTGTTTTGTTTTTGAAAGGTGAGTGGAATGGAGAATTATACAAAGATAACAATACTTAAGCATAAACACGATTTTATTCGGTGATGCTCTTGTGATTCTGATTTGCGTAACCAATCAGCTGCAAATAGAATGGATACAGGTTGACAAAGTATCACCGCTGATTTGATGATCGGAAATTTGCTCTCAATTGCATGATAAGTGCGAACCTCGATCATCATATTTACGAACGATGAAAATTGAAATCTGGAAAATATCCTTTTTATCAGTAAAGATCTGTTATCCGAGATCTTAAATGCTTTTAATCCATTGATCTTTGTCTACCTGATAAACAAAATTCCATTTTAGCGGCTCTCCATAATAGGCTATTTCTGTTTCAGCAATTTTAACTCCGCCTAATTTTTCAGTTGCTTTTTGCGAACGAAAGTTAGTCGCACCGATATGCAAAAATACTTTATCTACAAATTGAAAAGCATGATTGAACATCAATGTTTTCAAAGCCTTGTTATGTCCCTCACCCCAAAACTCACGGGCAACAAAAGTATAGCCAACTGCAACTGAGGAGTTACCTTCATCGAAATCGTAATACCTGGAACTGCCCACAACCTTGTTGGTGTCGTTTTCGTAAGCGATAAAGGCACCTTTTGATTCTATGGCACCTTTGAAGAAATTTTCGAATACAGCTCTTTTGTAACGATCTCTGTTTGGATGTTGCTCCCAAATTAAGGGATCAGAAGCTACTGCAAAAAGTGCTTCAAAATCAGACTCTTTTAATGGAACTACCTTGATTAAATCGTTTTCTAGTGTGGGCTGTAAATCGAAACTCATTTTATTTGTAATGAAAAGGGCCGGCTTTTCAGCCAGCCGTTTGTGATTAAATTATGATGTAGACCCTTAAACAAATTACCATTGACGTTAATTTTTAATTATTTGATAATTAGTCACTTATGAAATATGTATTTCCATCCAACAAGGCCTTCGCACTGGGTTTCCGTTCTACTTAAGTCCGGCCTAACAAATTTTTCGGACTCCACCGACCAAGCCCTATTACTGGCTTTGAAAGAAAACGGCGTAGCCCTCATGAATGCAGCTGAAAACTATTAAAACGAATGAATAAATTTTCAGCCGGCATTTTATTAATGGTTGTATATTGTTTTTTATCTGTATTAATGAGCTCGGCAATGCCTCGGTTTTGTTACTTTTTGATGCCAAAAAGTAAGAGCCCTTCGGCGGCGGTGAGCCGAGGCAAGACTGTGCTGTATGGCATAAGAAATCAGTTACGTCATTTATATTGATTTTATACCATAAATTATTCCTCAGAATGACATTTATACAAATAGGCCAACCAATAAATCAATTATTTTAATCCCTATAAATGGAGCTACCACGCCGCCAATACCATAAATAAACAGGTTTCTGCGTAATAAAGCGGTTGCGCCAATCGGTTTATAAGCCACACCTTTTAGGGCTAAAGGAATCAGGATCGGAATGATTATCGCGTTAAAAATAACAGCTGACATGATCGCTGATTCGGGCGAATGCAGCCCCATAATGTTCAGGCTTTGCAAAGCGGGAATTGATGCAATAAACAGGGCTGGAACGATTGCAAAATATTTGGCCACATCGTTCGCGATGGAAAAAGTGGTTAAAGTACCACGGGTAATTAACAATTGTTTCCCGATTTCTACTATTTCGATCAGTTTGGTGGGGTCATTATCCAGATCGACCATGTTGCCTGCTTCTTTCGCGACTTGTGTTCCACTGTTCATGGCTACCCCCACATCTGCCTGAGCCAGTGCAGGAGCATCATTAGTTCCATCCCCCATCATGGCTACCAGTTTACCAAGAGTTTGCTCATCTTTAATGTAATTCATTTTATCCTCTGGCTTGGCTTCTGCTATAAAATCATCAACGCCCGCTTTCTCTGCAATGTATTTAGCCGTCAACGGGTTATCGCCAGTTACCATTACTGTTTTTACACCCATTTTCCTTAAACGCTCAAACCGTTCGCTGATGCCGGGTTTAATAATATCCTGTAATTCAATTACGCCAAGTGCTTGTTCATTTTCAGCAACTACCAAAGGTGTTCCGCCATTGGTAGCAATGGCTTTTACGTGGTCTTCAATATCAGAAGGAAAATGATTTCCCGCTTTCTGTACCATACTTCTCATCGAATCGAAAGCGCCTTTTCTAATCCTTTTACCATCTGCCGTGTCCAGTCCGCTCGAACGGGTTTCGGCAGTAAATTTGATAAACGCAGATCCTTCTGGCGTTCCCTGGATTTTAACGCCCTGTTCGGCAGCCAGCTCGATAATTGATTTTCCTTCAGGAGTTTCATCTGCCAGAGAACTTAGTACGCAGGCATCAGTAAAAGATTTAATGTTTATGCCTGCAGTAGGATAAAAGTTAGTGGCTTTGCGATTACCAATGGTAATCGTGCCGGTTTTATCTAACAGCAGTACATCAATATCTCCTGCCGTTTCTACCGCTTTACCCGATTTGGTAATTACGTTTGCCCTTAAAGCCCTGTCCATACCGGCAATACCAATGGCAGATAAAAGCCCGCCGATAGTAGTTGGGATGAGGCAAACAAAAAGCGAAATCAGCGCCGCAATGGTGATTGGCGTATTGGCATAATCGGCAAAAGGTTTCAAGGTTACACATACGATGATGAATACCAGGGTAAAACTGGCCAGGAGAATAGTTAAAGCGATCTCATTTGGTGTTTTCTGACGTGATGCCCCTTCAACCAACGCAATCATCTTATCTAAAAAACTTTCTCCCGGAGCTGTACTCACCTGAACTTTAATTTCATCAGATAAAACCTTTGTTCCGCCGGTTACCGAAGACTTATCACCTCCCGATTCGCGGATTACAGGGGCAGACTCACCGGTTATGGCCGATTCATCAATCGTAGCAATACCTTCAATAATCTCCCCGTCAGTTGGAATTGTATCACCTGCTTCACAGATAAATACATCTCCCTTTTTTAACTGGTTAGATGAACGGATTTCGATCCTTCCATTATCCAGAAGCACTTTTGCAGGTGTTTCTTCTCTTGTTTTACGAAGGCTGTCGGCCTGTGCCTTACCTCTTGCCTCTGCAATGGCTTCAGCGAAGTTTGCAAACAGAACGGTAAGCAATAAAACTAAAAAGATGAAGAAGTTATATAAGGGCGCTCCTTGTCCGCTACGGCTGAAAGAGTATACCGTAACATAAGCCATGATCAGGGTTCCGATTTCAACGGTAAACATGACGGGGTTCCTTACCATCACCCGTGGATCAAGCTTGATGAAAGATTGTTTTAGCGCGGTCTGCACCAAGGCAGGTTCGAACAATTTATTATTGGGTTTCATTTTTTTTATTTGTTATGTGATTTCACAGATTTAATTGATTTCACAGATTATCGTGTGTTTTGTTATCCTGAGCTTGTCGAAGAATCTTTGATAAATCATTTCGACAGGCTCAATGAGACAACTTTCAATTATTTAAGCATGGTAAAGTATTCTGCCAATGGGCCTAAAGCCAGCGCAGGGAAATAAGAAAGCGCATTTAAAACGATGATCACTGCAAAAGTCATCAGTGCAAAAGTTTTCGTATCTGTTTTCAGCGTACCTGCCGATTCCGGGATGAATTTTTTGGCTCCTAGTAATCCGGCGATAGCAACGGGACCGATAATCGGTAAAAAACGACCCAGGAAAATCACTATACCGGTAGATAGATTCCAGAATATATTGTTATCGCCCAGTCCTTCAAATCCCGAACCGTTATTGGCATTTGATGAGGTCATTTCATATAGCATCTCAGAAAATCCGTGGAAACCAGGATTATTGAGCCAGCTTTTAGGCTGAACTGCCCATGCGGCATTACCATGGTTAGTGAAAATATAACTTGCAATTGCAGTTCCGACAAGAATCAAAAACGGACTCAATAAGGTAATAATGGCCGCAATCTTGATTTCTCTGGCTTCTACCTTATGACCAAGAAACTCCGGCGTTCTGCCCACCATCAGTCCTGAAATGAATACGGCAATAATCAGGTAAATGAAATAATTTAATAAACCAACCCCGCAACCTCCGTAAAAAGAGTTGATCATCATTCCCAGTAATTGCCACGTACCCGACATAGGCATACTGCTATCGTGCATGCTGTTTACCGATCCGGTAGAAATAATTGTTGTTACAGTTGCCCAGTAAGCGGAGGCAGCCGGACCAAAGCGCACTTCTTTACCTTCCATAGCACCTGTTGTTTGTGAAATTCCCATTTTGCCTAAGGCTGGATTCCCGCCCAATTCTGAACTTAACATAGGGAGTAACAGCATAAATAAACCGATGGTCATTACTCCAAAAATGGTCCAGGCCAATTTTTTCCTACGAATAAAATAACCAAAAGCAATTACCATGGCAATCGGAACAATTACCTGTGCAATCAGCTCAACCATATTGGTAAAATAACCTGGGTTTTCAAAAGGATGTGCTGAATTGGCTCCAAAATAACCCCCTCCATTTGTACCTAAATGTTTGATCGCAATCATTTGAGCAGCCGGTCCTCTGGAAACATTAACCGTATCGCCCTGTACCGAAATAAATCTATCTTTTCCTTCATAACTGGCAGGTGTACCATTAAAGGTTAAGATTAAGGCCATTACAAAAGATAATGGCAATAACAAACGGGTAATGGATTTTACAAAAAATTCCCAGAAATTACCGAGATCGGTTGTAGTTTTATCCCTAAATGCTTTGAAAAGCACCACTGCAGCTGCTATACCTGTTGCCGCACTTACAAACTGAAGAAACATCAATACGTATTGTTGGGTAAGGTAACTTACGCCACTCTCGCCCGAGTAGTGCTGGAGATTACAGTTGGCAACAAAACTGATGATCGTGTTAAAAGCAAGGTCAGGTGTCATCCCAGGATTTCTATCCGGATTGAATGGAAGCTTATCCTGAAAAATAAGTACAAAAAACCCATAAAATAACCATAAAGTATTAATGGTAAGCAGTGCTTTTAACTGCTGTTTCCAGTTCATCTGTTCTTTGATATTGATTCCGGAAAGCTTGTAAATGCCAGTTTCCAATGGCTTTAAAAAATCTGTCCAGACTTTTTCTCCTGCAAAAACCCTGGCCAGGTACTTACCCAAAGGTATGGCGATAACCAAAGTGAGCAGAAATGTGGCAATAATGCCTATTAATTCAGTATTCATTTTTGAATTTGTTAAATGCGCTATTGAAAGTGCTAAGGATTAAAATTTTTCGGGTTTGATCAGCACGTAAATCATATAGATGAATACGGCAAGGGCGATCATAAATAATGCGATCATAGTTTTAGATTTTTTCGAACCAGTTTATCGATTTGTAAGTAGCCCAGCAGAGCAGTACCAGGATTAAAAAAAGTAATATTGTCATGATTGTAATGATTTTACAGGCCAATAGCCAACTCTTATACCATAAAAAGAGACCAGTTAAATAAACACCTGATAAACAATACCTTAAGACATGATCATTTATTTTACTCATCAGCAGACATCAAAAAACCCTTCCATTTTGGAAAGGTTTTTTTCATATTGGCAGCTGTAATATGTGACGCGCAATCTTAGATGGCCACCTTTTCTTTCGTTTGCAATTTGATTGCCTATCATATCACTAATAGCCCTGCAAACAAACTAGCTGCTCGTAAGCCTGTATTTTTCTTTTTGTATCAGGATAAATGGCCGGTTACGGAACTATTTCTGCGTGAGTTGTTTAAATAATAATCGTTACTGTGACGATTATTATTTACTTTAGAAAAAATTTTAATAAATATGACTACGCCTTGTAAAACTGCAATGGTTTTGCTGCTAACACTTTTATCTTTAAAGGCAGATGCACAGTATAAAAAGAAACTACCTCGCGAAAAAGACATGGCGGCTTATCTTATGGTGTATTTCAAGGATGATACACATGGGCTCTACATGGCAATTAGTAAAGACGGTTATAGCTTTACCGATGTAAACAATGCGAAACCAGTAATTGCCGGCGATAGCATCGCTGAACAAAAGGGGATTCGTGATCCATATATCTGCCGTGGACCTGACGGCTTGTTTTATATGGCACTTACCGATCTGCACATTTATGGACAAAAAGCCGGTTACCGAACAAGCCAATGGGAACGCGACGGCAAAAGCTACGGATGGGGAAATAACCGTGGCCTTGTACTGATGAAATCGCGTGATCTGATCAACTGGTCGCATCAGGTTTTACGCGTCGACCAATCTTTTCCCGAATTAGCAGATATTGGCTGCGCCTGGGCACCAGAACTCATTTATGACGAAAAGGAAAAGAAAATGATGATTTACTTTACCATGCGTTTCGCCAATGGAAAAAACAAACTCTATTATGCCTACATGGACAAATCGTTTACCAAACTGAAAACCAAACCACAATTACTTTTTCAATATCCAAAAGATGTTTCCTATATCGATGCAGATATCACGAAAGTGGGCAAAAGTTTCCATATGTTCTATGTTCCACATGATGGTACAGCGGGCATCAAACAAGCTGTTTCATCAACTATCGATAAAGATTACCAGTATGATGATAAGTGGTACGATCCGGAATCCAGGGACTGTGAGGCCCCAACCATTTACAAGCGTATCGGAGAAAATAAGTGGATACTGATTTATGATATCTACGGAATTAATCCCCACAATTTCGGTTTTAGCGAGACTACCGATTTTGTAAATTTTAAAAATCTGGGCCGCTTTAACGAAGGCATAATGAAGTCAACTAATTTTTCTTCGCCAAAACACGGTGCAGTAATACACCTCGCTAAAAAGGAGGCACAGGCATTAGCCGATAAATGGAATTTAAACATCAAATTTTAACAGAAATGAAAAGAAAGTTTTGGCTTTTTGCCGCATTCATCTTCCTGACAGCAAATGTATTGGCCAACAATAAAAAAATAGCCAACGAACCGGATTCTGCCTATTTATTTGCCTATAATGCCAACGGACTTCGGTTTGCCTGGAGTTTAGATCAACAGAACTGGACGCCAATAGGAAACAATTATACCTTTTTGAAAAGTGATTATGGCCGATGGGGAAGCGAGAAAAAAATGGTAACCCCTCTTCTCATCCAGGGTAAAAATGGAATTTGGGTATGTATATGGGGTTTAAATGATCGTACACTACAGTTTGCTACCTCAAGTTCGAAAGATCTTATCAGTTGGAATCCGCAAAACTATCCTTATGTAAACAAAGGTAAAAATGTGCTGCGCCCGATTATTGCATATAACAGCAAAGCAGATCAATATACCGTAACCTATGCCGATGCTGATGGAAAATATTTCCAGACCCAAAGCAATGATTTAATCAATTACGGTCCTGTAAAAGAAGTGCCTGCTTCAACATATTTCAATGGGAGTACATCAGTTAATATACCGCATATTGGTAGTGGCCAGGTATACCGTTTGCCATGGAAAGTTATTTTGGGTTTGAAAAAAGCTTATGAACTAAAGGACTATAAAAATAAACAGAGCGGAGAAACGACTAAAGATAATGCACAGCGCTTCGCAGGACTTGAGAATGTGGTGGCTAAGATAGCTTTCCAACCTGATCAGGCAAAGCCGATCAGCAATATGCTAACCGGTGTATTTTTTGAAGATTTAAATTATGCTGCAGATGGCGGATTGTATGCAGAGCTAATTCAGAACCGGGATTTTGAATATCACCCGCGGGATAAAGAATACAATGACAAAGGCTGGAACAGCAGTTATGCCTGGGCGTTAAAGGGCGATCGTGCCACCATGAAAATAGATTCGGTTTCGCCCGTTCACCCCAACAATCCACATTATGCAGTTTTAGACATTCCTGTTGCCGGTGCATCCATCTTAAACAGCGGTTTTGATGGAATAGCACTGAAGAAAAGAGAAACTTACGATTTTTCGCTATCAGCAAAGTTATTAGGTTCTAAAAAGATGAATCTTGAAGTGAGGCTGATCAATGATAAACAGGGCATTTTGGCTAAAGCAAATTTAAACATCACTTCAGGCAACTGGAAAACAGTGGTCTCCAGTTTGGTGCCTTCTGCAGATGCTACCGATGCAAAACTGGAAATCGTAATGGCGAATACAGGGCGTATTGCTATTGATATGGTTTCCTTATTTCCAAGAAATACATTTAAAGGCCGAAAAAATGGGCTCAGGGCAGATTTGGCTCAAACCATAGGAGATATACATCCTCGTTTTGTACGTTTTCCCGGAGGTTGCCTAGCCCATGGGGATGGTATCGCCAACATCTATAAATGGAAAAACTCAATCGGCCCTTTAGCTGCCCGCAAACCAGACAGAAACCTCTGGGGCTATCACCAAACCATGGGACTTGGCTATTACGAATATTTTCAGTTTTGCGAAGATATTGGTGCTGCACCTGTTCCCGTTATAGCAGCCGGTGTGCCTTGTCAGAATTCGGATACTGGAGGTGGCGGCCAACAAGGTGGCATACCAATGAGCGAAATGGGGCAATACATACAGGATATAGAAGATTTGATTGAATATGCCAATGGAGATGTAAAAACCGAATGGGGAAAGAAACGCGCTGAAGCAGGCCATCCAAAACCATTTAACCTGAAGTATATAGGCATTGGTAATGAAGACCAGATTACCGAAGTATTTAAACAACGTTTTACCCTGATCTATAATGCCCTGAAAAAATCGCATCCCGAAATTACAGTTATTGGCACAGCGGGTCCATTTTTTGAAGGAACTGATTATGAGGCTGGCTGGCAAATTGCCTCAAACCTTAATGTTCCCATTATTGACGAACATTATTACCAATCGCCAGGTTGGTTTATCAATAATCAAAATTTTTACGACAGTTACGACCGTTCAAAATCGAAAGTTTACCTGGGCGAATATGCGGCAAGTTTACCAGGCGGTAACAGGACAAACCTGGAAACCTCACTTGCGGAGGCATTATACCTCCTTTCACTTGAACGTAATGGTGATGTGGTGAGCATGGCCTCTTATGCACCGCTATTGGCCAAGGAGGAGCATACGCAGTGGGATCCTGACCTGATTTATTTTAATAATACAGAAGTAAAACCTACAACAGGCTATTTTGTACAGCAACTATACGGACAGCATGCGGGCGATGAATATGTTCCTTCAACCATATTGCTCTCTTCGAACCAGGAAAATGTGAAGAAACGGATGGCCTGTTCGATGGTTAAGGATACAAAAACCGGAGATTTAATCGTTAAATTGGTTAATCTACTTCCCGTAGCCGTAAGTACCACGCTCGATTTCAGCCAGCAACAGCCCGGAAAAAATGCCATTAAAACCGTACTCTCTGGCAATCCGGATGATAAAAAAGCTGTTCCTGTTATTACCAATATCAGTGCAGAGGCAGCCAGGCAACTGGAGCTACCAGCTTATTCATTTACCGTTTTAAGGTTTAAAGCGAAGTAGTTACCATGTAAAATGATATTACAATTAAGGATGCATAGTCTGATCAAACTATGCATCCTTTTTAATTCATACTGAACCAATAAATCTCTGCGTCAAGATTAGAAATTTGTATTGACAATTAATTGGCTTCTACCCGAATCAACAAAATCAAGTGGAATAATACCAAATTTGCCATGGGTATTATTGGTAAAAAAGGTGGTAAGTTTTGGGTTTACCGAATTCGACACCGTAGTAATGCTTGGGATACTGAATACACCAGCTTTATAACCACTTGCATAGTTCAGGTAAAGTTTATTCGAGTTATCATTTTTGGCTTCATTTAACAAGGTTTCGATTCTCGTCCACTTGGTATTTACATCGTTAACATTGTAAAAATCCTGAACCTTTAAATTTGCAGCAGCATTATTAATTTCGAAAGTGGTATTGTCTGCCCATGCTGTTGCATCAATCCCTTTTGGCGATGCTCCGGAAAACCTTCTCAACAATCTGATTTTCCCACGGATACTGCCCAAAGTTGGAATGTTGTTTCCTAAATCCCATTTACCTGGATTTTGCTGTACATAACTGTCGAATGTTTGTTCAAAAGAACGGCTATTATTTGATGGGGTATGTTCTTCTTTTACGCTCATAATAATGGCTTCGGTAGGGTGACTATTCAGGAAATTGATGCAGGCATTCAGCACGTCGTTAAAATTAAGATTTTGATAAATGGCGCCGTGATGAATGGCAAAAGCATTGTCGATGTGCCTGCAGCGGATATCAAGGTAACGTACGCCTGCATTTAACTGATCGGCTATGCTCAGATTCTGACATTTAGCAGTGCCAGAAACGGGTTCGACAGTAGCGCCTGAATCGTGCGTACCCGGGATAGAAATGAGCGCTATGCTGTTTTGATCGGCAAGTACGCTCATCCAGTTGTTAAGCGAAAAACTTGATAAAGCCGCACTTGGATTTACATTTTCTTTAAGTTTTGGTCCGGAAAATTTTTCAGTTTCTTGTTGTTCTTTTTTACAGGCGCTAAAGGTAAGCACCAAGGCCACAAAAAGTGGTAGTTGTAATTTTCTCATAGTTTTTTAAGATTGATGATTCATTTGGTTCAGCTTAATAAAACTAGTAAAATGATTTACTAAATCGATATACTATGAATAATTTCATAATTAATTAATATTGACCCGCTGGTAACACGATCTGTTTCGTGTTGACGTAACGAAATAGTTATATTGCAGCATCAAATTACAATGAACATTTTTACAAAAAATAAGCTTAGCAAATTCTCTTCATTATTCTTAAATAAGCAATGTGTATTTGCTGTTTATCTCCTATTGGCCTTAGTAGCTGGTTTTAAGCAATATAACCATCACTCTTACAATAATTACCTGATTTTTAAATATGTATATTGGCATACTGCAGACCTGCAGAATTTGTATCAGAATTATGCCGAATACCGGGACAGTAACCATTACGGGCCGGTATTTTCCATTTTCATAGCGCCATTCGCCCTATTGCCTGATGGGTTGGGCTGTATACTGTGGAACATAACCAATGTAACGATATTACTTTGGGGCATTTACAGCCTGCCTATTTCGCTGAAAAAACGTACAATAATCGCATGGATCTGTGCCCACGAAGCCCTGACGGCTCTCTTCAGTTTCCAGTTTAACATTGCCCTAACGGGACTAATTTTACTTAGTTTCTCTTATCTGATTAAAAAGAAAGAAGTACAATCTGCTTTTTTTATTGCAATAGGAACATTGATTAAACTTTACGGCATTGTTGGATTGGCATTTTTCTTCTTTACTAAAAACAAGTTTAAATTCATCGTGGGTTGCTTTATCGCATTTCTGGTATTGTTTGTTCTGCCCATGCTTATTTCATCACCGGCCTTTGTTATCCAATCATACGCAGACTGGTATCACTCGCTTGCGCATAAAAATGACTTAAATGCCTCGTTAACTTCTTTTCAGGATATTTCATTGATGGGCATCGTAAGGAGAACTACCGGAAATATCAATATTCCGAATACCCCGTTTTTGCTGGGTGGATTAATATTGTTTGGTTTGCCTTATACCCGTATCAATCAATACAAACATTTAGGTTTTAGATTGCTGTTACTTGCCTCAACATTGATTTTCACGGTGATATTTAGTAGTGGCTCAGAATCGCCTACCTATATTATCGCTTTTGCAGGAGTGGCCATTTGGTTTATGGCACAGCAAAACCGCAAAAGCGGATGGATCATTGCCATGTTTATTTTTGCGTTTATATTAACCAGCTTATCGCCAACCGATATTTTCCCGAGGCCGGTTAAAGAATTTATTCGTCTATATTCGCTTAAAGCCCTACCTTGCGTTATCATTTGGCTAACTATAATCTATCAAATGATGAAAGAAGATTTTGAGTCTTATCTGATTGCCGATAAATGAATAAATTAGTTTCTATAGTAATCCCTGCCTACAACGAAGCCGATAATATTTTTGTAATTGCCGAAAGTATTAAAAAAGTTTTTTCAACCATCGATTATGATTACGAAATTATACTGGTTGATGATGGAAGCGCCGATCATACGCTTGAAAAAATAAAGGATTATGCTTTAACGGCAAATAATATTTTTTTCCTGGAATTTTCTAAGAATTTTGGTCACCAATTGGCTGTTAAGGCAGGAATGGATCATGCTTTTGGTGATTGTGTAATTTCGATGGATTGCGACATGCAACATCCTCCAGAATTGATTCCCGATATGATTGCAAAATGGGAAACCGGTTATGAAGTCGTTTACACCATCCGTGAAGATGATAAAAATTTATCCAAAGGTAAAAGAGGCTCTTCCAGCCTGTTTTATAAGGTATTAAACTGGCTTTCTGATATTGATTTAGAACCTGGAGCAGCTGATTTCCGGCTACTCGATCAGCGGGTTGTTAGTGTTTTCCGTAATTTTCATGAAAACGAACCGTTTCTTCGTGGTCTGGTAAAGTGGCTGGGTTTTAAGCAATACGCTATCAAATATCATCCGGCGGCACGTTTTTCGGGGAAAAGTAAATATACCCTCAAAAAAATGCTTAGGCTGGCCTTGCATGGTGTAACCTCTTTTAGCATCAAACCACTCTACACGGCAGTTTATCTCGGTTTCATCCTTTCGTTTGCTTCCGTATTATATATACCATATATCATCTACGCTTTCGTTAACCATGTAGAAGTTTCCGGCTGGGCATCCGTAATTATGACTATTGTATTTTTTGGAGGATTACAGCTTATTATTCTGGGGATAATAGGTATTTATGTGGGTAAAATGTTTATGCAAACTAAAAACCGCCCGAATTATATTATCCGTTCATCCAATATTCAACAAAAATAAATGGTACTGTTAAGTTTTGATATCGAAGAGTTTGATATGCCTTTTGAGTATGGAAAAGACATTTCTTTTGAAGATCAGATTGCCATTTCGAAAGCAGGAACCATTGCCATTTTAGATATCCTGGATAAATACAATGTGAAAGCTACTTTTTTCTGTACCGTTACCTTTGCAGAAAATATCGCCGATCTGATAAAACGGATTACCGAAACCGGACACGAACTCGCTTCGCATGGTTATTATCATTCTGATTTTAAACCAGAACATTTGCTTCAGTCAAAGCTAAAGCTCGAAGAACTTTCAGGTAAAGAAATTATGGGTTACCGCATGGCAAGGATGATGCCTGTTGATGAAAAGGAAATTGAGAAGGCCGGATATGTTTACAATACCTCTATTAATCCAACTTATCTGCCCGGACGGTATAATAATTTCAATATTTCGCGAACGCATTTTATGAAAGATAACGTCCTTCAGATTCCTGCCTCCGTTAGTCCATTGATTCGTTTTCCGTTATTTTGGCTCTCTTTCCATAATCTGCCTTTAGGCATTTACAAAAGCTTAGCCAGCTGGACTTATAAAAAGGATCAATATCTGAATATCTACTTTCACCCATGGGAATTTACCGATTTAAGTGATTTTGAACGCTTTGGTTTCCCTGGTTATGTCAGGAAGAATACGGGCATGAAAATGATTGAGCGCATGGAAGCCCTTATTGCATGGATGAAAGCAAAAAATTACCCATTTGGCACCTTCCGGGAGTTTATTAAAAGTCTGGATTCTTAGATTTTAAGGGTATTTTCATTCAGGGCATTAACCAGCGTGTTCAGCCCTCTGCCCGTTGCAGTCGGGCGGGCGAAGCGACATTCCCGAATGTGCATTCGAGGGATACAGCAGAGCACGGTAACAAGCCTATACAGCTGCAATGAACCCTGTGCTCCACAAACTAAAAACCTATCTTATTTATAAGTCTCCGCCAATTTCAGTGCGTTATAGGCATTAACAATCCCACCACTTACACAAATTTCACTAAAAGGTACACGGGTGTTTTCGCCTCTTTCATTTTTGTATTTCACCTTATGCGCTACTTTTGAAACCGATTTCATGATAATTTCCCGTACTTGTGCTGGCTTTAAATCCGGATAATAACTTAAAATCAATGCCGCTAAGCCGGCCACTACAGGCGAAGCCATACTCGTTCCATCTGCCTCTTCATATTTATTACCAGGAACCGTTGAGTTGATTAAAAATCCGGGGGCAAAAACATCTACAGTATATTTGCCATAATTGGAGAAACTGGCCTTCAGATTATCATCATCCTTGTAAGCACTGGCACCTACTTCTATCCAGTTACCGGCATGAGGCAGATTAAACTTTGCAGAGTCGATTGGTATAGGTTTTACGAATGTAGATCGTTCATAAGCCGGCCTCATACCCCTTCCGTTATTTGGTGTCATAGGCTTAGGTGGCGTAAAATCTGGTTTGCTTGGTTTTTTATTGGCTTCTTTATAAGCTTCTGCGGCTTTGCTATCGAAAAATTTATTAGGAAAATTCTCTTCAATATCGTTGTTCTGGTTATCATTTCCGGCGGCATGCACTAACAATACCCCTTTAAGTTCAGCATACTTTACTGCAGAATCTACCGCCTTTTTATCCCATTTATAACTTTTACCAAAACTCATATTAATTACCTTCGCGCCATTGTCTACGGCATACCTGATACCATTGGCCACATCTTTATCACGTTCATCACCCGTCGGTACCACCCTGATCGCCATAATGCTTACCTGATTGGCTACTCCCATAATACCGATTGAATTAGTGCGATCGGCACCAATGATTCCTGAAACGTGCGTACCATGAAAAGCATCCGGACCTTTTACATCATTATTTCCATAATCCTTTTGATAGGAATTGCTGTAGTCATCACCAACTAATTCTGCACGCATGTCATACTTAGGATTTAAATTGTACTTCAACATCGCATCGTATTGCTTGTACCCTTCTTTAATGCTCTTATAAAATTTCTCGAAACTTCCATCTTCCCTTGCGCCTTTTCTGATGATGGTTTTAACCTGCTCTTCAGTTTCATCATCAGGTTTATAGCGATCCACATCATCCATCGTTGGAATTTCTCTTTTACTGATCTTAGCTACCGTATCCAAAACTTTGTTAATGGCTATTAAAACAGAAAAAGTATTGCTGGCATCTTCGTATTTTTTACCAAAATCGCCAACCATTTTCTTGTATAGTTTAAATTCCTCTTTCTGCGAACTGTCCAATGGTGTTAAATTGGTTGTTGATTGGTATTTCGGGGTATAAATTCTTAATAACCGAACGAGTTCTAAATTATCGAACTCTAAATTGCCTTTTTTAGAGCCAATAAAATTCCAGCCATGAATATCATCAATATAACCGTTACCATCATCATCTATTCCATTTCCAGGAATCTCTTTTTTATTTGTCCATAAAACACCTCTTAGATCAGGATGTGCAGTATCTACACCACCATCTATTACGGCTACCACAATATTTTTTTTAGGTTTTTTATCTTTTAAAAGTTCGCGATATGCTTTCTCGGTGCTGATACCAAAATAGCCATTTTCCAGTAAATCAAGGTTAAACCAATTTGCAGGGAGCTGTACATTTTTACTTTGAGCAAAAACACTAAAATTGATACACCAAATAAAGGCAAGAAAGATTAACTTTTTAATATCTACATTCATCATCATAACATGTACGTAATACTACAATAATACGGTTTTATTATCTTGAGGATCTAAGATTTTACATTTTTTAACAAGAGGTGAATGATCATCAACTGGAGTGCAGAAGAAGTACAACTAGATCAAAGCTGATGTCACACTGCAATCTTAGGCCATACAAGGGTCCAAAAATATAAATGCTTTACTTTTTGGAGCGCAGTTTCCTGTGCGTTTAGGTTGGCTCCGGTCCTGCTGTACGCTTTATCCTTTTGGAGATCTTATTTTCTGAACAATCTTTTCCTACCCAAAAGGGATGCCGCTCCCATCAGGGCTATCGTGAAGGGTAAGATGGAAAACGGTGATGGAACATACTCTGCGCAGATCAGCGTGATCTGCGGGACAATCCTTTCAGTCTTTTACCACTCATGGTTAAAAGAGCATTTGATTTTTTTAGGAGCGCAGTTTCCCGTGCATTTAGGTTGGCTCCGGTCCTGCTGTACGCTCTATCCTTTTGGAGATCTTACTTTTTGAACAATCTTTTCCTATCCAAAAGGGATGCCGCTCCCATCAGGGCTATTTAACCCGGGACAAAAATTAGAAGATGGGAAAGCCGGAAAAATCTAAAACGGTGATGGAATGCTCTCAACGGAGATCGGTGTAATCTGCGGGATACAAGCTTAGCGCCCTAACGCCGTAATGCCGGGAAACCGCGCTATGCACTGCGCGCCATGCTCTATGCGCTGCGCTCTGCCCATAAAACAAGAAAGCCCTTC
>NZ_CAJYOJ010000054.1 GCF_913776295.1 uncultured Pedobacter sp.
GGTGCTGATTTAACGATCGGTGCAAAAACCATTACAGTAACGGCTGCAGCGAAAAGCAAAACCTACGGCGATGCCGATCCCGCATTGACTTATACCTTCGCTCCTGCACTGGCAGGTACCGATACCTTCACAGGAAGCCTGACCAGAACACCAGGTGAAAATGTGGGTACATATGCGATCAACCAGGGTACGCTTACACTGAATGGTAACTACAGTTTAACTTATGTGGGTGCTGATTTAACGATCGGTGCAAAAACCATCACGGTAACAGCCGCAGCAAAAAGCAAAACCTATGGAGATGCTGATCCAGCCTTGACTTATACATTCGCTCCGGCATTGGCAACCGGCGACAGTTTCAGCGGAAGTCTGACCAGAACACCAGGTGAAAACGTGGGCACTTATGCGATTACCCAGGGAACACTTGCACTAAGCAGCAATTATACAGTAACCTACGTTGGTGCAGATCTAACGATCGGTGCAAAAACCATTACAGTAACGGCTGCAGCAAAAAGCAAAACCTATGGCGATGCTGATCCAGCCTTGACTTATACCTTTGCTCCGGCATTGGCAACCGGCGATAGTTTCAGCGGAAGCCTGACCAGAACACCAGGTGAAAACGTGGGTACTTATGCGATTAACCAGGGTACGCTTGCACTGAATGGCAACTACAGTTTAACCTATGTTGGTGCGAACTTGAGCATCAGTGCGAAAACGATCACGGTAACGGCAGCGGCGAAAAGCAAAACCTACGGCGATGCTGATCCAACCCTGACTTATACCTTTGCCCCGGCACTGGTAACCGGCGATAGTTTCAGCGGAAGCCTGACCAGAGTACCAGGTGAAAACGTCGGCACTTATGCCATCAACCAGGGCACACTTGCACTAAATGGCAATTACACTATTGCTTACATCGGTAGTAACCTGACCATTACTAAATCAGTATTGATGGTTACTGCTAATAATGCTGTGATGTGTCAGTCTGACGGGTTTCCGGCCTTTGGTGTAACTTATAGTGGTTTTAAAGCTGGCGATAGTGAAAATTCGTTAACTACAAAACCAATGGTAAGCACTACCGCAAATAGAAATGTTGCAGGTAATTATGTATTGGTACCATCTGGTGGTGCATCGAACAATTATAGTCTGGTTTACGTCAATGGTACATTAACCATTAATGCCATTCCTTTGGTGAATATAGCAAGCAATAAAGGAACGGAGTTCAGTAAAGGTGAAACAGCAGTATTAACGGCCAGTGGAGGCACAGCTTATAGCTGGTCTACAGCAAGTGGTATCGTGAGCGGACAAAATACGGCTACACTGAATATTCGTCCGTTGCAAACCACAACTTATACGGTCAGGGTTACCAATGCCAGTGGCTGTAATAGTTCAGCATCGATCACCATTAAGGTAAATGAAGATTATAAGTTGGTTGCCAATAATATCTTAACACCAAATGGAGACGGTGTAAATGATACCTGGATTGTACAGAACATTGATATGTATCCAAACAATGAAGTCCGGATTTTTGACCGCAATGGCAGAGAAATGTACAACAAAAAGTCATATGATAATAGCTGGAATGGAACTATCGGAGGAAATGACCTCGCAGAGGGCACTTATTATTATATCATTACTTATGGCCCAAATAAATTGGTTCAAAAAGGATTTATCACGATTATCAGAAACCGTTAAGAAAATGAAAAGGATAAAAACAACAATTTTGATACTGGCTGCTCTTATCGGTGTTTCGAAGGTAAATGCGCAGACCAATCCATTGTTAAACCAGTATTTTAACAACACCTATCTTGCTAATCCGGCCATGGCCGGATTAGCAGAAGGTGCAACTGCAGACCTCACTTTCCGTTCTCAATGGAACAATGTTCCCGGAGCGCCAATGGTACAAAACCTGAGCGCCACTTATGGATGGGAAAGAGTAGGGGTAGGGTTAAACCTGAACCTGGACAAAGCAGGCTTGCAAAGGCAGACAAGGATTCTGGCAAGTTATGCCTATCATCTGCCGCTCAACGGATCTGCAAAATTACATTTTGGTTTATCTGCAGGCTTTATGAATCAGCGGATCGATATGCAAGATCTGATAGGTAATCCAAATGATGCACAGGTTGGTGTTTATAATACCGACCATCGAACCTATTTTGATGGTGATTTTGGGGTTGGATTAACTTCACAGCGCTTTAATGTAGATTTTGCATTGGTGAACCTTAAAAATTATTTCAACAGGGATAACTTAAAATTAATCAATACGCCAGCTGTATATGCATCAGCTGGCTACAAATTTGATATTGGAGAAAGCTTGTTTCAACCTAAAGTAGCCTATCGTTCTTTTACGGGAATTGCTGATATTGTGGATATCGGCGGTCAACTAGGAGTTGCCGATCAGCAGTTATTATTTACAGCCATGTATCATACCAGTAAGGCTGCAAGTTTTGGTGTCGGGTTACATTATAAGAAAAAGTACATGATCAATACCGCATATACCACACAAACCGGTAACTTAAGCGGTTACACTGCAGGTAACTTCGAAATTAACCTCGGTATCAATTGGTAATTTAATTCATTATCCCAATAAATAATGATGATATCACATTAAACGGTCACAGCGGAATCCTGTGGCCGTTCAATGTTATTATCGTATTCCGGCAAAGCCCAAAGCTGACATGATCTTATCTGGTCTTAGCGTCTCGCTAAGACTTTAATTACAACATTTTTTAGGAAAGCAGGTACACTAGTTCTTCGGTCTCCTCAGCCCCGCCCTCTGTTACAAATCCTCGCCCTCATGCTTCGGGCTGTGGGTTTTTCACTGCGGTCGGGTTTAGCTGGCAGTACCTGTAATACGATCAGGGATTTTCAGACCATGCGATTAGCACTGGTCGTGGTTAAATAAACCTGACAGAGGGGGTAGCCCACAGTGGAGCGCTACCGGTACCGATTTTCATCGGTAGCACAACGAGGACTATGAGCGATGGCGGAACTGCTGCAGCCATAGAAAACAGGACCTTCGTTTTCAAACCAAAAGACGCCTGCTTATCAGTTCGTCTAAATAACAACCTTCAAAAAAGATTCTTCGATGCGCCCAGAATGATAGCAGTTATTAATTACAAAAACAAACTACTGTGTTTAAAAACAAAAATAACCTAATCACAGTTAATTCGTATGGAGATTATTACACGAGAGAGAGGTTGGTGTTGATCGATAGCTGATAAAATTATAAATGATGTCATGTTCTTTTTGTTTTTCTGTCAAAACTTGTAAATTGCTTAAGTAAATCGATACATATTGTCAGTTTTTAGTGGTCAAAAAATCCTTACAATAAACCGACAATGTAATGTCTGCAACTGGATGTTTCTGGTAAATGTCCCTTTAAAACCTTTAGAACACTTATTACGTAGATAGATATGATCAAAATGGTATTTATCAGAATAATAATCTTACATTAAATTTTGGATTCTCTGGCATTTAAATGCCTTTTTATCCACCCATATGGCGCAATTGTTGATAAAATAAAGAAAACAGTACGTTCGTTTTTATAAAGTTATTTTATAGTTTAGGGACGTAGCTGTTAAGAAAGGTATTATGGAAGCAAAATTTTCACCACAGGTTAAAGATGTGATCTCTTTTAGTAGGGAGGAAGCGCTCCGCTTAGGACACGATTACATCGGAACCGAGCATTTATTATTGGGCCTCATCCGCGAAGGGGATGGCATGGCTATAAAAATTTTACGATCGTTAGGAGTTGATACCGGTAAATTGCGCCGCTCAATTGAAGATGCTGTTCGCGGTACTTCGAGTGTTACAGTAAACCTGGGTAATATCCCATTAACTAAACAGGCAGAAAAAGTTTTAAAAATTACTTACTTAGAAGCTAAAATATTTAAAAGCGATTTAATTGGCACCGAACATTTGCTCTTATCGGTTTTGAGAGATGATGATAATATCGCCTCACAAATCTTATTGCAATACGGCATTACTTATGATGTTTTTAAACAGGAGGTTGAAGTGAATAAAAATGGTTTCAGAGATGATATCTCGAACAGTGCTTCTACAGGAGGCGATGATGATTATCGCGAAGAGGAAAGCTTTAGCACACCTAAAAAAGTATCGGATATAAAGTCTAAGACACCTGTTCTGGATAATTTCGGTCGCGATTTAACAAAGGCAGCAGAAGAGGGCCGTTTAGACCCTATCGTTGGCCGTGAGAAAGAAATTGAGCGCGTATCGCAGATTTTATCCCGTAGAAAAAAGAACAATCCAATTTTAATTGGAGAGCCGGGAGTGGGTAAATCCGCTATTGCAGAAGGCCTTGCCTTACGTATTGTTCAACGTAAAGTTTCACGTGTACTATTTGGTAAACGTGTAGTTACGCTAGATCTGGCATCGCTGGTGGCTGGTACCAAATACCGCGGTCAGTTCGAAGAACGTATGAAAGCCGTGATGAACGAACTTGAAAAATCTACTGATGTAATTTTATTTATCGATGAGATTCATACGATAGTTGGTGCCGGTGGTGCATCAGGTTCATTAGACGCATCCAATATGTTCAAACCTGCTTTGGCAAGGGGCGAAATTCAATGTATCGGTGCTACAACATTAGATGAATACCGTCAATACATTGAGAAAGATGGTGCTTTAGACCGTCGTTTTCAAAAAGTAATGGTTGAACCGGCTACACCAGATGAAACTGTTGAAATTTTAACACGTATTAAAGATAAATACGAAGAACACCATGGGGTAACGTATACAGAAGAAGCTATCCTAGCTTGTGTTAATTTAACCTCACGTTATATTTCTGATCGTTTCTTACCGGATAAAGCTATTGATGCCTTAGATGAGGCAGGTTCGCGTGTTCACTTAACCAACATCCATGTTCCTCAAAACATTATTGATATCGAGGCCAAAATTGAAGATATCAAATTAGAGAAAAACAAGGTAGTACGTAGCCAGAAATATGAAGAGGCTGCAAAATTGCGCGATACTGAGAAAAATTTAATTGAAGAATTAGATAAAGCTAAAGCGGAGTGGGAAGCAGAAACCAAAACAAAACGTTACGAAGTATCTGAAGACAATGTAGCCGAGGTGGTTTCCATGATGACCGGTATTCCGGTGCAACGTGTGGGACAAACTGACAGTGCAAAACTGTTGAATATGTACGATAAAGTGGCCGAGAAAATTATCGGTCAGAACGATGCGATCAAAAAATTGACCAAAGCCATCCAACGTACAAGAGCGGGATTAAAAGATCCTAAAAAACCGATAGGTTCCTTTATTTTTCTAGGTCCAACCGGTGTAGGTAAAACAGAACTCGCAAAAGAATTGGCTCGTTTCATGTTCGATAGCGATGATTCTCTGATTCAGATCGATATGAGTGAGTACATGGAGAAATTTGCTGTTTCGCGTTTAGTAGGAGCGCCTCCGGGATACGTGGGGTATGAAGAGGGTGGACAATTAACAGAAAAAGTAAGAAGGAAGCCTTACTCCGTAATTTTACTGGATGAGATTGAAAAAGCACACCCTGATGTATTTAATATCTTATTACAAGTTCTGGATGAAGGACAGCTCACCGATAGTTTGGGCCGTAAAGTTGATTTTAGAAATACAATCATCATCATGACTTCTAATATTGGTGCCCGTCAACTTAAAGATTTCGGTCAAGGTGTTGGTTTCTCTACAACCGCGAAAACAAACCAAGCCGATTCTCATAGTCGTGGCGTAATAGAAAGTGCATTAAAACGTGCTTTTGCCCCTGAATTCCTGAATCGTGTTGATGATGTAGTGGTATTCAATAGTTTAGGTAAAGATGAAATCTTTAGAATTATTGATATCGAGTTAAAAGCTTTGTTTGGTCGCGTTCATACACTTGGTTATGAAATTGTATTGACTGATCATGCAAAAGAATATATTGCTGACAAAGGTTTTGATAGTAATTTTGGAGCTCGTCCGTTAAAAAGAGCAATTCAGAAATATTTAGAAGATCCGATCGCCGAAGAGATTCTTAAAGGCGAATTGTCCGAAGGTGATGTTCTGGAAATTGATTATGATAAGACTACCGAACAGGTATCAATTAATCATAAAAAAGGCGAAAAGAAAAAAGAAGAGCCAAAGCAAGAAGAAGATTCTTCGAAATAAATGAAAAAAACTCCCGATGAAAATCGGGAGTTTTTTCATTTAATACATCTGGTTAGGATTTATTTGTTTTTGAAGTGTGAAAAATATGAATGCAAATAATTTTTTTATTAAAATTCATTGTATCTTTCCTGAAACAAAACTATAAAAATGAAGTCTATTGTCTTTCCCTTAATGTGTATAGCCCTGTGCTGTACCTTATCCTGTAAAAAAGGATCTGATTCCGGTACAACGGATACCACGTCCAACACCTTTAAAATAGAAATGTCTACTGCAACCAACATCAATAACGATGTGCTTTTAAAACTGGTTAATGATACCCGTTTAGCAGGATGTAATTGTGGTACGACTAAAATGCCGCCTGTGGGTGCTTTAACCTGGAATGCCAATCTGGCCTCGGCTGCCATTTACCAAAGTAAATATATGGCATCGATCAAAAGTATGGTACATACTTCTGCCAATGGTGAAACAGTGGGAGCCAGGGTAACTGCTACCGGCTATGTTTGGACAAGTGTTGGTGAGAATATTGCAGTAGGACAAACCACCGAAGCACAGGTTTTTAATGATTGGATCGCGAGTGAAAGCCACTGCAAAAATATGATGACCGCATCTTTTAAAGAAATGGGCGCAGCTAAAACAGATGGCTATTGGGCGCAGGTTTTTGCATCAAAATAATTTATAACCGGAGTTCGTCATTTGGATCGAAGTGTAAGGCAGTCGAGAACAAAGGTTCTATGATGCTAAATTTAGCTAATCAGGCCGCTCTATTTAACTATGTTTCAATCTGGATGACGTCTTTTTTTAAATCCCATCATTTATATCAAATCCATCAACGCCTTATAATATCGCTCATAATTTTCTGGTGCTGTGTTTAAAAACAGAAAAGGTTCTATGAGTTCTAACTCCATCAGTAAAAATTCACCGTTTACAAAAGTTCCATCAACACGGGCATAAAGACAGTTTTTAGCAAATAAATCAACGTATTGCTGAGCAATAGCAATCAGTTCATGATTAGGGCTTTGTGGATGTACCGATCCGCCATGCGCAGGTTGTACCCTGAAATCGCCAGGTTTGGCTTTTTTAATGAGCGAATGGCTATAAGTCCCGTTGAAGAAAATGAATGACCATTCGCCGTTTTCCAAAATTTCCGGCAAAAATGGTTGAATGATAAAATCTTCTTCCTGTATCAGTTGATTTAACTGCAGTTCTATGGCATCAATATCATTGATTGTTATCTTGAACGTATTCTTTGCGCCACCACTAATACAGGGTTTTACGATTAACCTATTGGTGTTAAATTTCTCGAAGTAGTGTTTAAGCGTTACGCGATCTTGTTTGTTGATAAAGACGCTGGGTATAATTTTTAGGCCGTCAGCTTCAATTTCCTTCAAATAGCGTTTATCTGAATTCCACCGTACCACCTCAATTGGGTTAAGTAATTTTACTTTTTTAGTTTCTAAACGTTTCAGCCAGGTGTAGAAATCTTGAATCAGGTCAAAATAATCCCAGGGCGATTTTAAGATCGCTAGTGGATAATCCTCCCAGTTAATATGTGGATTATTCCAGATGACCAGATCAACGTTTAATCCTTTTCCTTTTAAAAAATGAAGGAGTTTGTCGTCCTCACTTTCAACGGTAGATGTATTATAAGCGCCTTTGTCCAGATAGGTAATCAATGCGATCTTCATGGCGTTAAAACTAAGTTTTATACCGGTAGTTTACAAATTAGTATCTATAAACAACTTAATATTTTGTATGTTCTGTGGTGGATTACAAATTCACCGCTCAATTACCCAGATTGCAATCGTGACCGAAAAATTTGAGAGGACCGTGATCATAAACCACGGCCCCGAGCGTTAGGGATTTCTCTCCCCGAATATTAAAACAGGCTCACCTGATTGCTTGGTATTTTGAACAAGGTGTGGTCTAAGATAATATCTTTTACATTTAGGCCATTTAAGCGGCAATGCAGTCTGAAGTTATCCCTGATCATCTGGGAAATATGGCCATCACCGCGCATTCGGTCGCCAAACCGGCTATCATTTACATTACCCCCATGGCAACTCTGAATGGAATGCCATACTTTATCAAAGCGGTCTGGAAAATTTTTCTGTAGCCAATCTTCAAAGATCTGACCGATGGCACCATTGAGCCTTACTACGGTGTAACCCGCTTTAATGGCACCAGCATTGGCAACTGCTTTTAATATTTTTGGAATTTCATGGTCACTTAAACCTGGAACAAGGGGAGCAACCATTACGCCCACAGGGATTCCATCTTTACTGAGTTCTTCTACCACCTTTAACCGTTGTTTAGCCGTGGTGGTACGCGGCTCCATTACCTGCCTTAAATCTTCATTTAAACTGTTAATGGATACATAAACCATACAGAGGTTTAACCTGGCCATTTCTTTTAGAATATCCCGATCGCGAAGGATAAGTGAGTTTTTGGTGATCATTCCGATAGGCTGCTTGTAGGCCAATGCAATTTCAAGCAACTGACGGGTTAGCCTAAATTTTCTTTCGGCGGGTTGGTAGCAATCCGTATTGCCGGAAAGGGAAATGGTAGTGGCATCCCAGCCTTTTCTCTCCAGAAATTTTTTAAAGAGTGTTGGTGCATCTTTTTTAACTATAATTTTTCGCTCAAACTCTATGCCGGCGCTATAACCCCAGTACTGATGCGAATTGCGGGCATAACAATAAGTACAACCGTGTTCACAACCTTGATAGGGGTTTAAAGAATAGGCCATGCCCACGTCCGGACTATCAACTTTATTCACGATGGTTTTCGAATTTTCGAAGATAAAAGAAGTTTTGCGATCACTTTCCTCCCAGTCGTCTATTCCTTCATTGTGCTCTTTTACATAAACATCTTTTAAAAATTTGTTATGTGGATTAACTTGAGCACCTCTACCCTTAAAATACTGTTTTTCTGCTTCGCCGATCATAGCATAAAATTACTAAAAATATTAGTAATTTTATGCTTAAGCCAAAGCTAACTTTTCAACAATTACTTGTTACTTCCGGAGAGCGGAATGTAATCCATTGGTACCATATCGGCCACTTTCTCATAGGCCCAGTAGCCTTCGTACAGCAACGATCGGGAATCGTAAATGCCACCATTTTCATAAAACCGCACTCCCTCACCGGTTAAATTCGCTGCAGAAATTTCATTTTCCGGTATATCCAAAGGTCTGAAAATCCAGAAACCTGTTTTAGAGTAGGCAAGCGATTCTTTTTCTTTGGTATACTGAATCAAAAGTGCATCGGTATAGCTCAGATATTTTAAATTCGGGTTAAAGTAATGTACTAAGGTATCGGTAAGTACCTCGGCTCTCGAAAATTTATCAATGGTTTTGGGCATTTCCTGTTGTTTTGTCCAGAACGCAAGTAAGGCGGTATCTATTTTACCTTTTGTTTGTCTGATGCCTGTTTTTTCTGGTACGGCTTTAATTTTTTCTAGATTGGTATTGATTACATGCTGTGGGTAACGGTTTGGGTTGGGAATTTTGATCATTTTATTGATGATAAATCCTTCTTCCTTTGTTTTATTGGCGTAAAGTGAACGAAAAAAATGTTGTGATGAGCCATAGTAGGCTACTTCTCTTGCAGCAATATATTTTTTCCTTTTAGCAGCAGATGCCTTTAATTCTTCAAAAAAAGGGTGTCCGGAATAAAATATGATATGCGTGCGGGAATTATACTCGAAATGATCCAGCATATATTTGAGGCGATAGCCCAGTGCTTTATTTTCTACGATTAAAAATTCTGTAGTAGATACGGTCAAAGTGCTTTTGGTAATGTCAAAATCTACATTTAAAACCTGCGGATTTAAGATCCGGCACTGTGCTGCATTTGGTGTTTTACCAATAAAAAACTCCTTAAACTGGTTAATATATTTTTGTCTGTTAGGATCGGCCCTGATGACCACTTCATCAAGCTGAGCGACATTTTCTTTTAAAACCAACTCTACCTGAACGGATTTATCGGAAATAATCACGCTTTTGGAATAGGGGAGGTAACCCACAAGCTGCACAAGCAGGTCGTAGCTGCCCGGTTTCAGGTTTGGAAGTTTAAATCTTCCATCGTTACCGGCAACGGTGGCAATTTTATATCCGCTCATGTATATACTCGCACCGGGCAATCCATCTTTTTGATCCCTAACCACACCACTAATCGAGAAAGTATTTTGAGCAATGGCATTAGTACCCAACATGATCAGCATAAAGGCTACTAAAAGGCTTTTAATCATGGAGACGAATGTAACCAAAAGGCGGAATATTTATTAAAGATGCAGCAGATTTTTAACAGATTTAACATTTGATGTTTATCATTAATAAGCACTGTCATCCTGAGGAATAATTTATGGTATAAAAATCAATATAAATGACGTAACTGATTTCTTATGCCATACAGCACAGTCTTGCCTCGGCTCACCGCCGCCGAAGGGCTCTTACTTTTTGGCATCA
>NZ_CAJYOJ010000055.1 GCF_913776295.1 uncultured Pedobacter sp.
CTTCGAAAGAAAACGGCGTAGCCCTCATGAATGCAGCTGAAAACTATTAAAACGAATGAATAAATTTTCAGCCGGTGTTTTTTGTTTCTTTTTGACATCAAAAAGAAAGAGCCCTTCGGCGGCGGCGAGCCGAGGCAAGGCTTAGCCCTGGGGCAAAAAAAGAAATGTATACGTCAATCATATTGATTTTTATACAATAAATTATCCCTCAGGATGACATTTGATAAATCAATTTTGGGTACCCCAATAAAAAATCTTCATCCGATAGGAACTTTCGGAAGAAGATTCATTGCAACTGTACTGGTTCAGTTCATGTAATGCCAGAATAATAAATCTATTTCGCCACAATCACATTTGCCCCGCCCGGTAAAATTCTTAGTTTTAACTGTTTTGCCTTATTTAATTTCAGCTGTTTTATCTGCGGTGACCGATCGTCGGAGTCTGAATATAACGTAACTTCATTGCCTGTTAACATCGGAAGTGAAATGTCTATTGTTTTCGCTGAAGTTTCAGCATTTATCGCTGAGATATACCAGGTATCGCCATGACGGCGTGCCAGTACGCAATATTTCCCGGGATATCCGTCAATAAAGACCGTATTGTCCCAGGTGGTAGGCACTTTTTTCATAAAGTCGATGATATGAGGCGCAACATCGGTAAGGTTATTCGGGGTAATGCCGAAGTTTTGCACCGGGCTCTGGAAAAGTACGGCAGTGGCGATCTGAAAGGTTTCTGTCGTTTTTCTGATCGTACCACCATCATTTGTCTTATTGTGGCGCTTGTTTAAGAGTACAGGTCCAAATTCCATCGCCCCTACCGCGTTTCTGATAAAGGGGTGCAGGCAGGCATTGAACGCTTCATTATCATTGGCATGCTGCCCGAAAATCAGATTTTCTGATGCTAATACTGCCTCACTCCCTACATAATTGGGATACATACGCTCCCAGCCTCTGGGTAGGGTGCAGCCATGGAAAATTACGGTTAATCCAAAGGTATTGGCATCAGACAAGATGTCTTCATATAGCTTCATTGTTTCCTGCTTGTCGCCACCAAAGAAATCCACTTTAATTCCTTTAACACCCATTCGCTGCATCCACGCCATTTCCTGCTTTCTTACCGAAGCCGTGTTCATTCGGTTTTTAGGGTCCTGAGGAGCATCATTCCAGAATCCATTGGAATTGTACCACAAACATATACCAACACCCTTGGTTTTAGCATACGCGATCAGTTCTTCGATTTTTTTATAGCCGATATTTTTTTCCCAACCACCATCAATCAGTGCAAATTCGTAACCCATTGAAGCAGCCAGATCAATAAACGTTTTTTGGTCATCATATTTGATACTGGGATCCTGCCATAACAACCAGCTCCAGGTTGAACGTCCAAAAGTGTATTCTTTTGAGGCCTGGTATTGCGGTTCAACAATATCGAATGGAATCGTTGTTTCCGTAATGGGCTTAAGGGTAGTGCCAACCGTGATGGTGCGCCAGGGAGTGTAGCCTGGAAGCGGAATGGTTGGATTTGCACGGCCCATCCCATTGTTTTCACCAGGTTCAGGGAAAGCAATCTTATAACGGCCGTCTTTAGTCCCTTCGCTCAGCTTCGATCCGCAGTATAGTGAATTCACCCCCGTTTCGGATAACAATACCCAGCCATCATTCCCTAAATGGAAAAGGGCAGGAAAAGTATAACCTACACCATATTTTGATGGAACGCCCATGGCCTGATCGGGATTGTATTCTTCTTCATAGCTTGGCTTACTTTTCATCCAGCCAATCATTGGCGTAGCTTGCGGGGTTAAAAATGTGGTGGTATTTGCCGGAAATTTGTATCCGCTCAATTCTTCTTCAATAATAAAATTTGCAGGTTCACCGGTCTGGGGAATTCGATACCTGAAGGCAATGTTATTGTTGCTCACCCGGAATACCACTTCAAGCTGATTTTTTGCGGTATTTTCGAACTTGCAGACGAGCTCGTTTGCCTGGTAGTTTACACTACTGATCTTGATTTTAGGCTCATTATAGCGCTCATCTATTTTTCTCGACTGCTTGTCAATCAGTGTCAGACCAGATGATAGATCCATCCTGCTTCCTCGAAGTCCCAAAGGCGAACGCTCAATCATTTCTTTTCCCGCTAATGTTACATTGTAATAGAGTTTACCCTCGTTTACATATAACTTAACCACCAATTTTTGATCGGGACTGGTAACGTTCAAATCTTGGGCAAAAGAGAAAATGTGGCTGGCAACCAATGCCAAAACCAATGAAATGCCTTTATAGTATTTCGTTGTTAAAAATTTGGGTATATTCATCACAAAAGTATAAGTTTATTTGGTTGAGATGGATCAGATCGGTATTTAAAAGGGGAAATTAGTAAAAAAAATTAAATGTTATGGTAACGTTTATTGTTTTTTTTAAATCTGCTTTTCCAGATACAGATATGCTGTATCCCGATTAAAGGTTAGTAGTTGATTAAAATCTTAATTTTTGAGCTGTTTACAGCTGCTTTTCATATCAGCCAACTACAGAAAATAACAACAATTTATCTATCAACGGATCAAACGCCAGCAGTCAAAATTAAAGAGGTCGTCACCCTCACCTTTAAATACCAGATACAGGTCGTGTATACCAGCAATCTTATTAATTTTACAAAGCTGCGTTTTCCAATCCTGAGTATTTTTGCTTGATTTTATTTCCAGTTTCCCAAGCAGCTTGCCGTTTAAACCGTCTGTCCGAAGTTCCATACTTCCTTTTGAGGATGTTGCGGCAACAGTGGCTTCAAACTGAGTTGCACCTTTGCCAAAATCGACACTGCGGATTTTGATGTAATCGCCATTATCGATATTAGTGACATAAATAGTTCCTGTTAAGCTATCTTTGGCCGTTTTTACACCTTCTGACCAGGCTATGGTTTCGGCTTCAACACGGCTGTAAGGATTTAAATTTGCGGCGCTTTTCAATACGCCTGATCTCGTTCGCTTAATTTTCGGGATCGAAACATCCGCATTAAAACTAAATGGTTCAATGCAAACGGAACGTTTGAAACCGCCACCTCCCGGTAAAGAGACATCATGATAAAACAAATAAGACTGACCTTTAAAATCGATGTATCCAGAGTGATTGGTGAATGCACCATGATCTTCAATCACTTTCATAATCGTATCTCCATACAACCAGGGCCCGGTAGGCCCATCGCTGGTAGAATAAGCCAGATGTTCTGGTACGCCACCTGCCGGATAAAGCAAATAATATTTATTTTTTCGTTTAAAAAACCATGGTCCTTCTTCGTATTCTGATGGTCTCTTGTCTGCATCTTTTTTCCGCATACTAAAACCTTGTTTGGTTAGCGGCACTTTTACGATTCCAACTTTTTCATCATAAGAGATCATATCTTTATTCAGTTTTACATAATATAACTGGGGATTGCCCCAATATAAGTAAGCTTGCCCGTCATCGTCAACAAAAACAGTCGGATCAATGTAGCCAAAGCCTGATAACAAGGGTTTTCCCAATGCATCCTTAAAGCCCGTGGTTGGTTTATCGGAGATGGCAACACCAATCGCGTTTCCGCCGTTTTTTTGATTTACAGGCAAATAGTAATAGAATTTTCCGTTTCTGAAAATGCATTGACCTGCCCAGGCATCACCACGCGACCAGCTAAAATCTTTATAGGATAAAATAGCGCCATGGTCAGTCCAGTTAACCATATCCTTTGAAGAATAGCACCGCCAATCGTTCATCGTGAAAAAGTTTTTTACGGTAACATCTTCATCGTGAGAAGTGTATAAGTAAACGGTACCATTGTGTACTATCGGCGCCGGATCGGCGGTATAATAAGTCTGGATGACCGGGTTTTGTGCGAAACTATACAGTGCTGATAATATGCTTGTTAACAGTGCTATTCCAAATATTTTTTTCTGCATTATTCTGATGTTATTTTAACAGGGACAGCATTGTTTTTGCATAACGTTCGCCGAGCATACGATAGCCCTGCGCATTGAAATGGAGGTGATCGGCAGCTGCGGTACAACCAGCTGATGAGATGATGTGTGCATTGGGAATGATTATTGGCAAGGTTGCAATAATTTTATTCATTGATGCGCATGTTCCTCCCTGATCTGCGTTAACCACTTCACCGGCAAGAAGGGGTGTAGTTGACGGATTTAAATTTAAGTCCTTGATGAGGTGTTCATAAACCGCCTTCACTTTTTTTGGCCACTCCTGATCTCCGGTATTAGATTCGCCCTGGTGCATCATAATGCCCTTTATTACGCCTGATTGCTGTGCAATTTTGGCTAATTCTACCAAACGACCGTATGGATTTCCGCCGTAGGCATTTAAGGCCGATTTCATCCAATCCGGTGCGGTAGCGGTATAGGTTTGATAAGAATCTTTATCAAATAACTCAATTTTGCAACCACCAACTGCTACATTGATCACGCCAATTCGCACATCTTTAGGAAGTGAATCTAAAAGCGTTCTGCCAAAATAGTCCATCGGAGTTAAGCCGGTTTTGCATCGGCACAACGGTGGTTTAGCCGTATACCAATTGTCTTTTTTACGGCCTGATTCCGGACAGTCAACCGCCTGTAGCACCCTGAATCTATTGTTTACTGTTGTATCCTGAGGTTCGAAAGGCGCGTTACCTTCCATATTAGATTGACCAAAGCTCAGGAAAACGTATAATTTTGGATCCTGACCAAAAGATCTTTCACTATTGCAGCACATTAATGCAAGTAATACAATAACTCCTAATCTTAAACCTCTCATTTTGCATGGATAGGTTATAGCTTGTTTTAGCCTGCTTACAGTAATTTTTTTCATATTGACTCATCAGTTATACCTGAGGCTAAAGTATTAAATGCGGAGGATTAGCAATAGCATTTTTCGTCATAAAAAACGCGCATATGATTAAAATTGATGCAACTGCATTATTACTTTTTATCTACTTTGCTCATCCCTTTTCATCGGGGGCTGTAATCCCGGCAGGCCAAAATAAATAGCTTTCAGATAGACTTGTTAAAATGATTAAATCAACATTTCTGCTAACATATTATTCAAAGTTTCCATACTTAAAAATTCTTTTAACATAGTTTTATCTTTTGCCCCTCCCATGATTTTTGAATCCATCTTGTCCGAAAATTATGGGATGGTATTGCCTGTAGATGGCGGAAATTCTATCGGATTTTAAATTCCCGGGTAAAAGAGGTTGAATCATCTACAAGGATGATGTTTTTTAAGTAATTGTATTTAACCAAAAATGAATAAAAATGAATCTACAAATTAAGAGCCAGTCTGCTTTGGCCATTGCCCTAATGGTTGCTTTGGGAAGTTCCTGCCAGGAACAAAACAAGCATTCAGCGGAAAACGAAACTGTAAAAACAGAGAAGAAACAATATCTTTCTGAGCCATTGGTGAAGGAAATTTATACTGCAGACCCTTCTGCACATGTATTTAACGGTAAAATTTATATCTATCCATCTCACGATATAGAGTCGGGTGTGAAAGAAAATGACAATGGCGATCATTTTGACATGAAAGATTACCGGATTCTGAGTATGGACAGTATCGGAGGTAAGGTGACCATTCATGAACCTGCACTATCTGTAAGCGATATTCCATGGGCGGGAAGGCAACTATGGGCGCCGGATGCAGCTTATAAAAATGGTACCTATTACCTTTATTTTCCTGTTAAGGATAAAAATGACGTTTTCAGGATAGGAGTGGCCACTTCGAAAGATCCGGCCGGACCTTTTAAGGCAGCTAAAGAACCAATAGAAGGTAGTTTTAGTATCGACCCGGCGGTATTTACCGATACTGACGGTAGCAATTACCTATATTTTGGCGGAATCTGGGGCGGACAACTTCAACGCTGGAAAGATGGAAAATATGATCCAAATGGTTCTAAAACTGATTCTCAAAAAGAAAATGAACCTGCCTTAACCGCAAAAGTTGCGAAGCTAAGCAAGGATATGATGTCTTTTGATGGCAAGGCGAAAGATGTAGTGATTTTAGATCCTCAAGGCAAGCCACTGCTTACAAAAGATCACGATCGACGGTTTTTTGAAGGTGCCTGGATGCATAAATATAACGGGAAGTATTATTTCACTTATTCAACCGGCGATACGCATTACCTGGCATCGGCCATTTCAGATAGTCCCTGGGGACCTTTTAAATACCAGGGTACATTCATGACACCTGTTGAGGGATGGACTACACATCATTCTATTGTTGAAATTAAAGGTAAGTGGTATATCTTTTATCATGATACCCAGCTTTCCGGAAAAACACATTTAAGAAATGTTAAGGTAACCGAGCTGAAACACCTTGAAGATGGCACGATTGAACTGATAAAACCGAATAAGGGTTAATTGCTTAAGCTGGTACGTGTTTAGTGAATAGGTGTGAGTTACACACCAAAAAACCCGTCATTGCGAGGAGGCTTTTTTAGCCGACGAAGCCTGCCGGCAACAGGCTGGCAATCTTTCCTTTGGGAGATATTGCTTCGTCGTTCCTCCCCGCAATGACGAATTTATATAGGAATTTTCTTTTGCCGTACAGCTTTTAAAATAAATGATTCCTCAGGATTGACAATACTGAATTTAAATCACGCGCTAAAATTTCGTAGTTAGTTATGACCTTTTTAGCTGACAGCACATTCTGAAATTTCTCGCACAAGATCAATTTTTTGCATAAAAGACCCTGAAACACCTGTCTGACTGGTCGGGCGGAAGTTACCATTGACGTTATTTTGTTATCATTTGATAGTTAGACACTTGTGCACAATGCATTTCCGTCTAACAAGGCCTTCGCACTGTGCACCCGTTCTACTTAAGTCCGGCCTAACAAATTTTTCGGATTCCACTAACCGAGCCCTATTACTGGCTTTGAAAGAAAAATTTTCAGCCGGCATTTTTTGTTACTTTTTGATGCCAAAAAGTAAGAGCC
>NZ_CAJYOJ010000056.1 GCF_913776295.1 uncultured Pedobacter sp.
AGGGCTCTTACTTTTTGGCATCAAAAAGTAACAAAAAATGCCGGCTGAGAATTTTTCTTTCAAAGCCAGTAATAGGGCTTGGTCGGTGGAGTCCGAAAAATTTGTTAGGCCGGACTTAAGTAGAACGGAGACTCAGTGCGAAGGCCTTGTTGGATGAAAATGCATATTTCATAAGTGACTAATTATCAAATAATTAAAAATTAACGTCAATGGTAGCTTCCGCCCGGCCAGTCGGACGGGTGTTTGAGGATATTTTTTAATCGTATTATGCCGATACAGAAGCTAAAGGGAACGATGCTGAAATAAGTTCAGCATAACGAATGAGAGCGCAATTGTCAGGAGAACTGGCTACCAAAATTTGGTCAACCCTGAACTTGTTTCCTGGTCTATTGTTTAGGCTTTTGACATTAACTTTTCTACATCTCTATTTTTTGAGGTTCAAAAACCCGATCTTTGCAAACCTATGTTTTCTAGAATTTACACCAAATATAAGCCCTACTATAAAGAAAATCTTCATTTAGCACTTCCAATTGTAGGTTCGCAGGTGGGCCACACTTTGGTACACATGGCCGATAGTATTATTGTAGGCCATTTTACCGATACCATTCAATTGGCAGCTGTATCGTTGGTAAACAGCATATTTATGCTTATTCTGGTTATCGGCTTAGGCATTTCTTATGGTTTAACACCACTTATTGCACAAGAAAACGGTCGCCAGCATTATGATGAATGCGGAAAGCTTTTATCGAACAGTTTAATGATCAATATCTGCATCGGTATATTGTTATATGTACTGGTGCAATTGGGGATATTTTTTGTTATCGATCACCTGGACCAAACTCCCGAGGTGGTCCGCTACGCGAAACCCTATCTCAATCTTTTATCTGTTTCGATTATTCCACTATTGATTTTTCAGACGTTTAAGCAATTTGCAGAAGGCTTAGGTTTTACCAAACAAGCTATGTTTGTTTCCATTTGGGGAAATGCCATTAACATTATTTTAGGAATTATCTTCGTGAAAGGCATGTTTGGCCTCAAATCTATGGGCGTGAGCGGTGTTGGCTTAAGCACTTTGATAGACAGGATTCTGATGGCCACTGTAATGTGTTTTTACGTGTTGCGCTCGCAGCATTTCAAAAAATATCTCACCAGTTTTAAAGCGACTTTTTTTGATAAAATGAGGGCGATTAAAATTGCCAAAATCGGGATGCCAGTGGCCATGCAATATTCTTTTGAAATTAGTGCTTTTAGCGGTGCTGCCGTATTAATTGGCACCATAGGAGCAGTACAACAGGCCGCACACCAGATTGCAATCAGTTTAGCGGCAATGACGTATATGATTGCCAGTGGCGTGGCATCTGCAGCAACGATTAAAACCGGAAATAACTTTGGTAAAAATAGTTTTAACGACCTCCGTAAATCGGCCATTGCCAGCTACCATGTAATATTGCTGTTCATGTCGTGTACAGCAGTTATTTTTGTGTTAGCGAACAATCTCATGCCTTTTATTTATACGGAAGATGCTACGGTAATCCCTATCGCTGCACAGTTATTGATCATTGCCGGATTCTTTCAATTGTTTGACGGCACGCAGGTGGTGGGATTAGGTGTTTTAAGAGGTATGGGCGATGTAAATATACCAACCTTAATTACCTTTTTAGCCTATTGGGTAGTCGGAATTCCGATTGGCTATGTATTGGGATTTCATTTTAACCTGGGCGTCAACGGAATCTGGTATGGATTAACATTGGGCTTATTAACGGCCTCTGTCCTGTTGTTTTTAAGATTTCAGAACAAGACGAGGAGTTTGAATTAAACGATCTTCATCTCGACTGAAGCGCAGTCCCGAATGTTCGGGAGAGATCTAGTATCAAAAATACCCTGGAGATAGATTTAGCTGAGCCTTAGGGTTCTCGACTTCTTTGCATTCCGCCCGAAAGGACGGTAATTGTGGCGTGAAATGACGATATTTTATTGATGTCGCATCAATGTCTTAGCAAATAAGAATAACTAAATTATTTTCCGCCAACATTCACCACAACGCCTATCGTAAAAATAGAATTACCGGCAGACATGTACTTACGGTTCTTTAAGCCGATATTACTACTTGTAGTGTATTGAAGCTGAAAAGTTTTGCTGAGTGCCATACGGGTAAAGAAAACAGGCTCAAAAAAAATATTATCTTCCTTAGGCTGCACTACACCATTCAAAAAAAACCGGTCCATTTTAATATGACTGATTCTTAAAGCGGTGCCATAATTAATGGGAAAATCGGTTCCGAACAAATGCAAATTATTTTTCTTTTTTGAACTGTAGTTTACCTGTAAGAATGTTTTTCGGTAATCTACTTCCTGTAGTTCTGAACTGATGAGAATATCGTTTTTATAATCACGGAAAGTAATATCGCTCCAGCCCTTTCCCACGCCTGCATAAATTTCAATAATCCGGTTATCGTCCGCACCAAAGGTATCAAAATAACCTCCGCCAATTTCAATCAGTTTGTGTCCGAAATCTTTGCTTTTTCTTTCACTGTTCATTCTCGAACCGCTAAAAAGTACACCTATATGATCAGAAATGGCATAAGCACCGTTTACGCTGGTATTGCCTTTTAAAGAAATATGTGCACCTCCACTAAATTCACCTTGTTTACTTAACATCGGTGTATTTGGCACGTTAGGCATATAAACTGAAGAACAACTGGCTGCAAAAAGTGCCAAAACCGGGAGTGTAAAAAGTAAGTATTTAATCATAGATGTTATATAAACAGATTTTGGCTTTAAAAATTGTGCTACATTTCCATTTTCAGGAAATCCATTACCCTTTTAAACTCATCGTGTAAACCGGCTTGTAAGTGGATTTTTTCTTTTGTAACGGGATGGACAAAGGCTAACTCCGAAGCATGCAACAACATGGTCGTCATGTTCCATTGTTCTTTAAAAAATTTGTTCTGTTTATTACAGCCATGTGTCCTGTCGCCAATAATTGGATGAAGGATGTGGCTAAAATGCCTTCTCAACTGATGCATCCGCCCTGTTTTGGGAGTAGCTTCTACCAGCGAATACCGGGAAGTTGGATGTTTTCCAAAAGCTACGGCTACCTCCGCTCTCTGAAGCGTGATGAATGACGTAAAGGCATCTTGCATAGTCCCGTTTTCTTTAGCTAAAGGATAGTTGATATCCATTTGACCGGGAGTGAAACCACGTAAAATCGCCAAATATTTCTTTTCCGTTTCTGTATTCATAAATTGCTGGTGCATAGCAATTTCAGACTCCTTATCAAAGGCGAACAATAATATTCCGCTTGTCTTTCTGTCTAAGCGATGTACCGGACTAACATGCTTGCCTACCTGATCTCGTAACAATTGAAGGGCAAACTCTGTTGCATCTCTTGCAATAGAAGACTGGTGAACCAATAGTCCATGAGGCTTGTTAATGGCAATTAGATTGTCGTCCTGATAAATGATCTCCAACATACAGCGGCGAAGATAAGGATATTATGGCTTTGCAAAAGCGCTTATCCAAATAAATCAAAAGCGAGCCGGTAAGTATTGCAATGCGCATCCACAATATCACTGATATCCGACGAGTAGCCTCCCCCCATACTGATCTGCAGGGGTAGATTTTTATCTTTACAAGCCTGCAGCACGATTTTATCCCGCTCCTTGCATGCCGCTCTGCTCAAGGCCAGTTTGCCCAGCTTATCGGTCGAGAGTACATCCACTCCTGATAAATAAAAAATAAAATCGGGCTTGGCAACTTCAAAAGCTTTGTCCAGATTTACATGTAATGCCGACAGATATTCATCATCCCCCATCCCATCATGTAAAGGAACATCCAAGCTTGAGACTTCTTTTTTAAAGGGAAAATTCTTTTCTCCGTGCATCGAAAAAGTAAATACCCTTGGCTCATGTTGAAAAATTTCAGCTGTGCCATTTCCCTGGTGAACATCTAAATCGATAATTAAGATACGATCAGCTAAATTTTTATTTAACAGATAATTAGCAGAAATAGCCTGATCGTTTAACAAACAAAAACCTTCACCCCAATTGCTACCTGCATGGTGCGTACCCCCGGCAACATTAAAAGCAATGCCGTTATCTATTGCGAAATGGGTGCCATCAATTGTGCCCTGCGTAATCCTCAATTCACGTTCTACAAGTTGTGCATTTAACGGGAAGCCGATCCGTCTCTGATCCTTCGCAGAAAGTGTTAAATCTCTCAGTTGTTCCCAATATGCTTTTTCATGAGAAAGGAGAATAATATCTTCAGAAACAGGCTCAGGACGGAATAAATTCTGCAGTGTTATTGTACCTTCGTGCAAAAGCTGTTCCGGTATCAATTCATATTTCAGCATCGGAAAACGATGTCCTTCGGGTAAAGGATGCGCATAAAGCGGGTGCCAGGCAATTTTAATCATCAGCCTAAGATTTCCCCTACATGTTTTTCAATATTGCTACAGATCTGATCTACCGGCAGATCATTTGCATCGTAACCAAAAGGATTTTCTATTTCTTCAGCTACCAATTCCAAACTTGCTAGTACATAGAGGATAAAAGGAACAATCGGAACAACAAAATAACCTAGACTGAATACCCATCCAAAAGGCAGGGTAATCACGTAAATAAAGATGAATTTTTTAATAAAGGCACTGTATGAAAATGGGATCGGTGTATTTTTAATCCTTTCACAGGCGCCACATATATCGGTGAATTGATTAAAATCAGCTGATAGTACAATAAATTGTTCCTGGGAAATTAAACCTTTTTCCAGCAAACCGTAAAGCCTGTTCACTAAACTACCTGCAATCTGGTTCGGGATATGTTTGCCCTCTTCTACTTCTATCAAAAAGCTGTTTTTGCCAAAATATAGTTTTTCGCGCAGATGCTCCTTTAGTCCAAAAGCATATTTGGGTATGCCATATTCAAAAAAACGCACATCTTCCTCCGGCAGTTTAAGTGCCTTAATCTTCATGGCCAGGTTACGGCTTACGTTGGTTAACGATCCGAGCAACTTTCTGCCTTCCCACCACCTGTCGTACGCTGTGTTGGTCCTGAAAACTAAAAGCAAGGATAAAACAAAACCCAGTAAACTGTGCATCATGCCTACATTGGTTACATAACTACTCTTTGAAAGCTGAAAGAAAGTTAATTCGGCATAGGCAACCAGTCCCGAAAAAACAGCAACTGCGAGCATTAATGGCCATAATTTTCTAAAGGTATCACTTTTGTGAATATGAAAAATGAAGGTACTCCAATCTTTGGGATTATAATTAATCATTTAGCGATTTTTTTATCAAATGAATCTTGTCTACTTTATAGTAAAAGTGCCTTACTTAATTTTAAAAGTGCTTGCCCTGCCAGATAAATATCTTCAAAAGAGTTGTAAAGCGGCACAGCACTGAGGCGGATTACATCAGGTTCACGCCAATCGCCAAGAATATGATTGGCTACCAAGCCATCAAAAATCTGTTTACCATTACGCGATGCAATGATGGATAACTGCGCACCTCTATCTTTTGCCAGCTTTGGCGTGATAATCTTGTATTGTTCTTCCCCTAAAATTTTATTCACTTCATTTACAATGAATTCTAAATACGCAGTTAAAGCAATACTTTTCGATCTCAGCGGCGCAATAAAACCCGCTTGTTCAAAAATCTGAAGCGAAGCATGGTATAGTGCCATTGGCATCACCTGCGTACAACTTACCTGCCAGCCATCAGCCCCGGCTTCAGGAATAAAACCTTTCTCCATTTTAAAACGTTTACTTTCCTGATAGCCCCACCATCCCGCAAAGCGGTTCAGCTTAGCGTTATTAAAATGTTTTTCATGAACAAAGATTCCACTTATTCCTCCAGGACCTGAATTCTGGTATTTGTACGAGCACCAGCAGGCGAAGTCAACCTCCCAATCGTGAAGTTCCATTGGAACATTACCAGCAGCATGAGCCAGATCCCAGCCTACCACTGCACCGATTTCATGTCCCGCTTTGGTAATGGCCTCCATATCATACCATTGTCCGGTGTAATAATTTATTCCACCAAATAAAACCAAAGCGATTTCATCAGCATTTTCTTTGATTTTAGCCAAGACCTCTTCCGTTTGAAGTATTTCTTCACCTTCCTTTGGAAAAACCTCTATAATGGCTTCTTTAGGATCGAAACCATGAAACCTCACCTGACTTTCTATCGCATATTGATCGGATGGAAAAGCACCGCCCTCCATAATGATTTTAAAGCGCTTGCCTTTGGGCTGGTAAAAGCTAACCATTAACAAATGGAGGTTTACCGTCAAGGTATTCATAGGACAAACCTCCGAAGGTAATGCACCAACAATGGGAGCCATCAACTTTTTGAGTGCTTTATGATAGAACATCCAGGGTTCCTCTCCATCAAACCAACCCTCAACAGCATAATTGGCCCAGTTCTCCAGCTGACCCTTTAAAACTTCTGCCGCTACTTTAGGCTGAAGCCCTAATGAATTGCCACACAAGTAGATAAAATCTTTTCCATTACGGTTTGGAAATAAAAACTGAGACCTGAAGTGACGGAGCTGATCAGCCTCATCCTGTAGTTGAGCAAATGATAGGGTATTTTCGAAATTCATCAGGCCAATATTACAAAAAAAGCAGGTATTGTTTCCAATCCTGCTTTTCAATTCTTTTAAATTTATTAGAATTTCATCGTATCATGTTTACCAAGATCAGGCGTATCTCCGGTAACCACTGCCTTTAATATACTGAACAGTACAACAATTTTTGACGCAGATGAATCCCAGTACTCAGCCTCGTCAGGCGTAACCTTTATCAGAATTAATCTCGGATCTTCCACTCCGTCAGGGAACCAGGCCTTTATAAATGGAGAGAAATAAGCCTCTTTACGCACTTTATCATCTACCAGCTCTGCCTTGCCTTTAACCGTTAAATAGGTGTTTTTAGACGGATCGCTATAAGCCAGCAATACATTGTTTTCTTTTGAAATTTCTTTTGATTTTAAGGAGTACTCGTTGGTGTAAAACCATAAACTTCCATCGTCTTCAATTTTCGCAGTTCCCATTGGCCTGCTTCCAAACTCATCACCTGAAGAAAATGTAGTAAACATACAAGTCCTCACACTTTCTGCCATTTCTTTTAAGATGGCTATATTTTTCTCGTTTTTCATATTTTGAATATTTATAGAGAAAAACAGCAAGCCCCCTAAAAGGTTTCTATAAATTAAACCTTATTTGGTTTACTCACATATTTATTTCCTTTTACAAAGAACCGCCAGGGCAATAATGCATGCTCCTGAGCATAAGCGATGCCAACACGCGGCGTTGATGCAATATATTCCTCCGCATACCTGATCCCCTGATCCTCGATCCAGATCTCATCACCGGAAAGACTTTTGGCATTAAAAGTCTTATCAATCCCAAATGCCTTTGCTGCTGAACCAGGTCCAGCTGAGATAGCGCCTCTTGCATGCGACATATTCCTCCGCTGCTCTATAATGTCTATTCCAACAAGCGGTTCTACCCCCCTGATCAAAACGGCATGGGGATCATCTTCGACTGAGGTTACCACATTAAAAAGATGATGCATACCGTAACACAGATATACATAAGCAATGCCGCCTGCGCCATACATAGTTTCGGTCCGGTTGGTCCGGCGCCCGCCATAAGCATGAGATGCCTTATCTTTTACACCAAAATAAGCTTCTGTTTCAACAATAATACCAGCAGTAATTTCATTACCAATTTTAGTATACAGCACCTTACCTAGTAAATCTTTTGCCAGGCTTACCACATCTTCATTCTGGTAATATTCGGGTTCTAATTTCAATATTTATCTAAATTATCTGTTTAATAAAACAGCTATAATATGCTCTAAATAAAGCTGATCTGTTCCATCAAATTTATTTAAAACCTCACTATCAACATCCAGCACGCCGATAACCTCATTGTTAACGATTAAAGGCAGAACAATTTCAGACCTGGAGGCTGACGCACACGCAATGTGACCAGGAAATTCATCAACATCCGGCACAATGATGATTTTGGCTTCAGCCCATGAAGTACCACAGACACCTTTTCCTTTTTTAATTCTTGTACAAGCTACAGGGCCCTGGAAAGGACCGAGCACAAGTTCATCCTGCTTTACCAGGTAAAAACCGACCCAAAACCAACCAAACTGTTCTTTAAGCGCGGCAGTAACATTTGCCATATTGGCAACAAAATCACTCTCACCATACAATAATGCTTCAATTTGTGGGATGATGGATTGATACTGTGCTTCTTTAGAGGCATCTCTCGTAATAACTAAATCTTCAGCCATTTCTTATGTTTATAGATTCAAATTTAATAATGAAATGTGAGATGCGAGCCTAACTGCTTTTTAATGACAAAAATTTGAATGAGAACCTATCCTGAAAATGCTTAGTTTTGCCTCTTAACCGGGTGTTTATGATTGTAGCCTTAACCATTACTAAATTTCGTGGCCTTACTGTCCCTTTTGCCTTTATAGGAATGGCGGTCTTAAGAGTACCTTTATGGCTAGATAAAAAATGTGGATTTTGGAAATTTATGGGAAGTGGCAAAGATGCACGGGTTGATTTATCTCCAGATTACAAACATTGGGCTGTTTTAACTACCTGGGATAATCGGAATGACTATGATCATTTTCAACATAATTCTGTAGTGATGAAATGGTTTAATTTTTTTGGAGTTGAAAGTTTTACGATTTTATTAAATCCTTTAACTAGTCACGGTTTATGGTCAAAGCAGCAGCCATTTAAATTTGACCAAACAAATAAAAGCGTTTCAGGTAAAATCGCAGTAATAACCCGTGCGGCAATTAAATTCAATAGATTGAAAGAATTTAGGCAGAATATCAAACGGGCAGCTGATGCGATGCGTATTGCCCCTGGATTTATTCTGTCTGCCGGTATGGGAGAAAACCCTTTTTTTGACCAAGCCACATTTTCGATATGGGAAAATGCGGAGAGCGTAAAAAACTATGCCTACAAAACTTTCGACCATGCTGATGTGATTAAACTCACCAGAGATAGAAAATGGTATAAAGAAGAGCTTTTTGCACGTTTTTCAATTATCGATAGCTGGGGAACATTGAACGGTGTATCTATAGAATTGTAAATAAAAATATAAATGAGAGTAGTAGCAGAACTTCCGCATCCGGAATGTAAGATCACCATTTTTTCGATGAACCAAAAATACATCGTAAAGTTTGAACAAGGTACTTTTGAACAAAGTTATAAACTTGCTGAACTGGACCTCAGTGGCGGAGGAGTAAATGATGTATTTGAAATTATCGATGAAGAATTTATCCAGACCGTTATTGCACGTTTTAAAGTGATGCGTTCCGACTTTACGTTAGCTTACAACAGGCATCAATATTAAACATGAACACCGTTAATAAGTTGATAAATAAACACTTACAATTTAATTCAGGATTATATTCTGAATTTTTGATTTCTTTATAATTAAAACCGTCTTCTATCTGTTATATTAATTTAACTAAATATGGTTAATCTTTTGATATAATGAGTTTTAAATTCATTAAGAAAATATAATTTTGCGCCATGTTATGCCAAATATATAGGAAGTTTAGTGATTTTTGGACGAAATAAAGATTACGCTGTAAAAAGATATTTTTCAATAAAATTTCATGAGAAGGTCGTCATTTCGACTGCATTGTATAAATCTTTTACCAAAGTTTACAGATTTCTCTCCCGAAGGTTCGGGACTTCGCTCAGTCGAAATCACGGTGCACCAGTTTTCACCCCACAACTCCTTCGTTTTAAATATGGTTGAAGCGTTAGAAACGATAAAGCTGCACTTGATGGGCTTTAAACAGAAACCACCGTATCATGTACCACTACCCTATACCAGTTTTTCGAAAATTTTTCTACAGCATCTAAATGTATTTTATCTTCCTGATAAGCATTATGATCCGCAATATTTGCAAAGGTAATCGTAAGGGAATAAGTAAAAGAATTATCCGTAACGGGACGTACCGGCGTATTGGCAGCCAATCCATAACTTAACGTTTTAATATATTTAATTGGCTTCAGGCTTTCAAAAAAGTTGGCAAAATCGGCTATTTCGTTTTTGGTTAATTGTGGTTTCAACCAGAACATTACAAAATGTTGAATCTGACCTTTATCTGCGGCTATCTGTTCTGTCATAACGAATTTTATTTTACGCAATATAGAAATGATTTCTGTACAAAAAAAGCGTTGCGATTTTAGACCGCAACGCTTTTTCAAATATTAAAAGGCTGATATTAGTTTTGTACGCGGCCTGATTTACGGTCTTCACCTCTACCGATTAGATAACCACCACCGGCACCAACCAAACCACCAATAATAGCTCCTCTTCCTTTTTTCTTATCGATTAAAGCACCACCAACTGCACCGGCGGCACCGCCGATTACGGCCCCTTTAGCAGCATCGCTCCAACCTTTTTTCCTTGCAGTTGGTTGCGTACCGCCATAAGCACTGCTTGAGCTTCCGCCAGAACTGGCATAAGATCTCCTTGCGCTGGTGCTAGATCTTCTCGCAGCTGCTAATTCTGCCTGGTGTTTTGCTTCTTTCTCTTTTTCTACTCTGGCCACTTCAGCTTTTTTAAAACTGTCAAGGCGTAAACTATCTTTTACGGCTTTAATGGCTAATTGTTTTTCTGCTTCCTGCTGTTTCAATGCAGCCTCTTCTTTTGCTTTGTTATTACAAGCAAACATCACAGAACTTAATGCGATTACTACCAATATCCTTTTCATAATTTTTGATTTTAGTATGACACCCGTTTAGCTACCTAACCTCACCAAAACAAGTTTCATTTGTGATATATGATTTAGTTAATTATCACTACTAAAGAAAAAATGATGCCAAAATGTTTTTTAAAATGAAAATTTAATCAACTAAATCGACATACCAAAAGCCTGAAAGTGCAGGTTTGTCGCAAGTATCGTTATTGGCAGAAGTATTTTTTGAAGGTGAACTATATGTCCTGAAAACCTGTTCACCAATGGAAAAATCAATCTTTTTATTGAAAATCGGCCCCTCAAAGGCAAAGGTATGAAACTCACCGTTTTCACCACATGGATCAATTTCTGGCGGGAGCTGATCAATCAGGTCCTCGCTGATTATTTTTCCACAAATGTCTTTCAGATTCTCCTGTGCACAAACAATGATGGTTTTATAGTTCAGGTTGATAAACTCGGTGATCAATTCTCTGGTATGCTTTCCCCATAGTGGAAATATGGCTTTCAAACCGATTTCAGAAAGTTTACTTTCACGATAATTACGTAAATCCTCCAGAAAGATATCACCGAAAATCGAATGCGTAATGCCTTCAGCTTTAAATTTCTCCAGGTGCATACACATGATGTTGTCGTAAGTTTCCATATCGGGCATTTCACCCAAACGGATCTGATACAAAGGGAGACCAATACTTTCAGCCTGTGTAATCAGCAAAGTTTCCCGTACGCCATGCATCGAAACACGATTATACTGTTCAGTAACGGTAGTAACCAGGTAACGTATATCAAGCATTGGATCCTGAAGGGCGTAATGTAAGGCAAGCGTACTATCTTTCCCACCGCTCCAGTTGAAGATGCAGGCTTTTTTATGCATTTAATAAGATGTTTTTCAATTTTTCCACCCCATTTACGGCATTTTCCTCAATGGTAACTACGTTTTTGTAGCGCTTCACATCCGGGGTTTTAGGATCAATGATATATTTTGTAACATCACGCGGTACAAAATCGATAAGTCCGGCTGCCGGATAAACAGCCAGCGATGTGCCGATCAGCACAAACAAATCAGCTTTCCCACAAATTTTGGCCGCAACTTCTATCATCGGTACTGCTTCGCCAAACCACACCACGTGGGGCCGCAGTTGTGACCCTAATTCGCACAATTCGCCCATTTTTATTTCTGAACCTGCAATCGGGTAAGTTAGGTTAGGCCTTAGGTCAGACTGTGACCGGGTAATTATACCATGAAGGTGAGTAACCTTGCTAGAACCAGCTCTTTCGTGCAGATCGTCGATATTCTGGGTAATGATTTCAACATCAAAATCATTTTCGAGTTCGGCCAGTAACTGGTGCGCGCGGTTGGGATTTGCCGCTAAAACCTGCTTTCTTCTTTCATTATAAAAGGCCTGCACCAACTCTGGATTTCTTTCCCAGGCTTCGGGGGTTGCTACGTCATGTATATTATAACCTTCCCATAAACCGTCCGAATCCCTAAAAGTTTTTAATCCGCTTTCGGCACTGATTCCCGCTCCTGTTAGTACAACTAATTTCATATCACACTACACTTATTAAAGGTTACACTGATTGCAGTGATTGAACAGATTCAGCGTAAGTGATAAACTTCTTGGCAATATTGTTATCAGCTTTAAATATTTCAGGATGAAACATGCAAGCTAAAGCCTCAATACCTTCTACCAAAGTACCAATACTTGGCTGAGTGAACATGTCAAAATCTGCAATATAAACCTGATTATTTTCTACTGCATCCAGATTATCCCAACCTGTTTTTGAAGTAAGCAGTTCCATTTCTTCCAAACTTCTTTTCTGATCGAAACCACATGGAGCAATCACTAAAATCTCTGGATTATATTTTAATATCTTTTCCCATGGTGTAAAGATTGAATCGCCTGCAGGGTTCGAAAGCATATCTACCCCACCGGCAGCCGCGATCTGAAAAGGAATCCAATGACCACAATTGTAAACCGGTTCTATCCATTCCATCAGCATCACCCGTTTCAATGGTGATTTATTTTCACGAAGCTTATCCAGAATCTGATCGGTTTTCTGCTGTAAGCCTGCCAGGTATTTAAAAGCTACTTCTTCCTTTCCCAAAGCCCGAGCAATGGTCACTGCACATTCGAAAACGTCCTGCAGACTATTAGGCGAAAGCGGAACCAGCATTGGCTGCTTACTTAATTTCATTACAGCTGTTTCGGTACAAACGGTATCAATGTTGCAAACTTCGCAGATGTCCTGTGTGAAAACAATATCAGGCGCGATGCTTTCTAATAACGCATCGTCTACCCAATAAAGGCTTTTACCCTGTGCCTTTGAAGCCGAAAAAATCCGGTCGATTTCTATACTGGAGTAGTTTTTACCTTCGAGGATACACCGCACAATTTTGGGTTGATCAGCTGCTTCTTTAGGACACTCAAACGTTACCCCGTACAGGTTATCCTGAAGGCCCATATCATAAATCATTTTCGTGGCAGCGGGTAAAAAGGAAACGACTTTCATTTGATGTAAGATGTAAAAGATAAAATGTAATTAGCTATCTAAGATAAAAAAAATCCCCTTCTGAATTAAATCAAAAGAGGATTTCTATTTATTTTTCGATTGGCTGCTGAGCTAGCAAATCAGTTAATATGACTTTTGCATTTGCAATTTTAATACCGGATATTTTGCTTTTAAAATTTCGAAAGCACCGAAAAGTAAAGCTCCATAAATGACCGTTCCTTCTAAAAACCTGATTTCGAACGGAATGGCTTTTACCAGACAGCTCCAATAACCAGCTAAATCCTGAGTATATGCCGGATTGTTTATCCAAACACCTAAGTCGGTAACCAACCAGTGAATTAGCACAATGCTCAATATTGAAGCCAATAAATTTACCAAATTTATGTTCTTAAGCAGCATTTGACCTATCAATACCATTAAAGCAAATGCAATGTATGTCCAATACCAGCCTTCGTAAAGAAAGCCGTTACTGTATTTACTAAAAATAGTGATTGACAAAATAAAATCGCTTAAAAACAAGCTTAGTATAGGAAATGCGAAAGCTTTCAGGTGATCTTTAAAATAGGCACCTCCGAACAAAGCCACCGCACCAATTGATGAAAAGTTGGCAAACTGTAATTCATCAGCGTTGAATGTGACCAGCAAACGGAATGCCGTTATGGCAAGAATCATCAACAGCAATATAAAAGTGCGGGGGTTAAATTTTAAATGAGCCATTTTATTTTGGTTATTATTTAAGGTGCAAAGGTAAATTTTATTAGTGTATATTAAAAATTACCCCTGTATTAAAATTGAAACCTAAACTATTGTAGCCAATAATCTCATTGTATTTTTTATTCAGGATGTTTTTCGTATCGAAGAACAGTTTTACGCGTTTTTTAGCCAATGCATATTCTGCATAGGCATTTAACAATTGATAAGCAGGTAGTTGATCAACGGTGTATGTAGTAAAATTACCATCGGTACGTTTGCCAAAATAGCGGAAATTAGCGCTCACATATAAATTGTGGGTAGCCTGTGCGCCTGCCGTGATGCCGAAGGTATGCTTTGGCCTGCGGAAAAGATAGTCGGCAATGGCATTATCCACAAAGTTGAACTCGTTGCCTTCTACATATGCATAATAACCGCTGATATTAAACACACTGAATTTAGCGGACGGTTCAATCTCAAAGCCTTTGGTTTTCTGACTTACCTGGTTTACATATCCATTAGGGTAAGCATAAATGATGGCATCGGTTAAATCGCGTTTATAACCTGCTAAACGCAAGCTGAACTGATCGTCTGCAAAGCTAAAATTAACACCAGCTTCGTAGTTTTGTGATTTCTCCGGTTTTAAATCCAGGTTAGCGCCAAACTGACCAAAAAGCATGTTTAAGGTAGGTACTTTAAATGCTGTGGAAACCGTTCCGAAAAGTTTTATTTCCTTGATGATGTTGATACTTGGGGTAACCGAATAAGTATAGTTCTCGCCATATTGTTCGTGCTTATTATAACGTCCGCCAACTTCCAGGTTAAATACGCTTAAATCATGTAAGAATAATGAACTATAAGCAGCAAAAATGTTGGTTTCAGGTTTATTTGTAGCTGATGGTAACTTCATTACCCTGTTATCTATACCTACCAATAAATCTAGCTTACTGCCTAATTTCTGATTGTAGAACAAATCCAATACCGACACGCGACCTTCGTTAAGGCTTGGATACTGGCTGTGCGCATCATTCCGGGTGCTCTCAAAACTGTAGTTTAACGTTACTTTCCCGGTATTGAATTCATATTTGGCATTAGTACCTGCAGCAAAGTTTTTCAAGATAGAATAATTGTTTGCATCAGTAAAGGCACCACCATCGAATTGGTAGTTACCATAATAATAACGTACAAATGGGTTTACCGAAAAATGATTATCCAGTTTGATTCCGAAGTTTGCATTTAAAGCATCGGTTTTGAAGCCATCTTTATCAAATATGGATGTATTTCCTACCGGGTTAGCGGCCTCAGAAATTCCATCGGTTTTGTGATGGGTATAATTGATATTATAAGAAAAACCGTCAACGCCACCATTTAAACCAATGGTTCCTTTATAGGTTTCGTAGCTACCTGCACTAGCCACACCATAAATGGTATTTCCTTTCGGGCCACCTTTTTTAGTGATGATATTGATTACACCTGCAACCGCATCAGAGCCATAGATGGTAGACTGTCCGCCCCTTAAAATTTCAATGTGATCAATCTGATCAATAGCAATCAATCTTAAATCGAATGCTCCTCCGTTTCCAGAAGGATCATTCTGCACGATACCATCAATTAAAACTACTGAATAAGCACTTCCTGCACCTCTAAAAAAAACCGATTTGTTTAAACCTGGATTACTGCTTGCCCCGGCCACAACAATCCCGGCCTGCTCGCTAATCAGCTCAGGCAACGATTTACCATTACTGCGTTCCAATACTTCGCGGCTGATGATGGTAACTACTTTACCAGTTTGTGATTGTTTCTGATCGTTTTTGGTTGCAGAAATTACAACGTCTTTGAGCTGCAAACTATCTGGCGTTTGAGCATTGGCCACCCGGCCAATCATTAACTGCGCGAGCCCCAGCCCTGCTACAGTTAGCATACTTTTTTTGTTCATTTGATTGTGAGTTTTGCCCACAGCCAACAGATTAGAAAAGGAAATGAAAATATGAACCACGTTAATATCTCAATCCTAGCTTCAATCCCCGAAAGCTATGAAATTAAACGCTAAAGGCAGGTCTTCTGACTTACTCCCGTTTTTTCTGTCTTCCCGCTCAATAGTGAATTGGGCAGTGACTAGTGGATTGAAAAAACGTTACAGAGCTTACAGCTGCGGGACAGTTACAGAGTTACACTGTATTCCCTTTTAATTCCGGGTGTAAAACCGGAAACCAAAAGCGCTGCAAAAGTAAGAAAATTAAACAAGATGTAAAATACATGATGGAAAATGGTGATTTTGGCAAAAAAAGCTAAATTAGAAATCAAATTTCACTCATGAAAAGGGTTTTAATAATTGCATTTTTGCTCAAAAGCTTATCTGTTATGGCGCAAAAAACGGATACCGTCTTCCTAAAAAAATTAATGGAAAGTAAACCTGAACTCTTTTCTGGCGTGCTTAACCATCCCGATCACAATCAGATACAAATCCTTTATACACAAGTTAACCGTAGTATGAAGAATAAACCCACTTTTAAAACTTACAGTTATCATGTAGATCCACATCATTATTTTTATCCTGCCAGTACAGTAAAGCTAGCTGCAGTTATTTTTGCACTCGAAAAGATAAACCGCTTAAAAAATACCGGATTAAGTGCAAAAAGCACTATGATTACCGATAGTTCATATCAAGGACAAACTAAAGTGCTGAAAGATACCAGCGCAAAAAGCGGTATGCCTTCCATTGAACATTACATTAAAAAGATTCTGCTTACCAGTGATAATGATGCTTTTAATCGCTTATTTGAATTTATAGGCCGCGCAGAAATTAATGAAAAACTGAAAAAAAATGGATTGAATAGCAGCCGGATTTTAAATCGTTTGGCTATTGGTGATGCGGGAGAGTCAGCTAAACATACCAACCCCGTCAGGTTTTACAATGGTAATCAATTAGTATACGATCAACCGGCTCAGTACGATTCAAAAGAGTATGAGCTGCAACTAAATAACCTGTTAATGGGTAAAGGTTACCTGGACAGTGCCGACAGATTAGTAAATAAACCTTTCAGTTTAGCGGGAAAAAATGCCTTTGCCATTAACGATCAACATCAGCTGATGCAAAAATTAATCTTTCCTGAAGCTTTCCCGATGAAAGAGCGATTTAATCTGACGGCCGATGATTACAGGTTGATTTACACCTATATGAGTAAATATCCAACAGAGAGCGACTATCCCAGGTATGATCAGCAAGAATTTTGGGCAACCTATGCCAAGATGCTTTATTACGGACGTGAGCGGATAATCCCTGAACCTGACATCAGAATTTTTAATAAATATGGGGACAGCTACGGTTTCATTATCGAGAATGCTTATTTCGTTGATTTTAAAAACGGAATTGAATATTTCCTTACCGCAGTAGTGCAGAGCAATGAAGATGGAATTTTTAACGACAATAAATACGAATATGATACGGTTTGCTTCCCTTTTATGAGAAACCTGGGCAGGACCATTTACGATCTGGAATTAAAGAGAGTTAAAAAACATCGGCCCGACCTCAGCAAATTTAAAATGGATTATCATTAAAACCTTTTTCACCCTTTTGGGTTTATAGCCTATAAATTGTATAAAAAACTATACATTAATTAAAAAACAATATATTCGTATTTGAAATAGAAGTTTACATCTGTAATGGCTAAATTATTAATAATTGACGATGAACGCGCGATAAGGAGTACCTTACGCGAGATTCTGGAATATGAAAATTATGATGTTGAAGATATCGACAACGGTATTGACGGCCTCGAAATGATCAAAAAGGGAAATTTCGATCTGGTTCTTTGCGATATCAAGATGAATAAAATGGATGGTATGGAAGTGCTGGAACAAGCACAGATTATTAAACCAGACCTGCCATTCATTATGATATCCGGCCATGGCACCGTTGAAACTGCTATTGAGGCCAGCAAAAAAGGGGCTTTCGATTTTATCTCGAAACCACCTGATTTAAATCGCTTGTTAATTACTGTACGGAACGGTTTAGACCGCGGAACCTTAGTTACCGAAACTAAGGTTTTAAAACGCAAAGCCAGTAAAACCCGCGAAATTCTGGGTGAATCGGAAAGTATTTCCAAAATAAAAGAGACCATAGAGCGTGTTGCACCAACAGAAGCCCGTGTATTGATTACCGGTGCAAACGGTAGTGGTAAAGAGTTGGTAGCCCGTTGGTTACACGAAAAATCCAATCGTGCAGATAGTCCTTTAATCGAGGTAAACTGTGCAGCCATCCCGTCTGAACTCATTGAAAGTGAATTATTCGGACATGAGAAAGGTTCTTTTACTTCTGCTGTTAAGCAACGCATCGGTAAATTTGAACTGGCCAACGGTGGAACTTTATTTTTAGATGAGATTGGAGATATGAGCCTCTCAGCCCAGGCAAAGGTTTTACGTGCTTTACAGGAGCATAAGATTACACGTGTAGGTGGCGAGAAAGAAATTGATGTGAATGTTCGCGTTTTAGCGGCAACCAATAAAGATTTATTGAAGGAAATTGAAGACGGTAACTTCCGTATGGACTTATACCACCGCCTGAATGTAATTAATATCCATGTTCCACATTTAACTGAACGCATAGATGATATTCCGGTTATTGCGCAGAATTTTTTAGAGGATATCTGCAGCGATTATGGAATGCCTGTTAAAAAAATAAATGACGCCGGTATGTTGGCTTTGCAAGCTTTACCATGGACGGGTAACGTACGTGAGCTGCACAACATGATTGAACGCTTGATTATATTAAGCGATAAGGTGATTACCGAAAATGATGTACGTGCTTTTGCTAACCCGGGAGGTGGTACTAACATTGGTGCCGCGACCAGTACACAGATTGCGGGTACCGGCGGTGCTGGTCTGGCCTCTTCTTTTGATTCGTTCAATAATTTCCAGGATTATAAAGATTATGCTGAACGCGAGTTCATCAAGTTCAAGCTTGAGAAAAACAATTGGAATGTATCAAAAACAGCTGATGAAATTGATATCCAAAGAAGTCACTTGTATAGTAAAATTGAAAAGTTCGGTTTGAAAAGAGCTGAATAGTACTAATTAGGTTGAAAAGTTTTAATGTTGGAATGTTGAAGGTTATGCTGGCGACATTCCAATTTTTTTAGTTTCAGATTTTTAAAGACCTTTAAAAAACTAATCGAAATAGATTCGATACAAAATGCAATTGCAGTGATCAGAACTGCTGAACTTTACAACATTTCAACCTTTCAACATCACCACAAAGTTTAGCCCATATAATCATTCTGTCTCATCAGCAAAGCCCTGTATTTATTGAAAATTGCGGTTTTAGAAACAAACCCCAAATATTGGTTCTGCAGGGTTAACACAGGCAAAATCCAAACATTTTCCTGTTCCATTTTTTCCAACACCGTTTTCAGATCATCATTTTCGATAATGAGGCCTGGTGCAGTTTGTACCAGATGAGAAGCTTGAAGATTTTCCTTTTCCGGATGATTAACCATTTCGTTAAATAGTTCCTCTATATAAATTATGCCTTTAAAATCTCCGTTCTCATCAGTAACAGCGATTACATTTTTGTGCGATTGCATGATTTCAGTCATCTTCGAAGAAATTAAATCGTTCATCTGCAACCGGGGATAACTTTTTTCGATCAGGTATTTCAGCTTCATCTGATTCAGAACCGTAGTATCTTTATCTTCATGTGACAGTAACTCGCCTTTATCAGCAAGTGCTTTGGTGTAAATTGAATGTTTTTGTGAGCTGCGGTTTATGGCATAAGAGATGGCAGTGGTAATCATCAATGGAACCATCAGGATATATCCTCCCGTAATTTCTGCAATTAAAAATATACCGGTTAAAGGAGCATGCATAATGGAACCCAAGGCAGCAGCCATACCGGCCACGATAAAATTGGGGACGTTTAGCTGAGCTATCCCTAAAAGATTAACCAAGTAGGCAAAGATAAACCCGATTAAACCACCCATAATTAAACTGGGTGCAAATGTACCACCGTTACCGCCAGCACCCAGGGTAACCAGTGTAGCGATCGATTTCATGAAAATGGTTACGACCGTAAACAATACAACCACGGCTGATACCGAGCTATAATCCGCAAAAATACTATTGTTGATTACGGTGTGATAATCACCTTTTAACAATCCTTTTATAGTGATATACCCTTCACCATATAAGGTTGGAAATAGAAACACCAGAGCACCTAATATTAAACCACCCGCAATTACTTTCGTATAAGGATGTTTTATTTTATAAAATAGCCCCTTTACGGCATAGTTTGCTTTTGTAAAATAAATGGAGAACAAACCGATAAAGCAGGCCAATATGACATAGTAGAATAAGGCATCAACCTTCCAGCCTTCGGTAACCAAAAAGAAAAGTTGTTGTGTATAAAACAATCTGGCCACTACCGCTGCTGTTGCCGCTGATAATAAAAGCGGGATAAATGCAGGAATGGTAAACTCGGGTAGTAAAATTTCGATAGCGAAAACAATACCTGCTACAGGACTATTAAATGCACCCGCAATGCCCGCTGCCGCACCACAAGCCACTAACATCGTAATTTCGCGATAAGATAAGCCCAATAAACGGCCAATATTTGAGCCTATTGCCGATCCACTGGTTACAATAGGTGCTTCTAACCCAGTTGAACCGCCAAAACCAACGGTAACGGCTGCGGTAATAATCTGCGAATAAATGTTATGCGCCTCTACCTTACTCGATCTTTTGGAAATAGAATAAAGCAAAGGCGTTAAGCCTGTTTCGAATTTAGATTTCCGAATAAAGTATTTGATGTATAAAACGGTTAAGAAAATACCGATCATAGGAAATATAAAGTACAGGTAATATTTATATTTCCAGTGCCAATCTGATTGAAGAAATTCTTCGATATGGTGGGTTAAACTTTTCAGAACAGCGGCAGCCAATCCGGCTAAAATACCAACAATTACGGCGAGGATAACCAAGAAATTACGGTTTGATATTTTAGATTTCCGGTACTGGTTAATCTTATCAAGGTAATTTACAAATCTGATGTACATTCTATTGTTTTTTGATAGCGGACGGATGCCCAAAAGTAAGAAAAACAAAGACAGAAGTCAATTTAAAGACCGCCTTTACGCATCAAATTTATCCAACAATTTAATTAAGGTCGCAAAGTCTTTTGGATAAGGAGCATCAATCACGATTTCTTTATCGTCCAATCCTTTAAAAACCAAATGTCTGGCATGTAAAGCAAAACGTTTCATAATCGGCTGCTCCTCTTCGCCTTTGGTTAATTTATAACCTCTTTTGATCGAAGACAGAAAAACAGGTTTTCCTTTATACATCTCATCACCTACAATGGCTGCTCTTTGTGTGGCCAGGTGAATACGGATTTGGTGCATACGCCCCGTAATGGGCTTGCATTCCACCAAAGTGTAGTGTTTGTAGTATTTTAAGGAATCGAAAATGGTTTCTGCTCTTTTACCTTCCGTCCTGTCAATGGTTACATTTTTATTGCCATCGTTCAGGATCGGGAGATCGACCATCAATTGATCAAAAATAACGTGTCCATCTACGACCGCATGATAGGTTTTATTTACCTTTCGTTTTTCAAATTGGATCGAAGCGTGGCGATAACCTTCCGGGTTTTTGGCAATAATTAAAGCACCGGAAGTTTCTTTATCCAAACGGTGACAAACCTGTGCATCATCGCTATATTGCTTGGCCAAACGCAACACATTGGTCTCTCCGGAACCGCCTCTTTCATCTAACGAGGCTAAAAAAGGAGGTTTATTGATCACAATAAAATCGTTGTCTTCGAAAAGAATAAGGTCTTTAAAATTTGGAAACTTCAAATCGTGCAGTAATTAATGAAGTGCAAAAATACGATTTATTTTTTAAGGCACTCGTCAACCTGAATTTATTTCAGGGTCGTTATTAACAAAGTTGCTGAAATGAATTCTGCATGAAGAATGCTTTACGATCTTCGTCTCTCTGAACGTGTGCAGTACCTGACTCGAAATTTCAGGTACAAAAAAGCCGTCCAGATGCTGGATCTGGACGGCCTATTTCTTTTAACGTTAAGTATTTAGACTAACTCGAATTTATAGCCCACTCCTTTTACGGTTGAGACATAATTTTCGCCTAACTTTTCTCTCAATTTGCGGATATGCACATCAATGGTTCTATTGGTTACTACAACAGAATCCTCCCAGATATTTTTTAAGATTGATTCGCGGGTATACACTTTTCCCGGTTTTGATGCCAGTAAATATAAAAGTTCGAACTCTTTTTTTGCCAATACCACTTTGTTACCAGCTTGGAAAACCAGATAAGCTTCGCGATCGATTACCAGATCGCCAATTTCCAATTTGTTTTCAGATACTTCTTCCGTGCCGGTATTCCGTCTTAAAATCGCGTTAATACGGCTAACTAAAGCACGTGGTTTGATGGGTTTTGCGATGTAATCATCAGCCCCCACATTAAAACCCGCTATTTCTGAATATTCCTCACTTCTGGCGGTCAGGAAAACCATAAATGTATTTTTAAATTCCGGTATGGCACGCATTAAACGGCAAGCCTCAATTCCATCCATTTTAGGCATCATAATATCCAGAATAATTAAATCCGGATGTACCTTTTTCGCAACGGTAATTCCTTCCTGGCCATTGGTAGCTGTGAAAACCTGATAACCTTCTTTCTTTAGATTGTATTCAATAAGCTCCAGAATATCTGGTTCATCATCAACAATTAATATTTTCTGACCTGCGTTGTTCATTAGTTAAATATTTGTTACGAAAGTAGTATCTGTGTTGCAATATTTAGTTAAGCCTAAGTTAAGAAATTGTTAATTACTTAAATTAGTTTAACATGGAGTTTGTTTTAACGTAACGTTTTGGCTAAAAAAGCATCCAATTCATCACCACGAAGGTTTTTGGCTACTATTTTTCCGGCAGGATCAACCAGGTATGAGGTTGGGATGGCCTGTACCTGATATTTTTTTACTGTTTCGCCATTAAAATCTTTTAATTCCGAAACATGTGTCCAGGTTAATCCGTCTGCCTTCACCGCACCTAACCAGGCAGCTTTATCGGTATCCAGTGAGATGCCAATAATATCAAAGTTCTTATTTTTATATTTATTATACACCTTAACCACATTCGGGTTTTCCTGGCGGCAAGGCTGACACCATGATGCCCAAAAGTCGATCAATACGTACTTTCCTTTATAATCCGACAAACTTACGGCCTTATTATCTGCTGTGTTAATCGTAAATGCCGGAGCAACCTGTCCCACCTGAACGGCTTTTAAAAGCGCCATCTGTTTTACAAAAGCATCTACCGTGGCATTACCTTTAATTTCTTCTTTAACCTCATCGGCAAATTGTACCAGTTCAGCTTCAAATTCCTGCGGGCTTAACGTGTTCATGGCATAAAAACTAGCCAGCGTACCTTTGTTGTCTTTCGCAAATTTTATAATCTGTGCATTTAATTGATTAATGTACGATTCGTATTGAGGTTTCATCGATTCTAACACCGCTGCTCTATTTTGAGGTTGTGTTGCCACTTTTGCTTCAAAATCTGCCTGTAACTTTTCCACCTGTTTAGCAAAATTATTTCTGATGGCATTTAGTTCTGATAATTTTTCCACCTCATTCGCTCCTGAAATTTTATATGCCATGTTTTTATCGGCCAAATCAGCTTCCAATTTAATTTCATCGCCATTTTTTGCGATCAACATAAACTCATGGTTTCCTATTGACACCCTGAAGAAATCAACCGACGGCGTTTTGCGAATGAATTTAAATTCACCTTTCTCTGATAAATTGGTTGAATCGATTGCAACCATATTACTATTTTGCATACCGTACAAAAACACTTTCTTTTCCGCCCCAGGATTTTGGAATTTACCGTCAATTGTAAAGCTATCTTTAGATTTGCATGCGGTGAAAGCAACCGCGATCAGCATGATCAGGCTCAATTGTTTTATTCTCATTATTTCAGTTTTTCTAGTATTAATTCATTTATTTTTTTAGCGTCTGCTTTTCCTTTGGCCAGTTTCATTACATCACCGACAAACAAACCTAAAACGCCCTTTTTCCCTTTCCTGTACGCTTCTACCTGTTGCGGATATTTATTTAACACTTCATTAATAAAACTATTGAGTTCGTCTCCGTTTTCGGAAATCAGCAAATTTAATGATTGCGCCAGATCAGTAACATTAGCATCATTTGTCGATTCAACAGCGGGTAGTAATTGCTGTATAGCGATTTGTTGTGTGATTTTCTTCTCATCAACGAGGTTAATCGCTTCTGCCAATTGTGAAGGTTTTAACTTGAAATCAGTTATTGTGATTCCTTTTTCATTTAAAACAGCTCTAATTGGGCCGATTAACCAGTTTATTAAACTTTTTTTGTTTTGAACAGCTGATTGAGCCTGGTTGAAGTAATTCAACAGATCTAGATCTTCAGCAAAAAGTACTGCATCAGCTTTACTGATCCCGAAATCGGCAACCATCTGTTTAGAAATTTCATTTGGCAAAGGCGGCATCAAAGATTTAATTTCTGCCAACCAATCATCCGAAATATAAATAGGTTGTAAATCAGGATCAGAAAAATAACGGTAATCATTGGCTTCTTCTTTGGTACGCATTGGAGAAGTCGTCCCTTTATCGGCATCAAAATTCAAGGTGCTCTGGATAATTCTTTCGCCATTGCTGATCGCTTCTACCTGACGCCCAAATTCAAAATCCATTGCCCTGCGCACATGGCGCATCGAGTTTAGGTTTTTCACTTCGCAGCGCGTTCCAAACCCGTTATCGCCTTGTGGACGTATAGAGATGTTGGCATCACAGCGTAAACTACCTTCCTCCATATTCCCGTCACTTACATTTAAATGTCTTACCAATTTCCTGATTTCACTTAACAAAACGGAAGCTTCTTCCGAACTCCGGATATCGGGTTCAGTCACGATTTCAATCAGCGGCACACCTGCCCGGTTTAAATCAACCAAAGAGTAGTTTTCATCCTGATCATGAATACTTTTACCTGCATCTTCCTCCAGGTGGATACGGTTAATGCCGATCTTTTTGGTAGAACCATCAGCCAATTCAATTTCTAAAAAGCCATTTACACAGATAGGTTGATTATCCTGGGTAATCTGATATCCTTTAGGCAAATCGGCATAGAAATAGTTTTTCCGGTCGAAATGATTGATCTGGTTGATGGTACAATTTAAAGCTAAACCAATACGGATAGCTTTTGCCACTACTTCTTTATTTAACTTGGGCAAGGCCCCGGGCAATGCCAGCGAAACCGTAGATATATTTTGATTAGGCAAAGCCCCAAAAGATGCACTATCAGCAGAAAATATTTTGGTATTTGTATTCAACTGAACATGGATCTCTAATCCAGAAACGAGTTCGAAAGCAGTTTGGGGGCTTATTTCTTGTAAAGGCATTTAAAGCTTCTTAATATTATAAGTTTATTAACCAAAGGTTACACAGCGGATACAGTTTTAGCTATGGTTAAATATTGATGTGTCAAATATAGTTATTATTTAGTCTTTCGTTAAAAAAGGCTGGACGGAGAAATTTTTAGAAATTCCTGCCAGGGCAATCCACCACTACCAACCAAAAGCATCTTATCAGGTTTGTACATTTTCCTGAAAGCATCCATACCGGATGTACCGCTAACCAGGCCGGTGCTTTTAACCTCCAAACCAATTGTTTTTCCACGTTTCTCCAGAACAAAATCTACCTCATCGTTTCTATGTCGCCAGTAGAATACCTTATAGCCTTCTATAAAAGAACAGTTTAAAAGATGCGCTCCGATTGAAGATTCCACCATCCTGCCCCATTCTGAGGGCTTTTTCCTTATTTCATCAAAAAACTCATTACGTTGTGCGCTCAGCAATGCGTTGTTATGCACCTGAAATTTAGGGCTCGATGAACGTTTACGAATTACATCAGCTGCAAATTTCTCAATACCGCCCAACAAGCCCGCGGTATCTAGCATTCGCAAATAATGCGATAAGGTTGTGGTATTACCAGCATCAGAGAGTTGACCTATTATTTTGGTAAAAGAAAGGATCTGACTCGAATATAAACAGCCCAATTCGAACAAACGTTTCATCAATGCAGGTTTATCAACGCGCGTAAGCATCAAAATATCTTTCGAGATACTGGTTTCTATTAAAGCATTCGAAACATAGTTTTTCCAGCGTTCTTCTTCTTTAATTAATCCTGCCGAACCAGGATAACCTCCAAACCAGACATATTCTTCGGCAGTAAAACCAAAAGCACTTTCCATTTCTGCAAAGCTCCAATGGCCTAAATAAGTTAATTCGAAACGACCGGCAAGCGATTCGGTAAGTCCTTGTTGAATGAGCAGTCTCGAAGATCCCAATAGAATTATTTTTAGGTTTACTCCGTTACGTATGTCTTCATCCCATAAGCGCTTTACAATTTCACTCCAGTTATCAATTTTCTGAATTTCATCAATCACGAGAAGATATTCAGTTACCGCTGGTTCTTTTAACAATTCTCGGGTATTGAACCAGATCAGCTCCAACCAAGTCCTATCCGAAGCAGCAACCGCATCTGCAGATTCAAATATGTAAGGCGTATTAATTTCTTTAACCAATTGACTGATCAAAGTTGTTTTGCCTATTTGTCTGGGCCCTACGAGAACTTGAATAAACCTTTTTGGTTCATTCATCACCTTTATAAGGTCCTGTAAATAAGATCTTTGAAACATATTAAACAATTTACTCAATAACATGAGTAAAATTACTCAATATGCTTAGTAAATCAAAATTTCTTATAAAAACTTTGCTAAATATGTAAGCTATAATTAGCTTTTTCCTTATAATATTAATTGAAAGATACAAGCGCAATCAATTGAAAATAAGAATTTTAACACCATATATACAATTTACTCAATGTAATGAGTAAAATTACTCAACGTTATGTACAATTCGTAATTATCTATTATATGCAATTTATTGACCATTTTGAATATTCCAAGGCATAGCATATTAACCATAATTTATTAAATAGAAATCCCTTTGAGTGCCTTTTTTATATATCTGTTACAATAGATGTTTTGGCACAGCGTTTGAAATATTTGAACTACACACAAATAAAATAGATTATTATGAAAAAGTTATTCATCATCTCTGCGATTTTAGGTATCGTGGCTTTAACATCTAATCAATCTAATGCTCAGGTAAACATTAATGTAAATGTCGGTCATCAACCAACATGGGTTCCTACAGGGTACCAAAACATTAATTATTACTATCTTCCAGAAGTACAATCTTATTATTATGTCCCTCAAAGGCAGTTTGTTTATTTAAATGGGAACAGGTGGACAAGATCCAGATATTTACCGGCACGGTATAGAGATTATGATTTGCATCATGGAAGAAAAATTGTAATGCATGGAAACACGCCTTACCGGGATTTTCATACACACCGGGTAACCTATGTTAGCCATAAAGATTACTACCGTTCATCATACGGTGGAGGTAAAATCAAATACCGTGGGCCAAAAAATCATTTCAAACCTCACCATGTAGATCGCGGTCATCACGGCGGAAGAATAAATCCTGGTTTATTCTCCAGAGGACACCGAGAAAAACATGGTCACGGTAGACATTAAAATAAAAAAGAGGCTTAGGCCTCTTTTTTATTTATCAAACTTTACCCTGGAATAGCTCCAGGTGTTATTCCGATTTATTATTGATGCGGTATAAAACTTTCTGCTTTCTCCAAAACAACCCTTAAACCTGCCGGATTTTTACCTCCTGCCGTGGCATAAAACGGCTGTCCACCACCACCGCCCTGGATTTCCTTACCCAGTTCACGAACGATATTTGAAGCATTTAATCCCTTTTTCACCAGCTGATCAGACAGCATAACTGTTATTCCGGGTTTACCATCAATTTCTGTTGTAAAAACCAGGAACAGGTTATCAACCATATCCTTTAAAGAAAAAGCCAGGTTTTTAACCGCCTCAGCACTCGGCAGATCAATGTGTTTAGCAATCAGGTTAACGCCATTGATTCCTCTTACATGATGTACAATATCATGTTTTAAAGTATTCACACGTTCAATCGTCGATTTTTCAATTTCCTTTTTGAGTTTTGCATTTTCATCCAGCAAAGCCTGAACAGCTGCAGATAAGTCTTTGCTTCCGTTTAACAACGCTTTTAAATGCCCCAATTCTTTTCTTTGGTCCAGAAAATATTGCTCAGCTTTATCGGCAGTAATCGCTTCAATCCGGCGAACCCCGGCTGCAACGGCACTTTCTGATACAATTTTAAACGAGCCGATCTGTCCGGTAGCTTTTACATGCGTACCGCCACAAAGCTCTTTAGAGAAGTGATCATCAAAAGTGATCATACGGACAAAATCACCATATTTCTCACCAAACAAAGCCGTTACACCACTTTCTATAGCATCTTGGTAGGGAACATTACGTTGCTCCTTTAATTTAATGTTCTGTCTGATTTTCTGGTTCACGATCACCTCAATCTGTGCCAGTTCTTCTTCAGTTACCTTGGCGAAGTGAGAAAAATCAAAACGGAGATAATCTGCATTCACTAACGAACCTTTCTGGTTCACATGTTTCCCTAAAACCTGTTTTAATGCAGCATGCAACAAGTGCGTTGCCGAATGGTTATCTTCAGTTAAAATACGTTTATCTTCATCCACAACCGCCCAGAATTTACCTTCGAGATTATCGGGCAATATATCGGTAAAATGAACAGTCAGACCGTTTTCTTTTTTTGTATCAGTAATGTCTACCCAAAACTGGCGGCTATGGTCTTCTAAACGCCCCGTATCTCCTACCTGACCACCACTTTCAGCATAAAAAGGCGTCTGGCGCAATACAATCTGGTATTGTTCTTTGCCTTTGGTTTTTACTTTACGGTATTTTAAGATCTCGGTTTCAATTTCCAAATCATCATACCCCACAAACTCACTTTGATCATCAGCATTTACGATAATCCAGTCACCAGTATCAATGGCGGTTGCGGCACGGGAACGATTTTTTTGTCCTTGTAATTCTTTTTCAAATCCATCAACATCAACAGTCCAACCCTTTTCTGATGCCATTAATTGGGTTAAATCTAATGGAAATCCAAAGGTATCTGATAACTCGAAGGCAAACTCTCCTGTTATTTGTTTTGATCTAAATGATGCTTCCATTCTATCCCACTTCTCACCTAACTCCTCTAAGTCTTTACCATGTGTAAATGGAATATTTGAATTAATAACCTGTTCAAATCTTTGTATACCATTCTGAAGCGTTCTCAAGAAAGAAACCTCTTCTTCCAAGACCACTTTTTGTACAAAATCCTGCTGCGAAATCAGTTCATCAAAAACACCTTTAAACTGATCGGCCAATAACGGCACCAATTGATTTAAAAATGGTTCTTTAAAGTTTAAAAAGGTATAGGCATAACGTACAGCCCTGCGTAAAATCCTGCGGATAACATAACCAGCTTTATTATTAGAAGGTAGTTGGCCATCGGCAATAACAAAGGAAATGGCACGGATGTGATCGGCCATTACACGCATGGCAATGTCGGTTTTCTCGTCGGCGCCATATTTAATACCTGATTTTTCAGCAATAAACTGAATCATCGGTTGAAAAACGTCGGTATCATAGTTTGAGGTTTTTTCCTGTAAAACACGTACCAAACGCTCAAAGCCCATTCCGGTATCAACATGTTTGGCTGGTAAGGTCTGCAATGAACCATTTTTTAAACGGTTAAACTGCATAAATACATTATTCCAGATTTCGATTACCTGGGGGTGATCTGCATTAACGAGGGTAGCACCATCAACCAAAGCTTTTTCTTCATCGGTACGACAATCTACATGAATTTCGGAACATGGTCCGCATGGCCCGGTATCGCCCATTTCCCAAAAATTGTCTTTTTTATTTCCAGGTAAAATATGACTTTCATCCACATATTGTTTCCATAGATCGTAGGCTTCCTGGTCTTTCTCCAGCCCTTCTTTTTCATCGCCTTCGAAATAAGTAACATATAATTTGTCCTTAGGAATTTTATAAATCTCCGTCAATAATTCCCAACTCCAGGCAATCGCCTCCTTTTTGAAATACCCGCCTGCCGGACGGTCGGGATCGCCAAAGCTCCAGTTGCCCAACATTTCGAACATCGTATGGTGATAGGTATCAATGCCAACTTCTTCCAAGTCGTTATGTTTACCCGAAACACGCAAACAGCGTTGCGTATCTGCAACCCGAGAATATTTTATGGCGGCTTCCCCTAAAAACAGATCTTTAAACTGGTTCATACCGGCGTTGGTGAACATTAAAGTAGGGTCGTTTTTAACCACAATTGGTGCCGAAGGAACTACATGATGCTGCTTCGATTCAAAAAAACTAAGGAATGCCTGTCTAATCTCTTTTGCTGTCATTTCAATATTATTGGAGGGAACAAAATTAAAATTTTATTACGTTAATAAGGAAAAATCAAGCTACATTTGAATACTTTAATTAATTGACATAAAACACTCATAATCAATCACAAAATATGCCGTATAAAGAAAGAGACATTAACAAAATGTATTATACCATGGGCGAAGTGACTGAAATGTTTAATGTCAACGCCTCACAGATCCGCTTTTACGAGAAGGAATTTGACATCCTCCAGCCTAAAAAAAACAAGAAAGGCAACCGTCTTTTTACACCGGAAGATATCGAAAATCTTAAAATTATTTTCAACCTGGTTGATGAAAAAGGTTTTACCTTAAAAGGTGCCAAAGACTATCTAAAGAACAATAAAACGGGTGTAAGAGAAAACCAAAAGATTATTGATTCGTTAGAAAAACTTAAAGGATTCTTAGTCAACCTGGCACAAGAACTCTAATTAACCAGTTCCCCCAGCCTGTATTTCTTTTCACATTGATCTGCGTAATTTAAAATTACATTTTTGTATTTTTTAAATATTTTCCTATATTAGAATCACCAACAAAAAATCACCCTAATTTTTTATTAACCAGCTTAAATAACTGCTTATGAAAATTTGGTGCGTATTGTTGACGGCTCTTTCTCCCTATTATTTACTTTCCAAAAACCATTTGTTTTTTGGTATATCTACATTATCCGGTAACCGGTTACGTCAAGTAAATATCTTAAAAAATTTATTATTATGTAGCCATGCCACGGTAATCAGGTGGTTTGCCTATCTGTATCATACTTTCCTGAATGGAGGCAGGCATGCATTAAAGACTTTAACTGTTGCATTTGTAATGATTGGATTTATGGCAAACGCCCAAACCAATACCCAGGAAACAGATATTCGTGATATTTTGGAAAGTATGGCAGAGAACCTGCCCGATGATTATGACATGACCGAGTTGGTCGATCTGCTGGAAAGATATCGTAAACACCCGATTAACCTGAATAAAACTTCAGTTGAAGAATTAAATACTTTGGTCTTTTTATCACCCTTGCAGATTGCCAATTTCTTTACCCACATCAAAGAAAATGGTCCGCTTGTAGATGTGCTTGAATTACAGAGCATTCCTGGCTTTGATGTTAAAACAATTCAAAATCTACTTCCATTTGTGACATTAACCAATACCACTGATTATCAGCAAATCAATTTAAAAAACCTGATCCAAGCTGGTGAAAATGATCTGATGATGCGTTTAGCACAAACCTTACAAAAACAAAAAGGCTTCACCGATTTACCTGGAAACCGTTACTTAGGTCCACCGGAAAAATTTCAGATGCGGTATCGGTATCAATATAGTTCAATTCTATCAGCAGCGTTCACTTTAGATAAAGATGCAGGAGAAAAATTTCTTGGCAAACCTTTCGATTTTTATTCTGGTAACATCGCGCTATTTAAACTGGGCAGGTTAAAAAAATTGGTAGTTGGCGATTATACACAACAATTTGGCCAGGGATTAACTTTATGGTCGGGTTTTTCTTTTGGCAAAGGGCCTGATGTGACCAGCGTAGCCAAAAAAGATTTGGGCTTAAGGCCTTATAACTCTACCAACGAATATTCATTTTTCAGAGGTGCCGCCGCAACCATTAATTTATTCAAAAATGTTGATATAACGCCATTTGTTTCGTTCCGCAATCTTGACGCAAGTCAGAAGTTAGATGCCGATGGAAATTTAGTTCAGTCTACCATCAATCAAACTGGTTTGCACAGAACGCCTACAGAACTGAAGAATAAAGGTGCTTTGGCACAGACTGTATTGGGTACTACCGTTCAGTACAGTAACGAAGATCTCACTATCGGCGCAATTGCCTACCATACCTATTTTAGGAGTCGTTTTATTACACAGACGGCAGCTTACGACCGATATAGTTTTACGGGGAAATCTTTAACCAATCTGGGATTATTTTATAATTATACCTATAAAAACATGTACCTCTATGGCGAAGGAGCTAAAGGTTTAGGTGGAGGCTTTGCTTATATTAACGGGGTATTGATGAGTTTGTCATCAGCAGTTTCTGCAGCTTTAACCTATCGTAATTATGCCAAAGATTACCATAGTTTCTTCAATCAGGCAGTATCCGAATCGAGTGAAGCCGTAAACGAAAGAGGATTATATGCGGGTTTAAATGTTAATCCAAATAAACATTGGGCATTTTCTTTTTATGGCGATTTGTTTAGGTTTCCCTGGTTAAAATACCGTATTAATGAACCTTCAAAAGGTTACGAAGTTTTAGCGCAAGCCGTTTATATGCCCAGCAAAACCTTTAAAATTTTACTTCGGTTTAAATCAGAAAAAAAGCAACAGAACACTGATCTCGATGTACCTGTAAAGTTTCTAGACGATGTAAAAAGAGCAGGATACAGGGCAGAAACAAACTGGCAATTGAGTAAGAAATGGCACTTTCAAAACCGCATCGAGGTTTCGCAATATAAGAAAGGAGGTGCGAAAAGGGAATTGGGATATCTTATTTATCAGGATGTAAACTATTCGCCAATGTTTGCCAAGCTAAGTGGAAATGTACGTTTTGCCTATTTTAATACGCCGGGCTACAACAGTAGGATTTACGCATATGAAGATGACGTTTTATACAGTTTTGCTTTTGGAATGTACAGTGGAAAAGGTTTCAGAACCTACCTCAACATAAGATATGATATCATCAAAAAGCTCAATTTGTGGTTTCGATATGGCTTGTTTATTTATCAGGATGTACAAACAATAGGTACTTATCTGGACGAGATTAAGGGCAACAGGAAATCGGAAGTTAAAATTCAGATACGCTATCAATTTTAATCCATGTTTAAGACTGAATATATTTTTGTCAGGATCCTGTTTCCTTTTATTCTGGGCATTTGCATTTTTTATTATATTCCGACATTTGCCTATATTAAATGCTTAACCATCGCTTTAGCTATTATTTTACTGAGCATTTTATTTTTAAATTTCACCTATAAAAGATTAAAAATATATCGCTACAAAGGTGCTGTTGGCTTTATCATTTACCTGCTTTTTTTCAATCTTGGCAGTTTATTTTGCCTGCTCAACAACGAAAGATTAAATCAACATTACTTTGCAAAAACCAAATGCGATTATTTTAAAGTTTGGGTAAATAGTGAACCTCAGCAAAATCATGAAATCGTGCGCTTTACAGCGGAGGTAACTGCCGGTTATCAAAAAAATAAGCTGATGAGGTTATCGGGCAAAATGCTGCTTAATGTAAAGTTGGACAGTCTAAAACCTATCAGGATAAAGTACGGCGATGAAATGATAATCTCGGTTAGATACACGGAGATAGAACCTCCGTATAATCCTGCAGAATTTAACTTTAAGGCCTGGCTCGCTAATCAGAATATCTATCATCAGGCATTTATAGATCAGGATCATATTGCTGCTACCAAAAACAATGTTGGTAATCCATTGATAAAAATAGCTTTAAGCATAAGAGACAGGCAAGTATCAAGATATAGAATTTTAATTAAAAGTGACGAAGCTTTTGCTGTGGCCTCTACCCTTATTTTGGGATACCGGGCGGATTTAAGTAAGGAAACTTTATCAGCTTACGCCAGAACGGGAACCATTCATGCTTTATCGGTATCCGGGGCACATGTTGCAATTATTTACGTGGTTTTGGATTTTATTTTTTTCTTTTTAAATAAGAAACGGGCGTTGAGAATGATAAAATTACTGCTCATCTGCACTTTGATCTGGGGATATGCCTTGCTGACCGGACTATCGCCCTCCGTAGTCCGTTCGGCCATCATGATCAGTATTTTAATAACAGCCAAAGTTTTATCGAAGCAAACCAACAGTTATAATGTATGGGCATTTTCAGCATTTTGTCAACTCGTTTACAATCCGTTTTTAATCTGGGATGTCGGCTTTCAACTCTCCTACCTTGCCGTATTTGGATTAATTTATCTCCAGCCTAAAATCTACAAACTTATCTACATTGAGCGTTTTTGGATAGATAAATTGTGGAGTTTCACATCCATGTCTTTAGCGGCACAAATTGTCACTTTTCCATTAAGTATTTATTATTTTCATCAATTTCCCCTTTACTTTTTACTTGCCAATCTTTTCATTACTATCCCATTAATATTGATGATGTATCTGGGAGTTGCTGTATTGATCCCATCACTAAGGTTTCTGGCCCCGGTTTTTGAATGGATCATCAATTTTACGAATGCAGGGCTAAACTGGATTGCCAATTTGCCCTATGCCAGCTTCTCATCAATATGGATTAATCTGCCTGAATTTATATTATTGAGCCTTTCGCTTGGCATTTTTATCTATGCGTTGATAAAACTTAATAAACAACTCTTGTTTTCTTCGTTATTTTTACTTGTCGGTTATCAACTTTTGATTGTAAGCGATGACCTGAAGGTTTTCAAGCAGCGGAAAATCATTTTCTTTGCCCTGAGGAAAAATTATGCGACTGCATTTATTAATGGAAGAGAAGCTGTTTTAGTTTCAGATTTAACTACTGAAGATAAAAATTACACGTTTTCCGTTGAGCCGGCATTATTGCAATTGCAAATAGATAAAATACGAATGATCAGTTTAAAAAAAGATACTGTTTTAGGAAACTTTGCATTAAATAATAATCAGATTGTATTCTTTCAATATAAAATACTCTTAGCTGATGAAAATCTGAATAACAAAGAGGTAAATGGAAAGGCTAATTTTTCTAGCATCTGGATAAGTGGAAATACAAAATTTAATGTAGCTAATATACACCCGGATATTAAATATGAAACGGCAATCATAGATGCCACAAATAAAGATTATCAAATTCAGATCCTGAAAAAAGAAATGGAGAATAATAATATGGATGTTCATATTTTAAAGAAAAATAAAGCATATTTGGTGCAACTAAGCCAATAACATGGAAAATCTGGTTTTATATCAGGTTGCTGAAAGAATAGCAACGATAACAATCAACAGGCCTGAAAAAAGAAATGCACTGAACCCTCAACTGGTTGCGGAATTAACCTCGGCATTTATAAGGGCATCAGAAGATGACCTTGTAAAAGTGGTCATATTAAATGCAAAAGGCGACGCGTTTAGTGCGGGTGCAGATTTAGCCTATCTTCAGCAATTACAGCACAATACATTTGAAGAAAATGTTGCTGATTCCAATCATCTAAAAAAACTGTTTACAACTATTTACTACCTTCCAAAGGTGGTGATTGCCCAGGTAGAGGGACATGCTATTGCCGGTGGCTGTGGTTTGGCAACCATATGTGACATTATTTTTGCTACCCCTGAAAGTAATTTTGGCTATACAGAAGTGAAAATTGGCTTTGTACCTGCCATAGTTTCCTGTTTTTTAAAGCAGAAGGTAAGCGAGTCCATTGCTAAAGAAATTTTACTCACCGGAAAAACTTTCTCTGCCGAGCAGGCATTAAAATATAATTTGATAAATTTTGTAACAAATTCATCCGAGATTCATCAAAAAACAAGAGAATTTGCACTAAGTTTGTGCACGGAGAGTTCGGGCAATTCATTAATGATTACCAAACAGCTGATCACCCAAACTGTTAATCTGCATTTAGAAAAGAGTTTGGAAACCGCCGTACATATTAATGCGAGAGTAAGAGAAAGTGATGATTTTAAGAGAGGAGTTTCCTTATTTTTAAAAAAAGAAAAAATTAATTGGTAAATAACTTAACAACAATAAAAACATGTTCAAATCAATCAAAACCAGCATTGTAGCTTTAATCTTAGTGAGTACAGCTATAATTGCCCATGCACAAAAAAAAGTTGCCGAAGGTACTTTGGTGTTTGCAGTAACTGCAAATGGTACAACAACTGACGTTAAAACTAAATTTAATGGCAGCTTAACCAAAATAGAAATTGAAAATGGCCCTGCCCTAGTTAATATCATTTCGAATACTGCGGATAAAACAGGATTATTATTGATTGATGTTCCGGTAGCTCAAAAACAGTTTGCAGTAAAGGTGAGCAAAGCTGAAACAGAAGCACAGGAAGCCTTGATGCCAAAATACTCTGACTATAAAGCCACTGGCGAAAAACAGACAATCGGAGGATTTAGCGCAGAAAAATATACCTATAAAGACGATAAGGGCGGAGCGCACGAATTATGGGCTACAAAAGACGTTGAAATTCCAGCAATTACAACTGGTGGGCTCTTCAAAGGCTTGGGTGCACTTCCGGTTAAATATTCGGCATTAATCAACGGTGTAAATTCGGACCTGGTTTTAAAATCTCTTTCTGAAGCCAAAGTAGGTGCTATTAACACCGAGGTTCCTGCCGGTTACGAAGTAGTAACGATGGAAGATTTGAAAGCCATGCAAGGTGGTGGTGAATAATTAGCCAATTCAAGGTAAATTACAGCTTTTTAACCGCAGGCTTTTTATTTAAATTAGCCCGAAAGTTAAAAAGCTTTTTTATGTCCAAAAATTATATATGATTAAAAGATTATTATTCAGATTATCAATTGCTTGTATAGCATTTTGTTCTCTAATTGATGCAAAAGCTCAAAATATCAACTGGGCAAAAGACGGTAATTCTTACTATCAGATTGCAAATGGAGAAATTATTTCGGTTGCCCTCCCAAAAAACGATAAAAAAACAATTATATCCAGGGCGCTGTTAACACCTGCCGGACAAGCTAATGCTATTGCTGTAAGGAGTTTTCAACTGTCTGATGATGGTACAAAAGCACTGATTTACACCAACAGTAAAAAAGTTTGGCGTTACGATACCCGTGGTGATTATTGGCTTGCTGATTTAACCGCTAACAAGATTACACAGATCGGAAAAGATAAACCGGCCTCATCGTTAATGTTTGCCAAATTATCGCCTGATGGAAGTAAGGTTGCTTATGTGAGCAAACACAATTTATACGTAGAAAATATTGATGGTACTGAGACCAGGGCTTTAACTACGGATGGCACAGAACGAATGATTAACGGTACTTTTGATTGGGTTTATGAAGAAGAATTTGATTGCCGTGACGGTTTTAGATGGAGCCCGGATGGTAAATCTATTGCATATTGGCAATTGGATGCCACGAAGATCAAAAATTTCCTGATGATCAACAATACCGATTCTATTTATCCATTTACCATTCCTGTTGAGTATCCAAAGGTGGGCGAAAATCCTTCCGCCTGCAAAGTCGGCGTAGTTGATATTGCAACAGCCAAAACAAATTGGCTGAATGTTCCAGGGGATAATATCCAGCATTATATTCCACGTATGCAGTGGGTACCGAATAGCAACAATATCATTTTACAGCAGCTTAACCGTGAGCAGAATGAGAGCATTGTATTTATCTGTAATGCAGCCACAGGATCGGCGAAAGCTGTTTATACCGAAAAAGCCAAAGCCTGGATTGATGCGCAGGACGAATGGAAATGGTTAAATGACAATAAAGAATTTACAATTGTATCAGATAAAGATGGCTGGAACCACCTGTACAGGATTAGTTTGGATGGAAAGAAAGAAACCCTGGTTACAAAAGGCGACTATGATGTAATTGATGTAAAATTAATCGATGTAAAAAATAACCTGGTTTATTTTATGGCCTCACCAACAAATGCAACTCAGAAGTATCTTTTTAAAACCAAATTAGATGGCAAAGGTAAGCTGGAACAGGTTACGCCATCTGTTCTGCCGGGCACACACAATTATGATATTTCACCTAATGCTGCTTTTGCACGCCATTCATATAACAGTTCGGTTGTTAGATATATTACCGAGTGGATGAACTTTACCAGCGGGAATCCATTTACAATGGATGGAAGCATCACAACGCAACTGGCTAAACAACCGGCAAAGAAAAACAAAGTTGAGTTTTTTAAAGTAACTACCGAAGATGGGATTGAAATGGATGGTTGGATGAAAAAGCCTGATAATTTTAATCCGGATAAGAAATATCCTGTGGTATTTTATGTTTATGGCGAGCCTGCAGGCGCAACAGCTTTGGATGTTGACGGCGCAGGCACAAATCATTTATATGATGGCGATATGGCTAAAGATGGTTATATTTATATTTCAATGGATAATAGAGGCGCTCCCGTTCCTAAAGGACGTACCTGGCGTAAAAGCATTTATAAAAATATTGGGGTAATCAATGTACACGATCAAGCGATGGCCGCTAAAAAATTATTGGCCACCCATGCTTATATGGATAAAGACCGTGTGGCTGTTTGGGGCTGGAGCGGAGGCGGTTCTTCTACCTTAAACCTGATGTTCCAATATCCTGAAATTTATAAAACAGGTATTGCTATTGCAGCGGTTGGTAATCAGCTCACTTATGATAATGTTTATCAGGAACGATATATGGGTACACCTTTTCCAAGCAAGGAGGCCTATATTAAAGGTTCGCCGGTTACGCACGCTAAAAATTTAAAAGGTAATCTGTTATATATCCATGGTACGGGCGACGATAATGTGCATTACCAAAATGCCGAAATGCTGATTAATGAATTAGTTAAAAACGGAAAGGTTTTTCAATTGATGAGTTATCCAAACCGAACCCATAGCATTTCCGAAGGTGAAGGAACCAGTAAACATTTATCTTTAACTTATACTAAGTTTTTAAAAGAAAATTGCCCTCCGGGAGCAAGATAACCAAATTTCAAAGCAGCTTTAGGGCTGCTTTTTTTATGCAATAAACCTTTGAATCAGCATGGCGGTTAAAATGGCGATACCAAAGCTTAACAAAGTTCCAATCAGTACATATTCGGTTAGTTTAAGATCGTGTTTTTCTTTTAAATCACCGAACCGGAATATGGATTTCGCTGCAAGTAAAAAACCAACGGCCTCAAAATGATTGGTAAGAATAAACAGAAAAATCAATGTCCTTTCCAATATCCCGATGTATTTACCTGCATTCTCCAATGATTTTGGGCTGTCAGGCTGATTATCCGGAATCCATTTGGCAATAATCACTTTCATGATAATCGATGTAGGCAGGGTTAAAAACAAAGCACCTGAAAGGAGTACCCAGATATGCTGATCATTAAATAAGCCAATATTCAAACTTCCTTTGTAGAAAAGATGCCATACCGCCACAATTGAGCTAAAATGCAAAACCTGATCAACAAAAAACAGTATCCGGGCATTTTTATGGGTTTGAAAGATGGATTTTAATGCATCAATAATCAAATGGATTACCCCTATCGTTAATGCCGTTTTCCAAACATTAAAACTTAAAAAAACAACAAATATCAAAGCTACATGTATCACCACATGTAAATAGAGCCTGCTTGATTTTAATTTTTTTCTTTCCTTATCTTTTACCCAGGCATCTGGCTGTAAAAAGAAATCTCCGATCAAATGGGCAAGAATAAGTTTGATTAAATAGATATCCATTATTTTAAAATCATTTGTTTCAGTTTTTTACGGTAAATCCTGTCCATTTCCATAATTTCGGTGTAATGCGCCCTTTTTAATGCCTCACTTACAGACGATTGTGTTCGGCCTGAGATAGCTGCCAGTTCACTCTGTAACAAATCATTATTTTCCAATGCCAGTTTTACCATTTCGGCAGCTACAACGCCCCAGCTATCCATCGCAATCAGCGATAACTTGATTAAAACGTTAATTTCTTCGTCAAAATCAATAGAATCTGTTTTAACCGCCAAATTGACTTTGGCCTGTTTTAAACTGTCAAATGCCGCTCCGGAATACACAAAAGCGTCGCCACTGGATTCTGAAAGTTTTTTACGCTTATTTTTTAGTGTCCCGATTCCAATTCCCATCCTTACGTCTGCAGGTTTATTTACCTTAATACACGCTTTTAAATAGGCTGCGGTTCTGATGGCATTTTCTGGTTCTATTTCCAATTGAAAACTATCCCCGCGATAAATTTCCCATTTACTACTATGATCAGAAACAACTTTTAAGGCCGTCTTTAGGTCTGATAACCAGCTATCTTTAATCTTCCTGGAGCCTATAATATCACCTGTTATAATACAAATCATCTTACAATATCGAATTTATTATTTACATTTTAAAATAATATCGGCTAATTAGCCGATATTTCTATTTATCGGGTATTTAGCCGATATTTTAAATTATCGGGTATTTAGCCGATAATCATCTAAAACTAATCATTAATTTTATTGTTTAATAGCTATGGCATTAATAGAATTTACGAAAAGAGGGATCTACTGTAAACAGGGCAATTTTTATGTAGACCCCTGGTGGCCTGTAGATTATGCCGTAACTACACACGGGCACAGTGATCATGTGCGCTTCGGAAATAAATATTACCTCTGCCATACGTTAACCAAACCCATCATCAAACGCAGGATCAGTGAAGATTTAAATGTAGAAACACTCGAGTATGGAGAAAGCATTACCCGTAATGGCGTTAACATTTCTTTTTTTCCCGCCGGACATATTATTGGCTCTGCACAGGTACGTTTGGAATACAAAGGCGAAATTTGCGTCATCTCTGGTGATTATAAGATTGAAGATGATGGCATCACCACACCATTTGAACCTGTAAAGTGCCATTCTTTTGTTTCTGAAAGCACTTTTGGCCTGCCGGTTTACAAATGGCAAAAGCAGGAAATTGTTTTCAAAGGAATCAAGAACTGGGTTAACGATAACATCAATCAACAGAAAACAAGCGTACTAATTGCCTATAGCTTGGGCAAAGCCCAGCGTTTGATTAAAAACCTGGCTGGCGACACCCCTATTTACGTACATAACAGCATTGCCAACCTTAATGAGGTGATTATAGAGGCTGGTGTACATCTTCCGAAAACCATTAGAATTACACCCGAAACCACAAAAGATGAGTTACAGAAAGGAATTGTAATTGTACCACCAGCGATGCGAGATAGCCGATGGATCAAAAATTTATCACATCCGGTTACCGGCATATGCTCTGGCTGGATGCAGGTAAGGGCGCATCGCCGCTGGCAAAGTGCTGATGCCGGTTTTGCCCTGAGTGACCATGCAGACTGGCCAGGTTTAATGGAGGCCATTACCGCAACAGGTGCCGAAAAAGTATATGTTACCCATGGTTTTACAGCTGCCTTTAGCCGCTTTTTAAATGATGAAGGAATAGAGGCTGCAGAAGTTTTAACCAGGTTTGGCCAGGAAGATGACGAAGAAAACAAAGTTGATTTAGCCGAGCAAAACGAAAATAAATAGCCATGAAACGTTTTGCAAAACTCATCCAGCAGCTCGAACTGAGCAATAAAACCAACGATAAAATCGCGGCCCTTGTTGATTATTTTAACTATGCCGACGATAAAGATAAAGTATGGGTAATTGCGTTATTTACAGGCAAAAAACCTAAAAGACCAATTAAATCAGCCTTATTAAAATATTGGGCCATAGAAATTACCCAAACACCAGAATGGTTATTCGCCGAAAGTTATGCCAATGTGGGCGATCTAAGTGAAACCATTGCTTTGCTATTGCCCCCTGCCGAAAATACATCAGATTTTCAATTGCATAAATGGATTGAAGATTTGCACGATTTAGAAGGTAAAGACGATGAAACCAAAAAAGATTTCATTTTAAATGCCTGGAACAAACTCGAAACACAGGAACGTTTTATCTTTAACAAGCTGATTTCAGGTAATTTCAGGATTGGTGTTTCCAACAAAATGCTGGTGAATGCTTTGGCCAAACAAAGCAGTTTAGATAGTGCCCAGATTATGCACAGTATCATGGGAAAATGGAATCCATATGAAATTACTTTTCACGAACTGATCAATGGCATCCATGTCAATACCGATAACTCCTGGCCTTACCCCTTTTGCCTGGCCTATGCTTTAGAGCAAGAGCCAGAAAAACTGGGTGATATTGCTGAATGGCAGGCTGAATGGAAATGGGATGGGATCCGCGGACAGATTGTTAAGCGCAACGGAGAACTTTTTATCTGGAGCCGTGGTGAGGAGCTGGTTACCGAACAGTTTCCCGAATTACATTTTATGATCGATGTTTTGCCTGATGGTGTGGTTTTAGATGGCGAAATACTGGCGGTGCAAGATAAACAGGTTCTGTCATTCAGCACATTGCAACAACGTTTAAACCGCAAAACGATTAGCAAAAAACAACTGGACGATGCACCCATAGTTTTTTTTGTTTACGATATTTTAGAATATGAAGCCCAGGATTTCAGAGAAGAACCTTTGAGTATAAGGCGTCACACACTAGAGCAGTTGATAGGCGATTTGGACGAAAGTCCGGTGATGATATCTCCCATAATCAATTGCAGCTCGTGGGAGGAGTTGGCAGATTTAAGACAAACCTCGCGTTCCATTAACAGTGAGGGTATTATGCTTAAAAAACTAAGTTCCCACTATCATAGCGGAAGAAAGCGTGGTGATTGGTGGAAATGGAAAATTAATCCCTATACGGTTGATGCAGTAATGATATACGCCCAAAAAGGAAGTGGCAGAAGGGCCAATTTCTTTACCGATTATACCTTTGCCGTTCGCGATGGTGAAAATTTAGTCACGATTGCCAAAGCCTATTCTGGCTTAACTGATAAGGAAATTAAAGAAGTAAATGCTTTTGTAAACCGTAATGCGATTGAAAAATTCGGTCCGGTACGTACCGTAAAACCTGAACTGGTTTTTGAAATTGCCTTTGAAGGAATTGCAGAAAGCAAACGCCACAAGGCAGGTTTAGCTTTACGTTTTCCACGTATATTGCGGTGGCGAAAAGATAAAAAAGCTGATGAAATTAATACTTTGGAGGACTTGAGGCAGCTATTGCAATCTACCTTATAGAGTGCCATGGCCTGTGTCCCCGCAGACCGAAGCAAAGATTTAGTTTGAACGAATTGCCCAACGTTTTTTAAACCCGACAGAAGCGGCACCCTTTTTTGTTAGATATCATTCACATTACAACAAAAAATCACAAAAAAGGTAAAGCGTATGGCGGGGCTGCTGTAACCGAAGCATTACTGTAATTGCTTTTCAAAAAAACTATAAACATATCAATATAAAATATAATTAGGAAAAGACAAAAAGAATGGACCAAACCAAAACCAAAGGTTATAAAAAGATAAAAGCCTGGTTAAAGGCAAATAAACGCAGGCCTTTTCAATTTCAGGAAGAGGCCTGGCAGTGTTATCTTAATGGCTACAGTGGTTTGGTAAACGCGCCTACCGGTTTCGGAAAAACATTTTCACTTTTTTTAGCGGTAGTAATTGAAGCTTTAAATGCCTCAGCAAACCATAATAAAAAAGCTAAAGACCGGTTACAATTGATCTGGATCACTCCCTTGCGTTCGTTGGCTAAAGATATTGCCAGGGCAATGCGGGAAACCTTGCTGGAACTGGAATTAGATTGGCACGTTGGCGTACGCAATGGCGATACCTCGCAGGCAGAGAAATTACAGCAGAAAAAATCCATGCCCGAAATTCTGCTGATTACCCCGGAAAGCCTGCACCTGCTGCTCGCACAAAAAGGTTCTTCAACACTCTTCCGAAATCTCAAGTGCATTGTGGCAGATGAATGGCATGAACTTTTAGGCAGCAAACGGGGTGTATTGGTTGAATTAGCAGTTTCGCGCATCAAAGGTTTACAAAAACTCGAAAAAGAACAGTTTTTAAGAATCTGGGGGATTTCTGCAACCATTGGAAATATTGAGGAAGCTTTAGATGTACTGGAACCCAATCTAGATGCCAAAAGAATTATTGTTAAGGCTGACCTGGAAAAGAAAATCCAGATCAAATCCATTTTACCTGATGATATTGATACCTTGCCCTGGGCGGGGCATTTAGGTTTGAAGCTAGCCTATAAGCTTTTACCCATCATAGAGAAAAGTAAAACTACCCTGATTTTCATCAATACCCGCGGACAATCGGAAATGTGGTATCAGCATTTACTGAACATTGAACCCGAACTTGCCGGACGCATTGCCATACATCATGGATCGATAGATTTCGAACTCCGCAACTGGATTGAGGATGCCTTACATACCGGACAGCTTAAAGCCGTTATCGCTACTTCATCATTAGATCTGGGTGTAGATTTCAAACCCGTTGATACAGTAGTCCAGGTCGGATCGCCAAAAGGTGTGGCCAGGTTTTTACAAAGAGCAGGACGCTCCGGCCACTCTCCTCACGAAATTTCTAAAATATATTTTTTACCGACGCATGCTTTAGAACTGGTGGAGGCGGCAGCGATTAAGGAGGCAGCAAAAACAAACAATATAGAAAGCCGTGAGCCCTTTATCATGGTATTTGATACTTTGATTCAGTATTTGGTTACCCTGGCCATAGGCGATGGGTTTAACGATAAGATCATTTATGAAGAAATTAAAAATACCCATGCCTTTAAACTTATGCTACCCGAAGAATGGACCTGGGTAATGCAATTCATTACCTCCGGAGGAGATAGTTTGAGTGCCTATACCGAATTTAAAAAGGTAATAAGGGATGAAGATGGGCTTTGGAAGGTGAAGAGCAGGCAACTGGCCATGAGGCACAGGTTACATATCGGTACCATTGTGAGTGACGCGATGTTGAAAGTAAAATTCATTTCCGGTGGTTACATTGGCATGGTAGAAGAATACTTTGTTACCCGCCTGAAGGCTGGAGATAATTTCCGCCTGGCCGGAAGGGTTTTGGAGTTTGTACAGGTGAAAGATATGACGGTTGTAGTGCGGGTGAGTAAACAGAAAAATGCCATCTCTCCGAGCTGGAATGGTGGCCGCCTCCCCCTATCATCCAATTTGGGATCGGTTTTAAGAAAAAAATATAATGAAGCACTGGATAAAAACCATCAGGATGAAGAATTAGACTCGGTCTACCCATTGTTCTTACTACAAGAAAAACGTTCTCATGTACCACAAAACGACGAATTATTGATAGAACTCATCAATAATAAAGAGGGTTTTCACCTCTTTGCATACCCTTTTGAAGGCCGTTTGGTACATGAGGTTTTGGCAGCCCTTGTTGCCTATCGTTTAAGTAAATTATTGCCCATCAGTTTTTCTATTGCCATGAACGATTACGGTTTTGAACTCTTGAGTGAAACGGAAATCCCTATGGACGAATCGATTGCCTACGAAGTTTTTTCACCTAAGAATTTAACCGAAGATATAACACATAGCATCAATTCAACTGAAATGGCAAGACGAAAGTTTAGGGATATTGCCTGCATCTCCGGACTCGTTTTTCAGGGATATCCGGGAAAATATGTAGCTAATAAACATCTCCAGTCATCTGCTGGTCTGTTTTTTAATGTTTTTAGTGATTACGACAAACATAATTTACTTTTGCGACAGGCATACGATGAGGTTTTTTATCAACAACTGGAGGAACCCAGATTGGCAGCCGCCTTAGAAAGAATCCAGGATGGAGCAATTATTATCACCAATCCAAAGAGTTTTACCCCACTGTCTTTTCCTATTAAAGTAGACAGTTTGCGTGAAAATATGAGTTCAGAAGAATTAGAACACCGGATTGCCAGAATGAAAGCCGAAGCAGAGAAAATTAAATAAAAACATTTCTTGTAACCTGTCTAAAATTAAAAGATTCTTCGACAGGCTCAGGATGATAATAGCGTAAATAAATGACCATTACAAGCCAGGGTGAAGAACTGATTTTAGATAGAGAAAGGGCTTTGTTTTTACCCAGACATCAGCTTTTAGCCATAAGCGATTTACATTTGGGTAAGTCTGCTCATTTTCGACAGGCAGGTTTGCAAGTGCCATCAACCATTGCCCAAACCGATTTACAACGTTTGAACTTATTGATTCAGCAATATCGTCCTAAAACATTACTAATCAACGGTGATATGTTTCACCATGGTTTAAATACAGATATTGATGAGTTCGCCGAATGGAGAAAGCAATATCAGGAACTTAACTTTTTATTGGTAAAAGGAAATCACGACCGGCTTTCGAACGCCAATTATGCAGCAATGAATATCGAAATACATGAACCCAGCTTTTGTTTGGGCCCGTTTTGTTTTATTCATGATGCACCAAAATGTACCGAAGATGAATTATATCCCATCAGCGGACATATCCATCCCGGTGTTACGATTGTTGGAAAGGCAAAGCAAAGGTTAAAATTCCCTTGTTTTTATTTTGGACGGGAATACGCCGTTCTGCCTGCTTTCAGCTTGTTTACAGGACTTTACAATATCTACCCCAAAACAAATGAGCGCATATTTGCAGTTACGCCAAAAAGCGTATTGCAAGTTTAAGCATGGGCATCAATTACCTGCTTCAATTGCGAAGCCTGCAAAACGCCACTTTGCCTCCATACCTGCTTTCCTTTTTTGAACAGAATTAGGGTTGGAACGCTTTGAACATTGAATGAAGAAGCGGCAGGTTGATTTTTGTCGATATCAACCTTAATTATGGACACCGAATCGCCAACCTGTGATTTTAATTGTTCTAAAATAGGCTTCATCATTTTGCATGGACCACACCATTCAGCAAAAAAATCAACCAGCACAGGTTTATCTCCATTAATTAACTCTGAGAATTTAGCCATGATATTTATCTTTATTTAGAAACAAGGAGAAGCTGGATTGGTTTTAAATGAAAGAAGTCAAGTTTAATAGCTTATGTGCTAGGCAAACTTGATTTCTTTTCTGTTTAAAAGACTAATGCCTTAAAACCCTAATATGCAATAATATGATGTATGGTTAGGCGCCTACTGGTAGTTCTGCAGCTAAAGCAGCAACCCAATCTTCAAATAAAGCCTTTTCGATTTTAATTACCTCAGCCGCATGGTTTTCCCAATCGTCAGAAAAACTAACCAGCTGGTTCATCATTTCCTCTAAATGGCCTTCTTCTTCCAGGATAATCGATTTCACATTTACCTTGCTCTTTGCTTCATCTAAAACTGCCTGATAAATTGGATATAATTCATCTGCACGAACCTCAATAGCATAAGTAACAAATAAATAAGCCGCAAATTTTAAATCATAACCAGATAGATTAAACACAGCTTTTAAATAACGACAAACTGCAATATCCAAAGCATGTAAATAATATTTGGTATGATTTGGTGATAGCAACTCGGCATTGGTGTAAGTTTTGCAAAGCGCCTCGTCAACTTTCGAAATCTGCTTTTTTAAGTAGTAGGCATGACGGTGTTCTTCTGCAGCGTGTTTAAGAACAATAAGATTTACATTTTCTTTATGCTCTGAAGCGGAAATCTTCTTCGCACCTGCATTTTCCATATATGATAAAGTATTTAACCATTTGGCATGCAACACCTTATCTGAAACTATTGATTTTAAATTTGACGCTAACATTATTGATTGTTAAACTGTTGAATTGTTTAAATTATTGTCATTATACTAGCTGAAAACCGTTAACTGAAAATTGCGAACTAATTAGATTTCCCTGTTCAAATCCCAGCTCTCTAAATAATCAGCAACCCTTCTTACAAACATTCCTCCTAATGAACCATCTACAACCCTATGATCATAGGATAATGACAAGAACATCATATGCCTGATCGCAATCACGTCGCCATGTTCGGTTTCCAAAACAGCGGGTTTCTTTTTGATGGCACCTACCGCCAAAATAGCCACCTGTGGCTGGTTAATAATCGGCGTACCCATTACGTTTCCGAAACTACCAACGTTGGTCAGTGTAAAAGTCCCCCCCTGCGTTTCGTCGGGCTTTAATTTAGAATTTCTTGCTCTTGAAGCTAAATCATTAACAGCTTTGGTTAAGCCGACTAAATTTAACTGATCCGCATTTTTAATTACCGGAACGATTAAATTACCACTTGGTAAGGCAGCGGCCATACCTATATTGATATTTCCTTTTTTAATGATCTGCGTGCCGTTAACAGAAACGTTGATCATCGGGAAATCTTTGATCGCTTTGGCAACTGCCTCTACAAATATTGGGGTAAACGTTATTTTTTCATTTTCACGCTTCTCAAAACTGTTTTTTACCTTATTGCGCCATAAAACCATATTGGTCACATCGGCTTCTACAAACGAAGTTACGTGTGGCGAAGTACTTTTGCTCATTACCATATGGTCGGCAATCAGCTTGCGCATTCTATCCATCTCAATAACTTCATCTGCACCATTAATACTTGTTGTAGAAGGTTTACTGGTAACCGGAGCTTGTGTTGAGGGCTCAGTTTGATGTGCTACAACTTCTTCAACTTGCGGAGGAGGAGGAGTTAATACCATGGTAGCCATTTTTACAGCACCGCCGTTTTTTCTGGCGATATAATCCAATAAATCATCTTTATTTAAACGTCCATCCACGCCAGAACCTTTAATGGCATCCAACTCAGCTAATGAAATATTTTCCTGGGCTGCAATACTCTTCACCAAAGGAGAGTAAAAACGATCAGATGAGCTGAAATCAGTGGTTGTTACAGGATTATTATGATCAGGTAGTTGTTCAATTCCGGGAATAGAGGCTGTATTTTCTTTTGCCACCGGCGTTTCGGTAACCGGTGATTCAGTCGCGGGTGCATCGCCGTCTTCAGTTTCAATAATGGCGATTACATCACCTACCTGGGCAACTTCATCTGCAGCAAATAATTGTTTTACCAATTTACCCGCAACAGGAGATGGAACCTCAGAATCTACCTTATCTGTCGCGATTTCCAAAATGGTATCGTCCAGATCAATAACATCTCCTGGTTGTTTTACCCATTTAATTACCGTTGCTTCTGCAACACTTTCACCCATTTTTGGTAACAATAGTTCGTATTGAGCCATATTAAATTACAGTATTTTATATTGGTAACGCTACAAAAATACAGTTTTTATTCTTTCTAAACGGTTTCTTTAAGGACATTTAATAGCATAGCTAAGGCTGAGGCAGCAGAACGTTCTATGTTCTGAATCCGTTTATTACTGAAATTAAACACCTTAGCTACCGTTTTGTGTTTTGAAGAAACTGCAATCCATACTGTACCAACCGGTTTTTCAACTGTACCACCATCCGGGCCTGCAATACCACTAACTGCAATTGCATAATCCGTTTTGAAGTGTTTAACTGCCCCTTCTGCCATTTCCGTTACTGTCTGCTCGCTTACGGCTCCAAAAGTGGCTAAGGTACTTTCTTTTACGCCCAGAATAGATTCTTTGAGTTCGTAGGCGTATGCTACTGCCCCGCCCCAATAAACAGATGAAGAGCCGGGATGTTGTGTAATTAAATGTGCAATATAACCGCCGGTACAACTTTCTGCGGTAGATAAGGTCATTCCTTTACTTTTCATTAGGTCCAGAATGGCCTTTTCCATTGGAATATCCTCATCCGTTACCACAAACCTGCTCACTTTTGAAATGATCTGTCTGGCATAGGTCTTAACCTCTCTGTCTAATTCCAATTCGTGATTACCTTTGGCTGATAAACGCAAGCGGACCTGCCCTAATTTTGGCAAATAAGCCAATTTGATATGTGATGGCAAGTGAGCTTCAATTTCCTCAATCTCCTTGGCGAGAAAGGATTCACCAATATTTGCTGTAAGGATAGTTTTGTGTACGATAAAAGGCAGCTTAAATCGCTTTTTAATTCTGGGAAGGATCTCGTCATCCATCAGGTACATCATTTCATAAGGTACACCCGGCATGGATACAAAAATGGTATTGTTTTGCTCAAACCACATACAAGGTGCCGTACCGTTTTTATTGACAATTACCTCACAACCATCAGGAACATCGGCTTGCTGTATATTGATATCCAATAGCGGACGCTTGTATTTTTCGAAAATCTGACGCACCATTTCCAATGCAGCGGCATCGTTACGGAAACCCATATCAAAATACTTTGCCAAAGTTTTTTTGGTAATATCATCTTTAGTCGGTCCGAGGCCCCCAGTAATTAAAACCAGATCTGCACGTTTTTCAGCAAGTTCGAGTGCCTCTAAAATATGCTGTTCATCATCAGAAACCGAGGTAATCTGCTTTACGGAAACCCCAATTAAATTTAACTGTTTAGCCATCCACGCAGAATTGGTATCAACGATCTGGCCAATGAGTATCTCATCACCAATGGTAATAATTTCGGCTAGCATAAATTTATCGGTATGTGTTGTAAAAACCCTGTCTTTTGCTCAATTTTAAATCCTGCAATATTGATGCCTTTACCTTTATGGTAACGGAATAACTTTTATAAGCACCGTATGGAACCCAGTTTACGCTCATATCCCAGCAATGTAAATCGCGGTAAATGGCCAAATTCATAGGGGTTAAACCATTGTTCTTAAAATCGTAACCTGAATTAAAGGTAATTTTCCATTTTGGTGTTAAGTTAACGTCACCATTAAAGTTTAAAGTATTCGAAACTGTATTAGTGTTTCCATCATTCGAATATTGAAAACTGTAAGAGAATGAAAAATTCCAGGGAATGTTAAAATCAACAAAGGCATTCGGGTCACGGCTGATTGCCGCCAATTGTTCAGATTGTATATCAGTCAATCCTTTTTTGTTAGCTGCCGCACCTAATTTGTCATTAGCCTCATTTTTACGTTTTAACGCCTCCGGATTTAAGCTGTAATCGAATGAGAAACCAAAACTGGTTAAACGTGGCAGGAATTGATTTCTTTGAAAAAATAAACGGTCCTCTCTGATTTTAATCGTTTGGCCATTTACAGTAGTATCTTTTAAAGCATATGGATCCAAGGTTCCGTTGTAATTGATACCCAATTTATCCGTAAACTGCGATCGGCCACTAAAACCAATGGTAGATAATTTATAAGATGGGGCCAGGAAATTATAGGAGCCGCTAAAACTCAAACCCTGGATAATCGGAATTTTTTTCGAGCCGGTTCCGGTTGTATCGTTTTTATTGCGCACTTTCAGCTCAACGGTATTATCTAAACCGAAGCCAATAGAGGCGTTGGGCCCACCAAACGAACCTGGCTGAGCCATACCGTCAAAAATGGAATATTTTAAGGGTTGTCCACTGGTATAAATCTGATTTCCATTCTGATCTCTTGCTGGTCTGAAAGGTCCGGCGCCAGCTTTGGTAAAATCAGGAGAATAAGAGAAAGAAACATTCGGAGTCATTACATGCCGCAACGCCTGGATTTTGCCAGCCGGATTAAAATCTCTTCTACCATAAATTTTAGTCGACATACTGGTTGACAGGCTATAACTACCAGCTCGTTTAAAACCACTAACAGTATCTTCCCTAAAAGAAAAGGTATTATCCGCATAACTGGTGTATCTTCTGTTAACACTCTGAAAATTCCAAACTTCGTTATAAGTACCTCCCAAACTAAAGTTTAAGTATTTCAATGCCGTAAAAGACATGTTTAAAGGGATACTGTGCGCAAAACCACTTCTCAAACGCTTCAAACCATCATTTTGGAACAGTAAACTATCAAAAGTATCGATACGGTTTGTGCCCTGTAAACTGTAGCCCACTGTAATTTTCTGATACCATTTTTGTTCCCCAACAGCATTTTTAGAACTAAATGGGTTAAATGTAGGTACGTTAAATGTCATTTCGGGCAACCTAAGCGATATTGCCCTGGTACTTAGTGTTTGGTCACTTGATGCCGCCAAAGAGAAATTCATACCGTTTGTATAAGCCTTCGCATAACTGATACTGCTACTTGTTGAGTTGGTAGCTATGGTATTGATATCATAAGTAGTACCGGCCGCAGTATTTCTATAATATCCCTTTCTTCCTGTTGATACCAATCTTACACTAGCGCTAAATGTTGTACCGGGATTGGCGTTGGCATTTTGGCTGTGGCTCCAGTTAATGCTGAAGTTTTTAGTCGGATTGTTAAAAGCCTCGGTGCCTTCCAAACCATCTTTAAAACTAGCGTATGCCAGATTTATATTTCCGTTAAACTTATATCTTTTGGTATAATTACTTAATAAACTGGTTTCATAAGAACCATTGGTGTAAATCGAACCCAGAAGTTTGGCATCCCAATAATCGTTCAATCCGAGATAATAACCACCGTTTTGCAAGAAAAAACCCCTTGTCGCATCTTCACCTGGTGTAGGCAGAATCACACCTGATGTTCGTTTATTCGGTTTTGGAAAAAATGCAAATGGTAGCCCCAGAAAAGTAGGAACATCTTCAATTATCATGTAAACCGGACCGGTAATAATCTGCTTCTCAGTTACCACCCCTTTTGAAATCATTAGTCCAAAATGAGGATGAGGTAGGTTACAGGTACTATACATTACGTTTTTGACGTGTAATTCATCATCTATTTGCTTTTTACTTTGCCCACCAGAGAAAAAGCCGCCTTCCTGTTCAGAAAAAACGCCATATACTTTGGCCCGGGTTGTTTCCGAATTGTAAAAAATAGAATCTGCTATGGCCGTACCTTCGGCACCCGATTTAAAGATCGGTCTCCCGGTATATCTTCCGGTTTTCGGATCTTTAACCCCACGGGCATAAATAGAATTTTGCTTTTTATCATATTTGATATAGGCCGCATCCAGCTCAAAATCACCATATACCACTCTGGCATTCCCGTATAAATAAACAATGCTTTTATCGGCACTCATTTTAACCGAATCTTCTGCTTTGTATTCCACTTTCTGGTCTATACTGCTGTTATTTTTCCCTGTCTTTTTAATAGAATCCTTTTTAGTGGTATCTTGTTGAATGATCTGTTGCAATGAAAAATGAGAAAATGCGTTAGCTTTACCAACAGCATGTGTTAATAAAATGACAGATATTAGTAAAATAGAAGTCTTGAGGGGTTTCAAATTCGTATTTGAATGTTATTTTTGCACAAATGTTTAATCAAAAACGTTCAAAATTAGTGAAAAATATACCATTGATGTATCTTAAATCCATTTTAACCATTATTATTTATTTAGCGCTATCAAATTTAATTGATAATCAGGTATTTGCACAGGGATACAAAATCAAAACAATTGTAATTGATGCTGGTCACGGTGGTAAAGACGGTGCAACCCACGGTGTATACTCGAAGGAAAAAGATGTGGCACTTAAAACCGCATTAAACCTTGGCCGCGCACTTCAGGATAGCTTGAAGGATATCAAAGTTATTTATACCCGAGAAACGGATGTATTTATTCCTTTGTACGAGCGGATCAATATTGCAAACAATGCAAAAGCCGATTTATTTATTTCCATTCACTTGAATGATATGCCTGTCAGAGTATCGAGAGTGGTAGATTATTATAAAAAAGTAAAGGGCAGAAAAGTTCCTGTTTACCGAACTATTACTTCCAAAAGTACCTCAACCAGAGGAACAGAAACTTTTGTGTCGGGAACCGGACGTTTGGGAGAGCAGGATGATGTGATCAAAAGGGAAAATGCCTCCATGTTTCTGGAAGAAAATTACCAGAAAAACTACGAGGGATTTATTGCCAACACTCCTGAAAGTGACATTATGTTATCCTTAATGAAACAAACCAATAGAGAGAGGAGTTTAAAGTTTGCTTCATTGCTTCAACAAGAATATGTTAATGCCGGCCGTATTAACAGAGGAGTACAGGAGAAAAGCCTTGCAGTACTGGCACGTGCAGCAATGCCTGCTGTATTAACAGAAATAGGTTTCGTCAGTAATCCTGAAGAAGAAGACTATATGAACTCTCCTGAAGGACAGAATGAAATTGTAAGTGGAATTGTCAGAGCAATCAAAAATTATAAACGCATAGCTGAAACGTCATTTTAACATCCTGCATGCATGAAGATCAAACTTCTCATTACCATCATCTTATTTTCGTTACTGGCTGTTGAAAAAGTTCCTGCTCAGGGATATAAAATCAAAACAATTGTTATTGATCCGGGACATGGCGGTAGAAAACCCGGAGCATCAGGCAGTTTTTCGAAAGAGAAAGATATTGCGTTAAAAGTTGCACTAAAATTAGGTGTTTTACTGAATGAGGAAATGCCGGAAATTAAAGTAATTTTTACGCGTAAAACAGATATAGATGTTGATTTATACAAACGTGCAGAAATAGCTAATGACGCTAATGCAGATCTTTTTATATCCATCCATTGTAATTCTATGCCGCCAGGTAATAAGCATATCAAAGGAGTGGAAACATTGGTTGCAGGATCTCATCGGTTAAAGGAACAGGATGCGGCCATTAGGGAAAATGCCGATATTAAATTGGAGAAAAACTACAAAAGTAAATATGATGGTTATGATCCAGGCAATCCAAGCAGTTTTATTCTTTTATCGCTTTTAAAAAATACCTTTCGGGACAAAAGCATTAAATTTGCCAAATTAATACAGAACAGTTATATCAAACGGGATGAACGGCTGAGCCGGGGTGTTAAAGAACAGGGGGTTTTGGTATTGCAGCGCTGTGGTATGCCAGCAGTTTTAACAGAGGTAGGATTTATCTCAAATACAGAAGAAGAAAAATACATTAACTCACAAAATGGACAGAATGAGATTGCCAATTCTATATTAGATGCAATAAAAACGTATAAAAAAAATATTGAGGTAAAATAACTGGCATTATAAATGATAGTTATTTTAACTTTGGAAAAATATAAAACAGATACCAAACAAATAGTGCTGCCTTGATGTATTTATAAGGTTTAGCACCAAGAAATATTTACGCTCTTACAAGTGGAGAAAAACACTTCAATACTTGTAACCATTAAATAAAACACTCATGAAGATTAAGAACGAAACCAAAGTAGGTATTTTAGCTGCATTTGCCATTGCTTTATTAATAATTGGATATAATTTTCTGAAAGGAAATTCAATTTTTTCAAATGAAACTACATTATATGCAAAATACACAAGAGTTGATGGTTTAACAGTATCAAAACCAGTGCTTATTAATGGCTATCAGATAGGCCGGGTGGCCAAACTGGATTTGCAGGGAGATGGTAGTATTATTGCAACCCTGAGCATAAACAGTAAATATGAAATCCCGGAAAATAGTATTGCCCGTTTAGAAGGTACAGACCTGTTGGGCAGCAAGGCCATTGTCATGTCGTTAGGTAATTCAAAAAAAATGGCCGAAGATGGATACACCTTAAATGCCAATGTTGAAAAGGGTTTACTGGAACAAGTGCAACCGGTTCAAAAGAAAGCCGAATTGATTATCGGAAAAATGGATTCTATTTTAAGCAGTGTAAATTCTATCCTGAATCCCAACTTTCAGAAAAATGTTGATAAAAGCTTTAACAGTATCGCAGGTACACTAGCCTCATTAGAGACAACCTCGAAAAAAGTGGATGGTTTAGTCGGTTCAGAAAGCGCACGCATCGAAGCCATCTTTAAAAATGTAGAAGGAATTACGGCTAACTTAAATAATAACAATCAAAAAATCAGTGATATTTTAACCAATATTAATACCGTTACCGATAAGTTTGCTGCAGCTAACTTTAAACAGACTTTGGATAATGCTAACAATGCTATTGCTGATTTACAAAGTGTAATTTCTGGAATTAAAAGTGGAAAAGGCAGTTTAGGATTATTATTAAACGACGATAAAATGTATCAGAATTTAAATAATGCTTCAAAAAACCTGGATGAACTCATGATTGATTTAAAAGCTAACCCTAAGCGTTATGTACACTTCTCTGTATTTGGCGGTGGCAATAAAAAAGATAAGTAATTTAATTTTTATAATTCATAAAGCCTTACTGTGTAAATAGTAAGGCTTTTTTTATGCTGGTATATGCCAGACGCAAATATGCACAGAAAATGAATATTCACTCTTTTTGACCACAGAGGCCACCAAGAATAAAACAGAGGAAAATAAAATTGCTGGTAGAATAATTTTTAACCGCAAAGCGCGTAAGAAAAGTCGGCAGAGATTGCTAAGTTTCAAATGAGTAGACCGTATAAATGGAGGTAATTCCCTCCTATCTTCGTGAAACTGGTTTATTTTACTGTTCTATCGGTAATTAAACCGAAAAATTTTATCAATCTATCTGCAATTTTTTTTTTACCACAGCATGCAAAAGAATAAACAAAGAAGAAATATTGATTTGGACTGTTAAGTTGTCTTCCTGAGAGATAATTTATTGGATAAAAATCAATATAAATAACGTAACTAATTATTTATGCCATACAGCCCAGTCTTGCCTCGGCTCGCCGCCGCCGAAGGGCTCTTACTTTTTGGCATCAAAAAGTAACAAAAAATGCCGGCTGAAAATTTTTCTTTTAAAGCAAGTAATAGGGCTTGGTCAGTAGAATCCGAAAAATTTGTTAGGCCGGACTTAAGTAGAACGGAGACACAGTGCGAAGGCCTTGTTGGATGGAAATGCATATTTCATAAGTGACTAATTATCAAATAATTAAAAATTAACGTCAATGGTAGCTTGTCGAAGGACTTCTTTTAGATGTCTAAGAAAGCGTTTCGACCGGCTCAACGTGACAAATTCTAAGCGAATTATAATTTATGAGATAGCCTCTTTGTTTTTTATCCTTTTTAAACCGGCTTCCATGATCTCTACCAGCTCATCATTTAAATGGGCTGGTTCTATAATTTCAGCTATATCAACAAATTTAATGAACCAGCGTACAAAAGAAACAACAGGGAGGGAACAATCGAAATACATCAGCACAAAATCATCCGAAATTTCCTCTTCCCTGAATCCGAAAATCTGGCGGTCCCAGTATAAGTAGTGGGCGTATTTCCGATCCACCCTGAGTTCGATTTTCGTTTTGTTTTCAGATAATCCTTTATCACGGAACTCATGAATTGGCGGGTGTGAAATGGTAAAATTTTTTTCAAGTACCGAAACTTTTTTAATCCTGTCCAACCTAAAATTCCGGTAATCTTTCCTTAAATGGCAATAGGCTAAAAGATACCAGAAACCATGTTCGTAAAATATACCTATGGGTTCTACAGATCTGCCAACTGTGTTAATATCGCCACTTTTAAGGTAACTGATGTGAGTTATCTTTTTCTTTAAAGTGCTATTGAGCAATACATCGATAATGTTGGGCAGGTAATCATTGGATTTTAAATCATTTTTAAGATGTAGAGCATCTTCCAAATACAGGAAATCTCTTTTTTGATGTACCTGAAACGAACTTTTTATTTTAATCAGTGCGGCATCAAAATGTTTCTTAACAAATTCGGTTTCATGTTTCTGCATCACTTTTTCGGCAACCATCAAACTCAGAATTTCTTCCTGACTGAACCTGGAAGGCTGTAACCTGAAACCTTCCATAATGGAATAACCGGTACCAGCTTCATTTACGATCGGAATACCCGCCATGTCGAGGGCTTTTAAATCCCGGTAAATTGTCCTTAAACTAATTTCGAAACGCTTTTGCAGTTCTTCGGCAGTGACAACAGATTTAGACTGCAAAAGAAAAAAAATCTGTAATATCCGGTCAAATCTTTTGGTAATGTCCATTCATTAAAATGCAGATGATTATTATCAGTTAATTTAATCTGTTTACCTTTTTTGGGAACTCAAATAAATTCACTGCACTGCAAATTTAACAAACGCGGTGACAGCCTTATGTCAATGGCGACTTAATCTTTAATAAATTTAGCCTAATGTGTTTAACATCACCAAATACGGCGATTAAATCGAATACAATTGCGATTTCTATGCTTTTATTACATCCTCGGGTTCCCGAATGTATGTTAAACTATTGAATAAAATAAAGTTACTGCATAATTTTATCTTTTACAGTTTTGTTTTGCGTAGCGAATAATACACCACCAAGTGCTGCAGTTAAGAAAATGCCTTCACAAATCAATAAAGGTTTTTTCTTTTTAAAACCACTGTAAAAATTATGTGCAGCGATTACGCCAAGACCAACAAACTCAATATTGCGTTGCATTTTTTTAGATGCATCTTTATTTTTGATTAAAGCGATGCGCAATAACTTATCTATTAAACTGATGTTTTTGGAAACGCCTTTCCTGATCTGCCTTTTACTTGCCGGAGCACCTAATTTCTTTGCCGCACTTTGTAAACCTGTAGTGGTAATCTCATTAATTAAACGTGTTTTCGTATCATTTTTTTCCATATCGCTTTTCATGGGTTCTATTATTTTAACCCCACACAAAAGATATAGTTTTGATAAATTTGAGAAATTTTGATACTCCTAAATATAAGATATACCCTTAAGATATGGTAGAAGATCCATAGCCCTTCGCTTTGATCGGATTTTGAAGAAAACCTGTTGCTTGTTTTATTCCTAAATTAATGTTTGATCTTCAACATAGAGTGATGGATCATTTTTACGATAAAACCACGAGATCGATATCCTTCATGGCCAGATTTTTTAACAGCCCATTAAAAACTGCCGTACGTAAAATTACCTGAAAAATATTAAGATGAGGCTTACCGATACAGATGGTCGTAACTTCCTTTTCGGCAGCAGTATCGATGATGGTTTTGGTAATGGCATTGCTTTTTATTTTAATTACTTCGGCACCCAGTTCGGTAGCCAGTTTAAAATGGTTGATCAGGTGGCGTTGCTTATCCAATTTAATGCGTTCTAGGCTTTCGCTATCGCGCTGCACATACAGCACCATCCATGGCGATCGGTAATAGGAAGCCAGCCTTGCTGTTTTCCGGATGACTACTCCCGCTGTTTCGGCATTGGAAGAAATACAGGCCAAAAAACGTTCAGGCCTGAGCTTAATTGATTTGGGAATTTCGGTCTGGATTTTCCGTTCTACCTGATGCACCACCTCTTTTAAGGCTAACTCGCGCAGCTGAAGAATTTTATCAGATTGAAAAAAGTTACCCAATGCCCTTTCGATTTTCGATTGATCATAAATTTTGCCTTCTTTAAGGCGGGTAACCAATTCATCGGCCGTAAGGTCGATGTTCACGATTTCATCGGCAATTTGCAGTATCTTATCCGGAATCCGTTCGGTAATGGCGATACCTGTAATCTGCTCAATTTCTTCATTAATACTTTCCAGATGCTGGATATTTACCGCAGAAATGACACTGACCCCTGCTTCGAGCAGATCGAAAACATCTTGCCAGCGTTTGGTATTTTTACTGCCTTCGGCATTGGTATGGGCAAGTTCATCCACAATTACAATTTCGGGATGACGGTTCAGTATTCCTTTGAGGTCCATTTCTTCGATTTCTTTGCCGCGATAAAAGATTTTTCGCCGCGGAACAATTGGAATACCGGCAACAAGTGCTTCTGTTTCTATCCTTTTATGGGTTTCCACGTAGCCGATACAAACATCAACCCCATTCCGCAGCAATGCATGCGATTCCTGAAGCATACGGTAAGTTTTGCCCACACCAGCACTCATGCCAATGTAGATTTTAAGCTTTCCACGCCTGGATTTTTTAACCAGATCTAAAAAATGCCTGACCGATTCTTCTTTTTGTTCTTCCTGCATCGTCTTTACCAGATAATATTCATTACTCCTTTTTCCATCAATATCGCAATTGCGACAATCATAACCAACGTAAATAATAAGATCATAAACCTGAAAGAAATCTTATTGTAAAGCAGTTTAAAATATTGCGCTGTGGCATAACTTCTTTTTTTTGCACCTGCACTATTTCTTTTTAGAAAATTTAATTTTCGCATCATTAATATTCCTAAGAACGCTAACAACAGGCTGAATATGATTTCAATGTAAGGGTGCATACTTTTATTTTTTAAAAGTTCTTCTTAAAAGATTGGTTGCCATCTCAACTGGAGTGCAACGGAATGCCCGCCTGTGCGGACAGGCCTGCCCGTACAGGCGGGGAGAGATCTTCGAATTGAGTTAAAAGATTTCTCGACTGCGCTTCGCTCCGCTCGAAATGACGAAAACTGGGGAGATTAAAACGATACCGCAATACTTGCCGTTATACTCGCATTGCCATTTACCGCAGCGCCATCTCTTGCAAATATTTTGTCTTTACTATCGTAGGCTTTTCCTTCTAACCTTACAACCGCATTGGGTATCGGCGAATAATCAAGATTTAAGGAATAACCTTTCGTTTTAAAGCCTTCAGGTGTGCCTGTGGCAATAAAAATTCCGTTTTTATCTTCATAATACTCAAATCTTCCGGCAACGGCCCATTTTGGGGCAAACTTATATTGTGCAATGGCTACTGGAGAAATAACTTCGTTTTTATCATTGCTGCCTTTTTGTTTCTGCTGGGTTCCGTAATCAAATCCGAGGGTGATGCCAAATTTGTCAGTAAGCTGAAAGATACCATAAACATTATGGTAAAACCTGTTTACCCTTACCGAATCGGCACCTTCTGTTCCGAGATAATTGCTATAATTTAAAGTAATTTTATCGGTTGGTTTCCAGCTGAGCTGAAGTCCACCAGCAGGCTTGTTATTTCCATTTTGGCGGGTAATGCGTTGCCATCCGTTTAAGTACAAGGCGCTAGCGGTAAATTTACCGTCCTTGGTTCCGTAGGAAATTTTTGCACCGGATTCGTAATAAGGTGTATTTTCTGAAGCAATATTCCTGGTAAGCACCCAACAATCTTTCGAAACTGCACTTTCAAAACCGATGTGCGAAGAAAAGATTCCTGCATCGATCCAAAGATTTTCTGTTTTCGATAGTTTAACACCTGCATTTGCCTCAAAGATATTTTTTAAAACGCCAGGCTCGGCAGCCAGGTTGGCATTGGCATAGGTTCCGGCCATTACTGCCAAATTAGCCCTGATCATTCCGCTGTCATAAGCAGCCTTGATGAATCCAAGGTTCAGGTTTACTTCGTTTGTGCGGTTATGCGAATAAATAAAGCCCGGACGATTATGGTCTGCAGGTTTGTTAAAATCGTATCCATAATAGGCTTCAAGGTAACCGCTTACTTTAATTTTGGGTTCATCCTGCGCTTTTGCAAAAAATCCCGTAGTAAGGGTAGCGGCAAGTAATAGTATTTTTTTCATTTTATCTGATTGTTTTTATTGGGCAAAGCATGAGGCCATTTGCATGTTTGAGCCAAATACATTGTTATTGTTTTTTTTAGGATATTGTTTTTGTTAATGCTCCCCCGCGGCCGTCATTGCGGGGAAGAATGACGCAGCCTGCCGGCAACAGGCTGGCAATCTTTCTGCTATCATCAGCTTTCAATAAAGATTACTTCAACCAATGAAAAATTGGTTTCGCAATGACGACGTTGAAAGAAAAAACTCCATTTAAAGCGCATCAAGAGCAAGATTTAATTTCAGCACATTTACTGATGAAGGGCCGAATAAACCCATAAATGGTTTAAGCGTATTCATGGCCACCAGTTCTTTCACTTTTTTCACATCGATTTTACGGGCTGCGGCAACTCTGGCAACCTGAATAGCTGCACCTTGTTCCGAAATATTGGGGTCAAGTCCGCTTCCTGATGCAGTAACCATATCTGCAGGGATATCTGATTTTTTAATGCCCGGATTATACTTCAACAAAGTATCGATCCGTGACTGCACCTCTTTTAAATAATCCGGATTGGATGGGCCTTTGTTAGAACCGGCAGACCCGGCGGCATTGTAAGCCACAGCTGATGGCCGTCCCCAGAAATATTGCGGTTCGGTAAATTTCTGCCCCAATAACACATAACCTACCGTTTTACCATTTTTTGTGATTTTTTCTCCACCACCATTTCCTTTTGCCATTTTGCCGATAAAGGCTACACTAATGGGATATACAACGCATAACAATACCAATAATACCAATGTTAAGCGGATAGATTGAATGATATACTTTTTCATTTTCTTTTCTTTTAAAATTCTTACTCCATTTGTCATCCCGAATTAATTCAGGACCTTAAAGCGCCTGCATCAAGATTTTTCGCTGCGCTACCATTGACGTTAATTTTTAATTATTTGATAATTAGCCACTTATGAAATATGTATTTCCATCCAACAAGGCCTTCGCACTGGGTCTCCGTTCTACTTAAGTCCGGCCTAACAAATTTTTCGGACTCCACCGACCAAGCCCTATTACTGGCTTTGAAAGAAAAATT
>NZ_CAJYOJ010000057.1 GCF_913776295.1 uncultured Pedobacter sp.
GACATCAAAAAGAAAGAGCCCTTCGGCGGCGGCGAGCCGAGGCAAGGCTTAGCCCTGGGGCAAAAAAAGAAATGTATACGTCATTCATATTGATTTTTATCCAATAAATTATCCCTCAGGATGACAGTTTTCAGTCATTTAATGCAGGCTATCTCACATACTTTGAAACAAATTCAACAATTGCCTTCTTTGGAACCACTACCGTAGTTGTCCGGCTAAACCTGGCAATGTTGATTCCGTAAAAATTTCCTTCCCAATCAAAAACAGGTGATCCGCAATCGCTGGCTTTAATAGCGGCATCATGTGTAAAAATAGCATTGAAACCATCTCTTCGCTCCGATTTTCCACCGTCAAATTTGTCTGCCGGATGATTGGAAAGTGATTGTCCCCTTCCATCGAGTTTAATCGTTTTATTAATATTACCAGTGTCATTTCTCCATTCAAAAGTAACCTCGTCATCTGCCCAGTATTTCAACATTTCTGGCGCAAATTCATTCGCTTTTTTGATCATTTCTCCGTTGATACTGATCAGTTCATCGCCAACTTTTATTCCTGCTCTTTCGGCCGGGCCGCCTTCCTTAATTAACGAAAACTGTACCGGACTGGAATTGTAAACTACCATGGCGCCTAAATAAGGCTGGCTACTTATTTTTGGCAAATTAAATTGCTTACTGCCTACAACACTCCTTAACACCTTTCCATCAGGATCTATACTATACAGCAGTCTACCCATTTCAATCTTTAGGGTATCAGCGTCCTGAAGATTTAACTCGATCCCTCCCGTTGCATGCTGTTCTATCGCATATAAAACGAGGTCATTTTCCTGGTCTCTTGCAATAAATCTGACTGGCACCCTGATTCCATTCATATCACATTGTGCATCTTCTCCAATCATGGTATTCTTACTCAGCAAAAACTGTTTTTTAAAACCCTTTGCTGTTTCAACATTTAATAAACAGGCACCAATTTTCATTGTATGTCCTTTGGTCTTGCTTATAATAGTAATACTGCTATTTTTTATTTTTGGAATACCAAAATCTGGATTTAGGGCCTTCTGCGCAGTTTCTTTCTGCAACTGTAAAGACATGGGATCATCTTCAACATGGTCTGTTTTTTCCGGGAAGGCTGTATAAAGTGTTTCCTTATTTAAGGCAGTCCAATAGTGACGGTAAAGATCGACAGGAATCTCGAAATTCATGTTTTCATCAACATCAATGGCACTGTGCAATCCGATTACGCGGCCGTGATAATCGAATAACGGCCCGCCAGAATCGCCGGGTTCCATTTTGCAGGTGGAACGGATAAAACCATATTCATTTTTAACTTCTGCAATAACGCCCAACCTTAAAGTTGGCAAGTTTTGGTTCAGGCTTTCGGGATAGGAAATACTGATACAAGGTTCATTTTTAAGCAAACTGGCAGAATAACCCATCTCTGCAAATGGATAGGTGCCCTTACCGGTAATTTTCATCAAACCCACATCAGGAATGCCTGGCGTTTCTTTATTTTCTATTTTACCAAGTGCCAGAGCAATACACTCGCGCCCGTCCGGAAAAAAAACCTTATAATTTTTACCCGGTAAAATGGTATGGGCAGCGGTTAAGATGTAGCCATCGGCACTAACCACTACACCACTAAACTGCGCACTGGTCCTTTGGTTTTGTTGTACATCAAAACCCCACATCCGCACGCTGGCCGGATAGGCTCTTTTAACTGCCCGGGTAATGGTACACTGAAATTTCGCTACCTGCTTCTTTTGGGCAGTAACGTTTAGGCTAAACAGCAACCCGAAGGTTGCTGTTATGGCCGTTAGATAGTTATTCATTATTTTTTATGATTTTCTTTGGGCGGATGCTTAGCTGGCACCGCCATCTACAGGTCCATCAAGCTTAGTCTGACTTTTCACTTTAATGAAACCAGCATTAGCCGTACCATTAACCACAACATCATCCAGATCAGTTAAGCCGATACTTAGTTGAAAATTTCAGCAAGCTTTTTGTTTAACGGTTCGCCGCGGAGGCCATTTCCGATAATTTTGCCCTGTGCGTCTACCAGAAAACTGGCAGGTACAGCACGAACGCCATATAAACGGCCAACCTCATTGTTCCAGCCTTTCAGGTCAGACACTTGAATCCAGTCTAAACCGTCTTTTTCTATGGCTTCGAGCCAATTTTCTTTTACGTGATCCAATGAAACTGATATAATCTCAAAGCCTTTATCTTTATACGTTTGATATTGCTTTACCAGGTTCGGATTTTCGGCCCTGCATGGACTGCACCAGCTTGCCCAAAACTCAACCAATACCACTTTTCCTCTTAAACTGGACAAAGAAACCGGCTTGCCAACCACATTGTTCTGGGTAAAAAGCGGTGCGGGGTTTCCGATAGCCGTAATACCGCTTGCGGCGATGCGCTGTGCCAGTTCTTTACCCATATCGGTTTCCCGGTAATCTTTTTTTAATGCGTTAAAAACAGGCTGCACTTTGGCCACATCCACCTTGCTTCCTGCTGCTTCTGAAAGCGCCACCAATGCGAAATAGGAAGTTGGATGTTCTTTAGCAAATTGAAACTGCTTGTCTGTTCTGTTCTGGATATTTTTCCTAAAGCGTAAATCAACCGCTTTCCTGTAAGCAGTATCTTTTTGTTGCTCTGGCGTTCCCTTATTAAAATCGATGTTTACCGCTTTGGTTAGCGCCATAATAGTACCACCAATCGCTTTGTTATAGGCATCGTATTCCTCATATACCTTTGAGCCTTTAAAAACAGCGTTTTCCAAAGAATCCTTTGAACTAATGGTAACCTGTTCTTTACCAAAATAAAAGTAAATCACATCACCGGTATAAACGGCCCTGTTTTTACCGCCACCGGTATGATCCAGTGCCATGCGCGCATAGGCATTCCCAGAAATATGTCCGGTAAACTTAAAACTCCCATTAACCAGTGCTACAGAATCTTCATGACTTACGCCATTGTCCATATAATCGATATAGGCCTTGGCAGGGGCGCCCAGCGTTCCTATTTTGCCGGTTAAACTAAAGTTTGGCGTTTGTGCCCAGCTTAAAGCCGGGCATAAAAGGGTTAATAAAACTAATTTTATATTTTTCATTTGTATTTTTTTTAAGTTTATAATTTTATTTGCTATATCATTAATTGTAATTCAATCGAATTGTCACGTTGAACTTAGCCTGCAAAGCGCTTGATGAAGTATATAAATGTCTTTTAACACATTTCAAACATTTCCTTCAACAAGATAACGTTGACATAAATCCAATAGAACAATCATCATCTCGACCAGAGCAATATGAAGTGCCCGCCTGTGCGGGTGGGGAGGGATCTTTGGAACAGATTATTGAATCAAATTTTAAAGATTTCTCCGTTACGCTACCGATGAAAAATCGGTGAGCTTCAGTCGAAATGACGGTACTATTCATTTAAATTTTTGTGTTACTCATATTGATTTTTATACGATAAATTATTCAGGATGAGAATTATATATTTATTAAATAGCCTCAAGAAGAAAATTATTTTCTAATTGCGATATCTACAGGAGTGCCCGGAATACCTTCTATCTTTTTAATAAATGCCCCATTCATTCCTGTTGCTATGTTTAAAAAAGAAACGGTTTCTTCGGTCCCGACCATTAGCGTCTCCTCATCTTCACTTAGTTTTAACATGGAAATGGTTTTTCCTGCAAAACTGGTTACCAGTTCCCTTAATTCTTCATTTACAGGATTATAACGGTAAACTTTACCGCCATTGGCTAGGTAGATTACACCATTTTTGGCACCGCTCCATTTGGTGTTCTCATTAATTAATTCCTGGCGCACAAATAAGCGTTTATGCTGCGGAGTGAAGGTAAACGGCCCGTTAAACTGAACGTTAAACTTGAGTTCATAAATTTTACCATCTGTTCCTTTACAATAAGCAAAACAATCTGCATTGTTAAGCTGCTCTATATGCACAAGATCCATCCCGACGTTCAGCGGATCAAAAACATTGGTGGTAACTGAATATTGGGTACCAAAGTAAACAGGTGCACCATACAGATTGATCCGCACAAATTGTTTCCTGTTACGGTCAAATCCTATAAAATAAGTGGCTGATTGTGTGAAACTCATCACAAAAGACGGAGCCAGTTCATAATCACCGTCAGCTGGTAAACCAAACATGCCATAAGTGGCCGCCTGGTCCCAGGTGCTGGTTGTACCGCCGTAAAATTTACCATTTACAACGCCCATCATTACCCCTTGAGGATGGGAAATCAGTGAACCAACTTCCAGATGATCTGGTGGTGTAAAGAAATTATCCTTTAGTGTATTGGGATATTTCGGATCTTCCTGCATGGTATTGGGCTCGAGCCTGATGCCACCATTTTTGGTAATGATCCAATAACCTAATAAGGTACCACCGGTAAATGTATTCCTTAACAGGAATAAATTGGTAGGATTTGCTGGTAAATCTTTCCCTTGCATGGCACGATACAAGCGGGCCTGCACACTGCCATCCGGTTTCACAAAAGAAAACTGAGTGATTCCATTTTCAACACTCAATACGGTTGTACCTTTCGCAAATTCGGTCGCCCCCTCAATGTAAAACTTATGGAAATACTTCATTCCATTTGCTTTATTGTAAACCGTAAGTCGGGCAGGATATCGTTTAGCCTGCAAACCGAAAATAATCCTTAATGCCGGGCCGGTATAGGAAACATCATTTCCCTCAATTACACTGATTTTCCACTGTAGCTCTACATTCGCGGCATCGGCACCTTCTATTTTAGGTTTAATGATCAAACTATCTCCCACATTTGCGGTGTAAACAGAATCGAGATTGGCCACTTTGGGCTCTGCAGGCATATTGATATCGTAATTTCCCAGGTCTTTATGACACGAGGCTAAAGAAAATATACCGATGATGAGTATAATGAATTGTTTTATGTTCATGTTTTTCGAATTAAATAACCTCATTGCCATTTTCATCTATAAAATAATATTTACCATTCTGCATATTTTTCCGCAAAAGCGTTTTTTTAGCCGGATTACTCTTGTTGTAAAAATAATAACTATTGGTATCACCAGGAGTTACTTCTTCAATAACATAACCTTTTGTTGCATTTTTGGTTACCCAATTAAATGGATTGTTTAACATGGTGGTTAGTAAGCCGATATAATACAGGTTTTTTGGAGCGTCGAGTCCGTCAGTAGTGAGAGAAGTTTGTCCGGTTACCAAAATAAATAACTCATGTTTGGTTCTGGAGTAAGGCGGCAAAGGCCAGGTATCCCACCAACCTGGTTTTTCCAATTTTGATGAGAATACTACTTTGGCGCGAATCAGGTAAGGATTTTCGATCCCCAGATCCGGTGTTCCGGTTAATTTGATCAGAATCGAAACCGATCTGTTTTCCAGTTGCCTGTCTTTATTGTAAATCACTACCGGGATATAGCCTATTCCTTTATTCGCAAGAATGGAATATTGTGGTTTTAAAGCCTCGTAATGTAAACTGGGCGTAGCAGTAGAAGAATCCGCATCTACCCGTGCACTGAATTTACGATCCGCATCGGTCCTGACGCCGGATAAACGCACCGGCAGCCATACGGTATCCTGGGCCAGTGTAGGGTTATAGGCAAAAGTTCTTACGATACTGTCTTTATCTCCATTGTAAATATCGAAGTAAACATTTGCACTATGATCAAAACGCATTTCTTCTGCTTTCTTACAGGAAGCCAGGCAAATGATTGCGAATACTATAATGTATATTTTCATAATCTGCTATTAATAAAATTCAAATTGTGTTACCTGCCACCATACACCACCTCATCGTTAGGAAGCGGAAGTACGAAAATGTTATCAGAAGCCGGAATGATTACCCCGGTCTGTCCGACAATTCCTCTATTTAACCTTTTATACATGTAGAACAATTGGCCTTCAGCCAACCACTCCTTACGTGCATCTTTAAGTAACTCTTTTACAAGGTCTTCTTCACTATTGATGGATAGCGGATCACCGATCTGTCTTGCTTCGCGAACCTGTTTTAAGTAATTTACAGCTTCTGTAGGATTACTGGCGTATGAACATTCTGCGGCGATATAATACATTTCACTTAGCCTGATGGCAGGAGCCATTAAATAATGCAGGTTTGCGTTTGCTTCCGCACTTAGCGGATTCCGGCGGTATTTCACAATGTCGTAAGACCGTGATGACTGGTTGGAAGTAGCAGACAGCCAGTATTTATAACGCGAATCGCTCGCACCCGCGGTAGCTTTCTCATAAATATAATCTGCAGCGTCCTCAATCAGGTAAAAGCCCCTGGTACCACTTTGGAACCAATTGTCTTTAATCTCCTTTGCGGCGCCTGGTATATACCATCCAAAAACTAGCTCTTTATAAAGAATCCGGTCTTTTTTTGAATCTTCGAAGGCTTCAAAATCACTCTTTGCCGTCCAGGGGAATTTTTTGGAGTCTATTACTTCTTTTGCATTCTGTAAGGCTTTAGCCTTATCATTTTTATAGAGATACACGCGCGCAAGTGTACCGCATACGGCATAATAATTTAAGCGATGCCTTCTGTTTTGTAAAAACAGACTTGGGTTCCGCTCTTCGGTATTTTTGAGCGTATCGGTAACCAAAGGATAATTTACAATATATCCGGCACTGCGGATCGGATCGGCCGTTAATAATTGCTTAGCCTCTTCCAGATCTTTAATAACGAGATCGATGGTTTCTGATACGGTTGAAACGGGTGTAATCTCTTTCGTATATTTATTTGCGTACGGAATGGCTTTGGCAGTGGCATTTTTCAGATAAGAAGGTGCAAAAAGACGTAGTAAGTCGAAATGCAGATAAGCTCTTAAGGCCAGGGCCTCTCCTTTTACGATAGCATAATTGCTACCGCTGAAAATGTTCTTTTTAGCATCTACATTTTCCAGGATCAGGTTACAGTTTACAATTGCATTGTATAAACCAGCCCATATTTTATCTTTCCGTTTAATAAACTCACCATGTTTGTAATTGTACAGTGAGGTTTGCCTGTAATCCTGACCATCATCACGCATTGAAAAGTTTTGCGCCAGTACTTCAGTAGTACCGAACGTCAGTTCTTTGCCATAGAGATCTGATTCGGTACTGCGGTTATATACACCATTTATGGCTTCCATAAAACCACTTTCGGTACTAAATAGAATTGGTGCCGCAATTTCCGATTCGGGCTGAACTTCCAGCCATTTTTTGCAGGAACTCATCACTCCTGTTATCAGGATGAGGCAGATCAACAATCTAATCTTCATATTTTTATATTTTAAATTCATTAATTAATATCGCTTAGAAAGCTGCTCTGATGGAGAAGGTTAAACTCCTGGTAAATGGATAATTAATACCCCTTTCTTCTTTTACCGACGACCAACGCAGCACATCATTTGCCGTTATCTGGAACATCAGGCTCGACATCGACAATCTGGATGCGATTTTTTTGTCCATATCATAAGAAAGGTTAACCGACTGCAGGTTGATCAGGTTATCAGGTTGTATGAATCTTGAGCTAACATCCGTTTCGCCGTTATCAGCTATATTTTTATAAAAAGACAGGTCGCCGGGCTGCTTCCATTTTTCTTCAAATACCCTTTTATCTACATTATATCTTGGATCGGCATTTTCAACACGTTCTACCAGGGTAAGGTTGTATTTATCCCCTCCGAAAAACGTTTGGAACTGTACATAGAGGCTAAACCTCCTGTAGTTCACGGTTCCGCCAAAGTAGCCGCTTACTTTCGGGTTAGGATCGCCAATTACCACATAATCTCTTTTATCATAATCGTACGTCAGCGTGCCATCTTTTTTAATGTATAATTCCCGTCCATTTTCCGGATCGATGCCTAATGAGCGTACCCCATAAATGGCGTTAAATGGCTGCCCTTCACTAAACCTAAGCAACGGAATACCCCGGTAACCGCCGTCGCCCGGCTTTAAAGATTGTAATTCATCTGCCCTGTCGTTGTATTTCTTTAAAGCATTTGAGATTCTTACCACCTTATTCTTATTGGTAACCATATTGGCGTTCAGGTTTACCGACCACTCTTTGCTTCTTACCGCCTCAACATTTATACCCAGCTCAGCGCCTTTGTTCTCCATATCGCCCAGGTTTTCTTTATAAGACAAAAACCCTGTTGAAGGTGGCAGTGTGATGTCGGCCAGAATATCTTTGGTAAACTTTTTATAGATCCTCGGTAAAATCATTACGCGGTCTTTAAATAGCCCAATGTCTATACCGATGTCTGTCATTCTGGTTTTTTGCCAGCCCAGGTTTTCATTTCCATAACTGTTTACATTGGCACCAATGCCAGATGAGTACCAGTTTCCGGTATTGTACTTGTAGATAGTTTTTGATAAATAAGGGTCAAACTCCACCGAGCCCGTTAAGCCTGTAGATGCTTTAATCCTTAATTGGCTAATTACCGGGTTATCCTTTAAAAATTCTTCCTGATGCACGTTCCACCCTAATCCGAACGACCAAAACGGAGCGAGTTTATTGTTTACGCCAAATTTTGATGAACCATCAATACGAACGGTGCCATCCATCAGATAACGATTTTTATAAGAGTAGTTTACGGTAAAAAACGAACCAAATAAACGTGCTTTTTCAAGCCTGCTTTGTGGTTTTCCATCTTCTGCATAACCTTTGGCAAAACCAATACTGGTAAAACGATCGTTAGCAAAGCCAATCGCTGTAAATTCTTTTTGGTCGCGCAGTTCTGTACGGGCATTTACCCCTACCAAAGCATTAAAATAATTTCCGCCGAGCTGTTTTAACCAGGTTAACCTGATGTTACTATCCCAGTAAGTTTCTTTCATTTCCCGGTTAGTGTATTCCCCTTTTTCGTCAATTTTATCGGTGGTATACAGGTAATATTTATTGGCCTGTGGCGAGGTGAAGATATCATCTGAGTTAGCCCGTGTGGTTAAACTCATCTGCGCCCTTAACCTCAGGTCTTTTGCTACTTCCAGATCGGCAGAAAGGTTATCGATAATTTCGGTGTATTTAGATTTATTGAAACTGCTTAAATTGGCATCGAACAATGGGTTAAATACATATTCTTTTGACCGGTCTTGTTTTTCGTATACGTCCGAAATCCTCATGGCCATACCATTGGCATCTTTTAAGGGATAATAGGGATTCATCCTTACATAATTTGAAAAATCGCCGTACGGAGATTCTGTAGCACCCACCTGTGTTACCGATAATTCATTTCTGAACTGAAGCTTTTTCACATTGTATTGAAAACTCATCCCACCAGAATATTGATCTCTTTCAGAGCCTTTCATCGCCCCTGGCCTGTTTTGATAGCGAAGGTTTACATTGTAGCGAAATGCCTGGGAGCCACCATCCAGGTTTAGTGCATGTTTGTGGCCTACGGTATTACGAAGTGGTTGTGACAACCAGTAACTATTTACCCCACCCACAACATTGGCTTTCTTATGGTAATAAATCTCGTCAAGCTGATCTTGTGGTACCTGTTGTTTTGAAGAATTATATATCCCTGCCAAAACTTCGTAATCCAGTTTTTCAGCGGCGTCCAAAACCTGGTAATCACTCAAATCAGCAGCGGTCAGATTCAGTTCATAATTGTACTCTACCCGAAGTTTTCCTTCTAACGGCGTTTTAGTAGTAATTACAATTACGCCATTGGCTGCACGCGAACCATAGATCGCCGTTGCAGCTGCATCTTTTAATGAGGTGACCGATGCAATCCGGTTCACATCAAGGTCAAATACTTTCTGCACGCTCACTTCATAGCCATCCAGCATAAAAACCGGCATATTCGCCGTTCCCAGAATATCATCTCTTCTCAGCACCTGTCCATCACCGCTTGGCAGCGCAGAAGCTCCCCTTACATTGATGGAGGGAATGCGGTTTGGGTTTGAACCTGCAAGGTTATTATCAATCAGTTTAAAAGACGGGTCGAAGGTACCGATACTTTGCAGCAGATTTTGGGGGTTTACCCTCCTCAGCTGTTCTCCGGATATGGTTACTGCATTACCTGTATAATTGTCTTTTTTGATGGTTTGATAACCGGTAACCACTACGTCATTCATCTGGGTCATCTTGGCGGTAAGTTTAACGTTTTAGTACCTGAAACCCTGGTTTCAAATAACTCATAACCGACATAACTAAAAACCAAAATGCTTCCATCATCGACATTGACCCTGAATTCACCTTTTTCGTTGGTGATGCCTACACTGGATCCGTTTTTAATCGATACATTAACGCCTGGAAGGGTTTCTCCCGTAGTTTGATCTGAAACCACACCCCTTACCTCGATTTTTACCGCTCCATGCGTGGCAACAACCGGTAAATTCTCTTTCGGGCTGATTACGATGGTTTTGTTAACAATGTTATAACTCAGATTTTGATCTTTTAAAGAAACATTCAGCGCATCGGCTAGCGATGTGTTATTAAACTCTACCGTAACCTCAGGTTTATCCTGTAGCAACTGCCCTTTATAAAAGAAAAAATAGCCTGTTTGCTTTTTAATCTCTTTGAAAACCTGTTTAAGGGAGGTTTTTCTTCGAGAAAGCGTTACTGTTTGTGAGTAGGTGGCTGCCGACAAATGTAAAGCACCGACCAATAGTAAGATTGCAGTCAATTTCATGACCAATAAAATTTTAGTCTTTACCCTCCGCATGTCGCACACGGGGTTGTAAAGGGTAGTTAATTTCATACCTTTGTTATGAATGAGGTTAAAAAATAGCAGCTGGGTTTCGAAGCAAGCTGCTTGTCCAAATTTCTACCGGAAGCGTTGCCGCGCTTTCGGTTTTTTTTAAAAGGTATTCCGTTTAAATTTCTGGTAGTTTTTTCATCATAAAGTTTAGTTAGTTTGTAAATTGGTGGTTGATTTTTGTGGCTGTGTTAAGAAAGCCATTCTTATTTAATTTCCTGTTACCGTGAGCACCTTGCCTTTAGCATCGATATGGACGTGGTTAAGTTCTAATATCTTAAAAACCTCAGCCAGGTTGCTGTTTCTTGGTATTTCTCCTACATATTTTTCGGATGTAATTTTGCCCTCATAAACTACATCTACATCATACCAACGCGAAATCTGGCGCATAATGCTCCGCAGATCGTCGTTATCAAAGGCAAAAACATTATTTTTCCAGGCCATTTCTTTGTCTATATCTGCCTGCTCATTGAGCGACAGCCTTTCGTTGGTTGCATTTAACAGGGATTGCTCGCCCGGATGGAGATTCACAGAACCCGACGGTGTACTTACTTTTACGGCGCCTTCTAGTAGCGTAGTTTTAAAAACAGCTTCATCCCGATAAGCATTGATATTGAAATGTGTTCCCAAAACCTCTACTGTTTGTGACGCCGTTTTCACCCTAAAAGGACGAATGCGATCTTTCGAAACTTCAAAATAAGCTTCGCCATTCAGCTCCACCAGTCTTTCATTTTTTGCAAAGGCATAAGGATATTTCAAGGTTGTGGCTGCATTCAACCAAACTTTTGTTCCGTCAGGAAGCGTTACCTGGTACTGACCGCCTCGTGGTGTAGCAATGGTGTTTGATCCGGTTACAGTTGTATTGGGAATTTCTTTAATGATGTATTCAAGCTGACCGTTTTTTGCTTTCCTGATCACAATGCCACTCTGACTCGCAATCTGACCGTTTTTCGCATCATCCAGGTTAATAACAGTTCCATCTGCCAGCGTAAGCACCGCTTTGTTTCCACCGGGAAGTATATTTTTCAATTCGGTTTTTGCCGTTAAGGGTGCAGCATCATGTTGCATAACAAGATATAACCCAATGCTAAAGCATAAAATGATGCTTGCCGCGATCGAAATCCATTTAACGGCAGCTAATTTTAACGACTTACTGCCCAAACTTAACTGATTCCAAACTTCTTGCTTGCTAGATTCGATAGCAGAATGACGGGGCGCTTCTTTTTCAAGAGGCAATTGAAGGTACCAATCTTCCACAACAGCCATTTCCTCTGGCGTACAATTACCTGAAATGTACTTATCTAAAAGCTTTCTAGCATTTTTTTCCATTGAAAAAGATTTGTTTGGTCTGATTAATGTATATACGGCGAAGGTATAGGCCTGGGGGTATCAGCAAATTATTTTTTTTTAAATAATTTGCCGGCAGCCTAAATAAAACAAAAAAAGACATGAAGTAATTACACCAAAAGAAGATTAGCGGTAATTTTCAAATAAAAAAGCCATATAAACAACCAGTCCTAGTCTTGATCTGAGAATTCGAAGTGCTTTTTTAACCTGTGTTTTAACCGTTAGCTCGGAAAGACCTAATTCCAGGGCAATTTCTTTATGAGATTTGTTTTCTTTACGGCTCAAAATAAAAATTTCGCGCATTTTGGGCGGCAAAGCATCAATTTCCTGTTCTATTAACCTTGCCATCTGTTTTTCACGCACCATATAATCAGTCAGTACATGATCCTGGTCAATATAATCCTGCAAAGAAACCACATACTTGTTTTCTACCTGTTGGTGTGCAAATACATCCAGTACACGGTTACGTACCGCAGTATACAGATAGGCTGATAAGTTACCATCAGAAGCTACCCGTTCACGTTTAACCCAAAGCGATTCGAACAACTGGTGTAATACGTCTTTCGCTTCTTCCTCATCATTCAGACGCTTGCTGGCGTGAATAAAAAGTAGTCCGTAAAAACGGTTGTAAATTTCGGTAAAGGCACGCTCATCACCCTGAGTTAACAAGTATGCCAATTCGCTATCAGAATATGAACGGTAAACACCCATAGAGATCAACACAAAGATAGTACAATACAATCGGTTTCATTGTATCACACTGGCTGTTATCTCTTTTGTGGCTTTATGTTTTCATTTTTTTACATTGCATCGCCCTATTTTGGGATAGTTACTAGCCGTTACAGGAATAAGTTGTGCCGTAAAGATCAGTATGATTGGCTGATCCTTTTATAAATTATTGTTTATCACAAGGCTTATTGGCATAAAAGATTGCCAGTCTGTTGACAGCAGGCTTCGTGGCTCTTCTCGCAGTGACGGCTTTTATTAGATAACCCGATCAATGCTGGATTTTGGAATTGCCGAATACAAAGGAGCATTGATGACAGATTTACAAGATACGTTTCGACATCAGTGCCTGCCCGTACAGGCAGGGAGAAATCTTTCCACATAGTTCAAAAGATTTCTCCATTTCGCTACGCTTCAATTTAAAGGACGGCGATGATTTAAATCGATCATTAATAGGAATAATTTATTTAAGACACTTCAGCGACCGCAATAAATGCTGATTTAGAACAAGTGGAATGCGGTGCCTACCAGTATGCAGTCCTGCATTCGATATGGCTCCGATGAATCTCAACGTCAAACTGTGATACTGCCTTTCAGGTTTCGGAACTAAGTTTTATGAACCCTGCCACCTTTAATATAAAACGCAGCCGAGGCCACTTAGCCCAAGCTGCTGCATTAGCCTGCAGCAACGAGGTACGAGGCAGCGAAGCGTAAAAGTAAAAGACCGGAACACACTCCCATATTTAAACGGGCCATGTGCTCCTAATCAAAACGAATCATCAGTGCTTTAAAAAGACTATTGTTCGACTACCTGTCACCGGGAGAATCAATTTCTTCCGTGCTATCTCGTCACTTTAAATTAAACCGTATCCGCCTTTTCTTTCTTAAAGACATGGGCGAAATGTTCAAAGGTTCCATTTGCTGCCTTAATGGCCTGCTCTTCTTCCTGTTCCGTTTTTGCCTGTTCGTTTAAAACGGTAATAAAGTTGCCCCACATCTTACCAGTGGCTTCGCCATAACCAGAGAAAAAAGAAACGCCTTTGTTTACGCCAACTTTTTCGAGCATTTTTACAATGATGCTGCCGCCCATAATCGAACCTTCCAATACATATAACGCGCCTAAGGCCTGCACAGTATTCTCTATTTTTGGCACAGTGGTGTAAGGTATTTCGGAGATATCGCTTCCAAGTTCTAAAATATCAGCTTTGATATAAGCCGAGTTTCTACGCTGCTCATAATCGGGAAGGACAGATCCAGTAATATATGGCTTGATGGTTTGTTCAATATGGCTGAAATAAGCATAGAAATGTTTCAGCAAATCTGCGTAATCTGCATGGTTTCTGATTGCTTTTAACTTCAAGACAACCTGTTTTTCCAGGTTCTGGTGTGCAGTTTTTGTAGCCTCTTTAATATTTGTACTTAACATATTCTGTAATTTAATAATTAATCTTGATATAAACGATAGGTTAATCCAGCCAGTATAATTCGACCAGGCTGGCCAGGCATAAGCCCGTCAGTGTAATTTAAAATGTTATCTACTGTAAGTCTGATGCTTAAGTGTTGTTTCATCATTTTTTTTTCAAAAGCAGCATTAAGCATCAAAAAACCATTTACAAAGGTATCATAACGGTCGATAAACTGGTTGCCATTACGGTCGCCAAATGGATATTTTCCCCGATAATTGATCCGGAGATTAATATTGGCATCCCACGGACGGTAGTTATAAAATGCCTTGAAGTTAACCATCTGCCGCGACCGGTTCTCAATCCCCCAATAATCAGCAGGTTTTGGCGCGTAAGATTTCCCCGTTGCCGGATCGTGGATGTTCTGATTATATGGATAGTGACCTGCCTTAATGCTGTCGATTATACTTAGATCTCTGGCAATCAGGTATTGATAACCTGCACTGAGTTCTAAATTTTTAACCGGACTAATGGCAAAAGAAAAATCCACTCCCTTATTTACAGCCTTTGGCAGATTTTGGTAGGTAAAGATATTCCGGTTGCCGGTGCCAGTTGCTACCCGGATGCTATTGATCTGGTTGCGTAAGCTGTGGTGGAAAATACCTGCCTCTATTTTTATCTGATCTTTAGGTTTCCACTCAAAGCTCAGGTTCAGAGAGGTACTTCTTTCTGCCTGTAAATTCTGATCAAGCTGGTTCAGCAAAAATGCGCTGATCTCACTGATCTGTCCCTGTTTATCCAACTGATTTAGCGTTTGCCTTAACACTTCATTACCTACCACCAGATAATTGGCCGCAGGATTATAAAATACGAGATATCTCGACTTAAAATCTGGCGCTTTAAACCCTGTGCCTGCCCCTGCTTTAAAACTTAATGCAGGTGCTATTTTATATTGCAAACCTAAACTGGGGTTAAGCTTGCTGCCATAAGCATTGGTTAAATCGTAGCGTATTCCTCCAACCAATCCTAAAACCCTGCTCAGCTGCCAGTCGCCTTGCAGAAAAGCAAAACCATTGCTTACCGAACCCGGGTTGCTCAATGAAATATCTTTCATCGTTTCAAGGCTTCCCCCTAAACCACCTGTAAATTTAAGCATGTTGCTAAAGCCATAGGCAAATTGCTGTTCAAAACGGAAGAGGTTCTGCACAAAAATATCTTTAGTAATGTTGCTGTTCGATTGTTGCCAATCTACACTTTGATCTGACTGGAAATTGGTATAATAATAACGGCTCATACTGCGCAACCCGGAGTTGAAATGGTGATCGAAAGTTACCGATAGGTTTAAATCCTGCTCATTTTGATTGTCGCCGGAAATAAGGCCCAAACCAAAATCTTTAGACATAAATGACTTCCTCAAGCCATACCTGCCACTAAAGCCCAGGGTTCCATGAGGAGTTAAACGGTATTTCATTCTTCCCTGCAAAGCATAATTGTTATAAGGTGGTGCGGTTGTTCCCCGCTGAACGTATTTTGGATTGGTATTAAAGCCATCGGTACGGTAGTAATTTGCAGATACACTGGCCGATCCCCTCCGGGAAGCAAAAGGTGTTTCGCCCTCCAGGGTAACATCAGTTATATTTAAACTCCCATAATTTGCTGCAACCAGTACCTGCCGCTGTAAAGCGCCATAGCGGGTAACAATATTGATCGCCCCGCCCAGCGCCTCGCTTCCGAAGAGACAGGAAGAAGCACCCTTAATGATTTCTATCCTTTCAATGTTGGAAACACTGATCCTGGATAAATCAAAATTCCCGCTGTTGCGACCAACCATAGGCTGTCCATCGATTAATATCATGACGTATTCGCTACTAAAGCCCTGCATCTGCACACCAACCGCGCGGCTACCACCACCAATGTCGTTTACAATGGCAATGCCTGTTTGCTCTTTTAATACCTCGTCCAGTCTTCTGCTGCCCATCAGTTCGATGGTGTGCCTGCTAATGACTGTGACCGGCATGGCGCTACGTTCCAGTTTCACCAGATTATCGGCGGATGAACGATTTTCAGATATGGCCACCTCATTCAGTTCACGTTCTTCATCTGATAATTTAATGATCAGATGATTGACAGCTGTCGTGATTTTGATATTGTTCCGATAACCGGCTTTGCCTACCATGCTTACCGTAATACGGTAATTTCCGGCAAATAATTTATTGATACTGAAATAGCCAAGCGCATCTGTCTCGGTGCTGTGCCCATCCGGTTCAAGGCGTACGGTTGCGCCAGGTAACGCTTTACCTTCGTTATCGGTTACCGTACCTTTTAAGCTTCCGTAATCCTGCGCAGCCATTTCAAAGTGACACAACATCAGAATCAATATGATTGCGGATAGTTTAAACATTTTATCTTAATGTAGATAGGGTATTTTTAACCATTGTTTTATTTTCTTAACCTTAACCTGTTTTCAAACATGATGCTTTCTGTTACTACCGGCTGCGAAAGATCAGTTTTAACCGTAACCAATTTATCTGTTGTAGCCAGTTTGCTCTGGGACATTTTTTTTGTTCCACTGATCATTTCCAAAGCTGCCTTCAGGCAACTTTCGGCCGGGTCACCCAGAACAGGCTGATCTGCACCTTTTACAGCAACATCTGGTTCCATGCCCGTAAAGTAGTCAGACCAGCCATTGGCGTTTCTAATCAAAAAACTGCCCAGGTAAACACTGTATTGATCGATGTTGATGCCGAAAAAGCCAACTGGCTTTCCATAAGTTCTCTCTCCAATCAGTTTAACCTCAAAATAAGGCTTTAAACTACTGATCAGCATTTCGCTGGCCGATGCCGTATTGCCCGACACAATAAAATAAACAGATTGAATGCTTTTTAAATTTCCTTTTTTATGAAATTTATAGGTATTACCTGCTATGGTATAATCTACATCGGCCATGGTAGCCATGCGACCATTGTAAATAGCCGTTTTGCCATCCTTATCCAGATAAGGTTGATGTTTCAATATTTTTGCAGCACCATTTTGCATAGACGGATTAAATACTTCGCTGTACATCACCTTGCCGTTTAAACCAGCTGGTGCAATTAAATCGGCTATATATTCTGCAGTTTCCAGATAACCGCCACCATTGCTACGAAGGTCGATTACCATTACTGTTGGCCTTTCAGCTTCGAATTCAGAAAAAGCCTGATCCAAAGCCGCTTTGCTATTGTTTAATGAAGGGAACGAAGCCAAAGCCAGGTAAGCAACTTTTGTATTGCCGCTTACAATTACTTTATTGGCTAGCACAGCCGTATTGGGATTTGATACAGCGGCAGTACTGCCTGGAACACGCCTCCCCAGCTGCAGATTCGAATATTTTGGATTTTCAGAATATACCGGCAACTCGTAAGGTTTGCCGTTAGCCGGGTTTATTTTAAGCTGCGAAATATCGAATAGTTCTTTTCTGAAAGTTATGATATCAGAAGCCATTCCGGCATATTTATGTCTTGGATTAAAATCGGCATAACCCGGTAGTACATCGTTCCATAAGTATACGTTTTGGGCGTACAAAAAGATTGAATCTATTGTCAACTGACTTCGTGTGCCTGTTGCTGGCGAAACAATTTCTTCCGCGTCATCAACAGCAACCTTTGCCTTTTTACAGGCAGAGGTTGTTGTTAGAATCAGCGAGAGCAGCGTGATGTATATCTTGTTATGGTATTGCACTTTATAGCCTAGTTAACGATTGTAATCATATCATCAAAAACACCACTAACCGGTCCGGCAGGATAATAGTCTCCGGCAGGGTAGTTATAGCTGTATAAATCATAATTGCCAGCAGGCAAATCCTCAGGCACTTTTAGTGTCAACTCACCTGCTTTGGTTTCCTTAATAATCAGGTTGTACATCTGTTTGGTGGCTACATGGCGTATAGCAAATTGATTAACCAGTTCGATCCGGTTTTCGCCGCTAAGTACAAACTCTTCCCCGGTTTTTAAGGTAAGTTTAATGGTACTCAATTCTACCGGGGTAATGGCGGGTCGACCATTGCTTACACCAAATGTACGTTGAAAAAGCACACTTCTCTGGCCAGATATAATCTTCAATTGATAATTCCCGTCTGGTACGGCAGCATCAACTAATGCGCTGAGCGAAATGGGGGTTATGCTTGAAATAGCAATTTTTCTTTCTGTAGAATTAGCCGTATTGACCAAAAAAGCGCTGGTTTGATCTTTACCTGCCAGGATATTATCGCCGGTAACATTGATATTGCTTCCCCTGTTTACAAAGCTCTTATTGTTATATACCAATACCCCCGACGAGATATTTATTTTGAGCAACGGCTGATTGATGATCTTTTTAATGAGGTACTCCTTGCTGGTACCGTTTTGAGCGGTTACCACAAATTTGGCACCTTCGTTAAAAGCTATACGCTGACCAGAAGCCGGACTGACGGTTGCTTTTTCAGATACCACAATAGCAGGCACAATATGGTCTGGCACCTCCTGGCCCGATGGCCAATAGATGATCAGGTTCTGTCCGTCAACTACCGCTTTCAACAGATTTCCCTGGGCATCTTTTATTGTAAAACTTAAAATGTCGGCGTAAGGGTAATCTTCATATTGCTTTTTACAGGCACCGAATATGATCACCACACATAAAATTAAAAGATAGTAAGAATTGAAAGTGAAGCGTTTATATATTGTATCCATAATCAATAATTATTAGATTTGCATTTTTTAGCCCGCAAATAGGGCTTTAGCTCAGGCTAATGTCTTTAAAACGATTTGGGATTATTCCCTTATTTGGGTTTATTTATGATTTTCAGGGACGATTAGTCGTGTTTTCGTCTCTTTTTTAATCTTTTGCATCATAGGCTTTACCTAAATTCGGTTCTTCCTTATTTTAATCTCTTCGTATGGAAATCAACGGTGGTGTTATAGGTGCCGGAAGTGGTTACTCCATCAAGCTGAACAACATAGAGCCTGGTAGAACCGGCAATTGTTGATCCGTTACCCACCACGGCATATCTTTGAGCCACGGGTGTAATGGTACGGGTTACCCTGTTATAATTGTACCAGCCTGGTGTTGTACTGGTGTTATTGCCCAAAGTACTTATTGCACCCAATGTAACGCCAGAAACATCAGCAAGGGTAATGCCGCTAACATTGGTTACTGATGGAGAATCATAATAACCCAGATTATTGGTACCTGCAATGGTAATATTCCCATTAAAATTGTTGTCAAAATTAACCTGGTTACCGGTACTGGCTACCACATTGTTCAATAAATCGTATCCAACCGGAGTCCACGAAGTGGGTGAAGTTGATGAATTATTGACTACACCTGCTTGCGTATCGCCTACAGCAAGTGCCGCAGTTGTATTTTGTAAAGTAAGTTTGTTATCGGGTTGAACGGCATCTTTTTTACAGGCAGTTCCTAATATCGCTAAGGTTGCAACAGCAAACGTAAATTTTAAAAATTTCATTTTCATTTTTTTCAGATTTATGATTTTGTTATGTAAACGGGAATAATTTCCCCAATCGTTTTTCAAGTGGATAATAGTAAATGGATGTTATCTGGCGGTAACAGTAACGGCCCAGTTTAGGGTAAGCAAAGGCGATGCTCCAAAAGCGGCTGTTGGTGTATACACGCCTGTCGGCACGCTATCGGGAACACGGATCGTAGCTTCTGTCCGCGTATAGGAAACAATAGGCAAAGCTATTTTCTGACCATTAATCAGGATATAAAATTCTTTAAAGTCGTAAAATACCGCTCCTCCCGTGGCAATTTTAAACGTCTCTCCCTGTTTAACGGTAACCGGACCATAATTAATTGCAGGCCTTCCGTAAACAACTTTTACCGGATATTTCATTTCGCCGGTTAAGGCCTGTACTTTTACCCTTACCCTGTATGTTCCCGTATCTAATGTTTGCGGAACCTGCAAATAACTGTAAGTGTAAGTTTTAACTCCACTGATCATGGCTACCGATACACCAGGCGTTCCCAATGCGGTATTGGCCGTTAACTCATGTTCCTTATCACTTTTATCAACCAGATAGGCCTTGATCTTTTTAGCATCAGCAACATTGAAATTACCTTGAACCCTTATGTCATAAGCGCCAATCGCTAATGCTGATGTCGCTGTGGCTGTTGACAGCTCAGTTAATATCAAAGGCGAAATCTGATTGAGTCTGATAATCAGTTTGTAGGTTGCAGTACTTTGATCGGGTGCAATTACGGTGTAAGTTTTCTGGGTTTCTAAAACCGATACCGCAGCAGGCGTTTCGCTTAACCTGGCGCCTTCAGAAAGTTTGATTGCCGGCTCTATCACGTCCAGCTCATAGTAATAAGGCAAGTAAAGCGTTATGGTCTTATCGGTCTCATCAATGGCACCGAAAATATTTCCATCAGACACAGCAACCTTAAACTCAGTAATTTTATTTGCAGGAAGTGGTTCCAAACCAATCATTTTTTTGCAGGCAGCAAGCGTAGCAACCGTAAATACAATACACAGCAGTTGCATTAATTTATTCTTCATTTTATATATATTGATGGTATGCGTTATTTAATTTCGAATTTCGTACTGCCATTTGGCACAATCACGAATTCGAAGGTGAAGTACATGTGTGGCGTACTTCTAAACCATTTATCGGCAGTAAAAGCATCCTTATAGCAGCTGATCATTTTAATCTTCGCGTAGTCGCCTTTAGCGGTTCGGACAACTATGGTACGTTTTTCGGGCATCGCATAAGCCACATGTTGCTTCTGGTAACTGCCGTCTCCCCTTTTGGTTCCGGCAAAATCATATAGGTACCAACCTACCCCCTCTCCAAAATCTCCTTCGTCGTCTGTACCAATGGTTTTGTCAGCACTTAATGTGGCATCCGCCGGAACATCGGGAAGCGCTTCAAAAGGCGTTTTTGTAATGGCAATTGCGCCCGCTCCCGTACTTCCTGCACCCAAACTAACTGAAGATTGACCATTATTGCTGCTTAAAAAACTGTTATAAAGTCCATTAAAGCAAATATCCCAGCGGTTGGTTTTGGCATACAGTAAAGGAATTACGGCCTTGGTTTCTAAACTGAATAAAACTGCTGCCGGCGGTACTGTTGGATTTGCATCATCCGTTTCTACAGTTAAATTCTCCACGCGCTGTAGTTTATAATATGGTGTACCTCCTCCGGTATGGGTAGGCTGCTCCTTTTCAGGTTTGGGAGAAACAACTTCTTCTTTTTTGCAACTGGTAAAAAGTAAACCTATTATTAAACAGGCTGAAGCCCATTTAAAATTATTCTTGTTTTGGGAAATTGCTGTATTCATCTGTTTATTTGGTTTGTAAATTTTTGCTTCCATCCTGTTGCACATAATACCTGAACGTATAGTAAGGTGCAGGCCAGTTTAAATCGGTAACACTCGGTGGATTTCCCTTGTAGGCATTAATCAATTGCAGCTTGGCGTATCTGCCATCAGGCAGCCTCATGGCATAGGTGCGGTTGGGAATAGACTGCATGATATGACTGTTTAAGCTGTAAAAAAACCATCCTTTCGAACTGGCCGATGATGCCCAACCAATTTTGGTGATTTCGCTGCTATTGAAAGCCTCATCAGGTGGCGCCTGGTTAACAGTGTCATAGCTTTGCTCCAACATAACCACGGCACTTTTTCCGACCCCGCCGAAGCCAGGATTGTATTGGTAATCTTTATCGTTTACATACACCTCACTGTTGTACGGTCCAGTAAAAGCCAAATCCCAGTCTTTTGTTTTTAGCCATTGCGCTGTATCGGCTGCGTTACGGATCCAGATCTGCCGCTGATCCCTCAAGCGAAATAGGAAGGTATGAAAAGTGCGGACTTCTTTACCCGGGCTTCCGTTTCCCATCGCGGCCTGTGTATCTCCGGCCAAATCAGTAACCACTATGCTTTTGCCATCTTGCAGAATAGCATTTTGGTTTGGTTCGTCTTTCTTGCATGAGGAAAAAGCTCCTGCCAGGAGCAAAAGATAGATAGCAAGCATCTTTTTGTTGAAACGATATGGGTACTCAGCGTATTTCATTAGCATCTTTATTTTTAATCATTCTAAATAAGAACACCACAAACATCCATATTAAGCGCCAAAAAACGTTTGTGCTATCCGTATTTTAATTTGTTCAAAACGTATTTTATTTTGTTCTAAGCGTATGTTTTGCCGCAACATTTTGCACAAATCAATACATTGAGCGAAACTAAGTTAGCTTTCAAAAATCTGATTTACAACATCTTAAAACGGTCCAGTGATTATATATTTCGTAACAAGATTTGATTGGATCTGGCTCGGTATAGCAACGGAATACTTGTATTTAGATTAATTAAACACTTTTTTTGTCCCTATAAACGAACAGATATAAAATGAAAAGATATTGCGCCTTAATACTACTATTCTATTTTTCACTTGGTATACAATCGTCTAAGGCGCAAGCAAAACGTATCATTACGCTCGGCAGCGCTATAAGCGAAACGTTGAATGCTCTTGGCCATGGCAAGCAAATAGTGGCTACAGATGTAACCAGTGTATGGCCCGAAGAAATTAACAGGTTGCCTAAAGTAAGCAGAAACAGGTCATTTTCTGTTGAGGCCATTACTGCCTTTCGCCCCGATTTAATATTAGTGCCTGAAGGCGACTTTTCCAAAGAAAATCTTTATCAGTTTAAATTGCTGGGAATCAGAGTTGTTTCCATCCATCAGGAATTCTCCGTTGAGGGAGCAACCAAATTAATCAGGCAGATTGCGGCAGCCATTGGCGATAAAGCCGGTGGTGAACAGCTTGCACAGCAAACGGCAAATCGAATCCGCACCACATTAGGGCAGCTAAAGAAAGGCAACAAAATGCCGAAAGTACTCTTTATCTATGCACGGGGTGTGGGTACCATGAACGTGGCCGGCAAAGGAAGCAGCATCGATGCCATCATCAAACTGGCTGGCGGCAAAAATGCCATTCAGGAATTTAGCGATTTTAAACCTTACACCACCGAAGCACTGATTAAAAGCAACCCCGATGTGATTCTGATGTTCGATTTTGGTTTGAAAAGCCTAGGTGGCAAGGAGTCTTTTTTAAACCTGCCAGGTGTAGCTTACACCCATGCGGGGAGAAATAGAAAGATAATAGAAATGAGCGGTCCGTTGCTCATCAATTTTAGCAACCGGTTGCCTGAAGCTATCAGGGCCTTAAATGATCAGATTTTCCAATGAAAAGGCTGCTGGTATACATTTTTCTCAGCATGGGCTTATTGGTTTCCGTCTGTTTTTCGCTCGCTTTAGGCGCCATGCGCATTCCGCTGAAAGAAGTGGTTGATACATTGACCCAAACCATCGGATTTAAGATATTTGGTGGAACCGAACATGGCCTCAGCCAAAGTATAATTATGATGATCAGGTTACCACGCACGCTAATGGGGGTATTGGTTGGTGCCGCACTGGGCATTTCGGGAGCAGCCATACAGGGTATATTCAGAAATCCACTTGCAGAGCCGAGCCTGGTCGGTATATCAGCAGGCGCATCATTAATGGCGGTGCTGATTATTGCTTTTGAAACATTACTGTTTTCCAGTTTGACCCAACTGTTGGGTTATTACCTATTGGCATTTGGGGCTTTTGCAGGGGCAGGAATTACCGCCATGCTGGTATACAATCTCTCAAAAGTTAACGGACAGGCCAGTGTTTCAACCATGCTGCTTTCGGGTATTGCGATTAATGCCATGGCTGGCGCCTTAACCGGATTGGTTACCTACCTGGCGGATGAGCAGAAACTCAGGAGCATCACTTTCTGGATGATGGGTAGTTTGGGCGGTGCAACCTGGCAAAATGTAAGCTGTTTATTTCCCTTTATACTGGTGGCAGTAGCAGGACTTCCATTTTTAGCCAAAGGCTTAAATTTATTTGCTATTGGCGAAAACCAGGTAGAACTGATCGGTTTAAATCCTAACCGTATCAAAATACTGGTGGTGGTATTTGCTACCATGGCCGTGGGTGCGTCTGTTGCCGTTTCGGGCATTATCGGCTTCATCGGCTTACTGATCCCACACCTTACACGCTTAATTGGCGGCGTTGATCACCGATTTGTACTTCCCGTTTCGGCCTTGATGGGTGCATTGGCACTTACACTGGCCGACCTTGTTTCGAGGCTAATGATACAGCCTATCGAATTGCCGATAGGTGTGGTTACCGCCCTGATGGGTAGCCCCGTTTTTCTATACATACTTATAAAAGACAAAAAGAAATCCGTTAATTAACAACCAGTTTATGCTTAGAGTAGAATCCATTTCCTATAAATTGAACGAAAGACCACTATTGAAAGACATTTCGTTTGGCATCAGGCCGGGCGAAATGGTTGCACTTTTAGGCTCAAACGGCGCTGGAAAATCTACCCTATTGCGTTTACTTTCTGGCGAAAGAAAGCCAGATAGTGGCCGCATTATGCTTTATGGCGAAGACCTAAAGTGCTACGAACGAAAAATACTGTCCACCAAAAGGGCTTATTTGCAACAGCACAATCCCATTTCGATGGCTTTTACCGTAAAGGAAATAATTATGATGGGAAGATATGGTTTTAGAGGTCTTCCCTCTTCAAAAAACGATCAAACAGCGGTATCTGAAACGATGGAAATCTGTGGATTAAGCGATTTTGCTGAACGATCGGTGCTTAGCCTTTCGGGTGGCGAGCAGCAACGTGTACACCTGGCAAGGGTTTTGGCACAACTATGGGATAGCCAAGATGCTGTATTGCTGCTAGACGAGCCGACCAACAATATGGATTTACAGTTTCAGCACCAAACCCTGTCTATCGCTGCAGCAATGGCTGGAAAAGGCTATATGGTTATTGTGGTACTGCACGATCTTAACCTTGCTGCGCAATACGCCAGCCGGATCGTTATTTTAAAAAACGGCCGCAAATGGTGGAATGGCACGCCTGCGCAGGTGCTTACGCCACAGCATATCTATACGGCATTTGGCATTCAAGCCGAAACATATACCGACCAAAGCACTTTAAAAACGATAATTGTACCTGAAGAAGTTAAACTTGATGCCGCAAAGTTCAATTCGAACCTACAAACCGCCCACCAGCCGGTTTACAAAATGGCACATACCCATATCGATGAATCGGTTATACTCCAACCTGTTCAAAACTGAACCTTTGCTCCTATTAAAAAAAACCTATTGAATATCGTTCAAAAACATCAGTAGAATAGCCGTTACCTCTGCGGTTGATATTGTCAAACCAGGCTTTGGTTATTCCGGAGGCAAAAAGTCAGAGTACGGCGATAACCCTGATTCAAATCCGCAAATCGCTGGGTAAAATACCATAATACTTTTTAAAGGCATTGGTGAAACTCGCTTGATGTTTAAAACCGATATTTACGCCAACTTCATACATATTTTTTCCTTCTTCTAAAATCAGTCTTTTGGCTTCTTCCATTCTAAGGCGGGTTACAAAGTCATAGATGGTACTGCCAAAATATTTTTTAAATCCCGTTCTTAGCTTAAATTCGTTCAGCAATATCATCTTTGAAAGCTGTTTATGGGTTGGTGGATTGATGTAACCGCGTTCAAGAATTTCCCTTGCTTCTTCCAGCTTCGGGATATCGCGATTGAGCAGCGGTTCAGTACCGCCCTGCAAGTGCTGACTAAACTGCTCCAGCTGATACATAATCAGCTCGGTAATTCGCGCGTCAGTAAATAAACGTTTCAATTCTCCATCCTGCCGGCAGGTAATAATGGCGTCGATTGCCCTGTACATTTCGGGAGTTATAAAAAGATCTTGATCTGCAAACGAGGTTGAAATTCCTTTTTCCATCTCGTGTACAAACTGCTCATGCAAAGGCGAGTACAGATCAACCAAACGGAGGTAATAATCTTTAGAAAGAACAATCAGGAAATATACGAATTCCGCATCTGGTTTCACATCATAAGCCTCTTTTGCCGAAGGGATATACCTGATGTTGTGCCTGCTCAAGCCATATTTAGCTGATGGATTACCTGTTCCTGAAGTATTTTTACGGCTAAAGATAAACTGACAGGTCACGGCTTCTCCTTCCACTTCCGTGAGGATCCGGGCAGGACCATCGAATTTCATCTCCGAATGTATCAAAAACAAACCGTTGGTAGATAGCTGATAGTTTTTGATGGCTACAGGAGCATCTTTAATAGCTATTGATTTTTCCGACAATCGATGATCAGGCACATACTGATCTGGAATCTCTTCCCTAAACAGAAAATCTTTTTGGTGCGCTATTCTTGCCTTTACAATCATTTTCAGGTCGATTACTTAATCATAGATATGACAAATATAATATTATTATTTATATCAATTCTAAATAAGAGGAATAATTGCATGATTATTTAACCGTGCAAACCCCAACTGTTAATCAGTTTTTCAAAGTTTATGCTCATTATAGCATACTGAAAACGAACGGTTTAGCACGACAATTTAAACTAAATCCTTGCTAAGTTTATGAAAACGATTTATTTCGGGTCCTTTTTGTCTAGAGGTCGGGGAAAACAAAAATTCCTATCCAAAAAAAGAGCGTTTATTTAGATAGGAAAGAGTGGTAATTTAATGCCGATGTGCTAATAGGTAGATGTAAATATGGTGATCATTATTAAAATAAAACGATACGCATTTAACTGAAGCACTTTCTTTAAAGTTAAACTAAGATAGACACCTATATTCATTTTTTGGGCGCAACTTACACAGATCGGTGTGTTTCCGTTACAGATCGGTGATAATGGTAGCCAAATTTACAATAATAAGCACAACGCCATGCCTTTTTTTTTAGGTTATCTAGTTCAAACTAATCCCTGCAGTCTTCTACACAAGACGAGAAAAACGATGGTTTGGTTTTCCATAACCATTCGCACTAACTTTTAAGGTTGATGAAATCCTGAATTGTGTTTAAATTTGAATTCAAAGGTCATTGAGCTCGCAATGGTGAATCCTGGGCATCTTAAACCAACCTAAAAGAAGAAAATTCGAGGGAATACAGGATATATTTTCTATTTTCAGTGCAAAAAGATGTAAATTCGTTACATATGCAAGAAGATTTATATGATTAGGTGTATAGCCATTGATGACCAACAAAACTCAATATTAGGTCTGGAAAAATATATAGCGGATACTCCGAATATGGAACTTCTGGCTAGTTACACCGATCCGATGGCAGCTTTGAAAGAACTGAAAAATATCGATTTGGTAGACGTGATATTTATGGATATTCAAATGCCACAACTTTCAGGCATTGACCTTTCAAAAGCAGTCCGCTCGAAGACCCGAAAACTGATTTTTACTACTTCGCATGAGGAGTATGCCTATGAAGCTTTCGAAGCCGAAGCAGATGCGTATTTACTTAAACCTTACGGTTATGCCAAATTTGCCTTAACCCTTAACCGGGTTTTTGGAGACGAAATAGAAGACATTGCACCGGAGGCCTACTTCTTTGTTAAAAATAAATCTGAAGCACACAAAGCTGTTTTAGTAAGATATGCAGACATTATCGCTTTTGAGAGTTTTCACAACTATATCAAAATACATACAAAAGAGAAGGTTATTATAGCCTATTTAAGTCTGAAAGATGTTAAAGAGCAGCTAAATATAGAAAAGGGATTTCTCCAGCTGCATAGGGGCTATATTGTCTCTATCAATCATATTTTACATGTAGAAGGTACCAGGGTAACACTTTCTAACCAGACCAGCTTTACGGTGGGCGATCTTTATTATAATGATTTTCGCGACTTTTTTACCGATAAACTGGTCACCAGCAAACGCAGTAAATAAAGGTTAAGGATGGCTTAAGCGCAACGCTGAGAAACGGGGAAACCAAAGAAAGAGGTCATATCATAAAGATAATATTTTTATCCTGAATCTATAGAAAGTCCTTTCGTAGTGTTTTCAGGGCATTCAGATACCTGGCTTAGCTGAGTAGAAGCTCAGTACAATGTAACAGATTATTGATGTTTTTTATGATACGACCTCTTTTACCAGCCTGAAAATTATTTTGCGCTGTTTTTTTTATCCGTTACTTCAGTTCTAATTTCCTGTGCTAAAACTTTTAAGTCTTGCATGGCTTTACGTACGCGTGTACCTGCCGCAGCATTACCACCATCATAAAATTTAGTTACGTCTGCTTCAACAGAAGAGATTAGATCTTGCACTTTTTTAAATTTGTCCATAATTTTTCTTTGATAAGGATGTTATACATCCGTTAATTAACTAATATCCTTTCCGCTAACAATAAACGGGCCGCAAAACTATTGCTTTTTATAATTTAAACAAACGTTTATGCTAAATCATTATTGCAAATCATACAAAAAGCAGTTAAAATATAAGCGCCAACAGCCTATTCGCACAGGTTTGAATTAAAGCTATCCCATTATCAAGCTGGTAAATCTCATCATTAAAAATTTTTAAATCCATAAATTTAACTTTTGCAATTATGTCTTATATTGGCTGGAAATATGCAGTCGTTAAACCTTCTAGTTAGTACCACCTGTTTGTTCCTGCTGTTATTCTCCATGCATCTTTTTTTCGCCAAAAGAGGGAATAGGCTATTAAACATATTGCTGTCTGTTATATTTTTTGCACGGTTTGGACAGATCCTGACTTCATTGCTCTTTAAAGCTGGCCACCCCCATGCTCTAGCGATCTTCCATCAAACCTTTACACCATTCTATTATGCTGCACCGGCCTGTTTTTATCTATACATTACAGGTTTTCTTCAGGATCGTAAACGTTTACAGTACATAGAATTGCTTCATTTCGTGCCTACTTTACTGGCCGTTATCCATGTGATCCCCTGGCATATCTCTGTTTCGTCCGACTGGAATTTAGTGGGAACTCAATTGGCCCAAAACGGTTACTTTACCTTAAAAGCAAAAACCGGGCTTTTTCCGCCATATTTTCATTATGTATTCCGGCCACTGCTGGTAATTGGTTATTTATGCGCTACCTGGATTGCAGTGTTGCGCCTTAACAAAAAACCGCAACAGCTACTGGACAGCGAAGGCAGAATATGGATTATTTTTTTTATTCGGATTGCTACTTTTTTTCAGCTTTTGGGCCTGATCCCCATTATTTTAAAGTCCTTGCACATGCCATATGTTAATACTTATTTTATCGTAATTAACTGTCTCGTCCTGCTACTTGTTTTAATGTATACCCTTCATAAACCATATATTTTTTACGGCTATTTGCTAGTGGCGGTTGACTGGACTAGAAAACCGGCAGGCAGACAAACTGGTTCTGATTCCATTTTGGTTCCTTTAGAGACAGAAAATCCAATACGGAACCTTACGACAGCTAAGAAAATAAATTTCATAGATGCACAACTGGTTGATTATGCCTTTGCCATGAAAGAAATAATGGAAAGAGAACAGCTTTACCTCCATCATGATTTTCAGATTATCGATCTTGCCGCAAAACTTAACCTGCCGGTACACCACTGTTCTTTCGTGATCAACAAACAGATCGGCAAAAATTTCCGCGATTGGATAAATGGTTACCGGATCAGTCATTTTTTGAAGCAGTATCCACTAAAATCAGATAGATTAACCATTGAAGCCATTGCTTCAGAAGCTGGCTTTAGAAGTCAGGCTACATTTTATAACGCATTCAGAAAAGAAACAGGTTTAATGCCAACCGCTTATTTTGCAATGCGAATAAGCCAATAAGCCGATTTTAAAGCTATTTTTGGTCTAACTATCGTATCGTTAGAGATTGCGGATCTCTTATTGTTCAACGTGAAGTAAAAAAGCATAATACCTTTGATTTCAGATCAACGTGTAAGGATAGCGTTTTAAACAAATCTGCCATACATCGTTTTTAGCAATCTCTATAGGCTTCAATTATGTCCGGTAAAACATCATTTTTACGCCCGCTTTTCGATTATCTTGACCAGTTCTACCCTTTATCAGAAACCCTTAAAGCAGAACTTGAAAAATACTGCAAGCTCATCCACATCAGAAAAAATAAATACATACTTTCTCCCATAGATCTTAACGCTTCACTATATTTTTTGGTAAACGGCCTTGTACGTGGTTTCGTGCGCGATGGCACAAAAGATATCAGTACCTGGTTTAGCGTCGGAAATGAAATAATCGGCGCCATACGTCACCCCGATCAACGACCTAATCATTCTATAGAATATCTTCAAGCCCTGGAACAATGCCAGCTGATCTGTATTCCATACACCTTAATCGATTTCGTGTATACCCATTATCCGGAAGTTAATTTAATCGGCAGAAAGCTGTTGGCCCTCCATCATTATCAGGCATCAGAAAGGGCTATCCTTGCCCGCATCCCAAAAGCTGTGAGCAGGTACCGGAAACTTCAGGAGAGCGGACTGGACATCAATAGAATACCGCAGCGCTATCTGGCCAGTTACCTTGGCATGCGTTTAGAAACCCTCAGCAGAATCAGGCACCGGGTTTTAACGCCCGATTTTAGCTTATGTTCTTAATTGCTGGCTAACTGAACCTGAACAACCGAGGTTGCCAACATAGACTCTTTGAACATCAATAGCCTGCTGTACAAATACCATTTTTATCATCACATACCTTGTAACAAAATAGCACCGGTAGTATTGCGGCCAGGATGATCAATTATTTTACACACATCTTTTTACGCTTTCTTCCTTTTGGCTTCTTTTGTTAAATTTGCGGCAATGATTTTATATAAAACCAACGAAGAAGTAGAACTGATGCAGATTAGCGCTCTATTGGTGAGCGATACCCTTGCAGAAGTAGCTAAAATATTAAAACCAGGCATTACCACCCTTGAAATAGACCGTGTAGCAAACGAATTTATACTGGATAATGGTGCCGTACCTTCCTTTTATAACTATAATGGCTTTCCTTTTCATATCATTACCTCGGTGAACGATGTGGTTGTACATGGTTTTCCAACCAAAGATGAATTGAAGGATGGGGATATCATCTCGGTAGACGTCGGTACCATTAAAAATGGTTTCCATGGCGATCATGCCTATACCTTTATCATAGGCGAAGTATCGCCAGAAATATTAAATCTGGTTAAAACAACTAAAGAGTCGCTTTTTCTTGGAATTAAGGAAGCTGTTGTGGGCAAACGCATCGGCGATATCGGTGCAGCTATCCAAATCCATAACGAAAAACAGGGTTTTGGGGTAGTAAGAGACCTTGTTGGCCATGGTTTGGGTAGAGAAATGCACGAAGATCCGCAGGTACCCAATTATGGCAGAAAAGGCAATGGTTTACTCTTGAGAGAAAACCTGGTCATGGCTATTGAACCGATGATCAACATGGGCAAAAAAGATGTGTTTCTGGATGAAGACGGATGGACGATCAGAACGGCGGATGGAAGTCCATCGGTGCATTTTGAACATGATGTCTGCGTTAAAAAAGGCGAAGCACTTATCCTTTCTGATTATGCCCCTATTGAGGCTGCAGAAAAGCAAAACAGCAACCTCAATACTTCTTATTATTAAATAATAACACAAAATGCAAGGAGATCTGATAAAAATCAGATTCCTTGCATTGATATTGTTATAAAACTTCTACATTAAAAGTTACCCTTTCTCAATTCCAGATTTGGTAGCCACTGGTTTTTTCCTTCTGAAAACCGGGAAAGTCATCGGGCTTCTTGCGGGGCGCTCATCTCCCAATAGCACGCCCCATTGTTTAAAAGATTCTGTACGATCGAAGATAATCTTCAATACCGCCACAATTGGCAAGGCCAGGAACATCCCCGAAATGCCCGCTATGCTGCCGCCGATAAATACCCCTAAAATGGCGAACAAAGCATTTATCTTCACCTTAGAGCCTACAATACGCGGCATCAGAATGTTATTATCCAGAAACTGAACAAAGGCGATTACCCCTAAAACGGTAAGTACCGGCCATAACTCCTGTGAGGAAGTTAGCGTTAACAACACCCCTATTACGTTACCGATTAAGGCCCCCACGTAAGGGATCAGGTTGAGGATGGCAAAGATTACTCCAATTAACAGGGCATGTTTGATACCGATCAGCATAAGTATCCCACCCAATAAAATGGTCATATAAGTAATCTGAATTAACAATCCGATCAGATAACTTTTGATGATCGATTCGGTCTCGTAAATAGCCTCCTTAACTTTCGGATGATCATCTGCTTTAAACCACATAAAAATAAAACGCAAGATGATATCTTTATAAAAGAGCATCAGGTAAATATAAATGGGCAGCAAACCGATAAATACAAAAATACCGCTTAAAGTAACCGCAGCTCCACCAGCCATTGAGGTTCCCATGTTCATCAAATCATCACTTTTAGCCTGGATAAAGGCCTTTTGCTGTTTATCGTTATAATGGGTAATGCGACTGATCCAATCGCTTAATGAGTTGATATGTTGCGTAACATTGGCCTTGATCTGCGGAAAATCTTTGACTAAAATCCCAATCTGGTTGGAGAAAAACCAAATGATCAAAGCCACAAAAAGGGCCACCAATAATATGGGTAAAATAATGGCCAATGTTTCGGGTACTTTTTTCTTTTTTAAAAAGCGATAGACGGGTAACAGCATTATGCTGATGAAAAATGCCATCAATATCGGCATGATAATATCTCGTCCGATAACCATCACTGCTGCAATGGCCATCAGTCCCAACAATTCTATTGATCGTTTTACGGTTAGGGGTAAATTGTTCGTCATAAAAGCTTATTCTGATTTGAGATTTAAACACAGGTAGTGTTGAAATGTTTTGAATAATTGCTTTGCGTGTGGGGTTCGCCTACTACCATTAGTTTGGAGTTGTGCGTTGGGAGTTTAGAGACCGTTAAGCAATTTAAACAATTAACCATTTAACCATAATTAAAAAAATTACTTCATTTACACCATATCCCCATAGATTAGACTTATTTTTGCTGCTTCAATACCACATATGAACAATCAAGATACCATTATTGCTTTGTCTACTCCTTCTGGCGCTGGTGCTATTGGCGTCATCCGCTTATCTGGCCCGGAAGCTATTTCGCTTACCAATGCCGTATTTGCCGGAAAGGATTTAGAAAAGCAGGCTTCGCATACTTTACATTTTGGCCTGATCAAAGATGGCAATCATATCGTGGATGAGGTGGTAGCAGGCTTGTTTGTGGCCCCAAAATCGTATACCAAAGAAAATGTGGTCGAAATTTCCTGCCATGGTTCTAATTATATCATTCAACAGATTATCAACCTGTTAATCAGCAAAGGTGCCCGGGCAGCTAAACCAGGCGAATTCACGTTGCGTGCCTTTTTAAACGGCGCTTTCGATCTGAGCCAGGCAGAAGCAGTTGCCGATTTAATTGCTTCCAACTCCAGGGCTTCGCATGACGTGGCCATGCAGCAAATGCGCGGTGGTTTTGCTAATGAATTAAAATCCCTGCGCGAACAGTTGATCCATTTTGCTTCCATGATTGAGCTTGAACTCGATTTCGCCGAAGAAGATGTAGAATTTGCCAACCGGGAACAGCTTAAAAACCTGGTTAACAAAATCAATTACGTGCTGCAACGCTTAATTTCCTCTTTCGAAATGGGAAATGTAATTAAAAACGGTGTGCCCATTGTTATCGCGGGTAAGCCCAATGTAGGTAAATCTACCCTGTTAAATGCCCTCTTGAATGAGGAACGTGCCATCGTTTCGGATATTGCCGGCACCACCCGCGATACCATTGAAGATGAACTAACCATTGGCGGGGTAGTTTTCCGTTTTATCGATACCGCAGGAATCCGTGATACCGCCGATATTATTGAAGCGCTGGGTGTAGAACGCACGCTGGAGAAAATGAAACAGGCCAAACTGATCATTTATATGGCCGATGCGGCCCAAAGCATTGCCGAAATTGAAGAGCAGATCAGCGGTTTAGCGCAATTGGGTATCCCTTATTTAATTTTGGTCAATAAAGCCGAACTTCTGAATGATACACAACGCAAAGCCTTCGAAGCTTTAGATGTTGTATTTATTTCAGCCAAAGAAAAACAGGGAATAGACGAACTGAAAACCACCCTACTGGAACAGGTTAACCTGCACCATATCAATACCAGCGAAACTTTGGTGACCAATATCCGCCATGTAGAAGCTTTAAAACAGACTGAACACGCGCTGCAAAGGGTTTTGGCCAATGTAGATAATCCGGTAACCTCCGATTTTTTAGCCATGGATATTAAACAGGCCCTGCATTATCTCGGTGAAATTACCGGTACGGTAACTACCGACGATTTGTTGGAGAATATTTTTACGAAGTTTTGTATCGGAAAGTAAAAAGACTAAATAGCACAAACTAAAACAAAGCAAATAGCTATTAATCAGCCATTAATTATTTATAAAATTAGTAGTGTTTTTATTAGTTTAGATCGGTTTTGCTAAAATTTGCCCCCTATTTGCCCCTCTAAGTAATAATATTTTATTTTTTTTAACTGGGGCGAGATTATGTCACTTAAGGTACCTTAATGCACCTAAATGCATTATAATGTACTTTATTGCAGTGATAATGATTTTCTCGCCTATAAATAAAGTATTATGAGTTCAAATATTAGAATCAAATAGTTTTGTCGCCATTGCGGACAAGAGTTTATCGCAAGAACAACTGTAACAAAGTATTGCAGCGAAACGTGTACTAAGAGGGCTTACAAGGTGAAAATTAGGAACGAGAAAATGCGAAAGAGTAAAGCTGAAGTAACCTGTGAAAAGATAGAGGAAAGCGCAATACTAAATCAAAATTCTTATTTTGAAATAAAAACATTTGATTATTTAACAGTAGCTGAAGCGGAAACACTATAAAAATGTGATCGTCGCACCATTTATAGACTCATTGATACAGGCAGGATTCCTTCTGCAAACCTATCCGTTAGACGTATTCGGATTTTAAAAAAAGATATAGACGCATTATTTGCAATCTCTGATAAAAGTGACTTGCCGGTAAATACGCCAAATATCAATTTTGAAAAAATACAATTGAAAGATTGTTATAGCATAACTGAAATTATTTATTAAAAATCTCACAAAACGATCAATGAAAGTGATAGTCATAATTACCTTTACTTCAATTCGTGATTCTTACATTTCACCCGCCATTTTCCGCATTTCGGTTACAAAACGGTTTTAACGCTCGCAGTGTAGCGGTAGCTTTGCCTAAAAAGTAAGACAGAGCGGAATGTTACCAAAAAAATACCTCAAAATCCTCAATGCAGGATTTCTGGCATCCTTTGCAGTACTTCTCACGAGCTGCGGAGGAAGCAGAGATCAGGACAGGACCAAGCAGGCAGAACCTGTTCAGGCAGAAATCATGACCCTTGATCCGGAAGAAGCGATGGTGGAGCAAACCTTTCCTGCCAGCTTGCAAGGTAAGGACAATGTACAGTTGCGGCCGCAAATCAGCGGGTACATCGATAAAATTTATGTGGATGAAGGCGCTTATGTAAGAGCCGGACAACCTGTATTCAGGATCAACGCCAGTGTATACCGGGAGCAGAAAAATACGGCGTCGGCGGCATTGGGAATGGCAAAATCACAATTAGCATCTGCAAAACTGGAACTGGATAAATATAAAGTGCTGACGGATAATAAAGTCGTGGCCGATTTCCAGTACCGGAAAGCCAAGACCAATTATGACAATGCGCTCGCTGCCGTAAAACAGCAGCAGGCGCTTGTTGCCTCGGCCGATCTCAATGTGGGATTTTCTATCGTCAAAGCGCCGGTAAGCGGTTACATCGGCCGGATTCCCAACCGGATCGGCGCACTGGTAGGACCCAATGATGCGCAGGCTTTAACTACCCTGTCGCAGGTAAGTGAAATTTATGTCTACTTTTCGCTTCCCGAAAAGGAAATCCTGAACATCAATGCCACCCGCCCCGGAAAAACCCTGATCGAAAAACTGAAAGGCTTTCGGGACATTACTTTACTGCTCGCAGATGGCAAACCCTACAGCCACGCCGGGAAAATCGACATGATGGACGGACAGTTCGATCCGAACACCGGTTCCGTATCGCTACGTGCTTCCTTTTCGAATCCCGAAGGCCTTCTCCGGACCGGTAACACCGGGCAGATCGTGCTGAAAACAATTCAGCAGAATGTTTATAAGATTCCTTTGCTTGCTACCTATGAAGTACAGGACAAAATATTTGTGGGACTGTTGAACCGTCAGAATAAAGTGACCCGGAAAGCCTTAAAAGATTTTACAAGGTCGGGAAATTTCTACCTGCTGAAATCAGGCTTTGCACCGGGCGACCGGATCGTGGCCAACGAGCTGGCTTCCATTCCTGAAAATTCCGTCATTACTCCAAAAGCGGTTCAATAAAACTTTTCGGATATGTTCAATAAAATTATCAGAAGACCCGTACTGGCTACGGTAATCTCCATTATACTGGTGCTGCTGGGTATTGTAGGCCTGCAGCGCATCCCGATGACGCAGTTTCCTGAAATTGCCCCGCCTACCG
>NZ_CAJYOJ010000058.1 GCF_913776295.1 uncultured Pedobacter sp.
TTTGATGCCAAAAAGTAAGAGCCCTTCGGCGGCGGTGAGCCGAGGCAAGACTGTGCTGTATGGCATAAGAAATCAGTTACGTCATTTATATTGATTTTTATACCATAAATTATTCCTCAGGATGACAGAGAGGAGAAATACTTTTGTAATTCTGGATGCAGTGCAATGGAGAGATCTTTTCTATATGAAAGACTCTGAAATAAATCCGATAGCTATCGGATCAGGATGACGATATTCTGAAGAGATTTACTCAACATATTTAACTTTGCTGAAATTTTGAATTCTCAATTATACTTGTCACAGACCTGTTTTAAGTTTTTTTTATTTTTTTTTTGGGGGCAAAGCCCGGGTTCCCCGACTATACTATTAACAAACCAAATATAACTACATACCAACATGAGCAGGTCAATAGCCGTTTCCTTACTTAAAAAATATCTTTCTGGTGATTGTACGGCTGCTGAAGTAAAAGAAGTAAACCAGTGGTTTGACCGTATGGACGCTGTACCTGAAGATCTTGTGGGTCTGTCTGACGAACAGCGCAAGCTCGTTGGAGATAAAATTTTTGAGCGTATTCTGCTCAACATCGAAATTAAAGAACAACAAAAGATCAGATCAATTCCTATAAGTTCAATACATATCAGGACCATATTATGGGCAGCAGCGTCGCTTATTTTAGTTCTGGGTGTGGTTTTGATCTGGAGAACACAGCTATACAAGCAAAATCAAACGGTAAACTTACATCGATCGATTCCTATAAAACCCGGTGGCAATAGTGCAGTTTTAACATTGGACGACGGATCATCGGTAGTATTAACTGATGCCAAAATAGGTACACTGGCTAACCAGCAAAATGTGAGTGTAGTAAAAACAGCTGAAGGCAAACTTAGCTATAAAATACATTCCGGAGCTGCATCTGCTAAAGTTAGCTATAACAAAATCAGTACACCATTAGGAGGTAAATATAGCGTGGTTTTGCCTGATGGGACTAAGGCCTGGCTAAATGCAAAGTCGAGCTTGCGGTTTCCAACTGCCTTTACGGGTGCCGAAAGAGTGGTGCAGATGACTGGTGAAGTATATTTCGAAGTGGCTAAAAATCCTGATCAACCCTTTAAGGTACAATCTGGCGAAACTGAAATTAAAGTACTGGGTACACATTTTAATGTAATGGCTTATGGCGATGAGGCCGGGCAAAAAACCACCTTAATTGAGGGTAGTATCCACTTGTCATCCGGTAAATTTTCACAATTATTAAAGCCAGGGCAGCAAGCCCTGATCAACCCCTCTGGTATAAAAGTGGATAACCATTGTGATCTGGAAGCAGTAATGGCCTGGAGAAATGATCTTTTTATCTTCAAGGATATGGAAATCAGGGAAATTGCCAGGCAGTTAGCCCGGTGGTACGACATTCAGATCGTATTTAAAGAGACACCTTCAAAAATATCCTACACCGGAACGATATCCAAAGATGTTGAACTTTCAGAGTTATTAAACATGCTTCAGTTCACCGGATTGAAATATGAATTGAATGGACACCAGCTTACTATAATCAATTAGCCGGAAGTGATCGATTAAAATAAATTTTAACCAAATAAATGATTTAAACATGAGAAACTACTACAACACTGCATAATGTAAGGAGTAACCATGCTTTTTAAGAAAAAACCGGATCGTGTTCGCAGCACATCCGGTTACTGTAAAGGTTACTTACAATCCCGATTTAGACAACATTATAATTTAACCAAAACTCCATAAAGATATGAATTTATTTTTTAGGATCAGGCAGGTATTGCGCCATGATTCTTACCAAATCTTATTAACAATGAGACTCGTAGTGCTTTTTTTTACGCTTACCCTGATGCAGGTTAGCGCTAGCAGCTTCAGTCAGAATCTAACGCTTAAAGAGAATAATTCTGACATCATTTCCATCTTAAAGCAAATCGAAAAACAAAGTGGTTACCACTTGCTATTCAGGCGTGCCGATATAAATGATCAGTATAAAGTAAACCTTAATGTAACCAACATGCCCATTGAGCAGGTAATGGGTGTTGTTTTGAAAAATACCAACCTTGATTTTAAAATTATTAAAAAAACCATTGTTCTTAAAAAGAACGACTATTTGCCTTTTGCAAATATTTCGGTTCGGGATCTGGAAATTTCCGGTACGGTGAGCGATGAAAAAGGAGTAACACTACCCGGAGTGGTGGTGAATGTAAAGGGCACCAAACAATCAACCGTAACCGATATCAATGGTAAGTTTAAGATTTCGCTGCCCTCGGGATCAACCACCCTTGTATTTACTTTTGTGGGGATGGAGCCACAGGAAATTAATCCTGGCAACAAAAGCACCCTCAATGTGGTACTCAAGGCACAAACCACCGCACTTTCTGATGTAGTGGTAATTGGTTATGGTACGCAAAAACGTACCGATCTTAATGGATCTATTTCATCGGTAAAGGCGGCCGATATTGCCAATGTGCCTCAAACCAGTATCGATCAGATGCTGCAGGGCAGGGCTTCGGGACTAACGATTTCGCAGAACTCCGGCGCACCCGGTAGCAATACCTCTGTACGGGTACGTGGCGTAACTTCTTTAAGCGGGAGCAACGAGCCTTTGTATGTAATCGATGGTGTGCCCATTTCGGGCGATGCAGGCAATCAGAGTACCAGCGGAAGATCTCCTCTGCAGGCTTCGTCTTCCAATGCCAATTCGCAGACTACCGTGAGCCCTTTATCTTTGATCAATCCAAATGATATTGAATCAATTGATGTGCTTAAAGATGCATCCGCAACTGCCATATACGGTAACCGCGCTTCAAATGGTGTGATTATTATCACCACAAAAAGAGGCAGAAGCGGTAATTCTGCTATCAATTATGATGGTTATTATGGTTTTCAGCGTGTGGCAAAATACATGGATGTGATGAATCTTCGTCAGTATGCAACACTCCAGAACTCGCTGGGTGATATTTATGGTACTGGTAGGAGGGTCGAATTTGCAGATCCTTCAATATTGGGCGAAGGTACCAACTGGCAAAAGGAAATATTTAGAACAGCACCACAGGAAAGTCATCAGGTAGCTGTTTCAGGAGGTAAAGAGGGATTAACCTACTATATTTCGGGTGGATATCTTGGGCAGGACGGTACGGTTATCGGTTCTGATTTTCGCCGTTATAGCCTTCGGGTAAATGCCGATGCGCAGGTAAAAGAGTGGTTTAAGCTCGGCATCACCTTAACCGGAAGCCGATCTGCAGAAAACGTGGTAACCAGTGATAATAACGGGATTATTTACAACGCTTTATTGCAGGCACCTGATTTAGCCGTAACCAACCTCGATGGTTCGTATACCGGTCCCCCTGTTTCTGATCCACTGGCTGCCGCAGCGGCATTAAATCCGGTAGCCCAGGCGCAGCAAATCAAAAATAAGTTAAACAGGACGAATATTAACACCAATATTTATAACGAGATTAAGTTTCTTAAACCATTATCGCTGAGATCAGAACTTGGTGGTGATTTCAATTTCTCGGATAACAACGTATTTACGCCGAGTTATTCGTGGGGTCGTTTTACCAATCCTACCGCATCATTAAAGGAAAGATTCCAGCAAAGTACATTTCTGATCTGGAAAGAATACCTTAATTATAACCAGACTTTTGGTGGAAAACATAACCTAAGTGCCATTTTGGGTTACGAAGTTCAGCAGTCAAGCTGGAGAGGAATTGAGGGCACACGTCAGGGGTTTTATAGCAACGATGTGCAGTCACTCAATTTAGGACAGGCCATAACGGCTACCAATGATGAATATATTGGTACACAGCGCCAGGAATCAATCTATGCGCGTGCCATTTATACCTATAATTCTAAATATAGCCTTACCTCTACCATCAGAAGAGATAAGACGTCTAAGTTTGCAGAAGGCTCACAATCAGGTTATTTCCCGTCATTTGCGGCATCCTGGAAATTGTCTGACGAACCATTTATGAAAGGCATCAATAAAGTGGTAAGCGGGCTTAAACTTCGCCTGGGTTACGGAGAGGTAGGTAACCAGGATGTTCCCAATTACCTGTACAGCTCTTTGTTGAGATCTTCGCAAACAGGATTGGGTACTGGTTTTCTTGCCGGTAGGATAGATAACAAATCATTAAAGTGGCAAACCTCTATCCAGTACAATGGTGGTGTGGATATGAGTTTTTTAAACGGCAGGATTAGCATGAGTATAGATGTTTACAAAAAAACTTCGAAAGACTTTTTGTTCCAGCTTACGCTTCCAGCCTATTTAGTTGGAGGTCCTGATTATTTGGGTGGTATTAACCCTCCGTATGTAAATCTTGGAAAAATTGATAACGTAGGTTTTGATTTGAACATCAACTCGCGCAATTTTGAAAAAGGCGATTTCAAATGGAATACCAGTGTAGTGTTGTCACATTATAACAATGAAGTTAAAGAGCTTGGTAATGGCCTTACCGAACTTTTTGGAACAGTAACCAATGCTTATCTGCAAACGCCGGTTACCCGTACCGTGGTAGGCCGTTCGGTAGGCGAATTTTATGGTTATAAAGTAAAGGGAATATTTAAAACGCAGGAGCAACTTCAATCCGCTCCGGTTCAGTTTGGGCGTGGCATTGCCAATAACAGCAACAGCACCTGGTTGGGCGATGTACAATACGAAGATGTAAATGGCGATGGTGTAATCAATGAAAAAGACCGTACAGCGATCGGAAATCCAAATCCTAAATTTACCTATGGCATAACCAACACCTTTAGTTACAAAGCTTTTGATTTTACCCTGTTCCTGAACGGATCTTATGGCTCCAAAATCATGAACCTGCTAAACAACACCATGGGTAACCTGGCAGCTGTATATCAGAACCAATATGCGGCATATAGTAATTTCTGGTCGCCACAAAATCCTAACTCCGATATTCCTGCACCTAAAATCGGTATTGATAATCCCAATCTGTTTGTATCTGACCGTTATGTAGAAAGCGGATCTTTCTTACGCGTACAGAATGTGAGTTTAGGATACAGGGTACCGGCCTCATGGATCAGGAAATTTAAGTTCTCAAATTTAAAAGTGTACTCGAGCGTGCAAAACCTTTACACCTTTACGAAATATAAGGGGTACGATCCGGAAATCGGGGCGATGAACCAGAGTGCCATTTTAAATAATATTGACCTGGGAAGATACCCAATTGCCAGGACCATCACTTTTGGGATAAACGCACAATTTTAGTGACCTACAATTATTGAACAAAATGAAATCATATTTAATATATAGCTTTATTTTTATCGCCATTATTAGCGCGGGCTGTAAAAAAGAATTTTTCAATATTCCGCCGCAGGATGCACTTAGTGCGGATAATTTTTACCAAAACACTGAACAGGTTCAGGCCAGTACCATTGCGCTGTACAACTCGCCATGGTTCGATTGGAATGCCAAAGCTTCATGGTGTATTTCAGAATTACTGAGCGGTAATGCACACACCTATTCGCCGGATGTAATCAACTTCGGTAATTTTTCGGTAACAGGCGATAACACCCAATTGGCGTCTGCCTGGAATTCGCTCTATAGCGTGGTTGCCCAATCGAATGCTTTGATCAATAACCTGAAGGCTAAAGTACCAGCCAGTGTACCGGCATCAGTGGTCAATAATGCTATTGGCGAAGCGAGATTTATGCGGGCTATGGCTTATTTTTATCTGGTAAGAACTTGGGGAAATGTGCCCATCATCGAAAACAGTCTGGATTATGTAAACAATTATCAGATCAATACCAATCCGGTAACTGATGTTTATAAGTTCATCATCAACGACCTCAAATTTGCGGAAGATAATTGCGATAAAATGATCAGAACGGGGTCAGTTTCCCAGGGTAAAGTGTCCAGTGGATCAGCATCTGCACTATTGGCTAAAGTTTATTTATACATGCGCGACTATTCGAACGCCCGTTTAAAAGCAGAACAGGTAATCAACAGTGGCGAATTTAAATTATATGGAATAGATATTACGGGCAAAACTTATGCTGACTTATTTAAAACGGCCAATAATAACAATGAAGAGAGTATCGCCGCCATTCAATGGTTGGGCGGATCTTCCTATGGTCATGGTAATGCCTTACAATCTTTCCTTGCTTTCAACTCAGAAATTACGGGTACAGGAGATGGTTACGGAAGCGTTACCCCTTCTATCGATCTGCTTACCGCTTTTGAGCCCGGCGATTTAAGAAGAAAGCCAACCGTGATGATGCAGGGCGATGTTTACCCTGAAATTAACCAGGCCAAAGGTGGTTACACTTTACCTGCCGGAGCGGTTGCCCAGGGCATGCCGGCATTTATTAAAAAATATGTAGTGGGCACACCTGCAGATAATGGTGGTAAAGGCGCCGCATTTTCTACCGGTAATAACACTTATTTGATGCGTTATGCCGATGTATTGTTAATTGAAGCTGAAGCAGTGCTGGCCGGGGCTGACCGTACATCTGATGATGCGGCACTGATACCTTTTAATAAAATCAGGAGAAGGGCTGGCCTTATTCCTAAAACTTCGATCACGCTCCAGGATATTTATCAGGAACGCCGTATGGAATTCGTTTTTGAGGCTGATTACTGGTTTGACCTGGGCAGGTTGGACGGTTTTAATGTAACCTCACACCCTAAAGCAATTGCCATTATTTCCAATCAGGAAAGAGGAATTTACAGCAATACCACACCTGTTGTTATTTGGGGACAAAAGTATACGCCAACTGATGCCAATTTCCGTTTGCCTTATCCTACTACTGAAACCATTCTTAATCCAAAATTACTATTGGCTCCGGTGCCTTACAATTTTAAATAAGCTGATATGAAAACGTTATATAAAAATACTATAGCCCTTTATCTCATTGGCATCTTTTGTATGCTGATTTTGGCGACCTCCTGCAAAAAGGAAAAAGAAGGACAGGGCGTGCCGACTATTACCCGGGTACGAACCTTAGTTAGGCCTGGTGATACTAAAGTTACGCCCCTGGATTCGACAGTTACTTCGGGCGATGTTGGTGTGACCTATGTGATAGAAGGAGTTAATTTAAAGTCGACCAACAAAGTAGAATTCAATGGAGCTTCGGCTTACCTGAATACGGCACTTTTTAGTGATAACCGTATTATTGTGATGATCCCGACAACTGCTACATGGATTAATCAAACAGGTAAATTAACACTCACCAATGCATACGGCAGCACTTCCTTTAACTTTAGCATTAAGCAGCCGGCTCCGGTAATTAGTGATCTGAGTCAGTTTGCTGGTAATCCGGGTGATGTCATTACCATTACCGGCCTGCGTTTTGATCAGGTATCGAGCGTTAAGTTCGGTACCACAGAAGCCAAAGTTGTTTCTTCAAACAGTACCGAGCTGAAAGTTACTATTCCGGCAGGTGCACTCGGAGCAGTAAGTGTTACCACTCCCGGAGGTACCGGTACCGGCCCTTATGTATCTTACGATGGCGTTGTAGTGCCGATATTATTGCCGTTTGGATTTACCCATTTGTTTTATGATGATCAGATCACAGCCGGGTACGATTTCAATTTTGGAGGTGCAAATGCAGATGTAAATAATACAGAGATGGTGAAACGAGGTACTCATTCGATCAAACTTACCTATACCGGAAGTTATGCAGGATATGCCGTAGGTAGTAACACGCCTGTTGATTTAACTGATAAAACCTATGTCAAGTTCTCAATCTATGGTACCACAGGTACCGAAGGTAAAGTGGTAAAAGTTGCATTAGGCGATTTTGATAACCGTAATGTAAGTGTGGTACTGCATGCCGGCAAGTGGACAAACTATGTGGTTCCGATAGATCGTTTCCAGAGTGCCAGTCAGCCGGGTAAACCTACCAGTTTAAACTGGATCGGTTTTCAGGAATTAAGTGGCAATGCACCGGAAACCATTTACCTGGATGATATTGGGGTGTATTAATTGAAGGGGTATTTTAATTTGATGAAATAGCTCCATCAAGTTATCGTCATTGCGAGGAGGAACGACGAAGCAATCTTTCATGCTAGCAAACCGTTGCCATAAAGATTGTCAGCCTGTTGCCGGCAGGCTTTGTCGGCTGAAAAAGCCTTCTCGCAATGACGATTTTATCAAGCAAATCTATGTCGTGACTATGTTTCAACCTTCCAAAATTTATAATCTTAAATAATTAATCAATGAAAATAATACAATATATGCTGGCCGGCATCATGCTAATAGCCAGCCATGCTGTTTTTGCACAAAAAAACCTGGTGCTTAATGGCGGTTTCGAAAATGAATTAGAGAACTGGGTAGATTACTCGGCAAAAGTAACCCCTTATGTGTATAGCGCAGGGAAAATGAGCGCTGCTTTATTTTCTTCCGATCCTGCTAAGTGGACCGGAATGCACCAGATTGTTACTTTGCCTAAAAATACACAGTACATCCTCATGAGCGCGAAGATAAAAGCAGATGGGGTAAGTACTGGTAAAGATGCCTGGAATGGTGCTTTATTTCTTTTCGAGGCGCTTAATAAACAGGAAAATAAAATAGGCGAGGGAATCAACATTGCTACAGTTAAGGGTGATGAGAATTGGAAGGTATATGAAAAAGCATATATTATTCCACCAGGCATTACAAAAATAAAACTGTTGTTTGCCCTGGGCTATGTTACAGGTACGATGTTCGTAGATGAGGTAAATTTGAAAGTGATTACGCAATCTGAGTTTGAAAAATATTTATAGTATGGTGAATGGCAGGTTATATAGGCTGTTATTAATAGGGTTCGCACTGGCGGCAAGTACCCTTAATGCGCAGCAAATGGCAACTCCTAAAATTGTGCTGAACCAATCGGGTTATTATCCGAGTCTTGTAAAAAGTGCGCTTATAATTAATCCCGTTTCTGAAAGCAGGTTTGAGTTGCTATCCATGCCAAGCCGAAAAGCGGTGTATTCAGGTGTATTATCTGATCCAAAAATTACCGGCTATTCAAAAATTACAACAAGAATAGCCGATTTTAGTGCTTTCGATCAACCTGGCCAGTATATCCTCCACGTTGATGGCGTTCCAGAATCTCCTGTTTTTAAGATTGCCAACGGTGTGTACCACGATTTGGCAGCGACTGCTTTAAAAGCATTTTACTATCAGCGGGCCTCATCTGCGTTAGATGTAAACTACGCAGGAAAATGGTACCGTGCTGCGGGACACCCCGACACTTCAGTTTATATCCATCCATCGGCTGTTTCTAAAAATCGTAAGGTTGATAGTAAAATCAACGTTTCTGGAGGATGGTATGATGCGGGAGATTATAATAAATATGTAGTGAACAGTGGGATTTCTACGTCGACCTTACTTTCTGCCTATGAAGATTTTCCTGACTATTTTATGGGCCAGGAGGAGCATATTCCGCATGCTAAAAACAAAGTTCCGGATGTTTTAACAGAGGCAGTTTACAATTTACGCTGGATGCTAAAAATGCAGGATCCCGGCGACGGTGGCGTGTATCATAAATGTACCAACCTGGATTTCGATGGAATGGTGATGCCAGACCAGGCCCTGGCAAAACGTTATGTGGTGGCAAAAGGTACCGCCGCAACACTTAATCTGGCCGCAGTGGCCGCACAGGCCTATCGCATTTTTAAACGTTTTCCTGAGCAATATCCCGGATTGGCAGATAGTTGCCTGGCCGCTTCAAAAAATGCCTGGCTTTGGTCGTTAAATAACCCTAACGTTGTTTACGATCAGGATTTGCTTAACAAAACGTCCGAACTTAAAGTAACTACTGGTGCCTACGGTGATAAGGACTTCGAAGATGAGTGGATTTGGGCTGCTGCAGAACTGTTGGCCTCAACAGGAGAACAGCCCTTTTACGACGCGTTTTTTGCACGTTTAAATGCGCCCATAAGTTTACCAAGTTGGAGCAATGTAGGCATATTGGGTTATTATACATTAATCAGGTGCGGGGGGCAGCTGCCCGAAAGTTCTAAAAGCATCATCAGCATTTTAAAGAAGAAAATACTGAAGCTTGCTGACCGTTACGTAGATGCATTTACAACAGGTCCCTATCATACGGTAATCGGCGCTTCTCTTTATGATTTCGCGTGGGGAAGTAACTCTTCGGCAATGAATCAAAGCATATTATTGATAAATGCTTATTTATTCACTAAAAATAATGCTTATCTGAATGCCGCGGTAAGTAACCTCGATTACGTTTTAGGTAAAAATGCAACCGGTTATGCTTTTGTAACCGGGATAGGTTTTAAATCGCCTATGCATCCGCATCATCGCCTGTCAGTTGCAGATGGTATTGTTGAACCTGTTCCGGGCTTGCTGGTTGGTGGACCTAACCGCGAAAAACAGGATGGATTAAAATATGATCCCGAACCGGAATTATCATACCTGGATGATGCCAACTCTTACGCTAGTAATGAAATTGCGATCAACTGGAATGCCCCATTGGTATATGTAGCAAATGCAATGGAGTGTATTGAAAAGGGTAAAAAATAAGGCTTGATATAAAGAACCAACTTTGTAAAAATGATTGATACATTTATAAGATTGATTTTTTTGCTCAATCTCTTTTAATACGGTTTTTACCCTGATCCGATAGCTAGTCGCCCCTTAATAACAATTTAAACATTTGATTATCAATAATTTGTTGATAAATTTCAGTATTATAAATTGCGGGTTTTGGTTATATTTATATCAAAATCTTGCAGATATTTATGCTTAACCAAC
>NZ_CAJYOJ010000059.1 GCF_913776295.1 uncultured Pedobacter sp.
GTTGGTTAAGCATAAATATCTGCAAGATTTTGATATAAATATAACCAAAACCCGCAATTTATAATACTGAAATTTATCAACAAATTATTGATAATCAAATGTTTAAATTGTTATTAAGGGGCGACTATATAAGATCATCAAACATCTTTCAACTATTTTAATGCTTTCTTTTTTAAGAGGTCTTCATACGCCGATCCATCACGTTTTTCCATAGCATTAGAAATCTTGATTCCGGCTTTCTCAAACGCGCCTATTAATCTTTTATCAAAATCAGCAATGTATAGTGCAAAAGATGACGAATCTTTTTCTTCAGGAATAGTTTTAAAAGGAATGTCTGGTTCTTTAAATCGGTACAGAACGGCTTGCGTACCATCATTTCCATCTAAAACAACAGAGTCGCCATAATTTGTAATCTTAGCTTTATATTCTTTGGTAAGGTATTTTAGAGAATCATTTTCTATTTTGTAAGGAAGCTTGAAGCGGCCAACTTTCTGGTTATAGAAAACTACATATTGCGAATCGATATCAAATTCGCTATAGCCGTTTGCTGTGGAAAACCGATGCCATTTTCCGGTCATCGATTTTTTACTCCCATCTGTATTTTTAGGATTTGGCGCATTGCAGGCAGAAACGATGAAAATGAAAAAAGCGGGAAAATAAAGTATGGATCTCATGATAAAAATTTTTAAATAATATTAAAGGCGGTTTAATCCGGGAAAGTTATTGGGAAGCATCTATGGTATATACTGCCCGGCTTATGGCCAGGCAGTAATATTTTGTAAGTGGTTTAACAGCTGTTATTGTGCCCAGATGGTACAGTTAATATTACCACTTGTGTTAGTGCCCCATGTTTCCGAAACCATAATAGCTGGAATGTTTAACTGACCAAGGGTATATCCTAAACTTTGCCATTTGTTATAGTGATTGGCAAAAGTAATGGTGTGGTTTTGCCCGGTAGACGTTTTGGTAACCCTAGAGCTGTAAATCTGCCTGAAACCGTCGCCACCATCGATATTTTTGCCGGTCATCCATCGGGTCCACACATTATAACCTGCACCGTCGGTTTCAAATGCGCCCAGGTAAGTTCCGTCATGCGGTGAAACTGCGCCCCATGTTTCATTTACATAATACTCATAATACGGGCTTCTGCTCCATCCGTACCAGCCAAAAGTACCGCCTCCTGAATTTGAATAAGCGCCCAGATTATAGCCTATCTTATAGTTTGGTGACCCTACTGAATAACCTTTGCCGCAAGTAAAATTACCGTTAAACCCTGTCCAGTTAACACTATAATTTCCACCGCTGCCATTGGCGTAGTTAACGGTGCCAGTTGCGCCATCACTCTTCCAAAGCGACCAAAAGAAGCCGTTGTGTGTACCCGATTGGTAAGATTCTACAGAGGCAACAGCTTTGTTAGATGGAGGTGGAGCGGTAGTGGTCTCCGGCTCCATCTTTTCATTTTTTTTACAGCCTGTTAAACCTACGGTGCCTGCAAGCACCAGGGCTGCGGCTACAACAAAAGTAACCTTCCTGGTTACACCTGTTAATGAGTTTTGTTTTCTCATAATTAAATATAAATTGGTTAGGGAAGCAAAATAAATGTACTGAAATCTGATAGATAGCTAGTAATCAGCAAATTTTTTATACAAATGTTCATACATGTATTGTATTCTTAATTTTGCGTTGTTGTAGTTTGCTCTGTTTGTTGTTGATTTTTTTCAGTATGATTTATTCATAACTTTCTCTGTAGCGTTCTAAAAGGTTTTATCGTTTTGATTTAAAGACAAATTAGGCGATGAAAAAAATAATGCTCTTGTTATTGGTGGCTATTGCCATACTAACCTGTAAGAAAAATAAAGCTACCTCTGATTGTGGGTACAAAATCTGTACTGAGGAATTTGTTTCGGTAAGGATGAAATTTTTAGATAATAAGGGGGCTGGTACCGAGGTAAAGGATTTCAGTGTAATCAACCAGCGAACAGGAAAGCGGATAACGGCTAATTCGAGTATCTCCACGAGCACTACGAAAGGTGTCTTTATTGTTGTCGATGACCAAAATAAACTTGACCTGTCCGAACAAGGGGATGATTTGAAAATTACCGGTACTTCTGTAGATACCCGGCAAACGAAATCAGTTGTTGTTAAAGTAACTGGGGGCAAATGTGCCTGTCACATCGTTAAAATCTCAGGGCCAGATCAAGTTGCTTTTAATTAATATGATTGACAGTAACATCTAATTAAAATATTTTCCTGAAAAATCATCACTTGAGTTGAAGTCAAAAAAAAGCTGTACCTATTTTAGGTGGTACAGCTCCATTTATAAATTTACTTCGGGAAATATTTTAATCCAGTAATGTCCAGGTTTTTCTGGCCTGTACCTGTTGTACAACCTGCTGTTCGGCAACTACGATATTTTCTTTGCGCTGACCGATATATTCTAATCCACTTAATTTATTCCATAGGGCTACCAATACGTTCATAAATTCGCTAACCATTACCATGCTATTGTTAATCTGTTTATGATCGTAAACCAATTCGATGGTTTTGGCCAAAAGCTCTTCGAAATTTCCCGGCGTAACATCTTTCCACTCATAAAAATATTTGAGCAGCTCTTCTCTTTCGCGTGGATCAATTAGTTTTATGGCGGTAAAAAAGATATGTGCCAAACTGGAGAAATAACCGGTTAACACAACTGGCGATTCGCGGTGTGCAATGTTCCGGTATTCGTAGAATAATCCTGCAATATAGTCCACAATCTTTTCAGAAATCAGACGGATATTTTTGCCAAGCGGTGTAATATTATCACGTCCTCCCGTTTTATCAATAATCTTGAAAGCAGCCAGCTGCAAGTCGTTTAGTAAAACACTGAAAGACTCATAATATCTGATCAATGCCGGATGGCTGGTTATGGTTGAGCTTGGCGGAATATAATTCGTGTTGATAGACAATCTTCCGTTCTCGGAATAAACCTGCCCAATCGTTAAAAAATAGCTGTCTGCTGTTTGTGAACTCACTTCACTTTCAGGCAAAACGGTGATAGAATAGCTTTTGGTCAGTTCAGGATAGCGGATTGGACTTTCCTCAGGGTTAGGTGTGCCTGTGGGTACGCGGTTAAATGGACTCACAACCAAGAGGATTACATAGTTACGCGGTTCTGACTGGCCAAAATAATGGTTATGAACCAAGGTATCCATGTTGTCGGATTGTGTAATATCAATGTGGCAACCTTCCGGTGTAACAGCATTGCAGTATCTCACCCTGATTTCGATATGATTGGTTGCCTTTTCGATTATTTCGATGTCGTGCGAACTTTTATATCCTGCAAATGGCGGTAAAAATCCGTAATTGCTGCTATTTAGCTGTAGCGATACGGCATCTCTCACAAAATCCTGCAAATAGAGATCGCTTACCGTAAAATGGTCACTGGAAAGCTTCATGCCATTAATCCAGTTGATGGATTTATATTTCAGCGGCTTTATCATGGTAAATGTTTTTATAGATTAGATAAAGATAGCACTTTCTCCAACTTCGTTAGGCTTATTTATGTTTTCTGATACGCGTTTTGCGTAAATGGTCATTTTTTCCGTAATGCCGTTTTCAATGATATCCAGATCGGGATCTATGAAAATATTACGTTTAAAAAAGGAAGTTTTAATAAAGAAAATCCATTTATAATTCTCCTGGTCGTCGCTTCTGAACTCCACAGGGCTTTTGGCAAACTTCAGGTTGTAATCGTCAATAAACTTATGAAACCAGACACCGAAGTTCATGTTTTCTACTGCTTTAACTTTCACTTTTAATGGTTCCGGGTCGGTACTTCTTTTATAGAGTTCTAGCTCCAGCACCAAGAGCCTGTTGAAATCTACATGATCCATATTGATATCTAAAGGTGTATCAGGATACTTCCATATTTTGTAGATTTCTGAGGGAATGCTTAGCAGGGAAACATAGGCCCACCAAAAAAGCAGCGGAACAAAGAACCAGGCAATACTGCCTGCGCCAAACCAGCCGAAATTTACAGAACTCAACCAGTTAAAGGCCAGTTGATATAAATAGACCGATAAAATGGCCGCAACCAGTGTGGCGAAAAAAATAAATACTTTACGTTCCAGCAAATCTTTCGGGTAATACTTTGTAAGTAAATAAACAAACACAGTGCCCATCAGAATATAAAAAATACAGCATATAATATAGCCCCAGGGCATAAAGTTAAAATTGAGGAAGCCCAAAAAACCTGGAATGGCCAAAATAATGCCGATGATCAGAACACTTACGATAAGTTTTTTGTTGTTTAGAAATTGGTTCTTTTTGTTGATGACAGAGAGTACCGCCGTTGAGACCATAAAGATCAGCGGAAACAGGAGAAAGCGAATAAAAAATGATTTAACGTCCATTAATTTTGATAGATGTGATGTACTACAAATATAGTATCTTTAGTATTTGATATGATTCTTATTTTTTTCGATAACAAAAATTTAATCCTATAACAAAAATGCAAGCTTAAAGTTTACATGAAAAAAGAAACTTTTATCCATAACGAACTCTTTACAGATTATAAGGCAGTAGCCCATGCTGCTGATTTGATAGAACGTGATGTTATAGCAGCCGATCGCATCGAAATTATTCCGTTAGGCCCCGATAAGCGGGCTTTTTCAAAAGACATTGAAAGTACAAGTGTTTATTATTCTGAAAAAAGAAGGCACGACCGCGTCCGGATACATACCAATAGGGAAGGTTTATATGATATGCTGCCCGAAGGTCTTTTCCACCGGCCACCAACGGGTAGTGCAGGCATGGATGAGGAGTCGATGATTAAGGATATCCGGGAACGGAGGGAAGAAGAAAAGGAAGCCCGATTATTCTTTACCCCATTTGACGCCGAAATCAATCACGTAAGGATCATGACCGAGCTTTATGAAAATATGCTCGATAAAAAAACAACTTATTCTGATTTAAGCCGGATTTTTGAATTTGGGTGGGATGAATTTAATCTGCTGAACAAGGAGCAGAGTATTATCTGGATGCACCTGTTACCAGAGATCCAACAAAAAAGAAACGATATCGATTTTGTTTCTAAAGTGCTTACCGCATTGTTTAATCTGCCTGTTACGATTGTAAATGCTACAGCCCGTGTTAAGCCCGTAAAAATTGCAGATGAGCTGCAAATCCAGCTGGGCGCTGGCGCACTGGGTATTGATACCATTATCGGAGATAGTTTTACCCCGGAAAATGAATCGTTCAATATTAATATCGGGCCAACTTTCCCACAGGAATTAGTCAATTTTATTCCGGGGCAAAAGAACAGAGCCATTTTGGATATGGCCATAAGCTATCTAATGCCGGTAGATGCAGAAGTGAATGTTGAACTCCTTACTGCAACTGATTTTCAGGAGACAGTATTAAGCGCAGATGGTGAGCGTGCTTATCTGGGTTATACCGTATATCTTTAAAATTTTACCGAAACAGCAAAAGATCATTGCGGGGTAAGAAGTAATTCTACAAAAATCGCTTCCTTCGCAATGCCTTCATTTAGCATATAGTGTAATGCGGCTACGAAGTCTATTCAGGGAACGCCAAATAGCACCACCGACCTGCGTAACTAAACGGGATCCGATTGCTATCGGTTGCAGTGGCAGCTCCCTCCCGATTTTTACATCGGGATTCAGCGGGACTATAACGAAAAGCCCGGCGAACGTTAAAGGAAGATTCAGGTTTTGCCTTCCAAAAAAAACAGACATCAAATGTAGTTGACACGGAGAAGGCACTATTTAGGGATTTTGGAAATGAACAGTTATATTCCTATGGCAGCCAGCAGTCCCGCTATCTCTCCAAGTTGTCGCTGCGCTCCGGGCGTTCCGTTCTATCGCCTGCCCGTTGCAGGTGGGGGTTTAGGAACAAAAGATAGTGCATTTGGAAATAATAAAACCTTAAATATCAGCACCGACCTACTAAACAGCAAAGCGAAAAACAATCATGCCATCGCGGCATAGAGCGATAGAAGGATATCATCATAACAGGATAGCAATCTGATCGAGATCCCCGGTCATTATACGGCCCTATACACCGCCGGTTTCAACATTAACCGATAATGCACATTCATGGTGCTTCTTAAATTCAATTTTGCCAGGGTAAGACTCAAAAGCTCTTCCCAGTCTTGTGCGCTAAGAGGAAGGTTGTCTGCAGGTTCGATAATGATATCTGTCGTTTTAATAAAACCTGCATTTGGTTTGTTATCCATGATAATGCCTTTGGCCAGCGTAATGCCTTTTAACTTATTGCCCAGTTCGTAACGGCAAAAATTAATCACGTCTGCTTTCGTAATAATCCGGTCTGCCGTGGTCAACCCATATTTATAGGCCTGTACGCTGTTTGTGGCATTTAACTTCGATCGGCCTCCTTTTGTCTGGCTCAACAAAAAGATACTTTCAGCATTTACCTTATTCGTATCGTATAGCGCTAACCGGCTGCCTGCGTTAATGTGGTTGGCCTCTTCCGCCTGCGTAACCCAGATATCTAAAAATAAAATATCAGCATCATCAATTGGTTTTAATACAATATAACTCGGTAATTCTTTGATATCTTTCAACGCCGAACGGCTCTTTTGTTCAATAAGTGCGATATTTTGCTCCAAATTTTTAAGAATTGTGCTTAAAAAATCAGGACCATATGCAGAGAATGAAGCCTTCTCATCCCTGAGTAGTTCAAACAGATAATCGACCAGTTCTTTTGCGTTTCTGGTATCGAAGCGCTCCGTGCCACCGTATCTGATGGAGAAGGAACCGTCGCCCTTATCATTCTCATTGGTATAAGGAATTTCGTTATAACTTTTGCCTTTATTATCTTTCAGATTTTCTACCGCCAACATCTGATCCATCGCTTCGGTTTTAATCGGGATAATATTGTTCATAGTTTTAAGCCTGTGTTTAATCTGGCTTAACTTTTTATTTACCACAGGAAAAGCATTGATGTAGATATGGAGCTCATTCAGCATTTCCTGGTTGATGGCTGCGGGGAAAACTACCTTTAACCATTTTACTTTTGGATCAATCTGATTTAAAGCATTTGGTTGGAAAATGTTTGGGAAAGCAGCTGGTAATTCCTGGCTATCATCAATATTAAAATCATTAAGATCGCCAAGGGTAATAAATCTGCTGCTGTAAAACTGTAATACGTCGGCCTTAATCAAATTGAGTAACTGTTTGTGATGAAAGGGAGCTTCAACTTTACCCGTTAGAGGCTCATCCATAAACCTTTCCGTATAAGCAGTAATTTCGTTATCCTTATAAAACCATTTGCCCAATGATAAAAGATCGTAAGTATTTTCAGGTACCGAATAGTTTTTCCAATCGAAAAATAAGTTCAGTCTATTAAAGTCCATCCAGTTTTTTATGCCGGTAAAACCAATATAGAGGGTATTTTTCTCTATAGAAAAACCAGGCAAAGTATTTAACACTGGCTGCTTACTCATTTGTTCTACATTAAAAAGTGTAGTTCCGGTGGCGATATATTTTATAGCTGCGTTTTTAACTTTTACCGTATGCAAAGGGCTAAAGAAAATATCTGCTTTTTTAGCCTTATTATTTTCCTGCAGAATATTTTTCTTAAAGGCAAACTGGGTATAAGGAGAAAGATAATCTTCCTCTTCTATAGGTCTCGCATGGATAATGGCATGTGCAGGTAATGATGAGGTTAAATGATCAGGAGCCAGAATGCGGCTGATTTTATCGAAGATCCGGTTCTCCAGGTTTTTTACATCATTAGATACGTTAAAAAGTTCGTTGCTGAGCGCATCAATAATCAACTTTACCAGCGGATCAAATTCATTACTGTCTTTAACATTCCAAAAATCTTCGGCATTTTTTAAAATTCTATTTCTAATTTCATCTTTTGATGAATAAAAAACTGGCTTCATGTGTAGAATATTTTGAGCGTTCTGGTTTTAAGTTGATAATGGGCTAAGAAATAAAGCGGTATTAAAAAAATATTTTTCTCCTGTAGTTTTTATCAGGGCCCTTACGCTAATATCGACCTTTTTTTTGATCTCGGTTATTTTACGTAATGGATATACATTTTCTACCTCGGTAATGTGTACTTCTACTGAAGTATCATATATCCTGAACTCATAATCGGTAATTGATTTCAACAGAGATTTTCGGAATTTTTCCTCCCAGATGCTTTCACTTACAATTAATTCGAAATCAAGATCCCATATCTCGCATCCAAAATCGTTACGGTACCTATGTTCACCAAAGCGCGTAAAAATAATCAGCTCTATGTGGTTTGAAATCGATTTACCAAGGTCGGTTGGCTGAAGGCTGTTACCTGAAAAAATGGACTTAAATCTGAAGGGTTTGTGATAAAAATTTTCAGACATAGACGATTTGGCTTAAAGTTTGTTAAAAGTAAAAGAAATAAAATCGTTTTTATAACCAAACAACAAATATTGAAAATTGTTATAGTACGGTGATAATTTGAAGAAAAATGTGTGATTTTATGCCGATTTGATGTCAGATTAATCATTAAGCTATTGTTATTTGAAACCATTAACCTGCTATGAAACCCATTAACGCCATCGAAATTAGGAGTGCTTACACCAAGTTTATCTTAGACTTTATACTGCTTACATTATTCTCTATCCTGTGCATTTATCTTTTTTTCGCAGCCTCTGATTATGAGTACAGTTTACTTGATAAAAAAGTAAAAGAAACCGATAAACTTTCTTACTTAAGAAAAGATATCAATACAAATTTTGATCTTATTCAGGTCCGTTTTAAAGAACTTGCTCAATATCGCGATTATAATGCAAATGAACTGAGCAAACAAAGCATTTTGCTCAGTGATATTCAAAGTGCCAATAACAGGATAAAAGAATTGATTTCTAAAAAAACCGAACCAAGTCTGAGTTTTGATCTGTATGAAAAACTGAACAAAAATGTCGGTGCAATGGCCGATTTACAAGATTCGCTTTTCCAGTCAAGAAGCGATATACAGCGGTATAAAGAAAGGATAAATGAGTGCCAGAGGGCCAATCAGTCAGCAGCACAAAAAATCAGGAACGGTAGATACGGCAGGTAATTAAAACGATATGATAAAATTAAGCATAAAAGAAAGGCGCGAACAATTTTTGTTTTTTATGGCTTTGTTCGTTTTTACTGTTGGGCTTTTAAGCTTTGGAATCTTTTATAGCGATAAGTCGCGGTACGAAATTTCAAAGGAAGAACTCGAAGTGAAGATTAATGAAAATGAGGCATTTGAAAATATGGTTAAAGAAACCATGCCTACTATTGATACTACCTTTAAACAGATTACCCGCTATAACCCCAATGTGCAGGCAGTTTTTTTAAAGAACGATATCCAGCTTTCATTAGGCTCAATTAAAGCTGCGTTCGACCGTAAGGCATCAGATTCGCGCTATAAAATCTTTGTGCAGACTGCACAGTTATACGATAGATTATTTTACGATAGACAAGAACAAAACAGAAATATCTCAGATATCGAACTGCATAAAAGGCAGTTGGATGATTGTATCACCAACAGGCGTCAATTACAGCAAACAATATCTGCAAGATAAACATCACCAAAAACAACCTATAAAAAACGCTACCTATGTCTGAAACAAACACCAAGCAAGTTAATTCAAATTCGCAGGGCTATGTTATTCTCTACATCCTGTTGGCTGTACTGCTTTTAACAGGCCTGATCTTCTTATTTAAAAGTTCCTTATTCGAAAAAAGGACAATTGATGCGAGAATCCTGAAAGATGAAATTTATTTAAATGAAGACCTCGTTTTTACCGATAATACCCCAAAAGCCTCTAAATGGTTATGGGAATTTGGTAATGGCGAAAAAGCCACCACAAAAACCGGTACTTATCATTATACCAAGCCCGACACTTATATTGTACGCTTAACCGTTGATGGTGAGCTCCGCCAGGAATTTCCGGTTACAGTACGAGATACCGTGCACACACCTGTTGTGGATAGTATTCTAACCATTAGCGGCCCGACTGCCGGTTTGGTTAACGAAGAGATCAGGCTCGAAGGTGATGGGCCAGGAAAAGATTTTGAATGGGCTTTCGGCGAAACCGGCCGCGTTGATGTAAAAGGAAAAACCGCCCTGTATACTTACCGTACCCCTGGAAAATATGTAGTCCGTCTGCGGTCAGATAAAGCCCGTAAGCCTGCTTTTTTAACGGTCTTGATTACTGATCCCAATGCAGAAATAGTAGAAGACCTGGTTGCCCCTGGCGATGGAGAACGTAAAACCATTGACGATATCAGGGCCCGCTTACAGGCCATAGCCAACGGTGCAGACTTTAATTCTAATTATTACTACCTCATTAACAAATACATGTGCAATAACGAAAAGGTAACTGTAAATGTAGAAATGAACGGTAAGAAAAAACAGACTGATATTTATTCATACTGTATGGGCTTAACATTTGGGGGCGAGATAGCAGTAGATGAGGCCCAGTTAACCATTAAGCCTAATTCTACCTGTGCCAGTTTATTAAATATTAAACAACATTCTGGGATCGCCCAGCCTGCAGCAACAGCTGCTACTGAAGCAGCTCCGGCAAAAACAAAATAGATTAACCTCTTCACCTAATTTTAAGCTCATCCACTAAGAATATGAAAAAATATTATGCCTTAACTATCCTGTTTTTAGGAATATCGTTTGCCTATGCACAATCTCCGGCATCCTTTGGCAAAAAAGTAAAATATATGCCTAAAGCTTACGAGAAGCCGGCTGAAAACATCAATATTAACGATAATACCGGTAGAAGCAGCCTGCCATGGATTGTTTTTTCCGACCGTGAAGATAACTATACCACCACGGCACCTGGCGGAAGCCTCATTATGAAAAAAATCAGCTTTATGGAACCTTTTTATGTTTCTAAAGAAGAGAACGGTTACCTGAAACTGATCAAGTATAAAGCGGGGATGATCAGGGGGAGGAAAATTAATGATAAAAAAAGTGCTATCAGTTATGGATGGATCGCAAAATCCAAACTGCTTTTATGGCAACGTGCATTCTCTAACCAAAAAACGGGTTATGCTGAGAAAGCCATTGGTATTGTTAACGGAAAAAATGCCTTAACCGAACCTAAATTTTATTTCGATACTACCGATTCCATTTTGGTTTATAATACGCCCGAGCTTAAAGATAGAAAGGCCAAAGTGAGGTTGCACGAAATTGCCTATATCTACAAAAAATCAGAAGACGGCAAAAAATACCTGATCGGTTCTGAAGATCAATTGGTTGCAGATAGTGCCTTAAAAAGTATTTATGGATGGGTTTCTGCTGAAACAGTACATCACTGGGGCGATCGCTTATACATCACTTCAACTAAGCCAGGCGATTATGATAAGGATGATTCTACCGCAACGGCCATCAAAAACGGCATAAATAACGGAACTGCTTTTGTAATAGATCCCTTGTTGCCGAGAGAAAATCTGATCCTGCGTAGTGTACCTGTTATTTCAAATGACGAAAGCAGCAAAACGGTAGGTATCGCAACAGATGTTTACAATAAAAAAGACAATAAGCTATTAACCATTAACGGTTCATCACTTTCCTATCAGGATTATTTGAATCTGCGTAAAAATAAGACAAAGGTAAATGTTGTTTTTGTAGTGGATGGCGGAAGCTCAATGACCAAGTATCTATCCGGAATGACCAATACCATTGGTTCATTTGAAAGCATTATGGGCGATTTTGGAAAAGGTACGAAGGTAAACTATGGTGGTGTGGTGTACCGTGGCGAAACCGGCTGTGGACAACAGGGTATTTTTGTCAGTCCGGTTCAGGACGATTACAGGAAATTAATGACTTTCTTATCCAACCAGGCAAAAAATACCATGAGGTGTAACGGGGAGATTACCGAAAGCCCAGTTTTCAGTGCTTTAAAAGAAGGAATAAAGTTATTTAAAGCAAAAAAGAACGAAACTAATTTAATTATTTTAGTAGGTAGCACCGGAAATACAGGCGGTACCAATAATTACCTCATTAATGAGTTGAGCGAGCAGGTTGCCCTTGCCGATGCCCGTATTTTAGCCTTGCAGGTTTATAGCGATTTTAACCAGTCGTTTAACGATTTTGTAATCCAATCACGTAAACTGGTTTCAGAATCAGCCATCCGTGCGGCTGAATACAGAAAAAATACGATGGTTAAAGGTGAAGGTTTGAAAAGCTTTCAGCCTTACAATACCAGTTTGCAGGATTCTATTTCATACTATCTGGATTACCCTAAAAACAGTTTGATACAAGGAGGGGTGGTTTTCCCGACCAAAGGATCGGTCAATTCCAACCAGAGTATGACGATCGCTTTGCGCCGTTTTGTAAAAGAAACCAACATGGATATTTACAACCAGATCAGCTCTTTGGATAGTGCTTTCCGCTTAACCGGAATTTCCCGGAAAAACCTATCAGCTGATGTGGAAGCTTTATTGCCTCAGCCTGTGGGGATGGAAGTAGCCGATCGTATGCCGCACAATGCTTTTAAATACTATACCACTGCTAATATATCTGCCGATGTAGTAAAAAATAACCCCTCTACCTTACAATATGCCATTGTACTGAACAATATGGAGTATAAACAGATCATAGATGTTTTTACGATGATGTTAGGACAAAACCTTCAGGCAGATCAATCTTCTTTCCGAAGCAAGTTGGTTAAAAACTACGTAAGAATGCCTAAACAGTTATTAGGTATGAAAATATCATCGGGTGATATCAAAGCCATGACCTTAGCAGATTACATTAAATTAGTTACAGGTTTGCCTCTAAACAATGAATTTTTATCTAAATATAAAGTAAACGATTTAAAGAGCACCTCCAGAATGCCGATAGATCAGTTCGAAACTTACATTAAATTACTGGATCAGTCGGTTCAGCAGATTAAAAGAGCTACGCAGATTGAACAGCAGTTTATTTCGAACGGCAAGATCTACTACTACATTACCGAAAATAATTTTAACCCGGCAGTATTGCCTACAACCAACTAAAGGCTATGGCAGTTACAAACTTAAGCGAATCGGTAAAAACAGCATTGCATATTGCACAGTCGCTGGCAAAAGAATACAGAAATGAAGTGTTTTCTGCAGCTCATTTGCTCAAAGGGCTCATGCATAAAGATGTAGGTTTAAGATCTTTTATCACTTCCATCGGGAAAGATGAGGAGTACATCAGCGAGTGGGCTGAAGTTCGGATAGATGAGCAGTCAAAATCGGCAAGCATTGGCGATACCGTTAGCGGTGCGCCGGAAATTGCAGTGATTTTCGAAGAAGCCGATAATGTGCGCATTAAACTCGGACTTGATTTGATTACACCCGTTTGTGTATTAACTGCACTGGCAAAGCCCGGCATCGGTTTCCAGCCCGATCAGTTAAAATCATTCCCCATCAAAGAACGTGAAATTTTAGACCTATATGTAAAGGATGAAGAAATTTCAAAGGCCGTTTCACCAGACAAAACAACCGCAGGTGCAGAAAATAAAAGTACAGGTAATGCGCTGTATAAATATTGTCTGGATCGCTTACAAATGGTTAGGGATGGTAAAACCGACCCGATAATTGGCCGTGACAAGGAAACCCGGCAGATGATGGAAATCCTTTGCCGCAGAACTAAGCCTAACGTAATTTTAACAGGCGATGCCGGTGTGGGCAAAACTGCTCTGGTAGATGGCTTTGCCATTGATATTGTAAACCAGACCGTGCCTGATCGTTTAAAACCCGTTCAGCTTTTCGAATTGGATTTAGGATCTTTAATTGCAGGCGCATCTTATAAAGGTGAAATTGAGGATCGTTTGAAAAACATCATCAAAGAAATAAAACAGTTCGAAAAAGCGGTGCTGTTTATTGATGAGATTCATACTTTATTAGATAGCAAAGGTCCATTGGGGGCTGGTATTGGCAATTTGTTAAAACCAGAACTGGCCCGTGGCGAGATAACCGTAATCGGAGCTACCACTATAGATGAGTACCGCAAGATTATCGAGCCAGAGCAGGCTTTTAGCAGACGTTTTGAAGTACTTCAGGTAAATGAACCAAATGAAGAAAGCACCATCAAAATGTTGCAGAAACTGGCTGTGAAATACGAAGAACACCATACCTTAACTATTGAGCCAGACGCTTTAGGCGAGTGTGTACGGCTGGCCAAACGTTATATGAAAGATAGAAGGCTGCCTGATTCAGCTTTTGATCTGTTAGACAGGACTATGGCGGCGATGAAAATGATGAACGATACCTCCGATCAGGCCATTGATAGTTTAGAAACGGAGCTGCAGACTTTGAATGCATCTACGGAACAATCAGAAGCCGATCAGTTTGCAGATTATAAATGGCTTTATTCATTACTTCAAAATAAATTAAGCCCGGTTTTATTGGGCCGTTTAACTGATGAAACACAGACTGATGCCTTCGAAACTGCCGATGAATACCAGGGTTACATCAACAGCAGTTTACAGGAATTAAAAAAATATGCTGCTGAAAAAAGCGACCGCATCACCAAACAGGATATTGCCTCGATAGTGGCCTATAAAACAGGTATCCCGATGGGGAAATTACAGGCAGGCGAAAAGGAGAAACTGCTCAATATGGAGCAATACCTTAAAAAACGTGTGGTAGGGCAGGATCAGGCTTTAAAAGCGGTTTCAGATGCCATATTGGAATCGAGAAGTGGCCTAAACAAAAAAGGACAGCCGATTGGATCTTTCTTTTTACTGGGGCCAACTGGTACAGGTAAAACCGAATTGGCCAAATCAATTGCTGAGTTTTTATTCAACGATGAAAAGGCCATGATCAGGTTCGATATGTCAGAATTTAAAGAAGAGCATAGTGCGGCCCTGCTTTATGGTGCGCCTCCGGGCTATGTGGGTTACGAAGAAGGTGGCTTGTTGGTGAATAAGATCAGGCAACAGCCTTACTCTGTACTATTGTTTGATGAGATTGAAAAAGCGCACCCTTCGGTTTTCGATACCTTTTTGCAGATTCTTGACGAAGGCCACATGCACGATCGTTTAGGAAAGGAAGGTGATTTTAGTAATTCGCTTATTCTTTTTACGTCAAATATCGGCAGCGAATGGATAGCAGAACAAATAGGAAAGGGCACCATTCCCGCTTCAAATCAATTAATGGAGGTTATGGCCGGACATTTCAGGCCCGAATTTTTAGCGAGGATTTCTGAAATTGTTCCATTTGCTCCGATTAATGAAAGTAATGTGGTACGCATTTTTGAAATTCAGCTGAACAGTTTAATCCAGTCCCTGAATAAGATGGGTATAGAGTTCGAAATCGCAGATGATGCCAAAAAAATGATCGCCTTAGACGGATTTACCCCTAAATATGGCGCAAGACAATTATCAGCCGTGATTAGAAACCTATTGCGCAGGCCGATTTCCAAATACATCATTTCTGGCGAGCTTAAGAAAGGATCGAAGATTAAAGTGAGTAAACATGCCGGGGAGGATCAGTTAGAATGGAATATTATTCAGCCATAGGCCATTATATTGGAACAAAAATTGAGTTAAAACGTTAACTATTATATTATTAGAAAAAATTATTCGTAAATCTAAATCAACATATTATGTTTAACTATGAAATTGGAGGTAACGAGCGGAAAATTGATACTTCAGAAGCTTTCGCAGAGATTGCCCATAACAAAACGCTTTTTGTACAAAAACTTACCGATAACGAACCGATAAAACCCGAAAAGGTAGAAGGGCTAAAAACCGTAAAGGAAGTATTCGAACATTATAAACCAAATGTTAGAGTAGCTTTCGAAAAGCAGGACGGATCTCCGGTTAGCGAAACCTTAAACTTTAACGACCTGGGCGATTTTGGCGTAAAAAATATCATTAATCAAAGTAACTACCTCACCAATGTGAACATTGAGCGGGAGATGTCGCTGAATGTAATTAAACAGTTAAAATCGAACAAAACCTTAAAAGCAACATTGGATGATGAAGAGACTAAATCGGCCTTCATCAGTGCTTTGAAGAATTTTGTTGATGAGTTAGAACAAAATAAATAATCTAAACGCTGAGAAAACATGTCAAATCCTCAAGAATTAAAAGCAGAACAAAATATATCCGAAGCAGGTTTTAAACCGGCAGAAGGTAAAACCATAGAAAAAACATCACTGAAAGATAACTTGGAGAAACTGGCCCGGGTGGGTGGTTTCGATTTGTTGGAAGCAACAGTTGATGGCCTTCAGAATTTAAATCCGGAAAGAAAAGCACGGAAGCAGATTTTTTTAACAGGCGACGAAAAGAAGAAAGAACGCGAAGAGCTGAAAAAGAAAATCCAGCTTTGGATAGATGTGCTTGAGTCTTCCAGCTCTGTAGCGGATATGGTTGAAAAAAGTACCGAAAAACTGAATGCTGCAGAAGAAAACCTAAATAAAAACATTGCTACCGCACTGGAAAGTACCCGTGAACTGGAGCAGGCTTATCGATCGGTGCACTTATTCTATAAAAATACCGAGTCAGACAAATTGAAAAACGTGGTACTGTTAAATGCATCAATGGACCAGATCAAAGACCTTGATAATCCTCGTTTTATCGAATATGTAGATGATGAGTTAAAACAAAATTACGATCGCCTGGATCTTCGCAATAATTATTCGCTGATGGTTGTACCGGGTTATATGGGGTCTAATAAAGTATTAGAAAGATGGGCCAAGATTGCACACAATAACAAAGCGATGCTGGTAACTGATTTTGCCGATTTAGATCAGCCGGATGACGTGCTGGATCTTTTTACCGCCGCGAACTTTACCGGTGGCGATGCCTTTAGATCTAACGTGATCATGACTTGTAACTGGCTTGTTGGCCGTGGTAAAGTAGCAGAGGTGGGTGAGGAAGATGATCTGACCGTCCCAGGATCTGCAGCTTTAGCAGGTAAGATGTATTACACCCTGATGTCGCAGGTAACAGCCGGTAAAAAACACGGTGCTATCAACGAAGTTGACGGTGTAAAATTCGATTTAAAGAAAAGTGAGATTTCTCATTTGGAACGCGTTGGTTTAGTGCCGATGGTTAATGAGTATGGCAAAGTAATGGCTTTCTCGGCTAAAACATTGTTCAATGGGGACAACATTGGTTTACAAACCTATTCAGTAGTACGTGTATTCGATTATATCACTAAAGTATTGTTCGATTTCCTGAACAGAAGGGCTTTCGAAAACTGGACATCTAAAACAGAGCAAGATTTGCGCGGCCAGATTGTGAAATTTTTAGATGGCATCCAGGGGGCTGACCGTTTGATTGAGCGTTTTAAGATTATGCGTTTCGAAAGAGATGAGCAGCAAAAAGATAGAATCCACCTGGATATCCACATCACACCGTATTTTCCGGCCAAAAGTTTTGTGGTAAAACTAGATGGACATAAAGGTGAAGATGAAAGTACAACCTGGAGTTCAGAATATAATCAGCAATAGTTTTTGATAGCTGAAAAATAAAAACCCAACCGCTGCGTTGGGTTTTTTTATGGGTTATGCATCACACTTAACAAATTCTTTATAATTTTGTAATGCATCGGCCCAATCAGATTAATCAAAAAAAATGAAGCAAGTACTTATCCTGAATGGGGATATCGAAAAAAACGCATCTACAAATTTCCTGATTAACGCCTATAAGCAAGGTGCAGAAAGTGCTGGCGCAACCGTGAGGGAGTTGGCCATTATCGATCTGATATTTAACTCGAACAAACTATTTAACAATAGACAGATTGCAGAGTTGGAACCCGATTTGCAGAAAGCCTTAACGGCAATCAGGCAGAGCAACCATGTTGTGCTTTTTTGTCCGGTGTATGTAGATCATATTCCAGCAAAGATCAAGGGATTTTTCGATCGTTTGTTTATGCCCGATCAGATTTTTGCTACACAGCAACAAAATGTAAATAACAACTTCAGTGGCCGCTCAGCCAGAATTGTTTCCATTTTAGATGAAGCTACCTTTAAGGAATGGAAAGCAAATAAAAAAACAACTTATCTTTCTATCAAAAAAGTAGTTTTTGAAAAATGCAGAATGAGTCCTGTACTAACAAATACCATAGGTGAATTACATTCTCTTGAAAATCACTATAGCCAGAAGTGGTTAGCCAAGATGGAGAAATTTGGATTACAGCTGATTTAAACCTCAATCTGCCCTAAAACGCTACACTTTGTGTACTATCGCTACAGTTTTGTATTACTTAAATATTGTAACTGTATTTGTAACACTAAAGATAGATTCGGATTATCCACATTTTTTCCACAATAATTACTGGTAGAGCTCTGTTTGAAGCCTATTTATTACAAAGATTACGTTTTTTGTAAATTTTATCGTCACCTATTGATAAGTGCCATAATGCACTTTGGCCTGATATTTGGTTAAGAAATTTAAGTAGCGGAGGCTACTGATAATCAAATTTTTAACCTTTAAATTTTAAAACTATGGCTTTCAAAGCTAGATTAAATTTTTCGGGCAAGGAGTACGATGTGCTTCACTGTGCCTATGCGTTAAACCGTGATGTAGATGCAAAAGGAAGACCCTCTTCCGGAGTTTACGGCGGTACCATCGACATTGAGATCGAATCAACCGAAGACACCTCAATTATCGAGGCGATGGTGAATAACCAGTACAAACCTATTACAGGAACCCTTCTGATCAAGAAAACAGAGGAAGATGCCAAAATGAAAGAAGTTCATTTCGAAGATGGCTACATTGTTAAATATTCCGAAGGGATAAACATTGTGGGCG
>NZ_CAJYOJ010000060.1 GCF_913776295.1 uncultured Pedobacter sp.
GTCCAGGATAATATTATTGCAGACATCATAAGCAATTGATATCCTGGCACCTGCAGAAATAGTTTTGTTTTGATTCGAAAAGTTACCAAATTTCTCTATTAAGCATTTTTCGTTTGGCAGTACAAGATAACTTCCATCAATAGCGACAACCCTTTTTCCCTTCCAGTTTCTTTGAGAAGGGCTATTGTTCTTAAAATAATTTAAAAGAGATTGGTTTAAACCGATGAAACTCTCTGGCCTTAATTTTTGCCGAGCCTGAGTAAACGCACTTTTAGAAAAGGTGGTGATTTCTGAACTTGTACCGGAAAGGGATTTGAAGAACCTGTCAAGTTCGGTTCGGACGGAGGCACGGCTAAAGCCCAGGATATTGACAACCAAGTCCTTAAAGGAAAACTTACGCTTCCTTGTAAAATCACTAGAAACAGTTTTAGAGGAGACTCTAAAATCTTCATTTTCAATATGATTAATAGTGTGTAAAAAAAGCCCTTCGATAAACTGGAAAAAGTTCGCCTTCCTTTATAAGGGCTTACATAAAGATACTGGTTAAATCCTTTCTTTGCAATGTTTTTCCTTAACTTAACGACATTGACCGCCCACCTGCAACGGGCAGGGGGGCTAACTGGCCAAAACAGCATTTCATTTTAGGGTGGTAAGGCGCAGATACCCAATTGGTAAACCCGATTCGGAGCCATCGGATACATTAAAAAGCCCGGAGCGTAGCGAGGACTTGTAATGAAAAGCGGGACTACAAACTGCCAGGAACTACTGTACGCTCATTTTCAAATCTTAAGATACTAAATATATCTTAATTCATTTTGGTGGGTGAGACACCAACCGATAGGATAAAATAACGTCAATGTGGGGGTGCACAGACTTTTGTTCATAAACCCGATAGCAATGGAAAGCCCGGAGCGTAGCGAGGACTTGTAATGGAAAGCGGGACTACAGACAGCCAGGAACTACTGTACGCTCATTTCCAATTCTTAAGATAATCAATATATCTTCATTTATTTCGGTGGTTGTGACACCAACCGATAGGATAAAATAACGTCAATGGTAGGGGTTGCACAGACCTTTGTTCATAAACCCGATAGCAATGGAAAGCCCGGAGCGGAGCGAGGACTTGTAATGGAAAGCGGGACTACAGACCGCCAGGAACTGGTGTGTGTTCATTTCCAAGTCTTAAGATACTAAATATGCCCTGATTTATTTCGGTCGGTGAGACACCAACCGATAGGATAAAATTCAGGTTGACGATTACCCGGGTGAGTCTCTATTAAGTTGCTGTGCTACTCTTTCTTGATCAACCCATGTTCTTTTAAAGCTGCCACTGCAAGTTCGATTAACCTGAAGTTTTCTTCCAGGTGCCCATGCTGTACTTCTACATTGATATAGGGGATATTGTTTTGCATGGCATAAACCGAAAGAGAACCATCATTGGTCGCAAATTTAGATTGAAGAATGACGTTTACATTGGCTTTTTTTAAACTGCTGAACAACCTTGGTTCGGTTACATAAATCAGATCATCTCCATCCATTTGAAAGTTGATATACACCGAATCGGCTGTACTGGCCAAATCGTAACCTGGTAAATAGGAAGAGATCCCAAAACCGCCATCGGCATTGTTGTGGAGGGTTAGGAAATATCCTGTAGTTTTTGGGTCGTAGAAATCCACAATTTGCTTTCCTGCATTTAATATGGCTTTTTCCACTTCATTAGAGCTGAACTGGTTTTTCTTTAACCTGGTATTCACCCCCACTTCCGTATATATTGCATTGGGGTCTATACGGTATTGGTCGTCCATATAGGTGAAATAATAATCCCTCACCGCTCCATATTGGCTGTCGATCAGTTCGCCGCCATACCAGCGGATATAATCAAAACCAGCTTTTACGCCGGTATCTTCATTATCATGTACCACTAAAAACTTTACGCCATTGGGTTTATAACTGTATTTTACCAATGTAATATCCAGATTGCAAAGTTTAACAAAGCTCGAATCGGTACGCATAGCCGCAAAAACAGGCGGATGTTGAGCTTTTACCAGAAGTGTAGAACAGATAAAGAACAGACTTAGGATAATTTTGAACATAATGACTAATATACAATGTTGTAACATAATTTGTTTGGAGACCATATTGTATAATTATCTGGGTGTCAAAACTGCTAAGTATAGTGAGGTGGTAAAATAAAATGGTTCTTAGGGCCACAAATTATGGCGAGGTATTGGATTGGCAAAATTAATTGACGATATTCCTAAGGCGTAATTTTCTATGCCTCCGCGTTTTCAGTGGCAGAAAAAGAAATGGTTCGTGAGGACACGAACCCTGGCGGCGGATTGGGATACCTGTTTGCGGATAATTTTTCCGTGTTTTCTGTGCTTCCGGGGCTAAAAACAAAATCCACAAAAAAGCCCCGATTTGGGGTCGGGGCTAATTGATTGTTAATTTGGAGGGATATTAATGTCCGTGATCTAAATCGTATTCATTTACATCTTTATGATCGTAAGGTTCAACCATTAACTCATCGATGGTTTTTCCTTTTTTGTTGAAGCCAAAGCGCTCTAACATTCTATCAAATATTAAGTACACTACTGGTACCACGATTAAAGTTAAGAATAATGAACTGGTTAATCCACCAACGATAACCCATGCTAAACCATTTTTCCATTCAGCGCCTGCACCACTTGCCAATGCAATTGGAAGCATACCAAAAACCATGGCGATGGTCGTCATTAAGATTGGTCTTAAACGTGCGTGGTTGGCCAAAACTAACGCCTCTTTGGTTTCTTTGCCTTCCGCCTTTAAATGGTTGGTAAAATCGACCAGGATGATGGCATTTTTCGCTACCAGACCCATTAGCATAATTAGTCCCAAAATGGTGAAGATACCAATTGAGTTATTGGTTAAAGCCAGGGCCAGCAATGCTCCGATTACCGCTAACGGAAGAGAGAACATCACTACCAGTGGATAGATAAAACTATCGTAAAGCGCAACCATGATCAGGTAAACCAAAATGATTGAAGCCAATAAAGCGATACCTAAAGTTCCAAAACCTTCGCTCTGGTTTTCCTGATCACCCGCCCAGCTATAACTTACACCAACAGGTGCCTTAAGTTTGCCATTTTCCTGCAGTTCTTCCAATTTTGCCTGGAACTCTGCAACCACTGTTCCTGTTGGTCTACCGATTGATTGTGCTTTAACCGATACCGAAGTAGATTTATTTAAACGCTCCAGCTGACTTGGGCCTGAGCCTTCTGTAATGGTAGCAAACTGTGATAATTTGATCTGTTTACCTTCATTGTTTACAAAGATGAGATTGCGTACATCATCAATATTCTGGCGGTTAAAGTTTTGATATTGAATATTGATGTCATACTCGTATTCCCCCTTACGGTATTTACCATCGGTATTACCCGCAAAAGCAGTTTGCATGGTCGAACCTACGGTTTGCAAGGTTAAACCCACAGCCGACATCTTGTCGCGGTCTACCTGAACGTTAATTTCTGGTGTTCCTTTTTCTACGGATAGTTTGATCTCTGTAGCCCCGGGAATAGTGGCGAGCACTTTCTGTGCACCTTCTGCATATTTCAGCGCGCTATCTAAATCAGAACCCATCACCACCAATTGGATTGGTGCATTTTCGGCGATGCCCAAAATACTGATCGGCACTGTTTTTACTTTGGCACCCACCAGTTCTTTAGACAGTTCACGACTCATTTTTGTGGCGAAAATATCTGAGGAAACGCCTTTACGCTGATCGCGCTCAACCAGTTTTACATTAATTTCCGATTTATAGGCTGTAGCTTGCGTACCACCGAAATCACCTGTTGACTGACCAACAGTCGTAATCAGCTGCGTAATTTCAGGTTGTCTATCTAAAAAGGCTTCTGCTTTTTGAGTAAGGAAGTTGGTTTGCTCCAAAGAAGCGTCTTTTGGTAACTCCAGCTGTACCAGGAATTCACCTTTATCTGATTTAGGAAAGAATTCTGATCCGATGAAACCACCTGCCAATAGGCCGCATGAACTGAAGAACATGACTACTACGATAATGAGTGTTAAAGCTTTGTGATTTAACGACCAGGTTAAGATACTGGTAATCCAAAGTGTGAATTTCTTCAACTGTTTTTCAAACCATAATATAAAACGGCCGAACAGGTTTTTACCCTCAATACGCTCTAACTTACCAAAACGGGAGAAAATAAGTGGTACAATGGTAAATGAAGCGAGCAATGATAGCAAGGTTGCGATAATTACCACAATACAGAACTGGCGCAGGATGTTTGATACCAAACCGGTACTTACCGCAATCGGGAAGAATACCACCACAATTACGAAGGTAATGGATACTACTGTAAAACCAATTTCCCTGGTGGCATCAGAGGCAGCCCTTACTTTATTTTTACCCATTTCCATGTGTCGCTGGATATTTTCCAGTACCACAATGGCATCATCCACGAGGATACCTACCACGAGTGATAGTCCAAGCAGCGACATCAAGTTTAAAGTAAAGCCAAATAAGCTGATCCCGATAAAGGTAGCAATTAGTGAAACCGGAATGGATACCATTACAATTAACGCATTACGTAAACTGTGCAGGAAGAAAAGCATCACGAAAGCCACCAAAATAACTGCCAGTATTAAATCGTGAATTACCGCATCGGCCGATTCTAAAGTAAAGATCGAACTATCATTCACGATCCTCATATCAAGCTTATTGGCTGCATATTCGGTTTTAAGTTTGGCAATAATGGCATGTACACCTTTACTCACCTCTACGGCATTCGCATCACTTTGTTTAATAATCTGTATGGCGATAGATGCTTTACGATCGATACGGGCCAGTTTTTCCGTTTCTTTCTGCGAATCCTGAACATCGGCCACGTCACCTAAGCGAATCTGCGCGCCGTCTTTACCTGTGGTTAAAACCAGATTTCTCAATTCTTCAATACTTCTGTATTTACCTGATAAACGGATCAATACATCCTGGTTCTGCGTTTTTACACTTCCGGTAGGGAAATCCAGGTTAGAAGAAAGGATCATCTGTTGTACCTGGGGAACTGCCAGGCCATAACCCTGCAATTTATTGGCATCAAGGGAAACCTGAATTTCGCGTTCAGAACCGCCCACTAAGTTTACCTGAGCTATACCATTTACCCTCGAAATTACTGGGGCAATACGTTTGTCGATTAAATCGTAAAAGCTTACGTCGTCCATATTGGCAGAGGCCGTCATGGTGATCACCGGTAAATCATCAAGCGAGAATTTACTCAGTGATGGCGTTTTTACATCTTCCGGTAACTGAGAAAGAATGGCATTAACCTTTCTTTGCGCATCATTTAACGAGATATCGATGTTCGCGGCATCTGTTAGCGTAATCGTTACAGTTGATAAACTCTCAAACGATACCGAGTTGATTTTTTTGATGTTTTCCATCGATGATACCGCATCCTCAATCTTTTTGGTTACGGTATTTTCAACCTCATTTGGCGAAGCGCCAGGGTAGATGGTCGAAATAGATACTACGTTGTTGGAGAATTTTGGTAGTAATTCATAACCCAACGAAAAGTAACTTAATAGCCCGAGCAAGGTAAGTGCGGTAAATACCACAATAACCAGCGAAGGCCTTTTTATAGATATATCTGTTATCTTCATTTTAATTCGTATTGCGTTGTGCGATTTGCCTATCGCGTTTTTAAAAGCTGAAAATTCCGCTAACCTACTTTACGATACTAACCGGAGTACCTTCAGTTAAGTTAATCTGTCCACTGGTAATTACAGTTTCACCTTCTTTTAAACCATCCAGAATTTCAACGTTATCGCCTAAAATACGACCAGCTACCACATTACGGGTTTTAGCTGTATTGCTGGCTTTATCCAAAACAAATACCTGGTTGCTGCTTACGCTGCCCACAAAAGATGTACGCGGAATAAGGATGCTTGGTGCCTGTTTAGGAAACTTAAATACTGCAGTGCCGTACATACCGGCTTTTAAAGTGTTTTTATGGCTGTTTTCCACCTCAATTTCAACGGGGAAGTTTAATGTTGCATCGGCTTTCGCGGCTATGAAGGTTACCTTTCCAGAAAAGCTGTCGGTTGGGAAAACTGAAGATTTGATTTCGATTTTATCGCCTACTTTAAGATTGGCTACCTGCGATTCGTTCACATTTACCTTTAGTTTCAATTTAGAAACATCCACTAATTCGAATAACTGTGTACCCTGAGCGGTTACAAAAGCACCAACTTCAATGTATCTTTTATTTACAATACCATTAATTGGCGATTTAATATTTGCATCACTTAATCTTCTTTGTGAGGCCTGTAAGCGTAATTTTGCATTTTTTGTAGCCAGTTTAGCCTGATCTAACTGTTGTTGGGTAACGCCACCGGTTTGGAATGAGCTTTGATATCTGGCTTCATCTCTTTTTGCATTTTCGTAAGCAGCTTCAGCAGTTTCCCTGTCGGTATTGATAATTTCGGCATCAACCCGGGCCAAAAGCTGTCCCTTGCTTACCCTGTCACCTTCATCCACATAAATGGCCTTAACCCGACCTGCATTTTCCGATAAGAAGTTAAGTTCCTGTTTGGGGATAAAGTTTCCGTTTGCGCTGAAGTCTAAATCCACAACTTTTTTCTCTACTTCGGCAACCCGAACGGCAACCGCGCCACCACCTTTAGCAATGAAAGCAGTTTTTTCTTCGTTCTTCTTTTTATTGTTGCTTAAAACATAAGCTATTGCACCGAGGGCAACAACAACTACGATGATTATGGTAATTACTCTTTTCATTTCTATTGTACTAGCGATTTAATATTTCCGTTTGATTTGATTAATTGTATTTCGGCTATTTTATAATTTAATAAGGCCTGGGTATAACTGTTTTGCGCCGAAGTAAGCGCGTTTTCGGTATCCAAAAGATCGGTTAATGAAGCCAAACCGTTATTATAGTTGTTTTGGGTGCTTCTGTAAATCTCCTGGGCCAGATCGGCATTTTTACGTTGTGCTTTAATGGTATTAAGGTTGTTCCTCAACTGTATTTTTGCATTTTCATAAGCCAGGTTCAGGGCATTATTGGTTTCCCTTCTGCTTTCCCTGGCTTTTTTAATGTCTACATCGGCCTGGCGGATTTTAGACCGGGTTAAGAAACCATTAAAAATCGGCACTCTTAAAGTCAAACCAATTGCCGACGAACCAAAACCGATAGCTGAGGCATTGGAGTTAAGAAAATCGAAACTATTGCTCTGGCTCGAATAGGTATAATTGCCTGTTAAAGATAAGCTGGGATAGTATTCGGCCACATAGGCTTTGCGTTGTAAGGATAAAAGTTTATCCTGATTATTTAAAAGCTTAACCTCAGTTCTGTTGGCCAGATCGATAGAATCTGTAAACATAGGTAATGTAGTTACTTCCGTTAATTCGGTAGGGGGTAGGCTGATCGGGGTAGCCACTGCCATACCCATCGAAAATTTTAACTGGTTTTCCAATTGGGTAATCGCATTGATCACTTGCTCACGTTGCGTGTTCAGGTTGGTTAAGTTTACACTGATCCGGTCTACATCGATTTTTCTGGCCAGGCCATTTTTATACTGGGTGCCCACAATTTTTTCTACTATCTTAACATTTTTGATATTGGTATCGATAACATTAAGCTGTTGCCTGTTTACCAAAACCTGATAATAATTATTAGCTACCAGTTCGATAATTTGTTCTTCGGTTAACTGCGAGGTAAGCGCATAATATTCTTCGCTTGATCGTGCAGCCTGCAGGCCGGTAAAAACCTGTTGGTTAAATAACTGCTGGGAAAGTTGAACGCCTGCAGTCGAATTCCAGTTTTGACCTAATTTAAACGATTGTGTTGCTCCACCAATATTAGCCACCAACTGACCAATAATTGGGTTATAGGTTAAACCCACGTTTCCGGTAACTTGTGGTAAAGCTTGTGCCCTAACTTCTTGCACCTTATATTTTCCACCTTCAATATCTAATTTGGCATTGCGTACTTTAGTATTGTTCTGGAGCGCAAAGGTAAGCGCATCTTTTAAGGTAATTTGCTGCTGTGCAATGGCCAGCTGTGGTAAAACCGAGCTGATCATAACAATGAGCATTAATCTTACCATTTTTATTCTAAGCATAATGTACTGTTTTTTTGTTTTTGGGTTATTCTCTGTTTATTCAGCCTGTTAAATTGAGGCTGTTGTTTATGCCAACGTTAAGCTTTTAATCTGCGCACCTTAAACCTCTCACAAATATGGTAGTCAGGTTTTTTTGCTTTAACGTCATTTTATTTAATGCTTTTTTATCGGGGAAAAGATCTTTGCCTGTTTCCATAATACACATGGTAGAAAGGCCCATTAAACTTTCCAGGTACAATTCTGCAACATGTGCAGTATCTTCATACTCAATTTCCCCTTTTGCTTTGGCCTGACTAAAAATCTCTGCGAAAAAATCTTTTTCTGATTCTTTTAGTGTACGTAGTTTGCCTTTAATTACTTCATCGTTCAGTAAATCCGGAATGCCTTCGGTAATGCGAAGCATATAATATTTCTGGAAAAATGTATTCCGTACATCAACGATATTGAAAAGAATCTCCTGTACTGGCAGATCAGGATTGTGTTTCTTTTTGATCAGTTCAAAGAAATCGTTAAATACTCTTTCTATTACTCCTAAAATCAAATGTTTCTTATCAGGGAAATAATAATAAAGAGATGGTTTGGATACGGATAAATCTTCGGCAATATCATTCATCGTGGTTTTGCCAATACCAAAATGGATAAAGCGTTTTATCGCACCATCAATAATTTGCTCTCTCTTTTTATCGGCTACAATCATTTTACTTTTCTACTTTCTGACTTTTTTAATATTTTAGTCAAAAATAGTGCTAAAAAATCATATGTCAGAAAAATTTGATTTCAAACCATGTTAAGCTTACAATCTTATGACATAATTTTGTCAGTTGAGATGTTTATATATCTTTACAAACCAATTATTTAGAAAATTGTCCGTATTTATCAATATCCTTATTGTGCTGTTAACCATCGTTGCTATGGAGTGTTTATCGTGGTTTATACATAAGTACCTATTCCACGGGCCACTTTGGTTTATGCATAAAAGTCACCACCAGAAATCCGAATCGTTTTTTGAATGGAACGATTTATTTGCCTTGCTGTTTGCCGGAGCATCATTGTACCTCATGTACATTGATCAGGATAACTTAAGTTACCGGTTTTTTGTAGGACTGGGAATCACATTTTATGGCTTGATTTATTTTATAGTGCACGATTGGTTTGTGCACCGGCGTTTTAAAACCTTTAAAAGCAATAATGCTTATTTGCAGGCGGTACGGAAAGCGCATAAAATCCATCATAAAAACAGGGGAAAGGAAAAAGGAAAAGCCTTTGGTTTGTTGTTTGTGAGGAAAGCAGTATTGAAAAGCTAAATTGCATCATATGAAAAATCATTGCCTGGCATTCTTGATTGGGATTATTTCTGTAGCCTTATATTCATGTGGCAAAAAAACTGATAAAGACCGTGCCATCGCGCTCGTTGAATCGAAATATGAAAATAGCAGTAAGGATCTGAATTTTGATGATGCGAAATTGGATAGCTTATACAATATTTCGCCACAGGCTTATTCGGATAGCATAAAAAAAGGGGATGAGTTAGATGTTACCCTGGCTGAGTTAGAGAGCCAGATTGAACATTTGAGTCAGGCGGAGTCGGACAGTGTAGGGTTGATTAGTGCTAAGCTCACAAAAGAAAGATACCGCCTGTTGGATCTCAAGAAAATTAAACCGCAATTTATCGGCTGGAAACTTTCTGGTGTAGCCACAGTGGGTGATCGATCTAAAATTTTAAGCTTTAATTTTGATAAGGAGATGACCAAAATCGTTCCTTAACTATTTTTTATTTTACTTTTGCAGCGTAACAGAAAATCACTATGCTTCAGATCCAGGAAAATATTTCGCTAAAACCATATAATTCCTTCGGTATAGATGTTCAGGCAAAGTTCTTTGCCGAAATTTTTTCGGAAGATAAATTGAAATCCCTGTTTGAGCATGAATTGGTAAAGACTCAAAAATTACTGGTTATTGGTGGTGGCAGCAATGTACTGTTCACCCAAAATTATGATGGTTTGGTGATCAAAATCAGTATTAAAGGTGTCCAATCTAAAGTAATGGATGATCGGGTTTTGGTTACTGCGGGTGCAGGAGAGGTTTGGAACGATTTTGTAAACTACTGTATAGAACACCATCTTGCGGGTGTAGAAAATTTAAGCCTGATTCCAGGCACGGTAGGTGCATCGCCCATACAGAATATCGGTGCGTACGGGGTAGAGCTGAAAGATGTTTTCGAAAGTTGCAGGGCATTCGAGATCAAAACCGGCAGTATTAAGACTTTTAATTACGCAGATTGTCATTTTGGTTACCGTGAAAGTGTTTTCAAAGGCGAGCTAAAAGGACAGTATATTATCAGTTCGGTTACTTTCCGCTTATCGGCTGTACCCAAGATTAATACTTCTTACGGTGCTATTGAAACCGAATTGCATAGCAGGGGCATAGCGCAACCAACCATTGCAGATGTTTCGGCTGCCGTATCGCATATCCGCGTGAGCAAACTGCCAGATCCGTCTACCATAGGAAATGCGGGTAGTTTCTTCAAAAATCCGGTGATTGAAAAACACGAATTTGCAGATATTGTGGCAAACCACCCCGATGTGGTGCATTATCCTACGGCAGATGATAAAATTAAGCTGGCAGCAGGTTGGCTAATTGAACAATGCGGCTGGAAAGGCAAGGTAGTTGGGCAAACAGGAACTTGGCGAAACCAGGCGTTGGTTTTGGTTAACCACGGGGGGGCAACCGGCAAAGAAGTGTATGATTTTTCTGAACAAATAATAGACAGTGTGAAGTCTACTTTTGGAGTCACCTTAGAAAGAGAAGTAAATATTCTGTGACGAACGTTGATTATGAGTTAGTTATGTGTTTTTAGCGGCGTGCCGGATAATTTTGGTATTAAGTTTGTTTGAGTTTATGTGAATGAACAATAATTGATTTGTTTTTAATCTCCTAAAGCTAAATATCATGACAAAATTTGAATTCAATCATCTAGTTAATCATCACTCGGTATCACTTAGATCTTATGCTTTAAATTTTACTAAAGACGCAGAAGACGCAAATGATTTGGTTCAGGATACTATGCTGAAAGCGATTACTTATTACAATAAGTTTAAAGAGGGGACTAATTTAAAGGGGTGGTTGTTTACCATCATGAAAAATACCTTCATTAACAATTATCGCCGGTTGGTTAAAACAAATACTTTAATTACGCAGAGCGAAGATATTTCTTCTGCAAACCTATCCTATAGTGCTACTAAAAACAATGCAGAAAGCAAATTTGTGTTAGGTGACATTGATAAAGCACTGGCTCAATTGCCAGAAGAGTATTATGTGCCTTTTATCCGTTACTTTGAAGGTTACAAATACCATGAAATCGCTGATATGTTAGAGATTCCAATTGGAACAGTAAAAACACGTATCCATGTGGCAAGGGGTATTTTGAAAAAGTACCTTAAAACTTATTCGAAAGAAATTGCCAGTACGGAATTGGTTTAAAACACATCTATTATAGAACTAATGGGCTCAGCGTGATCTGGGCCTTTTTTTGTTTGTTTTCATGTTTCATTGTCCTATGGGGAAGTATAGTATGGTCGTGCAGCGTTCATCTTTATGCCATAGCTCTCTTCCCTGCCTCCATGCCAGCGGGCATTTCGTTGCGCCACATCAGGTAGGGGTAAGATTTGAAGCAAAATTTTTAAAATATTTTTAAAAGCAAAAAGCCTGGAAAATCCAGGCCTTTTTGCTTATCATATATTTGGTTAGTTGATTCTTATTTTTTCTTTCAACAATTTGCCTTCTCTCTTATTTCGAAACAAATGCAAACCTCAAACGATTATGTGTTTTTTAAGATTATTGCAGTATTTTTGTTTTGTGGTTATAAAGATAAGGGAAATTTTAAATTTGTCAAGCTTTTTTTAACTTTTTTTTTATTTCTTTTGCTACCACTTGACCCGAAATGATTGCTGGTGGCACCCCAGGCCCCGGAACGGTTAACTGGCCGGTGTATAAAAAATTTGTTACCTTACTTTTCATTTTGGGTTTTAGAAAAGCGGTCTGTTTCAAAGTGTTTGCTAATCCATACGCATTTCCTTTAAAGGCGTGATAATCTTCCACAAAATCTTTCATGGCATAACTGCGTTTAAATAAAATGCTGCTGCTGATATCGTTTCCAGTCAAATTTTTAAAGCGATCAATCAGCACATTAAAGTATTCTTCTCTTTTGCTTTCGCTATCTTCCAGATCTGGCGCAAGCGGAATTAAAAAGAAAAGATTTTCGCAGCCTTCGGGTGCTACACTTTCATCGGTTACTGAAGGGCAGCAGGCATAAAACAGTGGCTTTGATGGCCATTGCGGATGGCTGTAGATTTCTTCGGCATGTTGGTCAAAATTCTCATCAAAGAATAAGTTGTGGTGTAATATATTGTCTAGTTTTTTATTTAAGCCTATATAAAATAAAAGACAGGACGGTGCCATTGTTCTTTTATCCCAGTAATTTTTGTCGTAGTTACGGTATGGTTGATCAAAAAGATGTTGATCAATGTGGTGATAATCTGCATTACCCACCACAAAGTCATTTTTGAAATTTCCCTGATTCGTAACCACATATTGTGCCAGGTTGTTTTTTACCTCAATTTTGGTTGCTTCGGTGTTAAACATGAATTTCACCCCCTCGGCTTCTGCAATGTTTTGCATAGCGGCCACAATTTGGTGCATACCACCCATTGGGTACCAGGTGCCTAATACAAGATCTGCATAGTTCATCAGGCTATATAATGCAGGTGTATGCTGTGGTGTGGCGCCTAGAAATAAAACCGGGAATTCCAAAAGTTTCCGCAGCCGTTCATTTTTAAATAGCTGATATACATGTTTGCGCATATTGCCCAAAAGCTGTAGTTTAATGCCACTAACGGCTAACCGGGGGTCGAAATATTCCATTACGCTATGCGAAGGCTTAAAAACATACTCATTCATGCCAACATCATATTTATATTTAGCCTGATCGAGAAAATGTTTTAGGTTACTGCTGCTGCCGGGCTCAAGTTTTTCAAATAAAGCATACAAATCATCCAATGTTGCCGGAACATCAATAGTATCGTTTTTGCCAAAATAAACGCGATAAGAGGGACTTAACCTTTTTAATGCATAAAAATCGGCAGTCGTTTTGCCAAACAGGTTATAATAGTTTTCAAAAACATCGGGCATCCAGTACCAGCTAGGCCCCATATCAAAAAGAAAACCGTTTTTTTGCCAGGTTCTGGCCCTGCCTCCGGCCATTTCGTTTTTTTCGATAACGGTAACATCGCAGCCATCTTTGGCCAGTAAGGCTGCTGCGGCCATTCCGGCAAAACCGGCGCCGATAATGGTAACCGTGGGTTTTTTCTCCATGGTGTAAATAAAGGAATTTTATTGCGTTTTGTTTTGGTTTTTTCTCATTCTGCTGCTGTTATTCTGAATGCAATGAAGAATCTTTGCATTGATGATAATTATGACTGTTTAAAGTTTGATTTAAATCCAATGTTTCTTCGTCAAAGATCCTTCGCTGCGCTACCATTGATGTTATTTTGCAATTATCTGTTAATGAGTGACTTGCGGAACCTATGCATTTCGGCGTAGCTAGGCCGTAGCACCGTATCTCCGTTCCGCTTAAATCCGGCCTAACAAATTTTTCGGATTCTACCGCCCAAGCCCTATTACTTGCTTTAAAAGAAAAATTTTCAGCCGGCATTTTTTGTTACTTTTTGATGCCAAAAAGTAAGAGCCCTTCGGCGGCGGTGAGCCGAAGTAAGACTGTGCTGTATGGCATAAGAAATCAGTTAAGTCATTTATATTGATTTTTATACCATAAATTATTCCTCTGGGTGACGATTGCAAGTAGCGATCATACTTATTATCATATCCCTAAACAGAAAATCCATGGCAAATAGCGAATATACTATCTACCATGGACTTCTGACTTCGGTCCTCGGACCTCCGACTAATTAAGGTTTATCATCCGTTAATTCAAAACCCCAGGTTTTCCCTTTTTCAGTTGCCGGAATTCCGCTGGTCATCCAGGCAGGAGCTTTGGCACCTTTTAAATAATAATCAAAAAATTGCTGTTCACGGATTTGAATATCCTTACGGTTTTGGCGTTGAACCAGATTATGTGCTTCGCCATTATAGTTTAACATCCAAACCGGTTTGCCCAAGCGGCGTAATGCGGTAAACATTTCGATGCCCTGATACCAGGGCACAGCTCCATCTGCATCATTAGCCATAATTACAACAGGGGTATTGACCTTCGGAAGCATAAATAACGGAGAATTCTCGATATATAACTCTGGTTTTTCCCAAAGTGTTGCACCAATGCGGCTTTGCGTTTTTTCGTACTGGAACTGGCGGTTCATACCGGTTTCCCAGCGGATGCCACCATAAGCAGAAGTCATGTTCACTACAGGTGCACCTGCCCAGGCAGCAGCATACATATTGTTTTGCGTAATGAGGTAAGCCACCTGGTAACCGCCCCAGCTTTGACCCTGAATACCAATTTTACTGCCATCTACCCAACTGTTTTTCTTGAGGCTTTCTACACCCGAATTGATAAATTCAACTGCAGATTTACCTGGATGCCCGGTTTCGTAGCTGATATCTGGCGCAAAAACCAGGTAGCCGTTACTCACGAAATAGGAAATGTTTAACCGAGATGGCGTAGGAGCAGGTGCCTGATAAGTATATAAACCATCCGTTAATTTTTCGTAGAAATAAGCAATCATCGGATATTTTTTATTTGGATCGAAGTTTTCAGGTTTGTAAAGAATACCTTCCGCTTTATAACCTTTTGGTGTAGTCCATTTTACCAATTCAGCTGTGCCCCAGTTATAGTCTTTTTGTTGAGGGTTGGTATTGCTCAATTTGGTTTCCGTTTTGAAATCGGTCGTGAGGTAAACATTTGGCGATTCGACATAATTGGCTTTGTCATAAATGTAAATGTCAGCATCTTTAGCTTTTATCAGGTTAGAATATTTATACTTTGCCATTACCACAAATTCAGGTGCTTTGGCAGAACCTACGTTCGTGCGGTAAAAACCGTTTTCTTTGGTTAAGTTATTAAAAGCAGACAACCAAATCAGCTCGTTTGCTTTAACAAATTTATTGGCGTTTCTTTCTGCCTGGTCTGGCCGCACGTTTTCGTAACGGAAAGTGATATTATTGGCCCTTCCAAAACCGGCAGTGATGTTTTTGGGTGCCGATTTTCCATCTGGTGAGAACGACCAGATGTCGTATTTGTCGTTAATAAGCACCGCTTTATCACCCTCTGTCCAGGTAGCTAGCCCATAAGCAGAAGGCAGGTCCGGTACATCATTCTCTTCGTCGACAAATTTTTCGGTTAAACCGGCAGTCAAAACGGTAACCTTTCCTGTGGCGATATGATAGGTGTTCCAGTTGCCCTGTTTCCGATCGAAGTAAAGGATATAATTTCCCGCCGGTGAGGCAATGGCATAGCCGTTAAGGTTTTCGATGATCTTCTTTCTCTGGCTATTTTTGGTGTCAACCAGGTAGTAATCTTTCGAGGTTGAACCACTCCATTGGGATTCTATCCGCCGGCCGTAATCGGTAGAAGCTAAAACCTGTGCCACATCACCTTCCGCCAAAATGCTGGCATCTGGTAATTTTACATCGCTTAGTGGAACAACTTTGGGATCGCTGCTGTAAACATCGATGACTGCCAGGTAACTTTTTTTGCTGTCTCTTTCTGCATTTTTAAGCTGCATCGGCTGCAAATAATCGTCTTTATAATTCCAGACATCAACTTTAGCCACCTCAAAATCAACAATGGTGGTATCTTTAGGTTTTTTAACGGGGGATATGCCAAAAAATAATTTCTTGCCATCTTTACTAAAAGTAATTTTGCCATCTCCGTTAACCGACCATTTTTCCGGTAATCCGGGCATATCAAAATCAACCAGGATCTGCGCCGTATCCAGGGTTAACGAGTTGTAATAAATATTGTAATTTTTTATTTCCTGTTTCTCAGGACTTTGTTCGCCTACAAAGGCTACATGTTCGCTTTCTTCATCAAAAGTAAAGTTTTTAAAACTTCCCTTGCCCTTAATCAGCGTTTTTAAGCTTCCTTTTTCGGTGTTGAGCAAGAAAACGCCCTGTGGAGCCGTTTTGTCTTTTTTAGATCCACTGCAGGCAAAAACCAATTGTTTGCCATCTTTGCTGAAATAGTAATCAGTAACATATTTATAGGTCTTGTCAGTTCCTGTTGTAAGGTTTTTTACCACCAGATCTGTTCCTTCTTCGGTTTTACCTTTTACGGCCGGTTCATCGTCAGCAAAATCATTTTCATCGTCTTTTTTTTCTGCTGATTTTGTGGTTTTTTGTGCGGTATCGGGCTTTTCAGTTAAATAAGCCAATACACCGGTACCTTCTTCAGGAAACTTAAAAGATTTTACCCTTGGAACTTTGGTTACCGTATTGCTCGTGAGGTTGGCTATGCCCAGTGAATCTTTGGGTAACTCATCTGGCTTTTTCTTTTTTATTTTTGCCTGGCGCAGATCTTTATTGAGTGGACGAATGTTAAAAACCGCAAATTTAGAATCATTGCTAAATTGCGCATTCATGCCTCTGGGAACGTTAATCTTGGTATTTGTTTTAATATTGGTAAGGTATAATTGTGCATCTCCTTCCTGTTGTAAGATGCTATACATCGCCCATTGTCCGTTATTTGATAATTGCTTTGCTCCAATAGATTCCCAGGTATCATATACCGAATGATTTAAGGGCTTTTTTTGCGCGAAGGCAAAGCTGACAACGAAAAACAGAATAACAGTTAATCTCTTTTGCATTTTAAGTTAATTTGTTGGTTGAATTTAATCTTCTAAAATTGGAATTTTTTAGCTTATTAAAAAACTTGTATGCCAAATATTACAATTTAAGCGGGGATTGGGGAGGTAAAATGTGAGACGAATGACGGAAAACAACAGTTTAGGCGATATCCGCTTTAAAACGAATGTGTAAATAACGGTGCGTTCTCAACCGAATAAATGATTATTTATTAAGGCAACTGACGTACTCATTCTAAACTAACGCCAGTGTGGGTAAGTACCTAATACCGTGCACCATGCCCGCAAACCCTTTGTAAAAAAAAAATCCCCGTTTACTTTCGGTAACCGGGGATTCCATATCGTAAAAAAGCGAAATTACTTTTTAGCTTGTTGTTGTTGCTGACGCATATAGTCATCTAAACGCTGTTGGAATTTAGATTTTTTCTTTTTTTCATCAGCTGGTCTGGCTTTGTTTTGTTGGATTAAAGCATGAATTTTTTCATCATCAACCATTTTACGGATCAGGAACTGCTGCCCGAAAGTCATTAAGTTGGCTAAGAAGTAATAGTAGTTTAATCCTGCAGGGTAGCTGTTTAATACGCCTAAGAAAATGATTGGCATAATATAACCAATGTATTTCATTTGTCCGGTAGCGCCAGAAACCTGATTGTTGAAATAAGTCATAATTAAGGTAGAGACGGTCATCAATACACACATTAAACTTAAGTGATCGCCAATGAAAGGGATTTTTACGCCAAATTTGATAAACTCATCATAGGTTGATAAATCTTTCATCCAGAGGAAACTCTCGCCCCGTAACTCAAATAAGTTAGGGAAGAAGAAGAAGAATGCCATTACCAAAGGCAATTGTAATACCATCGGCAAGCAACCACCCAAGGGGTTTACACCTGCCTTTTTGTACAGTTTTAAATATTCCTGCTGAACCAGTGTTGGGTTATCTTCGCCTACTTTAGCTTTAATTTCGTCCATTTCTGGTTTCAACACCCGCATTTTAGCCATTGATAAATATGACTTGTAAGTAAGCGGCGATAAAGCAACTTTTAACAAAATGGTCAATACCAGAATGATTAAGCCATAGTTCCAGCCAAAGCTGTTTAAGAAATTGAATACGGGTAATACAATAAAGCGGTTAATGTACTTTAAAGGCCAGTAGCCCATATCAACCTGTTGTTCCAAATCATATCCCTGTGCTTTTAAGGCAGAGAATTTGTTGGTGCCAAAATAAAACTCCATTTCGTAAACCTGGTTTGCACTATGGGCATATGGCAATTGCATATTCGCATCATAAAACTTCACCTGGCCCGGAGCAGTTGGGATTTTTACTTCCAGACTTCCTTTTTCGAAAGCCTGTTTGGCAATTAATGAAGCTGAGAAAAAGTGCTGTTTGAAAGAGAACCATTGGATTTTACCTTTTGTTAACTCTTCCTTCTCATCTTTCGAAACACTTAGATGGTTTACATCACCATCTAAATATTTATAATATGGTGCAGAGTAACGGTGTTCGCTTTCGATCGATTTTTCCTGTTGCAATAAGGTGGTTTGCCAGTTTAAACCGATGCTATTGCCGGCAATTACTTGCTGTAAGCCAACCAAATTAATGTTGAAAGCAACTTTATTACTTAATGCTTTTAAATCGTAAACATATTCTACATAAGCATTTGCGCCATAATTGGCACGCATGGTGACCGTATTACCGGTTTTGGTTGGTGTAAAATATAAATCGTTGGTGTTGATTACTTTGCCCGCAGCATTAAGATTCAGGCCAAATTTATTCTGGTTACCATCAAATAAAATAACCGGTTTACCGGTAAATGTTTTCTGCCCTTTAACCTCAACCGATGTAATTTTACCACCTCTATTGCTTAAGGTAATGAGTAAATTCTCATTTTCAAGAACGGTATTGGCTTCGGTACCACTTAAGGCGGTACCAAATGGACCTTTTAGGGCTGCAGAATCTACAGCAGGGTTATTTACTACAGCTGTTTTGGTGGTATCTTTTTGTGCGGGTGTAATACCGGCTTTTTTCAAAGAATCTAAACGCTCTGTTTCTTTGGCTTTTTTGATTTCGGCCTCGTTAGGCTTCAAAAAGTAGAATGATCCTGCCAAAATGATCATAATCAGGAACAGTCCTGTAAAGGTATTTCTATCCATTATTTATGTATGTACTGCTTTTAATTCGTTTTCTTTTTTGCAAACTCCATTGCAGCGGCGACAAATTTAACAAAAAGTGGGTGAGGATTAGCAACTGTTGATTTTAATTCTGGGTGAAACTGTCCGCCAACAAAAAACGGATGGTTTTTAAGCTCTACGATTTCCACCAAATTGGTTTGTGGATTGATGCCAGAAGCCGTCATCCCTGCATCTTCATACTGCTTTAGATAAGCATTATTGAATTCATAACGGTGACGGTGGCGCTCGTTGATATGCGATTTACCATAAATAGAAAAAGCTTTTGTACCTTTTTTGATATCGCAAGGGTACGAGCCTAAACGCATGGTGCCACCTTTATTGGTAATCTTTTTCTGCTCTTCCATCATATTAATGACCGGATTTGCAGCGTTTTCTTCAATTTCTGTCGTGTGTGCGTCTTTTAAGCCCAAAACATTACGTCCGAATTCAATAACAGCACACTGCATACCCAAACAGATGCCAAAGAAAGGAACATTGTTTTCGCGGACATATTTGATGGCATCAATTTTACCTTCAATACCACGGCTACCGAAACCAGGTGCAACTAAAACACCTTGTAAGTGACCCAATTTCTCTTTAACGTTATCCGGAAAAATACCTTCAGAGTGGATATACTCCACCTTAACCTTACATTCATTTTTCGAACCTGCGTGTACAAAAGATTCGATAATTGATTTGTAAGCATCTGGCAGCTCTACATATTTACCAATCAAACCGATCTTTACTTCAGCAGTTGGATTTTTTAAACGGCCCAGAAAATCTTTCCAGCTTTCCATATCCGGATCGTTTTTGGTAGGCAGTTTTAATTTCGATAAAACGGTTTTGTCCAGTTGTTCTTTTAACATTAACAAGGGCACATCATAAATAGTAGATGCATCCATCGATTCGACAACCGCATTGATATTGACGTTACAGAACAAGGCTATTTTTTTCCTCAGGTCAGCACTTAAATGGTGTTCGGTACGGCAAACCAATATATCAGGCTGTATGCCATATTCCAATAAGGCTTTAACAGAGTGCTGTGTTGGTTTGGTTTTTAACTCGCCTGCCGCGGCTAAATAAGGCACCAGGGTTAAGTGGATTACAATGGCATTGGTGCTGCCTTCTTCCCATTTAAACTGGCGAACAGCTTCGATAAATGGTAATGACTCAATATCACCAACTGTTCCGCCCAATTCAGTAATTACGATATCATATTCGCCACTTTCGCCCAGAATACGCATATTGCGTTTAATTTCATCGGTAATGTGGGGAACAACCTGTACTGTTTTGCCCAGATATTCACCTTTGCGTTCTTTACTGATTACATTTTGATAAATGCGGCCGGTGGTAATGTTATTGGCTTGCGAAGTTGGAACGTTGAGAAAACGCTCGTAATGACCAAGGTCCAGGTCGGTTTCAGCTCCATCTTCTGTTACAAAGCACTCACCATGTTCGTATGGATTTAAAGTTCCCGGATCGATATTAATGTACGGATCGAATTTTTGAATGGTTACACGGTAGCCACGTGCCTGTAAAAGTTTAGCTAAAGATGCGGAAATGATGCCCTTACCCAAAGAGGAAGTTACACCGCCCGTAACAAAAATATACTTTGTCATGATTGATAATTTGTGATATTAACCAGGCTTCACAGGCCCGGTTAATTGTTTTTGTACGGGATACAAAGGTAAGAAAAATAATTGCGGCTTTTAGGTTGTGGTTAGAATATTTTTTGTTGATATTATCTGATTGATATTGACAGTTTTAGCGAAAAATGCTGCTTTAAAGAAATACTGAATAAAGTTCCTTTTTAATGTCTTCTATCTTTCTGGGGGTCTTTTTATCGTCATAACGCGTGTAAAGATCAACCAGTTTTTTAAAATCCTTTTCTGTATCGGTTCTCTTTCCCCTGGTTGGGGGGGCGATGTTTAAGATCGGGACATTTTGCGCTTCCAATTTAGTGGCAAACCAGGTGGTATTATAACGGGGTATGGCTAAACCCAATATCATCCCCGGTAAACCGGTGAAACCCTCAGGACCACCTTTCAACAAAATCTCATCGGTATAAAAGGCCACAACAGTAACGCTATCGTTGATTGTAGCGATTGCTTTTCTGCATTCATAACCGGCAATTTTGCGCAGATCATGCATGATTTTCCATTTCAGACGGGGGATACTGTCCTTCAAAATAAAATCATCACCCATAATGCTTTTTCTTTTCACCCGGTTGCCTTTTGCAAAATCTGTAAACAGCTCATCGGTATTGTCAGAACTGAAGAAGAAGACGTTGTCGCCTAAACTTTCCTTTGGTTTAGCCCGGTAAACCGAGGTGCTGTCGTTAAAACTGTATTCCCAGTTGGTGGTGCGGTATTTACCCATTTTCTCTCTGGCCTCGTCAGTCAGCCATTCATCATTGGCAAGTTGCTCTTTGATGTTCACCTTTTTCTCAAAAGTAATCTTCGCGCTTTTGATGAATACCGTTTGTGCGGAAGCCGGCTGAAGGCCAAGCCATATGCTGAAGATCATGCTGAAAAAGCAAATGTTATTTCTTTTCATTTTTAATAAAATTGCCGTTTAAATTATAAACTACACCAACCAATACATATCTCGGAATAAAACTGTAAGTGCTTTCGCCTACGCTGTTCCCATTTACATAACGGTTATAACCAACCCTTTGGCCAAGGATATCGGAAATGGAGACTTTGATTTCCATTTCTTCGGCCTTTAACATCCTTTTAGACAGATAAGCATTCCAGATAGCGATGTTTACCGGACGGGCAAACGAAGCATTGGCCGGCTGGTAAGACAGGGATATCGAAGTATTAAATTCGGTATGGTAGGGGAGATTGATGTTCCCGGAAATCTCATGATCATGACGGAAGTTCCTGCCATCATTCACTGTACCGATGGTAGAACGGCTTTTGGAAAAGTTTAGTGAAACGTTGTACTCCAGGCTAAACTGATCATGATAGATACTCACCCGCGGTCTTAAGGCCATGATGCTACGACTGGTTTTATTCAATTCTTTGTTCAGGATCGAAACATCTTCGTTAAAATTATAATTGAAACCCATATTCGTGTTCAGGTGGATTTTGCTGAAACTTTTTCCGATGCTTCCTCCTGCATTGAGGCTTTTGCCGCCATTTAGGTTGACAAAAGTGGTTACCGTCTTATTGGATTGATCGACCGTTGTACTGGCTGATACCGCGTTTTGTACGAAGTTGTAGCTCAGGTAACTATAGGCATAAATTTCAGATTTCTGTTGATAAGTATTAATATTCAGGTTAAGGTTATTATTGAATGATGGCCTCAGGTTAGGATTCCCAATTACCTGGTACAACGGACTGTTCACCTGCCTTAAGGGTTGCAGTTGCTCAATATCCGGCTGATCGGTACTGCCATTGTAACTCACCGAAATACTGCCACTGCGGCCCAGCTTATAACTCACGCTGGTTTCCGGTGCCCAGTTCACATACGAACGTTTTACCTGACGGTTCCGGTCGAGATCATCCAGGTGAAAGCTGGTCTGAATGGCCTGTGTACCGCCCCGTAACGTAAACTTTTTGCCTTTATATTGTAATACCGCATTCCCCACGTTGGAGAAGTTATTGAATTTGAAAAAGTTACTCAACGAGTCAACCTTTTGCCGGCCAACGTCCTGGTTATAGGTATACTTCTGACTGCGGGAACGGATCGTTTTAAAACTATAGCCTGCCTGTAGCGAGAGTCTTTTGCTCAGGGGTTCAGTATAAGTAATCCGTGAAGCCAGTGATGTTTTACTCGCCTGGTCGTCATTAAGGTAATTCCGGCGATCGGGAGTGAGCATTACACCTGTTGAATCAAAGAGGTTGGTCTGGTTCAGGCTATTCCGTTCGTTACTATTGTGGTTGTTTTCCGGCTGTAAGTCGACCGTTAAAATCCTCCCTTTGGTTTTAAACTTCTTCACGTAGCCTATATTTCCGTTAAAGGCGTCGCTCCGGCCGTTTGCATCCCCATTCTCGCTGTTGCTGTTCACCATAACACCCCGTCCGTTTCTCGTTTCGCTGTTGCTGAAATTGTTGGCCGAATTGCGTTGCTGACGCCCGGAAAAAGAAATCTTCAGGTTCGAAAGCGAATCCAGTTTCAATTCCACACTTCCACGCATGCTCTGACCGGTGGTGCGGTTTTCCTGGCGGCCGGAACCCAAGCTTAAAAAGTTTGTCCCATTAGGAATCAAAGACTCATTACGACTGGTACTTTCGTTAAATGAACTGTTATCTGCCCCTTTGAAGTTAAGCTTCGTGCCCACTTTATTGTCTTTCCATTTATTGGAAAAATGAGCGCCATAAGTGGTGATGTTCGGAACACCGCCGCCAGGCCCGAAATCATCCTCCCCATTGTTGCCGTAGCTGATCATCACCGAACTACCATCGTCGCCCACCTCGATCACATCATATTCATCACCCTTCAGGCGGCTCATGGCATTGCTGGTTTTAGATTCGGTATTGATGTTGTTATTAAAGCCAAATGCTGCCACCTTCATTTTATTCTTATAAATCCCGGCCATGGCACCCACATTGCGGTATCTATTCAGATCGCTATTGGCCTCTGTGGTGCTGATATAGCCATTTTTGGCATTCTCCTTCAATTTCACGTTGATCACCTTTTCCTTCGCATCGTCCTCCTTAATGCCTGTTAATTCTTCGTTTTTACTCTTTTTGTCATACACCTCCACCTCGCTTACGGCGTTGGCCTTAAGGTATTTAGAAGCAAGCAGGGGGTCGTCACCAAAAAATTCTTCACCATCTACCAGCAAGGTATTTACATCCTTACCGCCGGCTTTGATGGCACCGTTTTTATCTACTTCAATTCCAGGTAACCGCCTTAAAAGATCCTGTAAGTTGGCATGTGGTTTTACGGCAAAACTATCGGCCTGGTACGTTATCGTATCGCCTTTCATGCTAATAGCTTGTTTTTGTGCCTTGATGGTCACTTCATTCAAAAGTGTGGCCTTGCTATCCATTGCGATAATCCCCAAATTAAACTTTGATGAATCTGACAACCGGATATCTCTGATAAAATCGGCCATTTTAGGGTAAGTGATAACTAAAGTATAATCGCCTTTTTTTAAGTTTGCCAGCTCAAACCCGCCATTTGCCTTCGCCCTGATACTTTCAACCAAAATGGAATCTTTGCTGTTAATGAGCAGTATTGAACTGTTTGAAAGATTCCTTTTTTCTACAGTGTCTGTCACAATACCTTTAATACTGGCCTTTTGAGCAAAGGCAGGAAGAAATAGTGCCGAAATGATAAAAACGGCGAAGAGTTTTTGGAGCATGTACAGAGAAAAGCTAAATAAATAGTTGTTTGGCTTGGTGCGTGAAAATACAACTATTCGATTAGTTTAATCAAACTACGCGCAATATTTTTTTAAAGAATTGACTTTCATCATCAACTTATATTCGGTTTTGTTTTTTAGGTGAATTTTCTGATCAATACGATCTGACCCAAATGGTAATAACTGTGTTCAATAACACCTTCTATATTTCGAAGATAAGTGCCGTACTTTTCAGCTACAAAAACCTCATCTAATCTTTTATCGGGCATTTTTTCCACTTCATCGGCAAAAGCTGCAGAATGAGCTAAAAATGCTTCTACCAGTTTCTTCCAATCATTTTCAGCATGTATCGGGGGCATATCGAAACTGTATTGATCTCTAATTTCCAGCAGACCTCCTTGAAATACGTTTAAAATACCCGATAGATAATAATGGATGTGATAGGTTAATGCAGCAATCGTATTTAAGTGTTCTATTTGATGAATGGCCTGTTTCCAGCTGACGTTTTCCAGTTGATCTTTATAGTTGGTATTGGCAATCCAATAGCCGTTTAGAAAAATCTCCCTTAAGCGCTTTGCCATTAAAGCTGATCTTTTCATCGCTCATAATTTTTAATTATTGAGATTAGCAGCAATTATAGTAAATCTTCACTTTTTGTTCTTTTTCGCTCCAGGCAATGTAAATGTTGTTTTCCTTTCCTAAACGATACTTAAAGCCATTTAATCCCGATTTTTTTAACTCTTCATAAAGCAATTTGTCTGGTGTATACTGGTCGGCCTTATCTTCTGGCATAACCGCAGGCTCTAAAAAATTATCATCGCTAAAAAAATCATTTGCAATGGTTTTTAAAAAAACAATCTGGTCTTTTTCTTTGGAAAGATCAACATTTGGATCGGTGTTGCCCAGCAAATCAGCGCCTTTGATCTTTGTATGGTATATTTCCTTTCCATCGGCATTTCTGATCGTAAAATTTAACACCATTTCTTCGGGTTTTCTGCCAGTAAGTTCAATCTTAAAAGTATCCAGACGTTTTAAATCTGAAAAAGATTTAGCGATGCGCTGGTTAACATTTTTAAATTCAATAGTATTGTTTTCCTTTTCGCTTTTCGAATTGCAGGCTGTTAACAATATCAAACAGGTGGCAGCAAGGAGCGCTATATTTCTCATATCCAAAACTACAAATTTTATGTTTTAGTTCATATTCCTACGTGTTATCATCATCATATTTAGAAAGAATAACCGATAGATAGCCATAGCTGAAAGTCAAAGTAACCACCAGGCAGCTTATTTTGTAGATTATTTTGAACGTGATCATAATCTCCATAGCCTAAACCCGTCAAACCCTCTAAAAGGAAATGTTTTCCGGGAATAAAAGATACGCCAAATGTTCCGCCATAACGTAAAGAGTTCGCTTTGAAATCCCTGTCCCGACCCCAGCTAAAAAAGCCGGTATGATCTACCGTACCATGTGAAACTACTCTTTTGTTCATACTTCCAAAATATGCACCATAAAAGGCGTTGGCTTCTCTTTTTTTAACCGGGTGGATATATTTCTTCGCGCGTAGCAAGAAACCTTCGTATTGATAATCGTCCAGGTTGACGAAATTTTTAATTTGTCCGGAACTATATGCCAGCTCTAAACCATAAAGGTTTGAAAAAATCTTTTCCACAGCTATAGTAGGTCTTTTCGCTACCAGGTTAAGGACATTGGTTTTAATCAACAAGCCCGGATCATCCTGCGCAAAGCAACAACCTACGCACAAAATAAACATTAATAAGAGCGTTTTCTTTTTCATATGAACCAAGATACGAATATCAGTCTTACAAATTTAAAATGATTAGCGTTATGGATTAAACAGCATATTTGTGTAACTGATTACATAATTAATGCTATTTGATGAACTTTTTTGAGGAAACAGGCAAGGTAGCCATAGGTTGCCGGCTGAGAATGTTAACTGATAAAGTGACTGAAGATGCTGCACAGATTTATAAATTGTATGATATAGATATGCAGCCCAAATGGTTTCCGGTATTTTATGCGCTGGCACAGGATCAGGAGAAAACGATTACCGAGCTGGCTAAAGCGATTGGGCATTCTCACCCTTCAGTGAGTAAAATCGTTAGCGAGATGTTGAAGAAAGGTTATGTTAAAGAAAGTAAAGATAAAACAGATGGACGTAGAAATGTAATAAGCCTTTCTAAAAAAGGCATAAAAATTTCATGGAAATTAAAAGATCAGCTCATAGATGTAAACGCCGCAATTGAAGAGATTTCAACACAGACCCAAAACAAACTTTGGGAAGCAATAGGAGAGTGGGAGTTTTTATTGGGGCAAAAAAGCTTGTTGAGAAGGGTAATGGAAAAGAAAAAAGAACGAGATAGTTTAAAGGCTGAAATTGTGGATTACCAACCCCAATACCAGGAAGTTTTCAGATCACTAAATGTAGAGTGGATTTCGAAGTATTTTATCATGGAAGAATCTGATTATAAGGTGCTGGATAATCCTCAGGGCTATATTTTAGATAAAGGAGGTGTGATATTGGTGGCGCTTTACGAAGGTGAAGCCTTGGGTGTATGCGCATTAATTAGGATGGATGATGTTGAATATGATTTTGAACTGGCCAAAATGGCGGTATCGCCAAAGGCACAGGGAAAAAATGTTGGCTTTTTATTGGCTAATGCCATTATTGATAAAGCAAAATCATTAGGTGCCGCTAAAATCTATTTAGAAAGCAACACCATTTTAAAACCGGCCATTAACCTTTACCATAAGCTGGGCTTCCAGAAAGTAGCAGGTAAACCCACACCGTACCAGAGGGGTAATATCCAGATGGAACTAGTGGTCAAATAGTCCGAAGTCCAAAGTCAGTAGTCTGGAGGTCGGAGAAGATTGATCGCAAGTTATTAATACTTGGTACGAACTAATGACCAATAACCAATGACCAATGACCAATAAACTAATGATCAATGAACCAATAAACCTTACTCTTGCTTCAGTGCCACCAATAGCTTATTCAACTTCAATAAATCCTCTGGTGTATCAATGGCAACGGTTTCTAAATCAGTTACTTTTGTCTGGATATAAAAACCATTTTCAATCCAGCGTAATTGCTCCAGGCTTTCGGCAATTTCTAAGGAAGACGGCGGTAATCGGGTGATGGATTTTAAGGCTTCTGTGCGGTAACCATAAATGCCTATGTGTTTATAAAACTGGTGCTTTTCTGCCCATACGCCTGGTTCGCCGGTTCTGATAAAGGGAATCGGGCTACGGCTAAAATATATGGCACGCCCATTTACATCAATTACCACTTTTGGACTGTTGGGGTTATAAATGCTTTCCTGGCTCTGAATCGGTTTAATTAAAGTAGCCAACTCTACCTGGTCTGCTACAAAGCAGCTGGCCAGCAAATCGATCTGAGCAGGTTCGATAAAAGGTTCGTCGCCCTGAACATTAATAACCACATCAAAACCAGGTATTTGTTCGATTACTTCAGCACACCTATCAGTTCCGCTTTGGTGATGGGAAGCGGTAAAGGCAAATTCTCCACCAAATCTTTTTACTTCGTCGGCAATCCGTTCATCATCAGTAGCTACAACTACTTTTGACAAACTTTTTGCTTTCAAAGCCTGTTCGTACACCCGCTGGATCATCGTTTTCCCGGCAATATCAACCAAAGGTTTCCCCGGAAACCGGGTAGAGGCATAACGTGCGGGAATAATTCCTATCGCTTTCAGGTTTTCGTTGCTCATATGCTGTGCTGATAGAACAGGTAAAAAACAAAAGTAAAAATCAATGCGATAATGATGTAGGAAAGGGGATGGGCAAAATTAAACGTCCAGCCCAGTATTTTGATGCGTTTGGGAACAATTAACCTATGGTCGTTTTTATTGAAATAAAATATACCCCATTTCCAATTTTCAGGATTTTCATGCTCGAAATCTTTTTTCATATTTATCGCATTAAATATTAAACCATTTATTATGAATTCGCTTCCCCTTTCGCGGAAGAGATCAAAATAAACCGTTAATCTCCGCCTCTATAGATTGAATTACCGTACCTAAATCTTCAGGATTATTGGTGAAATCCAGTTTATCTTTATCCAAAATCAATAACTTGCCCAGTTTATATCCTTTAATCCAGGCCTCATATTTTTCGTTAAGTTTAGAAAGGTAATCGATTCGGATCCCAGCCTCATACTCCCGGCCACGGCGTTGAATATTGTTCACCAAAGTTGGTACCGATGCACGCAGATAAACCAATAAATCGGGCGGTTTGATAAAAGAGGTGATATTATCGAAAATAGCTCTGTAATTATCATGATCGCGGGTGGTCATCAGGGCCATATCGTGCAGGTTTTCTGCAAAGATATGCGCATCCTCATAAATGGTTCTATCCTGGATAACATTACGTTTATTCACGTCAATATCAGTAATCTGCTGAAAACGGCTATTCAGGAAGTAAATCTGAAGGTTAAAACTCCAGCGTTTCATATCGCTGTAAAAATCTTCAAGATAAGGATTATTGTCAACAGCTTCGTACAAAGCTTCCCATCCATAATTCTTGGCCAATAAGCCTGTTAAGGTAGTTTTACCGGCACCTATATTTCCTACAATTGCTATGTGCATGTGTTCTTGCGTTTTGCGTTAGGCGTTAGGCGTTGCGTTAGGCGTTGTTTCGCCAAACGCTAAGCGCTTACCGTAATATTAATTAAAAACTTTTAAACCCAATTAAACTACGGATTTCTCTGATGGTTTTTTGTGCACTGTCGCGGGCTTTTAGTGCGCCGTGTTTCGCTACTTGTCTTAAATAAGCATCATCCCTGGCAATATCCTGTATACGCTCACGCATCGGTGCAGTAGCCAAAATCATGTCTTCTGCCAGTTGCTTTTTGAAATCTCCATAACGGATTTGCATTCTGTTATATAAATCTTCAAAATGTGCCAGTGTATCCGTACTTGATACCACTTTCATTAAATCAAAAAGATTCTGGATCGGCTCAGGTTTTGGCTGGTTTTCTGCTGTCGGGCCACCATCACTCACTGCACGCATCACTTTTTTACGGATGGTTTCAGGATCATCAGAAAGGTAAACAGCATTGGCTTCACCTTCTGATTTGCCCATTTTACCTTTTCCATCTAAGCCAGGTACTTTAACCAATTTATCCGTGTAGCTAAAAGCATAAGGCTCAGGGAAATATTCCGTATGGTACAACCGGTTAAAACGGTTCCCAAAAGTACGCGCCATTTCTAAATGTTGTTCCTGGTCTTTTCCAACAGGTACTTTGGTAGCCTTGTGGATTAAAATATCGGCAGCCATTAATACCGGGTAGGTCAATAAACCCGCATTTACATTGTCGGGGTTGGCACGTACCTTATCTTTAAATGAAGTGCTTCGCTCCAGCTCGCCCATGTAAGCATTCATGTTCAGGTACAAATATAGCTCTGCAACTTCAGGTACATCACTTTGTATATAAATGGTGCTGTTCTCCGGATCTATTCCACTGGCCAGGTATTCAACCAGAACATGTTTAATGTTTCCGTGTAAGTCGGCCGGAGTAGGGTGTGTAGTTAAGGAATGTAAATCGGCAATAAAAAAGTAGCAGTTATAATCGTTCTGCATTTGAACAAAGTTTTTAACTGCGCCGTAATAATTACCTAAATGTAATTTTCCTGTTGAGCGGATACCGCTCACCACTGTTTCTTTCATAATGGCACGAAATTAAAAATAAAATGCAAGCAATCCACCAGTTGGCTTAATTTTCATCCGAAGATTTTTTTTCACTGCACCTTATTGGCCAGAATTCTGCTGTCTGATCGTCATTAATGCCTGTGTTTGGTACCACAACGACCGCAGGGAAGGTTCATGAAACGGAGAACTGCTAACTGAAAATTGCAAACTATTCTGTGGTTGAAGTCGCCGCGATCGCTGTGAAGAGTTCTTTCTTTTTTTGAAAATGAAAGCCAGTGTTTCATCGGTAACTGTAGCCCTTCTTTCCGTTACTAGTCCTCGCTCGTGCCTCGCTCCGGGCTATCCACTGCAATAAGGTTTATGAACGAAGACCGGTGCAATTGCCAGCTGCGAATTGTAAACTGCCAACTGATAACTGTAAACTGGCTACTGTCAACTGATAACTGTAATTTCCATCTTAGTGGCTATGGTTGCACAGACTGCAGCTAAGGTTTATAAAACTGAGCACTTCCAACTGAAAATTGCAAACTATAATAGCATCTCAACGGGAGCTGTAGTCCTTCTTTCCGTTGCTAGTCCTCACTCGTACCTCGCTCCGGGCTATCCACTGCAATAAGGTTTATGAACGAAGACCGGTGCAATAGCCAGCTGCGAATTGTAAACTGCCAACTGATAACTGTAGTTTGAAATTTCAAACAATTTTATATTTTTGATATATCTATGATCAACTTTCTAAGGCAAGTACACCGGACATGGTTTCTGTTCTGGATACTGTTTTTTTTCGCGCTCTTTTATCCGTTATATTACGTTACTTCACGTAATGAGAAATATTACAGCACTCTGAACTTTTTCAGAAAAGCCAATAGCTTTTTATGTAGTCTGTTTTCAGGTATTTTCTTTCGCTATCAATATGAAGAAAAGCTGGATCATAAACAAACCTATATTTACTGTGCAAATCATACCTCAAACCTCGACATCATGATTTTTTGCATCATGGGCCATGGTAAATTCCATTTTATGGGCAAAGATGAGCTGCTAAACAATCCCATATTAAGTATTTTCTTTAAAACCATCGATATTTCTGTCAACCGCGACAGTAAAATTTCTGCTTTTAAAGCTTTTAAAAAAGCTGGCGAAAATCTCGAAAAAGGGATGAGCCTGATCATTTTCCCGGAAGGTAAAATTGACGACCATTATCCACCAAAGCTAGCCGAATTTAAAAATGGTCCTTTCCGTTTGGCTATTGATAAAAATATTCCGTTAGTGCCGGTAAGCATCGTTGATGTTTGGAAAATAAACTGGGATGACGGTTCAAAATATGGAAGTAAGCCGGGAATTTGCGATATTTACGTCCACAAACCGATCAATACCGCAACATTAGCTGACGTTGATGCTGATGTATTGAAGGAAAAGGTTTACAGATTGATTGATAGTAAGTTGATATAGATATGAATTTAGACGCAAAAACCATCCATAAAATAGCCGATCTCGCCCGGATTCATATTGATGAAAAGCAAGTGGATACCTTGATTCCTGAAATGAATAAAATTCTGTCTTTCATGGAAAAGTTAAATGAATTGGATACTTCAAACGTAAAACCTTTGGTTTATATGAACGAATCGGTAAATGTTTGGAGAGCGGATGTAGTGAAGCAGGAAATCACCACCGCTGATGGTTTGAAAAATGCTGCAAAACATACTGACCAGTTTTTTATGGTACCAAAAATTATTGAAAAGTAAAGGCTTATCATACTGGTCCGATAACCATATCACTTATTCGGCTCCTTAAGCGTAGCACTTGTGTTTAATTTTTAACCCTCTTGTAACATCTTGCCTGTTACGCTTGTCTAAAAAAGAAAAAACATGGAGAAACCACTCATCACGATAAAAGAAATTGGCCGGAAATATGTAATTGGATCTGAAGTGATTCACGCTTTAAAATCAGTTTCTTTAGATATTTATAAAGGTGAATTTGTAGCATTGATGGGGCCATCTGGTTCTGGAAAATCAACCCTGATGAATATTTTAGGCTGTTTGGATACCCCATCAAGCGGCACCTATATTTTAAACGGAACCAATGTGAGTCAAATGAGTGATGATGCCTTGGCAGAAGTGCGCAACAAGGAAATCGGTTTTGTTTTTCAGACTTTTAATTTATTGCCGCGCTCTACATCATTGGATAATGTTGCTTTGCCATTAATTTATGCCGGAACAAGTAAAAGGGATAGGGATGAAAGGGCGGCCAGAGCCTTGGAAAATGTAGGGCTGGGAAACCGTATGGATCATAAGCCTAATGAATTATCTGGCGGTCAGCGTCAACGGGTGGCGGTAGCCAGGGCTTTGATTAATAACCCTTCTATTATTCTGGCCGATGAGCCAACCGGTAACCTGGATACCAAAACTTCGATTGAAATTATGGGACTATTAGAAGAAATCCATAGTAAGGGCAATACCATCATTCTGGTTACACACGAGGAAGATATTGCGCAGCATGCTCACCGTATTGTACGTATGCGTGATGGTTTGATTGAAAATGATTATTTAAACACAGATATTAAAAATGTATCTCCGCGTTTGCAGGCATTGAAAGAGACTGGCAGCGATTGGGAGAAAATTAATTAACCCCTAAATCCCCTAAAGGGGACTTAGGACTCAAAAAACTATTGCCCCTTCAGGGGACAGGGGTATGAAAATCTATACTAAAACAGGCGATAAGGGCCAAACCTCTTTGATAGGCGGTACCCGCGTTCCAAAATATCATTTACGCATTGAAGCGTACGGAACTGTTGATGAGTTAAATTCTTACATCGGTTTAATTGGCTGTCAGGATATTGATGGGCAGGATCAGAATTTACTAAAAGAAATTCAGGATAGGTTATTTACCATTGGTGCATCACTGGCGGCAGATCCTGATATGTCTAAAATGAAGATTCCTGATCTGCAAGATACCGACATTACCTTGTTGGAAAAGGAGATGGATCTGATGAATGAAAAGCTTCCCGCCTTAAAACACTTTGTTTTACCTGGTGGAAACACTGTAGTGTCTTACTGCCATATTGCACGTTGTGTTTGCAGAAGGGCTGAACGTTTGACAGTGGCACTTGCAGAAAATAGCTTTGTAGATGAGCATATAACCATTTATTTGAATCGTTTAAGCGATTATTTGTTCGTTTTGGCACGAAAACTGACCGTATATTTCAACGCGGAAGAAAACATATGGATTCCGAGGGTATAATAGTGGAAAAATAAGTTTGTTTTGCTCAAAAATTTTAATATAATTTGCGCAATAATAAGAACAGGAATTTAATTGAATTGACGATATGTATTGGACATTAGAATTAGCATCGCACTTGGAAGACGCACCATGGCCTGCAACTAAAGATGAATTAATTGATTACGGTATCCGCTCTGGTGCCCCGGTAGAAGTAATTGAAAACTTACAGGCGCTTGAAGATGATGGCGAACCTTATGAAACCATTGAGGAGATTTGGCCAGATTACCCGACTAAAGAAGATTTCTTCTTTAACGAGGACGAATACTAGTACTTAAAACAGATAAAAGGACCTTTCAGCAATACTGAAAGGTTTTTTTATTTTATTTAATTGATATTGTAAATCAGTATGATAACTAAAATATTTACAATTTCTAAACAAAAGCTCAAAATGGGGTGTTAATAATGCAAAAATATAAACTTGCTAAAAAATTAACACTATGGGAAATTTATTGTACTTAGTCGCAGTAGTATTGGTTATACTATGGGTGATCGGATTTATATTTCACGGCTTCGGCGACGTTGGCGGTATAATCCATGTTTTATTGGTAATTGCAGTTATTGCCATCTTACTAAAAGTAATCGGTAGGGCTGCGTAAGCTATCTGCCACTAGTATTCATTCTTTTTAGAAGTTGTGCAATACTGTGAATAGAAGAATTAAAGGGAATTCCATTTTTGGGGTTCCTTTTTTAATGACATTGCCAGGCAGCATATTTTTGTTGCACCGGGTTAGGCGGTAGATATTATGCTTTGATAACTTCAACTGGTTTTTAGTCAGGATGGTCCGCACCCTGAAACCTGTCTTGGCGTAACAACAGAAAGTAACATCATGGTTTTTTTTCTAAGACGATGATCGCGATTCGCTCCAAAGCAATTGAGAATACCAAATAATCCCATAAAACTAATCAGATCGCTATCGGTTTAATACGGGGAAGTGTTCCAAGCATCTCGTTTGAGATAGTTGTGTTAAGAATTAACCATCAGTATCTCAGATTTTTAGATTTTCACTTCGCTACAGATCGGGCTAACGACGTGTTATTTTAATTGCTGCAGACTGCGCAAGTCCGTCTATTTTAATTGAAATCAAGCTTTTAATTTTTCAACAACAATTCTGCAAGTTCAAGATCAATCGGATAGGTAATTTTAATATTAGCCCTTTCTCCTTCAATGATATTGATTTCTTGCCCGATGGATTCTACCACACTTGCATCATCTGTGAAATGAGTATTAAAATCCTGATTGTAGGCTTCCTTCAGAATGCTCAGGCTAAAAGTTTGTGGGGTTTGTACCAGATAAATTTCATCGCGTTTTAAAGCCGATGTTTTGCCGGCGCTCAGCAAACGTACGCTATCGCTTGATTGTACAGCTGCGATAACATTACCCTGTTTTGCTACTTCCATAAAGGAGCTATCAATTAATTTTTTTGAAACAAGCGGACGAACGGCATCATGAATGGCCACAAAGCCCTCTTCTGCAATGGTGTAAACGGCATTTTTAACTGAATAAAAGCGTTCTGTACCACCGTCAATAACCTCATGGGGGATATGAAAATTAAATTCTTTACATAACATTGCCCAATAGGCTTGCTGATTTTTGTTTAAAACCAATAAAATTTTAGGTTGCGTATTACTTGTTGCGAAAGCTTTTATGGTGTGCATTAAAACCGGAAGCTTTTTAAGCAGTAGAAATTGTTTTGGGGTTTCTGTTTGCATCCGATTGCCAGAACCGCCTGCTACAATTATAGCGTAGTATTTCATTTGAAGCGATATGAGATGATAGATATGAGATATGAGACTTGATTTAACTCAAATCTCATATCTCACTGCTCAAATCTATATAATTAGCATGGCATCGCCATAGCTGTAAAATTTATATTTTTCTTTCACTGCAACTTCGTAGGCATTCATTACATTTTCATATCCGCCAAATGCACTTACCATCATCAATAACGTAGATTCCGGGGTATGGAAATTGGTAATCATAGAGTTTGCAATGCTGAAATCGTAAGGAGGGAAGATAAACTTACTGGTCCAGTCGTTAGCTGCTTTTAGTGTTCTGTTAGCTGAAACGGCAGATTCGATAGCACGCATTGATGTAGTTCCTACCGCACAGATTTTTTTTCTGTCTTCTATAGCTTTATTTACGATGTTGGCATCTTTTTGTTCGATGATGAACTGCTCAGAATCCATTTTATGTTTGGTCAAGTCTTCCACTTCAACCGTTCTGAAAGTCCCCAAACCAACGTGCAATGTTACTTCTGCAAATTCTACACCTTTAAGTTCCAGACGTTTCATTAGCTCACGGCTGAAGTGCAAGCCTGCAGTTGGAGCGGCTACTGCACCTTCGTGTTTGGCGAAGATGGTTTGATAACGCTCTTTATCTTCGGCAGTAGCTTTGCGTTTAATATATTTAGGAAGTGGAGTTTCGCCTAAAATTTCAACATTTTTTCTGAATTCTTCGTCAGTACCCTCAAATAAGAAGCGGATCGTACGTCCGCGTGAGGTAGTATTATCTACAACTTCGGCAACCAATAGGTCATCGTCTCCAAAGTATAGCTTATTGCCAACGCGTATTTTACGTGCGGGGTCTACCAGTACATCCCATAAACGTAATTCCTTATTTAATTCACGTAGCAAGAAAACCTCGATGGTTGCACCGGTTTTTTCTTTATTGCCATATAAACGGGCAGGAAAAACCTTGGTGTTGTTTAATATCATGACGTCTTTGTCATCGAAATAACCTAAAACGTCTTTGAAAATTTTATGTTCAATTTTACCGCTATCTTTATGCAAAACCATTAAACGGGCTTCGTCGCGTTGTTCTGCCGGATTGTTGGCTACTAAAGATTCTGGTAAGTTGAATTTGAATTGTGATAATTTCATTCTTGATGAATTTTTTGAGGTGCAAAAATACGAATTTAATTTTTCTTTTCCGTATTTTATCAAACGCAATTTATGTATATTATGTTTTGATCCTTTAAAATCAAATTATACATTATTATTCCACTGTTAAAAGACATTAAATTGATTAGTTTTGAAGATAAACTGTAACCTTTTCAAAGGCTTTGCATCTAACTTACAATTATGATCATCTTTAGGCTAATAGGCGAGAGTTTCCGTTTTGCATTTGATGCGTTGCGCCAAAATAAATTACGCACCATGTTATCGCTTCTAGCCATAACAATCGGTATATTCACCATTATTACTGTATTTTCCGCGGTAGATACCTTCCGTGGTAAATTGCAGGCCAGTGTAGATAAGCTGGGCTCCAATACCATTTATATTCAAAAATGGCCATGGAGTTTTGGCGATAATTACCCCTGGTGGAAATATATGAACCGCCCTCAGCCCTCGCTGCGCGATTTTGGCGCACTGCGGGAGAGAATTGAGCATGCGCAAGGGGTTACATTTGAAATATCAAGTAGCAATAGGACCATCAAATATAGGAGTAATTCGGTAGAAGGGATTACGGTATGGGCAGCATCGCACGATTTTAACAAAACCTGGAATTTTGAGCTTCAGGACGGCCGCTATTTTACCGAAAATGAAAGTAGAAACGGATCGCCGGTTTGTATTTTAGGGGCCGATGTGGCTGAAGGTCTTTTTGATGGAGATGCACCCGTTGGTAAACAGATTCAGATATTGGGACGAAGATTAACTGTTGTAGGTGTATTTAAAAAAGAAGGTGAGGATATGTTGGGTACTTCGCTTGATAAAAACGTAAATATTCCCATTGCTTTTGCAAAAGGAATTTTAGATATCCAAAACGAACGTTATGGTCCGCAGATTACCGTACGTGGTAACGATGAGGTGAGCCTGGAAGAAGTAGAAAGCGAATTGAGAGGTTTAATGCGTTCCATTCATAGGATTAAGCCCGGCCAGGAAGAAGATTTTGCGTTAAATAAAACCACCATTATTTCCAACCAGTTAGATTCGATGTTTAAGATGGTAAATATTGCCGGCTGGGTAATTGGCGGGTTTTCGATTTTGGTTGGAGGTTTTAGTATTGCCAATATCATGTTTGTATCGGTTAAGGAGCGCACTAACATTATTGGCATCCAGAAATCATTGGGCGCAAAAAACTATTTCATATTACTTCAATTCATTTTCGAATCAATTTCACTTTGTGTTTTAGGTGGTTTATTGGGACTTTTACTGGTGTTTCTCCTCGCGCTGGCCATAGGTGCAGCCACCGATTTCCATATTATATTAGGCCTGAACAATATCGCATTAGGTATTGGAATATCGATTATTATTGGTACAATCTCTGGTTTTTGGCCCGCGTATTCCGCTTCAAAACTAGACCCTGTTGAGGCAATTAGAAGTTAGAATAGTTTGCAGTTTGCAGTTATCAGTTTGCAGTTTACTATTCGCAGTTGCCGGTTCACAGTTGGCAATTGCACTGGCCTTTGTTCATAAACCTTATTGAAGTGGATAGCCCGGAACGAGGCACGAGCGAGGACTAGTAACGGAAAGAAGGATTACAGCTTCCGATGAAATACCGGCGTTCATTTTCAAAAAAAGAAATAAAATCATCTAGTGGTGGCTGCGATACCAACCAAGGGGATGGAACAGTCGCCGGTTTGCAGTTGCACCGTCATTGGTTCAGATTAAAGCAATAAAAATCCCCGGCTGAATTTAATTAACCGGGGATTTTCATATATGAGGTTAAAAAAAACTGTTAACTGATCATTGCCAGCTATTAACCGACTAAGCTAATTTACCTAAAGCTTCTTTAATTCTTCTTAGCGCTTCAACTAAACTCTCGTCTGATGCCGCATAAGATAAACGGATGTAATTATTGTTTCCAAACGAATCGCCACCTACAGTAGCTACGTGACCAACGTTTAATAAATATAATGCCAGATCTGAAGAATCTTTGATTACATTTCCATCTGCATCTTTTTTACCAAAGAAAGAACTGATTTCAGGAAAAAAGTAAAAAGCCCCGTCAGGAAGGTTTGTTTTGACGCCGGGAATCTCATTTAACAGGTTGTAAACGAGTTCTCTGCGGCGTAAAAATGCCTCTTTCATTTCTAAAACACTTGCTAAACCTTGCTCGTAAGCCACGATTCCGGCTCTTTGCGCTATAGAACAGGTGCCAGAGGTTGTTTGTCCTTGCAATTTATCATTTGCGGCAGCAATTTCTTTATTTGCTGCGATGTAACCCAATCTCCAGCCCGTCATGGCAAAGGCTTTGGAGAAACCGTTAACAATAATTACGCGATCTTTAATACTATCAAACTGGGCAATAGACTCATGCTTATCTATAAAGTTGATATGCTCGTAAATCTCATCAGAAAGGATGTAGATGTTGGGATACTTTTCGAAAACAGCTACTAAAGCCGCTAATTCTTCCTTACTGTAAACCGAACCTGTTGGGTTACACGGTGAAGAAAACATAAATAGCTTCGACTTCGGCGTAATGGCTGCTTCTAACTGTGCAGGTGTAATCTTGAAATCGCTTTCAATATCTGTATCGATAAAAACAGATTTTCCTTCTGCCAGCGTAACCATTTCCGAATAGGAAACCCAGTAAGGTGTTGGTATAATCACCTCATCATCCGGATCGATCAGGGTTAAGATCACATTTGATAAAGATTGTTTTGCACCTGTTGAAACAACGATCTGCGAAATATCATAATCCAGGTTATTTTCGGTTTTCAGCTTATTTACGATAGCCTGGCGAAGGTCTGGATAGCCCGGTACCGGTGAGTAACGGGTGTAATTTTCATCTAATGCCTGTTTAGCGGCATCTTTTACATGGTCCGGCGTATTAAAATCGGGTTCACCAACACTTAAACTGATGATATTAATGCCTTTTGAAGCAAGTTCACGGCCAAGTTTGGTCATTTTGAGTGTTGCAGATTCTGACAGACTGTTGATTCTTTTAGATAAGGTGCTCATGGTTAATTACTTTGAGCGCAAATATATAAACCAAATATTATTCTGCACTAAAAAAGACATAGTTTTTCTCATTTAATTTATCCGATAAGCGTATTTTTGAAAAAAATATTTCCGTGTCGGTAAAAAAGAAAGCGATAATAATTTCCCTGGTGGTAAGTGTGGTATTGATGTTGGCCAAGTTTATTGCCTATTTCATTACCGGTTCTAATGCGATATTAACTGATGCAGCAGAGAGTATTGTAAATGTAATTGCCGGGAGTTTTGCCTTTTACAGCATTTACCTCAGTACACAGCCGCGTGACGAGAACCACCCCTACGGACACGGAAAAGTTGAGTTTTTCTCTGCTTTTGTTGAGGGAATTCTGATCCTCATCGCAGGAATCGTGATTATTTTTAAATCATCATACAACCTTATTTACCCGCACGTGGTAGGAGAACTACTAACCGGAACATTAATTATCGGGATTACGGGACTAATTAATATGGTTGTGGGATTGTACCTCATCAATGTGGGTAAGGATCAACATTCGCTTACCTTGCAGGCCGATGGCAGGCATTTGCTTACTGATACTTACACCAGTGTAGCTATTGTGGTAGGTTTGATTCTGATTCAGCTAACAAATATAATTTGGCTGGATAGCTTCCTTTCTTTCCTGGTAGGTTTTTATATTATTTATTCGGGTTATAAACTTACCCGCGGTTCGATAGGTGGCTTAATGGACGAAAGCGATTTTACTTTGGTTGAAGAAGTAGTGGAGGTTTTGCAAAAAAACCGCCATAACCCATGGATCGACGTGCACAACCTGCGTACACAGCAATATGGTCCGGAGTTTCATATTGATTGTCATGTAACCTTACCCTATTATTTCGATTTAAATCAGGTTCACCGGGAAATCTCTCAGATTGATGACCTGATTAATTCGAATGGTGTGCGCAAAGCTGAACTGTTTATCCATGCCGATCCCTGTTTGCCTGAATGTTGCCATTATTGCCACATGAGCGAATGTAAGGTGAGGGCAGAAGCCTTCAAAAAAGAAATTGTCTGGACACCTGAAATCGTCATCAAAAATAAAAAACACTTCGAAAATGAGCTACTTTAACGTCCGCGTTTACGGACTTTTGATTAACCACAAAAACGAGATTTTGATAAGTGATGAAGAAGAGTATGGGTTCCGTTTCAGTAAATTCCCAGGTGGTGGTTTAGAATTGGGCGAAGGTTTGATAGATGGGTTAAAGCGCGAGTTTATGGAAGAGTGCGATGCTGAAATAGAGGTACTATCACATTTTTATACCACAGATTTTTACGAAAAATCATCATTTAACGATAGTCAGGTGATCAGTGTATATTATCTGGTGAAGGAAAAAGCACCCTTACAGTTGGCTTTTAAAGATACCATTTACGATTTCGATGGCGAGGGGGAGATCCTTCAGGCTTTCAGATGGGTGAAAATAGAAGACATAACCATCGAGGATATCACCTTTAAAACAGACAAAACTGTCGCCCAACTCTTAAAAGATCAATATAAATTATAAAACCTGATGTCCGATATCTCCAAACCCCAAAATCCTGGCTCCGAACTTAATTTAACTGAACGCGATCAAAAGGTCATCTGGCATCCTTATACACAGATGAAAAACGCTTTGCCACACATCCCGATCGTAAGGGGCAAGGGCGTTTATGTTTTCGATGAAAATGGAAAAAGGTATATTGATGCAGTTTCATCCTGGTGGGTGAATATCCATGGACATGCACACCCCCACATTGCACAAAAGGTAGCCGAACAGCTTAATGTGCTGGAACATGTAATATTTGCAGGCTTTACACACGAGCCTGCTGTATTGCTGGCAGAAAGACTATTGCCTATCTTACCGGGCAAGCAGGACAAAGTTTTTTATACCGATAACGGATCAACAGCGGTTGAAGTAGCCTTAAAAATGTGTTTGCAGTTTTGGGACAATAAAGGGATGCCTAAAACCCGCATCCTGGCTTTTAAAAATGCTTATCATGGCGATACTTTTGGTGCCATGTCGGTAAGTGGACGTAGTATTTTTACTGATGCTTTTAATAGCTTGTTGTTTGATGTTGATTTTATTGATCTGCCTAATGAAGATAATATCTCAGCTCTTGCCGCCCACATCTCAAATCTGACAAGCACCGCCTGCTTTATCTTCGAACCCCTTATTTTAGGTTCTGGCGGTATGCTGATGTATGAGGCAAAATATCTTGATGAACTGATTACTGCCTGTAAACAAGCAGGCATTTTAATTATTGCTGATGAAGTAATGACTGGTTTTGGTCGGACAGGCACTTACTTCGCCTGCGATAAACTGAGCAATAAGCCCGATATTATTTGCTTAAGTAAAGGTTTAACCGGTGGGACCATGCCATTGGGAATCACCACCTGTACGAATAAGATTTTTGATGCTTTTTTAAGTGATGATAAATTAAAAACGCTTTATCATGGGCATTCTTTTACGGCTAATCCGATTGCCTGCGTTGCTTCTTTGGCAAGTTTGGATATTTTATTGCAGGAAGAGACAATCGCCAATATTAAAAGGATTGAGAACAAGCATTCTTTGTTTTTACAGGAAATAAAAGTTCATCCTAAAGTTAAATCGGTGAGGCAAACAGGGACAATTATCGCCATTGAGTGGGAAACCGATAATGAAACCTCTTATTTAAGTAATCTCCGTAATTCATTGTATTCTTTCTTTTTAGAAAAAGGAATTATATTAAGACCTTTAGGCAACATCATTTACATCCTTCCTCCTTATATCATTAGTGATGATGACCTTGATTATATCTATGCAACCATAAAACTGGCCTTGGAAGAGGTGTAATTGTTTTGGGTCGTAGCGAGATGCTACGACTAGGAAAGACCTTAACTATATTTATGCAACCATAAAACTGGCCTTGGAAGAAGTGTAAATGTTTTGGGTCGTAGCGAGACGCTACGACCAGTGCAAATTAAAGCGGAGAGGCAAACAGGGATAATTATCGCCATTGAATGGGAAACCGGTAATGAAACTTCTTATTTAAGTAATCTCCGTAATTCATTGTATTCTTACTTTTTAGAAGAAGGAATTATGTTAAAACCATTAGGCAACATCATTTACATCCTTCCTACTTATATCATTAGTGATGAAAACCTGGCTATATTTATGCAACCATAAAACTGGCCTTGGAAGAAGTGTAAGTATTTTGGGTCGTAGCGTGACGCTACGACCAGTACAGTACCAGTACAATGACCAATATGATAATTTACTTTCGAAATAAAATCAACCTAAGGGCATTTTGCTCATGTCCATATAAAGGATATTCCATCGTTGACCATCCAGATCCATAAAACCACAGCCATACATCCAGCCATCCTTGTAACCGGGTTCGCCATAAAGTGTGCCACCGGCAGCCACCACTTTTTGTGCCAGGTTATCTACTTCTTCCGGACTTTCCGCATCAAAAGAAAATAATACTTCGCTGCCATTACGTTTATCGGAAATGCTTGTTCCAACAAAGCCCTCATAGAGATTTTCTTCAAAAAGCATAATCACCAGATTGCTTTCTCCTATTAGAAAGCAAGCGGAATCTTCGCGACTACCATATTGAAGATTGAGCGTAAAACCAAGTTGCGTAAAAAATGCTTTAGATTTATTGATGTCCTTTACCGGAAGGTTGATCCATAGTGATTTTGTCATAACGTTTTATATTTAATCGCCGTAAATATAGGTAAGCAATAGGTAGAATAGGCTTGCTAAAAACGAAAATATACAGGGCTATTTAGGACAAATAAATAGCATTGAAAACGGATAATTTACTTTTTACTTGCCAAACTATAGCGCATTGTCACAATTTATATAATTTTTGCGGGTATTGTTCTGCGTAGTTCAGAATTAAATTCAGGATGTAACTATTTGACTGGTATGTCGATAAATTATTTTTAATTGGTGCCAACCCATCTGATAAATAATTTTTATCGGTGAAATAACCCATCCCATAAAATTTCCCGTTTTCAACTACTAAACAGCTGAATTCGTCATCTTTTCTACCATCATCTACCAATGCGAAGCTGGGTTGCTGGTTTTGAATATCAATTAACGCTGCATTTAGTTTCTTATTATAAACGGCAACCGTTTCTATTCCGCTGCATGCACCAAAACATTGCCCATTTTCGTGTGCATAACATTTGGTTGCTGTTTTTTGCAGATAGCAGAGCTTGGCGCAAAGCTGGTATTTATGAACCAATTGATTTAGAAAATTGTAACCTTCCAACAGGCTGTTAAAACTCTGAAGGGCGTTATTGTTCTTTTTGTGTTTATCTATTGCTAAGCGTAAATAGCCATTTTGGTCTTCGAAAACATATAAATCATATTTATGTTCATAACGTTTCATTGCCCGATTATTTTCAGGCCACAGACGTTTAATCTCATTGGCTTCTAAAATTAGCGCCATCAGTTCGGTGCCACAGGTAACATAGTCTACATGGTGGATATTACGTAAAAAATCCTGACGCTGGCGGTTGGGTGTATTGCCGGTGAAATGGCTGCTTACACGTTTCTTAAGATTTTTAGCTTTTCCAACATATATTATTTTGCCCTTACTGTCTTTAAAATAATATACCCCGGGCCGGTCTGGCAATCTCAAAACAGAAGCTTTATCTAGATGTGGGGGTAAAACCTGTTCTTTTGATGTTTTTTTCAGCATTTCTGCTATGATGCCCTCCTGATCATATTCCTGCAATAAGCTGAAGAGAATACTGGTTGCATCGGCATCTCCGGCAGCCCTGTGCCGGTTTTGTATCGGTATCTGCAAGGCGCTGCAAAGTTTTCCTAAACTATAAGAAGATTTGCCTGGAATTAATTTTCTGCTCAGTCTTACTGTACAAAGTTTTTTGCATTGTAAATCGTATCCTGATGCAGCTAAATGATACTTTAAAAAAGAATAATCAAAGTTTACATTATGTGCTACAAAAACCTTATCGCTTAGCAGTTGATGAATTTGTGGTGCAACCTCATTAAAGGTTGGGGCATCGATCACCATATCATCATCAATCCCCGTAAGCGCCGTAATGTGTGCGGGTATGGATTGTCTGGGATTAATTAAGGTAGTATATGACTCCGTAATTTTATTGCCATCATGAATATTAATGGCAACTTCGGTAATGCCATTTGCGGAAGCATGACCACCTGTGGTTTCGATATCTACAACTGCGTACAACATTAAAATAATTTAAGTGCAAATCTATGCTAAAATAATTAGTATATAAAATATTTTGATTATTTCTTTAGCATAAAAAAAGCGGCTACTTATTTAACGTAGCCGCTCCCTTATTTTGTATATAAACGCTATTTAAGTTTATTTAGCAGTTTACTTAGGTTGGGCTTAATACCAACAGAGATAGGTACCGTATTAAAAGTTTTATTCTGGATTTTACTAAAACCATACATGTAACTGCCTTCCACAAATAAATTGGCACCACCAATATTGTATTCAATTCCGGCGCCAGCTTCTGCGATGCCCAACCCATTCGATTTATTGTCCTGGGTAACCTGCAATGTCGACGTATTTACCGCTGCCTGTGGGGTAAGAATAAATCCGCCACCTGCACCCGCAAAACCATAAAATGCCCATTTATTTACAATTTTCCGGTACCCTAATGCCACATTCAGCAAATAGGTTGTAGCCCTTCCTTTCTGCAGGGTATAGGTATATCCTGCATCCGGTGTAATCTGATTAAAGGTAAAAGCATGCAGGCTTACTTTCGGATAAAGGAACAAACCACCATCGCCCAAACCTAAATTTAAACCCAATGATGTGGAGAACTTTGGTTTAAAATAATGTGAGGTTTCACATACGGGAAATGCAAATCCAATTCCGCTCATTGAATAGAGTTTATCCGGTCTTTTTTGCGCATATACGCTGATTGATGCCATTACAAATAGTAATATAAAAGGCATTAAAAGTTTTAGTTTCATATCTGTTTTTTTAGTTTTCTATTAAAGCATCTACTTTTCGGAGTAAATCTGCGATGTTGAAGGGCTTTTCCAAATAATCATCAGGATGGTACTGCTGTGATGTAATGTAATTTTCATCGTACCTGGCCGATGCCATAATAACCGGTATGCCGGCTGTTTCAGGATTCAATCTTAATTCCTTAAACACGGCGCGTCCATCCATTCCATTCAGCATAATGTCCAGAATAATCAGATCGGGCCTGAAATCTTTTATGGTTTTAAAAATATACCGTGGCGAAAGCAATGGGTAAACCTTATAATGTTTAGTTTCTAATACTTCCTGGAAGACTTCTAATACATCTGGATCATCATCCACAACCAACACTCTTTTCAAAACAGATAAATCAATTAATTAATAAAATAGATTATCCTAATACAAAGTTTTAGGCGTAATGTTTCGATTCTGGTTCAAAATATAGCGGATTTACGGGCAACAGGTAGTTGAAACCTATGTAATGGTATCCGGCCCAGGTTTTTCCGGTAATGAATTATGCTTGATAAATTTTGCGAAAAGTGCTATATAGGCATCTGAAACAGTAAAGGATGTTTCGCAGGATAGCAGTATTTTATTGTCGAACACACTTTTAATATGCTGCTTTGCAATTACAACATGAGGTGTTATCTGAATAAAAGAAGGATTCTCCTTTAGTATTTTTAAAGTTTTGACGAAGTTGTATTTCGAACTTAAAAAAGCATTTTTCGTAGTCGTAAATTGAATATCTTCACCTATCTCTTCAATAGCGATCAGTTCATTCAGATCTATTCTTACCAGATCGTTGTTTTCTCCTTTTAGCGGGATATAGAAAAAATGATCGTCCAGAATAGAAAAGGGATGTTTTGCTCTTGTACCGGTTGGATATAGATTGTTTATTGTCTTGGCTAAATGAATAATAGAGTAGGGCTTAAGCAGATAAGCATCTGCCTGCACTTTAAAAGCGTCGATTGCATATCTGGTGTGTGCCGTGGTAAAAACCAGGTATTTTGTTTTTTGTCTCAATAAGCCCGCCAGTTCGATTCCGGAAAGGGAAGGCATTTCAACATCCATAAATATAATATCGACGGGGTTAGCTACCGATATTTGCGAAAGGGCCTGAAGCGGTTCTGTAAAAGTTTGTATAAGATTTAAATCAGGCAACTTTTCCATATATGTCATCAAGCTCTCCAGGGAATGAGGATCATCATCAATCGCAATGCAACTTATTGACATTTTTTATTAGTTTAGTTGATGCAAATTACAATTTCATTAAATAAAATAGGAAAAAAAACAACATTTCTGATCTATTTTATTCGTTTAATGAAAAAGCAGGTGTTTTACTTAATCTGATTTAATAAAAACCTTTTCACCAGCTTTTTTGTTCAAATTTTGTTTGATATATTTAAACAAAAAAATGACTTACTCTATTGCAGATCTTGAGCAGCTTTCGGGCATCCATTCCCACACCATTCGGATTTGGGAGCAACGTTACCATGCATTGAGTCCGCTGCGATCTCAGGGCAACACCCGGCAGTATGATGATCAGCAGCTAAAAAAGCTATTAAATATCGTAAGTTTAAATAAAAGCGGCTTAAAAATCTCTAAAATCTGCAGCCTTTCAGATGGCGAAATAGATGAACTTCTTGATCAGCAGTTTAATTATTCTGCTGGTAATAGTCAAAATGACTATTATGTTGCTCAACTGATCAAATATGGACTGGATTTTGATGAATATGCCTTTAATCAGCTAATTGACGAAGGTATTGAGCAATTTGGAATTTCCGACTGTTATCGGAAAATAATTCATCCGTTACTGTTACGTTTGGGGTTGATGTGGCGAAAAGATGATATTTGCCCTGCACACGAGCATTTTTTATCCAATATTATCCGCCAAAAAATATTTACCCATATTAATAATCTTCCGGTAACGCAAGGTTCCGGCCAAAGTTGGCTACTTTTTTTACCTGAAGATGAGGATCATGACATCGGGTTGCTTTTTGCCAGCTATATGTTGAGATTGCAAAATCATCACGTTATTTTTTTAGGAAGTAAAGTTCCGCTAAATTCGGTTGCGCGCGTATTTTCAACCTTAAATGTAGATCATGTGCTACTTTTTATGATAAAATCGCAATTAGTGCCTTTGGCGCAACAATATATCGATCAGTTGTCTAAAATATGCTCAGCCAAGAAAATTCATCTTGCCGGAAACAGTGAGGTTATTGGTAAATTGAACCATATTAACCATATCAACTGGATCAAAACGCTGGATGAGTTTGAAAAAACAATAGAATCACCATCTTATAAATGAAAGAAATCTTTGATCAATTATCTGGCAATTGTAGCCGGCTTACCACTAAGTTATACAGCACCAGCTTTTCTTATGGTATTTATTTTCTCGGCAAACAGATACGCCAACCCATACATGCTATTTACGGCTTTGTACGTTTAGCAGATGAAATTGTAGATAGCTTTCATCAATATGATAAGAAATTTTTGCTGGAAAAATTTAAGGCAGATACTTTTGAAGCTATCCAACTGGGCATTAGTTTAAATCCCATTTTAAATTCCTTTCAAAAGGTAGTTAATCAGTACCAGATAGATGAAGAACTGATTGTTCTTTTTCTCAGGAGCATGGAGATGGACCTTTCCGCTCAAAAATACACACCCGAACTTTACAACGATTACATTCTGGGATCGGCAGAGGTAGTTGGATTAATGTGTTTGAAAGTATTTACACACGGAAGTAATGTTGATTATGAATATCTGAAACCTTACGCCATGAAATTGGGTTCGGCATTTCAGAAAGTTAATTTCTTAAGGGATGTTAAAGCCGATCATCAAACACTGAGCAGAAATTATTTTCCTAATGTTAATTTAGCTGCATTTTGCGATCAGCAAAAACAGGAAATTGAAGAAGATATTGAAGAGGAATTTGCTATTGCACTAACCGGTATTAAGCTGTTGCCCAGTACTTCGAGGAATGGGGTATATCTATCTTATATCTATTATAAAAAATTATTTGCAAAGATAAAGCGCTTAAGCGCCGCGAAGATCATGACCGAACGGATCAGGATTTCGAATACCCGTAAAGTTGGTCTGATGTTCGATTCGATTATCCGCAATAAGCTAAATGTAATTTAAATGGAAGAGCAAGTTATTCTGGTAGATGAGGAGGATTTGCCGAAAGGGCAGATGGATAAAATGGAAGCACACGAAAAAGGTTTATTACACCGTGCCTTTTCTGTTTTTATTTTTAATTCCAAGCGCGAACTGTTACTGCAGCAAAGAGCAATGAGCAAATATCATTCGAGGGGCCTGTGGACGAATACCTGCTGCAGTCACCCGAGGATTGGTGAAAGCAATATCCATGCTGCCAGAAGGAGGTTGATGGAAGAAATGGGTATGGACTGTGAATTAAACTATCTGTTTAAATTTACCTATAAAGCAGTATTTGAAAATGGCTTAACTGAACATGAGGTTGATCATGTTTTTTTTGGTATGAGTGATGAATTACCCGTGATCAATCATGAAGAGGTAGAATCTTTCCGATATGTAGATTTAGATACCCTGGCAAAGGATATTGCGCATCAGCCTACTGCTTATACCCCCTGGTTAAGAATATGCCTGGATCACGTAGTTGCACATGTTACAACGGCTAAAATAAAAAACGGGCATACAGCCTAAGCCATATACCCGTATCTAAATTAACGCTCTCGGGGACAAATATAGGACTACTTTTGAAAATTCCTATAAATAAAAATATTTCTTTTACATTTAGATTATAATTTGTTAATCTATCAAAATTTGCAGTAGGGTAACCAGTTCGTATATAATTATTTATGTTTTATAATCGATAAAGAAGATCATCAATATTTTTTTAACTTACTTATAAATTTTCTGGCACGTTTCGCAAAAATAAGTTTGACGGTGCGTTTTTCCCAATTCCTTTTTTGCTATTTTATGTTTAAGCGGACATTCTTTCTGGCTATAGGCCTCCCAATGTTTGCTTAATGTATTCTCCTTTTTCCATTTTAAAAAATCAAAACTATAATGCCTGGCTTCTTTAACCAATGCGTTCAATTTAGGAGCTGGTAAATTTTCAATTTTGGTTAATGGGTGTATACGTGTACGATATAAAACTTCATTTTTAATAATATTGCCTACTCCGCTGAAAATCTGTTGATCTAGTAAGGCATCGCAAACCAGCAGTTCGGAATTTTCTTTCAGCTTTTTGATTGCTGCATTTCCGTTCCATTCATCAGCCATCACATCATTCTCCCAGGTATAGTGCTTTCTCACGTTTCCCTCCAGGAGGTCGGCTTTGCAGGTGTAGAAATTTAACTCATCTTTTTTAAAGATAAGCCCCAGTTTTAAAGGAGTTTTTTTTCGTGCGTTGATAAGATAGCTGCCAAACAGCATAAAATGGATGCGGATGGTGAAATCCTTAAAACAGATTAGAAAATGTTTTCCCCAGCTCTTAAAATCATCTACCTTTTGATGGAGTAATCTGTCCTTGTCGAAATTTTTGATATTACCTGTAATTTCAAGCACTTCGGGTTTTGCCAGATGCAGTTCCCGGATTGAATCTTTTAATATTACGATTGATGGACCTTCGGGCATATTACTCTTCTTCTATTTTCCGGAATTTAAAATTATCTTTAATGTGGCTGTTGAAATATCGGCCTTTAGAACCTGATGCCTTTAACATCTTATAAACCTTTTCGGGAACATCTTTGTACAGGTAAACCATATCGGTTACAAAAATGATTTTTAACGTTTTTGTATCTTCATCATAATTAAAATATTTGATTACTGACGACGGCATAAAAGCGGCTTATCATTAAAAAACAGCAATTATTAGGATTGGTTTCAATCATTTTTGAGTTCTGACTCTTCTTTCTGTACTTTAATTTTTTCTTTTTTCAGATCAATGCGGATAATGTTATACAAACTCATGTAGACATTGGCCACCCATACAATTGAAAAAAAAGCGATGATATAGCCACGCCAGTCTGGATAAATTAACGTAAATCTGGTAATCAAAAGTAAAATCAAAGTTACATAGTGGCTAAAGCAGTATTCGCATGTAAATACATAGAAAAACTTCCTTTTGATCAGTTTATTGCAGTTTTTAGAACGGTCTACACAAAATTCACGCGCCTCTCTGAAAATCTCTTCCTTGGTAACGGTCCAGGCGATGCATGCTACGGGCAAAGCCATGAAAAAAAGATAGTAAAGGTGTGTTTCCATATTAATCAAATTGGGATATCATTACAACCTTAATCCTTTGAAAATGTTTAACGGAGCAGTAAACATTTTAGTTGCAGGTATGTTGATTAAAATATAACTAATTGATAATGTTATGGAAAGATCAGAAATCATATCTCTACTTGAGGTAATCAATCAACAAGTCAGCTCTTCGGTTTTGGGTGGGATGGAAGAAGCATATGAGGAATTAGAAAGTATGGGTTTAATTAAAATTAACCGCGATACGGTACAATGGTCAGCTGCCATAACACCTGCAGGCATCGCTTATCTGGGGCACGATTAGCTGGGTAAAAAAAATAGCATCGGATGCAGTTCTGTATGGAAAGTACAAACTTTAAGACTTCATTATGCGAAATGGAGGTCAAAGTAAATTGATCATCTCTATGTTTTGGAAAGCAGCTGGAGTAGTTTTTCATTTTATGCGGTCCCGCCATCATTTCTGCCCCGATAAAGAATCATAACATTTCACGATCATCTGGTTTAGCTTACTTTGGTTATTACTCATAGTTTTTTCTTCATTTAGTAGCTAATTTACCTGATAAGCCTGACCTGGAAATAAATGATTGTCCAGGCCATATAGCCCTGATGGAAATGGAAATCCCTTTTGGGCCTGTGCTGTTTTGTTTATAACGGATTATTGACCAAAAGGATTGGAATGGACAGCAGGACATAACCCTTCCTGATGATTGCAGGCATTGCGCTTCAAAAAAAAGCTGCTTGTTTTATCACGATTGATCGATAGATTTCGTTCGAATCTTTACGACCAAACTTTGACCAATTTATTGTTGGAATTCTGTTAATTTTGCAGCAAGTTTAGATTGCGCCTAAATAATCAGATGGCCATTCTACCTTTAGATATGAACGATTTACAACTGAGAACGGTAAATGTGACCAGGTATGTTACGCCTTTGCGCGAAGGTGGCTCTATGCCGGCCATTGCAGAGGCTGATGATAACTTTTTATATGTACTGAAATTTAGAGGGGCAGGGCAGGGCCCCAGGGCTTTAATTGCCGAACTGATTGGCGGTGAAATTGCCCGGTATTTGGGCTTACGTGTACCTGAACTGGTTTTTGCCCATTTAGATGAAGCTTTTGGCAGAACAGAGCCTGATGAGGAAATTCAGGATCTGCTTAAAGCCAGTGTTGGGTTAAATCTGGCACTGCACTACCTGTCTGGTGCAATAACGTTCGATCCGACCGTAACAACCGTAGATGCCAGACTGGCCTCACAGATTGTATGGCTCGATTGTTTTTTGACCAATATGGACCGTACCTGCCGCAATACCAATATGTTATTGTGGCATAAAGAACTTTGGTTAATCGATCATGGTGCAGCGTTGTATTTTCATCATTCGTGGCAAAATTGGGAAGAACAGGCCATTAAACCCTTTCTTCTGGTAAAGGATCACGTATTGTTGCCATGGGCATCTGAATTGGAAAGTGTAAATGAAGAGTTTGGTAAATTACTTGATTCTGAAAAGATCGCAGCGGTAATTAACCTGATTCCTGATGACTGGCTGGATGGTGAAACGAATTTTGAGAGCAAAACGGCACATCGCGATGCCTATAAACATTTTCTTAGCACCAGATTGGCAAATTCCACTATATTTTTAAAAGAAGCACAGCATGCAAGGGAAATTCTTATTTGAGTATGCTGTAATTCGCGTAATGCCCAGGGTAGAGCGTGAAGAATTTATTAATGTGGGCATTATTTTGTTTTGTGCCAGGCAAAAGTTTTTGAAAAGTATTTTTGCCCTCGATGAGAAAAGAATAAAGGTATTTTCTGCAGATGTAGATTTGGAAGAGCTGAAAGAAAACTTATGTGCTTTTGAAAGAATAAGTGTGGCCGCAAAAGGATCGGGGCCGATTGGTCAATACGACCAGGCTTCCCGTTTCAGGTGGCTTACGGCAACCAGAAGTACCGTAATACAATGTTCAAAAGTGCATCCGGGTTTTTGCGACGATGCAGCGGAGACTTTGTTAAGGTTACACCAGGAACTGGTTTTATAGCGTTATGCGCGTGGCGCCAGGCACATAGCGTTAAATTTACTTTAAACAATCCATCATTTTAGCGATCGCATAATAAAACAATTAAGCCTTTAAATCACTTTCTCCTTGCCGAAAGAATATTTTAAAAAACTTCAGGAGCTGCTCGATACCGAACGTAAAGAAGATTTACGATCGTACTTAAAACTTACTGACAATACATCTGCTGCAGACAGGAGAGCTTTAGGCTTAACCTGGTACCCTATTGCCATCAGAAATACGGAAGTAAGCCGTGGCGACTATCTAACAGTGGAACTGGAAAGGACAACCCATCAGGACTTTTCTCATCAGTTTCGTTTTGGTACTGCTGTGGCATTATTTTCTAATCACAATGCCAAAGAGGATCGGCTGGAAGGGATCATCAATCATCAAAGTGGTAACAGGATGAAAATCAGCTTCCGTGTAGATGAGCTGCCGGACTGGACAAGAGATGGTAAACTTGGGGTGGATCTACTTTTCGATAATAACAGCTATGAAGAGATGCAGCATGCACTTAAACAAGCTTCGAACTTAGCCGAAAATCAATCAGAAAATAAACTCATCCGTATTTTAACAGCAGGAGAGAAACCGTCGTTTCGGGGAGAAGAGAAGTTCGTTATTCCCAATACGCTAAACGATTCACAGCAATTGGCCGTGAATAAAATTATTGCAGCTGATCATTTGGCTGTAGTTCACGGCCCGCCAGGTACCGGAAAAACAACTACGCTGGTACACGCTATCAAATCATTGATAAAACATAACAATCAAAAAATTCTGGTGGTGGCACCAAGTAATACTGCTGTTGATTTACTTACGGAGAAATTAGCTGCCGAAGGGCTAAAAGTCATTCGTGTAGGTAACCCCGCGAGGGTTTCTGAAAAGTTGATGGCGGCTACACTGGATCACCAAATGGCCGGTCATCCGGAGATGAAGACCATTAAAGCGTTGAAAAAACAGGCGGGTGAGTACAAAAACATGGCTCACAAATACAAACGTAGTTTTGGTAAAGCAGAACGCGATCAACGCAAGGCCTTATTTGATGAAGCCCATAAAATTGGAAAAGAAGTTGAAAAAACGGAACAATATGTGATGGATAACCTGCTTACCAGCGCACAGGTTATTACGGCCACTTTAGTCGGCGCTAACCATTATACGGTTCGGAATTTAAGATATCATACTATTGTGATTGATGAGGCCGGCCAGGCTCTTGAACCAGCTTGCTGGATACCGATTTTAAAGGCGCAGAAAGTGATCCTGGCCGGAGATCATTTTCAGCTTTCACCAACCGTAAAATCAAACGAAGCTGCCAGAAATGGCTTAAGTAACACTTTGTTAGAAAAAACGGTAACTCTTCATCCAGAATCAGTTGTGCTGCTAAATGAACAATATAGAATGCACAGTGCCATTATGGGGTATTCATCAAAGGTATTCTACAAAAATGCGCTAAAAGCCCATCATTCTGTTGCAGATCATTTGTTATTCCCTGGCGATGAACCAATGCAGTTTATTGATACGGCAGGTTGCAGCTATGACGAAAAATCAGACGGAACCAGCACCACTAATACGGAGGAAGCTGCATTTCTGGTTAGGCATTTGGCCAATTTGGTTTCAAATCTGACCAGTCTGGGGTTAACGGAAAGTTTTCCGTCAATTGCGATTGTTTCTCCATATAAACAACAGGTTCAGCTTTTGAATACTTTGGTCCAGGAGAATGAATTGTTAATCCCGTATCAATCAAAAATTGCAGTCAATACCATTGACAGCTTTCAGGGGCAGGAACGGGACGTGGTTTACATCAGCCTGACCAGGAGTAATGGTGATGGAAGTATCGGCTTTTTATCGGATACGAGGAGGATGAATGTAGCAATGACCCGGGCCAGGAGAAAGCTGGTTGTGGTTGGTGATAGCGCTACATTATCGAAATCTGATTTTTATGCTGAATTGATCCGTTACACGGAACAGTTAAATGCTTACCATAGTGCCTGGGAATTTATGGACTTATAATCTAAACCTTTTCCATCTTCTTTTCTTCTTCGAGTTTGCCCGATATACTTGCACCCGCAATTAAGAGTTCGTGTGTAATCATTTTAGTGTATTCGGTAATTTCAGATTTGAAATCTTTTACAGATGAACCTGAGCGGATTTCTTCCAGTCTCTTTTCCCATTGCCCCGTAAGTTCAGCCTGTGCAATCTGTTTATCTTTCACTACTTCGTAGACAGCCAGGCCCTTATTGGTAGGTACAAGGTTCCTTTTTTCCCTGGTAATATATTCTCTGGTAATTAAAGTTTCTATAATGGATGCCCGCGTTGCCGGTGTGCCTAAACCACTATCTTTCATGGCATAACGTAATTCTTCATCTTCAATCTCTTTGCCGCAGGTTTCGAGCGCTTTCAGCAAGGAAGCTTCATTATACATCGGTTTAGGCTTGGTCTGTTTTTCCAAAAGCGACTTTTCTGTGATCGGCAATTGCTCGCCAACAGCGACCTTAGGCAATGCTGCATTATCTTCATCCTTTTTATCATCTTCAGGATCGTTAAAAACTGCACGCCAGCCTGCAGAACGGATCACCGTTCCGTTAGCCACAAAAGCAACACCTGATTGAATGGTTATTTTGGTTAATTCCTTAATGCACTCCTGGTGAAATGCCTCCATCATGCGTCCAACCACCATATCATATACTGCTTGTTTATCCGGACTCAATCCATAAGCGGCCTCGCCAGTGGGCAGAATGGCATGGTGATCGGTTACTTTTTTAGCGTTAACGCTGCGTTTGTTCAAGGTAATGGTTTGCAGAAATTGCGCTTGTTTGCCAAAATCGGGGTGACCGGTGAATTTTCCAATCAGATCTGAGACGCTGGCAAAAATATCATCACCAATATAGCGCGATCCGGTACGGGGATAAGAAACCAGTTTACTCTCGTAAAGGTTCTGCAAAATGTTAAGGGTCTGATCGGCAGTATATCCTTTTTTCTTATTGGCTTCCTGCTGTAAACTGCTTAAATCGTGTAATAGCGGAGGTGGTTCTTTTCTTGGCTTGGCTTCTACAGCCGTAATGTTTCCGCCAGTGGGAAAACCAGAGGCTACATCTTCTACAAGGGCAAATAACTTTTCAACCTCTTCTTTATCCTTATAGTTTGAGGTTGATATCGCTTTAAAAACCTGTTCGTCTTTAACCAGTAAAATACTGATCTGATAATAGGTTTGAGGAACAAAGTTTTTAATCTCTAAAAAACGTGCACAGATCATCGCCAGGGTAGGGGTTTGTACCCGCCCTAATGATAGGACTGTTCTGTTGCCTGCAGATATACTGAGTGCCTGCGTAGCATTCATACCCACCAGCCAGTCAGACTCTGAGCGGCAATGGGCCGAATTAAATAGCGTATCGTAATCGGTTCCGGGTTTTAAGTTCCTGAATCCGTCTTTTATGGCCTCATCGGTTTGTGAAGAGATCCAGAGCCGTTTAAATGGTTTTTTGCATTTGAGATAATAATAAATATACCTGAAAATTAACTCACCCTCGCGCCCCGCATCCGTTGCCACAATAATTTCACTTGCCTCATCAAAAAGCTTTTTGATCGTATCCAATTGTTTGCGTACTGCCGGATCTTCTACAAAACCATCTTTTGTTTTGATCTTTCTAACAGCGAGTTTAAACTTTTGTGGAAGCATGGGTAAATGTTGCTTCCTCCAGCCTATAAAGCCATAATCCTGAGGGGGAGCCAATTGTAATAAATGCCCGAATGCCCAGGTAAAAGAATATCCTTTACCTTCAATGTATCCATCTTTTCTGGTGGTTGCTCCAAAAACTTTAGCAAGTTCACGACCAACAGAAGGCTTTTCTGCAATTACAATCTTCATGAATGGCTTATCTTTTCAAACGCAAAGATGATTAAAATATCGGCAATAGCTTCAAAAAATTACTCACACTGCCTTTTAACACAACTTTTGGTAAACAATTATCTGATATGTTTGTCACCTATTTTAGATCGGCTGCTTTTATATCGGATTGACTAACAATTTACTAAAACCTCCATCTAACTGTTACAATTATTTTGATGAATGGATAAAATTTACGAACTGAAAGGACATCACATTAAAGTGGGGATTGAGCACAAGTTGATCCGTGTGTACAGTGATGTGCAACTTTGGGCATATCTCGAAGGAAATTCGTCTATCAGGTTAATGCGGTTTGAACTTTTGGTAAACACCATTAAGGCTGATTATGAGCAACATTTTAACAAGGCGCTCGCTATTTCCAATGCCTCGCTGATTGTAGAAATTTTAGTGCACGTATATTGTGATTACCTGGGTTTATCCTTTAATCGTATAGTAAAGATAAAATGGATACAGGCGATCGTTAAAAAACTACTTCAGCGGGCTGAGGTGGTTGATTGTGGCGAGAGATCAGTTGATAGCAACCGTTGGGTATGGGATTTGCTAGCGGGCAGCCAGTCACTTTTCATCAGCATTTTGCCGGGAAAACTCAATGCAAAAAATATTAAATATCATTAATCGGTTTTTGATGCAAAAATCTGTGCTTGGTTTAAAGCTACACTTGCCGCAAGCTTTTCGTTTAAGAAAGAAGAGTAATATAAGTGATCTGAGTTATTGATAAAAATAACCGTTCGATCTGAGATAGTATTAATCACCTCATCAATCAGTTTAGCCGGAACAGCAGGGCAACCCTGGCTTCTGCCCAGCCTACCCAATTCATCTATACTGCTCTGGCTCACATAACTTGCACCATGCACCACAATTGATCTCGCTCTGGCGTTACTGTTGAAACCTTGATCCATGCCATCTAATTTAAGTGAACGGCCATGTTTGCCATAATATATCTCGCCGGTTAAATAGAAGCCCAAACTGCTTTGGTTAGAGTTGATATTGTTGGAAAAACTAGCAGGTTTATCGCCGCCGCTGTTTACGCCATGTGCCACCCAGGTATTTAAGATTAATTTTTTACAGGCCAGGTCGATAATGTAAAGCCGCTTTTTAGTGCTTTCCTGATCGAAATCTGCAATAGTTAAAATAGATTTGGCATGTAATAATCCGGAATATTTCATGTTATAAAACCCGGTTAAGGCTTTCTCAAAAACCTGTTCGGTTAATCCTGTAGAATCTAAATGAATATCATGATATATATTGGAGATGAACTGACGGTAAAGCGTATCTGCCGCTATTTCTTTAAGGGCATCATGTTGTGTTTGAGGATAATCTATTGCTTTCCAACTTGTTCCGACAATGCTTATAACCACTAAAAAAATCGTAGCAATGCCCGGGATGTATTTCTTCATTCAGTTTGGTTTATTTTGATATCGATTTATTTAAACGACGTTGAGGTTTAAATATTGCATACCTTTAATGTAATCCTAAAAATACATGATGTTTTATTAAATATCCGATTTTTAGCCGATTGACCTATAGCTTTTAGGAATAAAAATGTTTTAACATTCAGTTATCTTCCTGTGCAAAACCGAAAAATTATATTTTTCCTCAATCTATTTACGTATTTTTGTGGCACAAAGGAAATAGAAATGCCAAACAGCGACAATGATTATTCTTTCTGGACCAAATACAGAAAATTTGCCACCACAGAAATTTTGATGTACCTGATTATGATTATTGGTATTGGTCTTGGAATTATTTTTTTAAGCTAAGGGCTAGTTTTAAATAGTCTGCAGCAGTTACGTCGTTTATGAATTTCGAAAATTCCGCGTACTTTTCGGCTGGAAATGTTCCGTCGTTTAAAACAAATTTCCGGTAATAGGTTAATTTGTTTCCTGCTATACTTGCTTTGCAGGTATATTCTCCAAACACACTCTTAAAGATTTTATCCTGACCAACAATTAACGCTGAATTTACATGATCAGGCAGTGTGTAAATAATGGTGTCCTCGTCAGTATAACCGCGGTTGATGTAAACAGGTAATGTCCTTTTGCTTATTTCAGGGATGGAATGTTTTAAGTTAAAAGCATTAAGCTGTAAAAACATTTTATTCCCGTTCACCGGCGCATAGTTTCTGATCGTGACCGTTAGATCTTCCAGGAGTTCAGGCTTAATATCTTTTTTCCGGGTGAAGAAAACATTTTCAAAATCGATATTGTCAATATTATAGGTTTCCTTTAATAACTTATGCTGTTCTGTTATCGGTTTATCAATCAAAGCTTCAAGGTTTTCATATTGTGAGCCTGCATAAACAGTGTTCATTTTGCCGGATACACTTCCATCTGGCTGAATCTTTAGCTCAGCCTTACGTGTCTGCAGGTTTTCAGCAGTAGTTAGTTTCGGTGTATGCAATAATTTTCCGCCATCTTCGGTACAGGCAAGTACCAGCCTATCGTCTGTAAAATCGCTTAAAAAACCAAATGGGATTTTTTGGCTGGTGCATTCCAGCCAGGTGGTATCACCCTTTAATGGCATGCACAAGATAATGTGATTGCCTTGATCCATACTGGCATATGCCGTATCCATGCTTTTCTTTTCAGAACCTGCAGATACCACACAGTAATATGAAGCTATGTTTGCAGCGTTGAGCAAACTTTGCATGTAATTGACCAAAGCTTTGCAATCTCCATAACCCAACCGGTCTACTTCGTTTGCTGCAACAGGCTGAAAACCACCAATACCTATCTGAACGCTGATGTATCTTGTTTTATCTTGTAAAAATTGATAAATTTTACGGGCTTTATCTTTATCCGTTTTTTCGTTTTTAACCAGGTCTTTGATCATCTCAACCGTAGCCGGAGACAGGGTTTTGCGCTCTACCAGCAGGTTTTCATAAATCCACTTGCCCAGTTCTTTCCAATTGCTATAACTTCCTTTACGGTTATAATAATAAAACGTTTGCGGAGCAATTTGTATTTTGGTCACATAGGTTTCGCGTGCAGGACTGTAGGGCTCAGGTTGTATTGCCAAAACGTTATTTACTTTCCAGATAGATTTTTTCTGCTTCTCGTCTGTTAAAATTTCCGGATTTCCGTTATAATTTTGGCTTTTAATTCTTATTTCGTCAGTGGGTTTGCAGATAAAAGTATAAGTACTTTTTTCTACCGAAACATCATCTGCCGGCTTAGGCGTCCAATCGGGGATAATCAGGTTTTGCTTGTTTCTGATTTCATAATGGTAAACCAGCGTATAAGGATATTCGTTTATTGATGGCAGATAGTGTTTAACACGACTATCCACAAAAAGAGAGAATCCATCTGCGGCACTCATGTCTGAAAAATCGTTTTGAGAAAATTTATGGGTTAGTTTGCCTACACTATTGTAGACTTCTCCTTTGATGCTTTTAATTGAAATGTTTTTATCGTAGAAGAGCACTAACCGGGCTTCATCTTCGCCATTTTGGTTAAAAACGGTGATGGCCTTTTTTACATTCAGCATCACGTTATCAGGGGATCGCATGTCGACAATTGTTTCCTCATTACGAATACAGGCATTGGCACGGTAACGGAGGTTTGATGGAATTAAGTCAACATCATAGTTATCCTGCGCAAAGCTTGCAACTGACCCTAAAAATAGGCAAAGAATAATATATAGAAACCTCATTTAATTAGCCTTTTTCAGTAAAAACTCTGTTTTTTGATTCTGGATGATTTTACTGTAGAACTCTTTTAGGTAAAGGTATTCATCTGGTTGATAAATAGCTTTGTTAAACTGTAAAATCTGGCTCATTGAAATGGTGTTTTCATCCAGAGCAGTTTTCAATAAGTACTTTCCTCCTGCATCTGGCAGAGCAATGGCCATATCTTTCGGCTTTTCCAACAGTTGGTATTTTTCTGGTAATAGTATATTGATGGTGATGCGCTCGTCGGATGCTGCACCTAAATCAACAGGGTAGGTGCGTTCGTTTAAGTTGAATGGGTTTTTGGAGATGGCATTGATGAAAAACGGACTGAAATAAAACTGATCTTTATTTGAACCATCATTTATGGTAAATTCTACCTCATATTTCTCTATTAAAGAACTTTCAACACTATCCAGGTTCGAAATTTGATGATCCAATATTTTTATTCTGGTTAAACGCTCATCAAGTTTCTCTACATACTCATCCGGAGAATTGTATCGAAGTATTTCTTTACGTTTTCCGAAAGCGGCATATCCCATGCTATAGGTGGTTAACGTACCGATAACTTTTCCCTCAGTTGTCATTTTTCCAGTCATGATATAACTGGTGCTTGTTTTCTGGCTGGCCACCAGATCGATCCAGTAAGATGGCTTTTTTAAATTGATTACCCTTCCCTGGTCATTTATACACCGTAGAGGCAGCAAACCGAAAGGCAATAATGGTTCTGTAGCATCCAGTAAATAACTTTTATCAGCAATATTTACTTTGGCAATAAGGTAATTAAAATCACTCATTACCGGATAAAGTTTGTTTACCGTCCCATTATCGCGGGTAGAAAGAATTACAGCTTCCGCATCCAAACCGGCGGCAGAAAGTGCCGCAATTAAACTCAGGTTAACGTCAGCCACATTGCCTGATCTATTTTCCAGTGCCTGTTTAATATTATCTTCAGCGTACTTACCATAATAATTATTCCACTTGATCTGTTTTTTGATGTAATTATAAATAGATTTGGCTTTATCTAAATCTGTAGAACTCCCTTTTGTAATTTCTGGAATGAGGTCTTTAAAAATGTCTTTTCTTTTCATCTGGCTACCCAGTGTTTTATAAGTAGATAGCTCATAATCAATGTCTCTCCAGGTTTTGGTATAAGATGTTTTACTACCGTTTAAATTCTGGACATCAGAAAGTTCGAAATAGATAGCCGATTTGAAGTTACTGGGCGCAGTCATATTATCCTCTTCAATAAATGCCGGGATATTTTTCATCGTGTAATTGATTTTAGAACAATCAATAGGCACGCCTGATAGCCTTAAACATTCTTTGCTCAGTTCAACTTTTTGATCAGTGAGTTTCTGAAAACCACGTAACGATACATTGTAGTTGTAAATGCCCGGAATATATACCAGATATTCGCTTATTACTTTTGGAATGTTGCTTTGAAATTCCCATGTTCTGAAATTAAATAAGTTCGGAGATTTTAGCCGGTAACTGTATTCAATCACAGACCCTTCTTTAAGGTTAGGAAGGGTAAATTTGGTGAGTCTGGTATATTTAGACCTGTTTTCGGTGAAAATGGCCTTTTTATCCATCACGGTTTCTGCAAAATTATGATCTATGTAGTTAAAGGTAGATGCTTTTAATTCACTTATGGTTTCCTCGCGTGATTCGTCTTTATAGGTTGGGATAATGATATTAGCTTCTTTAAAGCCCTCTTTATTATAAATTTTAATTTTTACATGGCGTTCAAAAATTAGTTCTAAACTACCCGTAGCATCATCACGTTGAATAGATGCGGTGCCAAATTCTCTTAAAACAATAGCATTGGCATTACTATCCAGCTTCTTTTTGTCGAATTCGTAATCATCGTAGGTAATTGAACCGAAGTTAAAGTTTTGGGCATGAATGTTTAGCGACAGGAAAAATAGAAATAATAGAGGTAGTATTTTATTCATTTGAGCGTAAGTAAGGGCTGCAAGTTAATCTTAGAAACTAAGATTCTGAAATAATTTGACAATTAAATTTATAAATTAATGAAGCTGTTTACCGAACTAATGAAACCTTTTTAGCACTTTTGAAAAAAGAATTTGACATTCCGATTCAAATCTAATGTCGCCAATCTCACATCTTAAGAAATGAAATTAAATTTAAAACGCCCTTTAGCATTTTTTGATTTAGAAGCTACCGGAGTTAATGTTGGAGCTGACAGAATCGTTGAAATAGCGATTTTAAAAGCCATGCCTGATGGTTCTGAACTTGTTAAAACCTGGCGGGTAAATCCCGAAATGCCGATTCCCCTGCAAACTTCATTGATACATGGTATTTATGATGAAGATATTGCTGACAAACCAACCTTTAAAACACTGGCAGCAGAAATTGCTGAATTTATCGGAGATAGTGACCTGGCCGGATATAATTCAAATAAATTTGATATCCCTATGCTCTTAGAAGAATTTTTAAGGGCGGAAATAGATTTCGACATGAGCAACCGTAAATTTGTTGATGTACAGAATATTTTTCACCAGATGGAACAGCGTACCTTAAAAGCAGCCTATAAATTCTATTGTCAGGAAGATTTGGTTAATGCACACGCTGCTGAAGCTGATGTAATTGCCACCTACAAAGTTTTACTCGGCCAGCTGGAGATGTATAAAGAAACCGAGTTTGAGAATAAGCAAGGTGTAAAATGCATTCCGGTAGTAAACGATGTAGATGCGCTGCATATTTTTACTAACATCAATAAACCTGTAGATTTTGCTGGTCGTTTAGTTTACAATGACAACGATGAGGTGTGTTTTAATTTTGGCAAACACAAAGGTAAAACCACGGCACAGGTATTTTCGGTAGAGCCAAGCTACTATGCCTGGATGAAAAATGGCGATTTCCCTCTATATACAAAAAAGAAGTTAGATGAGGAGTGGGCAAAATTCAATGCAAAGAAAAATGAAAACAGACCAGCCAGACCTCAGCACAATACACCCCAAAATAAACCTCAGTATCAACAGAAACCTCAACCAAAGCCCGAAAAACCGGCTCAGCCAATCAATTCGGATATGTTAGAGCAATTGAAAATGAAATTTGGCAAGTAAGTAATAATGGTTAACCGGTTAACTGTTTAATTGGTATAAAACGCTATGCGCCATGCGCTTAGCCCTAAGCTTAAAAATGAAATCTATAAAAATATTCAGCCTGTTATTTTGTGCAACAATTTATGTTAGTGCACAAACCACCTTGCCGATAGCACCCGTGTTTCAGAAGGCCTATCAGAAAGAAACCAGAAATGTAGATGGCAAGCCCGGTAAACATTATTGGCAAAATACTTCTAAATATGATCTGGATGTTAATTTTAATCCTGCCAGCCGGTTGTTAAAGGGCAAAGTTCAGGTAACGTACACCAATAACAGTCCGGATACTTTGAAAGAAATCTGGTTTAAACTGTATCCCAATTTATATAAAAAAGGAACGCCGAGAAAATCAAAACTGTCAACTTCTGATCTCGGTGATGGTGTGGCTATAGAGAAAATGGTAGCGAACGGAAAACCAGTTAATGATTTTAAGATTGATGGAACAAATATGACAGTTGATGTCCCGGCAGTAATGCCCGGAAAAACCATCAGCTTTTCTATTGATTATAGTTATACTTTAAATAAAGGATCACATGTACGTACAGGCCAGGTAGATGATGGTTCGTATTTTGTAGCCTACTTTTTTCCCCGTATTGCGGTTTATGATGATATTGACGGCTGGAATAAATTCCCATATACGGGTGCGGAAGAATTTTACAATGATTTTGACCAGTTTAATGCTTCTATTACAGTACCGGGAACTTACGGTATATGGGCAACCGGCGATCTGAAAAATCCTTCCGAAGTTTATCAGAAAGAGATTGTTTCGAGAATTTTAACGGCAGAAAAAAATGATGCTGTAATTGACGTGATCACCGGTAAAGATTTAGCAGATAGAAAAGTAACTAAACCAAATGCCTTTAATACTTTCAGGTTTGAAGCCAAAAATGTTACCGATTTTGTATTTGCCTTAAGCGATCATTATTTATGGAAGTCGAGTAGTTTGGTAGTTGATCCCAAAACGAAAAGAAGAACCCGGGTAGATGCTGTTTTTAATCCAAAACATCAGGATTATTATGAGGTGATAGATTTTGCCCGTAAAACGGTAGAGGCCATGAGTTATTCTTTTCCAAAATGGCCTTTTCCGTACAACCACGAGACGATCTTTGATGGTTTAGACCAGATGGAATATCCGATGATGGTAAATGATAATCCGGTAGATAACAGGACGGACGCCATTACTTTAACCGATCACGAAATCTTCCATACTATGTTTCCGTTTTATATGGGCATAAATGAAACCAAGTATGGCTGGATGGATGAGGGCTGGGCAACTATTGGTGAGTGGCTTATATCACCAATGATCGATTCAACCATTGTGGATGAATATGGTGTTCAGCCTACAGCTTCATCTTCTGGTGGAAAAGATGACACGCCGATTATGACTTTAACGCCTGACTTAAAAGGATCGGGATCTTTTACAAACTCTTATCCAAAACCGGGTTTGGCTTATTTGTACGTTAAGGATTATTTGGGTGATGAATTGTTTACCAAAGCTTTACACACTTATATTCAGAACTGGAATGGCAAACACCCGATGCCATACGATTTCTTTAACAGCATAAATGCAGGCAGTGGAAAAAATTTAAACTGGTTTTGGAAAGCGTGGTTTTTTGAAGATGGCGTAACCGATATGGCCATCAAAGCAGTAGATAAAACTTTAGGTGGATATACGGTAACTGTTGAAAATAAAAGCGTTAAGCCTTTGCCTATTGATTTGACGCTGACCTTTGAAGATGGTACTACAGAAAAAAAACATAGCACTATTGGGGTATGGGAAAAAGGCGACCGACTGGTAAAGATTGAAATAAAGACTGAAAAAAAATTATCAAAAGTAGTGATGGGAAATCCGCACACGCCGGATAAGGTTAAAAGTGATAATAGTTTTTCGGTAAATTAAAGCGGAATACAGTGGATTGATATTTAATGAGTTTTTTTAATGCGCATATTCGAAACCTTTAAGCCAAATAGTGAACTTGTAAAGAAATATGTAAGTTATTATTACCTGCACATCACTGATGATCACAATGAAAAAAACGAGTATACCTGTTATCCTCACTATAACAATACCATCTCGTTCTACCGCAGTCATCGTTTTAAGTATCAACAAGATCACTCTATTTTGGAATTTGATATTAAATCGAAACCGATTCAAATTTATACTCCGATCAGAGAACGGCCATTGAAGGTTACGCAAACTGGAGCTGTTTATAAAATAGCTATTGTTTTTATCCCCTTTGGCATCAATCAATTTTTAAATGGTTCATCATTATTGGCATTTGATTCAGCTTTTTCGTTTTTCGGGGAAGAAGAAATTGAGCAATTATTCGAAACAGTCAATATTGAAAAACTTGTTACATTAATTGATCACCTGCTGATTAAGAAATATGCCAAAGTTGAGAATTTATACATCGAAAAAGCATTAGACTTGCTTGGCGATAACGTCAATGACATTTCAATTGATTTGATTGCTGAAAATAAACTAGGCATCAGCAGAAAACATTTAAACCGCTTATTTCGTAAATATCTTAATATCAGTCCACAGAAATACCGGTCGATTGTTCGTTTTAGAGAATTAATGTCGAATAAGCTAAGTAGTAACAGCGATCAAAACCTATCGGACCTTTCTCATCAGGCAAACTATACCGATCAATCTCATTTTATTAAAGCCTGTAAATTGCTCACAGATGTTACTCCAGCCAGGTTTTTTAATGATGGAAAGATCATCGGTAACGAAGATACCTTCTGGAAATTTCACAGTTAGCCAAATGTCCCAATTTTACAATTATGGCTGCCAGTTCTCTCTTAAATTTGGGGATCTGACTTATAATGGCTATGAAGAAAATTGCAATCGTGTTTTTATTTTTAAGTACTTTCTTAAAATTAAATGCTCAAACCTATACAAAATTAACCGACAGTGCATTGAAACTGATGCGGAACGCAAAGGATACTTTCGATTACAGGAAATCTTTGAACTCATATGAAAAAGCATTTCTACAATATCCAAAAGCGGTAGATTGTCAGTCTCTGTATAGAGCATCTGTTTTAGCTTCAAAACTTAAGGATAATAATGGAGCATTTGGATATCTAAATCACTTACTGGCGCTAGATAATGATGAAAATACTACCTGGGATTATTTAACTTTTAGATCTCCCCAAAATGAATACGAAAATCTTTTTAATGATTGCAGATGGCCAGCTATATTGGCGAAAGCGAAAAAAATGAAGGCCGGTTTTTATACAAGGCTGCGCAACCACCAGAACGAGTTTCAGGCAGGGCCATTAAAGCAAGATACATACCTTAGCGCCAAAGATGGCAGAGAGGCATATCAGAAGATTAAAAAGTTTAATTCATATCTGGCAAAAAAAGAAGTTGGTTATTCCATTGAATTCAAAGTGACAGATAGTTTAGTCACCTCATATTATATTAGTTTACCATTACACTATAATCCTAAGAAAAGCTATCCTGTATTATTTTTTCTTCATGGTGCGGTAAGTAGCAATGGTTTTTCGAGTTTTCAAAAAGCATCATGGGTTATGGACGGTTGGAACAGATATTATACTAAATATGCTGCAATCAATGAAGTAATAATGGTTTATCCGAAAGGTTCAAAGAAATTTAACTGGATGAATCCTGATGATGGTTTCTTTATGATACCCGCAATGTTAAGGGAAATTAAAAAATCAATTAATATCGATGATGATAAAGTTTTCATCACCGGACATTCAAATGGAGCAACAGGGTCTTTTTCTTATTTGATGAAACAACAAGGTTCATTTGCGGGCTTTTATGGATTTAATACGAAACCAATGGTCAGAACCGGAGGCACGTTTTTGCGAAATATTTTAAACAGATCGTTTTTTAACGTTTCCACCGATGAAGACTACTACTTTCCACCAGACGCAAATGATTCTTTAAATATCATCATGAAAAAAATGGGAGCAGATTATCAGGATCATCGATATAATGGGTGGCCGCACTGGTTTCCACAATTTGATGAATCTGAGCCAGCTTACCAATTGTTATTTAAGGACCTAAAAAGCAGAGCCAGAAATCCATATCAAAAATCTATCTATTGGGAATGCGATGATGTGAAATATGGTAAAGCAGACTGGATTGAGATTACCGCATTGGATACGGCCGGTAAACTAGCAGACTGGCATGAAAGAATTAATTTTAACATACATAAAGTTGTCAACTATGATCAATCTAAGGATACAGTGATTACAACCGATACATTATTTAAAGCATTTAAATTTCCCAGAAAATCGGGTGCAGTTAGGGCTACCTTTAACAATAATGAATTTCATATAGAAACTTCACAGGTTAGATCGTTGACCATCTTTCTATCACCAGAAATGATTGATGTAAGTAAACCGGTATCTGTTTTTATAAATGGAATTAAACGTATTGAAAAAAATCCTGTTTATGATAAAAAAATTATACTGGATAATTTTAATAAAACTTACGATCGCAAGGCAGTTTGGATTGATCAGATAGAACTTTTAATATCAAATTAATTTTATGGTTTCAAAAAGTCTATATTTCTTTTCAATCCTGCAAACTTAGTACGCTTAACCGCCGAGCCTTTAAAAACCTTTTTGAAAACATCGTCTGTAATTTCCATCAGGTCTTTTGCACTCAAATCCAGCAAGCCATTCTCCGGCTTAAAGGCATCTTCCTGATGTGCTTTAGAGAAACGGTTCCATGGACAAACATCCTGACAAATATCGCAGCCGAACATCCAGTTGCTCATTTTATCTTTGAACTCATTTGGAATTTCGTTTTTGAGCTCAATGGTAAGATAAGAAATACATTTCGTTCCATCCACAACCTGGGGTGCAATAATGGCATCAGTAGGGCAGGCATCTAAACAGCGCGTACAGCTTCCACAATAATCAGCCTGGTAAGGATGGTCGTAATCCAGGTCAAGATCAACGATTAATTCGGCAAGAAAAAAAAATGAACCATCTGTTTTACTAATGAGGTTTGAATTTTTTCCAATCCATCCAATACCCGATTTTTTTGCCCAGGCACGGTCTAAAACCGGTGCAGAATCTACAAATGCCCTTCCTGAAACTTCTCCGATATTTTCTTCAATAAAATGGGTGAGTTCCTTTAATTTTTCTTTGATAACCGTGTGGTAATCCTGTCCGTATGCATACCTGGAAATTTTCGGCGCGTTAGGGTCCGCTTGTTTTTCTTCAGTATAATAGTTTAATGATAAGGAAATTACGGATTTTGCACCATCAACCAGTAATCTCGGATCGAGGCGTTTATCAAAATAGTTTTCCATGTATTTCATTTCACCATGGCGGTTCTGGTTAAGCCATTTTTCCAGCCTCGGCGCCTCCTCTTCCAGAAACTCGGCTTTCGCAATACCACAAGATAGGAAGCCCAAACGGCAGGCTTCTTCTTTAATTAACTGGCTATATTTTGCTTTATTATTATACACTGGTTTGCAAAGATAAGGCTTAGGATTTAAAACATTTTCAATAATCGCTTGTTCTACATGCAGAAACTACATTAATTAATTATGGTTCGTCTTATGGTTAAAAATCAGAAAAGGAGAACTTTTAGTAAATGAACTATGGAAAATATAGATCCACAACATACGGAATCAGGAGCAGCTCCGAAACCGATTGAAAAAGATTACGAAAATCATAAAGAAGATCCGGGACCGGCAAAACCAGCGGTGACGGAAAAAGACGAAAACGGGGGTGGGCAAGCTTTAAAATGGGTACTGCCCATAGCCGTAATCATAGGCCTGATTATCTGGTTTATAATGAGAAAATAATAAGCTTTAGATTAAAAACAAAAATGCCGGTAAATTAAATTGACCGGCATTTTTTATGAGGACTATTTTAAAAGTTTAACCTGATAAAGGTCCTTTCTACGGTCTTTTAAAATTTTCACGGTACCGTAATGATGAAGTTCATCCAGCAAGTGCAAGTCGACATCTACCACCAGAACCATCTCGGTATTGGGTGTCGCTTCCGCTTTGATGGCATTCGTTGGAAAAGCAAAATCAGATGGCGTAAAAACGGCTGACTGAGCAAACTGGATATCCATATTATTCACCTTAGGTAAATTGCCTACACAGCCCGCAATGGCTACGTAACATTCGTTTTCTATGGCCCTGGCCTGGGCGCAATGGCGAACGCGCGTATAACCATTTTGGGTATCGGTTAGAAATGGTACAAATAAAATCTGCATGCCTTGTTCTGCATAAATACGGCTCAATTCCGGAAATTCTACATCATAACAGATCAAAATACCCACCTTACCACAATCCGTATCAAAAACCTGCACTTTATCTCCACCAATCATGCCGTAATATTTTTGCTCGTTAGGGGTAATGTGAATTTTCCTGTACTCATCTATTTTACCTGTACGGTGACAAAGGTAAGTGGCATTATATAGTTTGCCATCCTCAATAAGTGGCATGCTGCCGGTAATAATATTGGTATTGTAGCTCAACGAATATTCATGCATCTTCTGCACAATCTCTTCGGTCTTTTCAGCAAGTTTACGCATAGCCTCAATTTCCGGTAGGTGGTTGTATGGTTGGAGCAGGGGCGTATTGAATAGCTCAGGGAACATTACAAAATCTGATTTGTAGCCACTTAAAGCATCCACAAAAAATTCTACCTGTTCATAAAAAGCCTCCATATTGGGGAACAAACGCATTTCCCATTGCACGAGACCTAAACGAATGGTCATGGCCGAACGGGCAGAGGCATCAATACCCTGGTAATAAATATTATTCCACTCAATTAAAGTGGCATATTCTTTCGATTCTTTATCACCTGGTAAATAATTTTTTAATACCTTCCTTACGTGAAAATCATTAGAAATCTGAAAAGTGAGCGTAGGATCGTAAATTTCTTTAGCCTTTACCTTATCTATGTATTGCCTGGGGCTTAATTGTTCAGCATATTGATGGTAACCCGGAATTCTTCCACCCGCAATAATGCTTTTCAGGTTAAGGCTTTCGCAGAGTTCTTTTCTGGCTTCATATAATCTTCTTCCCAAGCGCAGGCCCCTGTACTCCGGATGTACGAAAATTTCTATGCCATACAGGGTATCGCCATTTGGATCGTGTGTGGTGAAAGAATAATCACCAGTAATCAGTTTATAGGTATGCCGATCTCCATATTCATCATAGTTTACAATAATAGCCAATGAGCAGGCTACCACTTTATCATCAACAGCGATACAGAGCTGCCCTTCCGGAAAAATGTTTAAAAGTTTTGCAATGCTTGATTTTGGCCAGATGGAACCTCCCATGCTATCATAAGCCTGTAGCATTGATTCTCTGAGGTCAGCGTAATCTTCGAGCGTTAGTTTACGTAATACAATATTCATAGAGTTTGATTTGTATTTAATGGAACACAAAAAGGGGCTAAATGTTCAGATGAAATATATATTTCTTTGAAAATCCTGAAGCAAGTTCAGGAGAACGGAACGTTTGATTTGATACAACAATAACACAAATAACGTCACCCTGATTAACGGAAGTAACGTCACCCTGAATTTATTTCAGGGTCTTAAGGAGTATAATATACTAAAACAACTTTCCCGTTTGTCCAGGGAAATTTTTCTTCAAATGTTTATATGCAGCTTCTGTTACTTCACGTCCGCGTGATGTACGCATGATATAACCTTCCTGGATTAAAAATGGTTCATACACCTCCTCAATAGTGCCTTCATCTTCTCCAACAGCCGTGGCAATGGTTTTTAAACCTACCGGACCACCTTTGAATTTATCGATAATGGTAACGAGGATCTTATTGTCCATTTCATCCAAGCCGTGTTCATCTACGTTCAGTGCGTCCAGTGCATAACGGGCTATTTCGGTGTCGATCGTTCCATTTCCTTTAATCTGTGCAAAATCTCTTGTTCTGCGTAAAAGTGCATTGGCAATACGGGGTGTACCACGGCTACGGCGGGCAATTTCATAGGCACCTTCGTCGCTAATCGGCGTTTTTAGTATTTCTGAAGAGCGTAACACAATGGTGGTAAGTAATTTAGCATCGTAATAAGCCAAACGGGCGTTAATTCCGAAACGGGCTCTTAAAGGTGCCGTTAACAGGCCAGATCGTGTAGTAGCTCCAACTAATGTAAATGGATTAAGCGAGATCTGTACCGAACGGGCATTCGGTCCGGTTTCGAGCATAATATCGATTTTGAAATCTTCCATGGCCGAATACAGATATTCTTCTACCAGAGGAGATAAACGGTGGATTTCATCAATAAAAAGAATATCACCTTCATCCAGACCTGTCAATAAACCCGCCAAATCACCGGGTTTATCCAACACCGGGCCTGATGTGACTTTAATACCGGTAGCCATTTCATTGGCAATGATATGAGAAAGCGTGGTTTTACCTAATCCGGGGGGGCCATGTAATAGCACGTGGTCCAGCGCTTCGCCACGAAGTTTTGCTGCCTGAACGAAAATCTTCAGGTTTTCCATCACTTTCTCCTGCCCGGTAAAATCTTCGAAAGCCTGCGGCCTTAAAACCCTTTCAATATCACGATCGGTAGGGGTTAAGTGACTTGCTTCAGGATCCAAATGCTCATTCATACTACAAATATAAAATTAAATGCTAAAAAAATTAGGATTTTTTAAATTTATCTGAAACAATTAGATCTTTCGATCCTGAAGTATATTGATAAAACCCTTCACCCGATTTAGCACCTTTTTTACCTGCTGCCACCATGTTTACCAGTAATGGGCATGGCGCGTATTTCGGGTTGCCAAAACCATCATTTAATACTTTTAGTATGGCCAGGCAAACATCCAGGCCAATAAAATCGGCTAACTGAAGGGGACCCATGGGGTGCGCCATTCCAAGTTTCATTACGGTGTCGATTTCGTGAACGCCGGCAACTCCTTCATATAAAGTATAAATTGCCTCATTAATCATGGGCATTAAAATGCGGTTGGCTACGAAGCCAGGATAATCGTTTACCTCCACAGGAACTTTTTCCAGTAGCCGAGCGAGTTGCATAATAGTATTGGTCGTTGCGTCACTTGTGGCGTAACCTCTTATTACTTCTACTAGCTTCATCACCGGCACAGGATTCATAAAATGCATACCGATTACCTGGTCACCTCTACCGGTTACAGCAGCGATCTGCGTAATCGAAATAGAAGAAGTATTGGATGCAAGGATAGCATGTGCAGGTGCATATTCATCTAAATCCTTAAAAATCTTTAATTTTAAGTCTACATTTTCTGTAGCAGCCTCTACAATTAAATCACAGCTTTGAACCCCCTCTTTTATCGAGGTATAAGTACTGATACCATTCAGGGTATTCGTTTTCTGCTCTTCTGTTAAGGTTCCTTTGGCAACTTGTCTGTCCAGATTTTTGGTAATGGTTTGTAGGGCTTTATCCAATGCCGATTGATTGAGGTCAATCAGGTTGACCTTATAATTAAATTGTGCAAAGGTATGGGCAATACCATTTCCCATAGTTCCTGATCCAATAACTGCGATGTGTTTCATTCTTTAAAATTAAAGAGGAATTTCTAATGAACGATTGTGTAAAAAAAGATTTCCTGTCATGTTAATCTATATCGGTTTTTCTGAACAAGGCTAAGGTGCCAATCTGGTTTTTGTCCAGCTTCCTTTTACCAGTTCAAAGTTTATCCTATCGTGCAACCGGCTTCTTCTGCCTTGCCAAAACTCTATTCGGTTTGGTTTAACAATATAACCGCCCCAATGCGCCGGTTTGGCCACACTTTTGCCAGCACTTTTAGCTTTAAGTTCTTCCACTTTTTCTTCCAAAAATGTCCTGTTCGGAATAATCTGGCTCTGCGGGGAAACGACAGCTCCGATCTGACTGGCAATTGGTCTGGTATTGAAATAGGCTTCTGATGTTTCTTTATCCAGTTTTTCTACTGTTCCTTCAATTCTAACCTGTCTTTCCAGTTCAGGCCAGAAAAAAACTAAGGCTGCATAAGGGTTGCGTTTTAATTCTTTTCCCTTAGCACTCAGGTAATTGGTGAAAAACCTGAACCCATCTGCATCAACACCTTTAAGTAAAACAATACGGGCATCGGGCCGGCCAGCTTTATCTGCTGTAGCCAAAGTCATTATATTAGGTTCGTATATTTGAGCATCAACAGCATGTTGAAACCATTTTTGAAACTGGATAATCGGATCCGGATCAACGTCAGATTCATCTAGCGAAGCACTTTTGTAATCTTGGCGCAGGTTTTGTAGAAATTCATTTGTAACTTGCATTTAACAAAAATAGACATCTTTTACGGTGTAACAAATGATTATCATCATGCTGAACAATATAAAACCAAAAACCGGCCGTTTGCTCATTTCAGAACCATTTATGGCCGATCCCAATTTTAAAAGGTCAGTGGTATTGTTAGCAGAGCATGGTGAGGATGGATCGGTAGGTTATATTCTCAACCAGGTAGGGAACCTGGTATTGAACGATGTGATACCCGATTTATGGGATGCCAGAAATTATATTTATTTCGGCGGACCTGTTGCTGCCGATACCTTGCACTTTATTCATCGGTGTTACGACAAGTTACAAAGTGGCGAACCTATCGGGAATGGTTTATATTGGGGCGGAAATTTCGAAACCCTTAAAATCCTGATCAATACCAATGCGATACGAGAGGATGAGGTGAAATTTTTTATGGGTTATTCAGGCTGGGATCACGGACAACTTGTTCGCGAAATAGAACAGAATGCCTGGATGGTGAGTGATAGTTTTAACCCTGACCTGATTTTTGGTAACGATGATGAAAAACTTTGGCGGGATGTAATTGTGAACCTCGGCCCGAAGTATGCGCATATCAGTAATTTTCCGGTAGATCCGAGTTTGAACTGATTAATCCAATAGCCAATTCAGAAATTATTTATTTAAAATAAAACGATAAATATTTATTGTTTTATTTTAAATTTATTTATGTTTGTTTCGTATTTAAATTATTATTTATGAAACTCTCAGAAAGTAAGTTAATTAGAAACATAAATAGATTGGCTACCATAGTATTGGCTTTTTATGTGATATTTTTGCTGCAACAACTTTTTACATCTTCTTCACCGGCAATTAGTAAGGCAGTTAAGAGCTACGAAGTATACAATGTAAAACTCAATTATTTCACAAATAAAATTGCTGAAGACCCATTAAAATCTTGGTTTCACGACACGGTTGTGATACAAAAAACTGATAGGGCTTTGGTTCATTTAAGATTTAGGACTTATGATCAATTATTCTCCTTACCAGCTCTATTGTTTCAGTTTTCAATTGTTGTTTATTGGTTAGTTATTGGAGTAATTATTGCGCTGATAAAAATGTTTTTCAAATCGCTTACAAAGGATAACGTATTTACCACAAGAAATGCGTCGATTATAATATGGGGAAGTTTATTGTTAATGTGTTTGCCAGTGGTAAGTTGGCTTTCTCAAGAACTATTTGTTTCTTGCATTGATCAGTTGCGTTTAAACGATTCCAAATATGCTTTAAGTAATGGTGAACATATTATAGCTTCTGAAACCATCATAGGCTTGATTATATTGACATTTGGACTTGCTTTTAGAGTGGGAGTTGATATCAAACAAGAAAACGAATCATTCGTATAAAACTAAGATATGCCTATAGTTATAAATTTAGATGTGATGTTGGCCAAACGGAAAATGTCGTTAACTGAATTATCCGAAAAGGTTGGTTTAACCATTGTAAACCTCTCTATATTAAAAACAGGAAAAGCGAAGGGCGTACGGTTCGATACGTTGGAAGCAATCTGCAAAGTATTGGATTGCAAACCAGCTGATATTATAGATATAGAATAAAAAAAAAGTGCTGTTAAAATTAATTTTACATCGCACGTTTTTATATTATTCAGTAAGTTTTGTGGCGATTAATATCAATTGAAAATGCCTTAATGGTATTTAGAGACTTTTATCGTCAGACTGATTTATTCCATTGACTAGCTTCCTACAAGATGCTGAAACAAGTTCAGCATAGCGATAACACTAAGAATAGACTCCCGACTCCAGACTTAGGACTCTAGACTATCAGCACTTTCCTCCACTTTTTTCCTCAACTCATCTTTATAAGCCTGCATTTTAACCGTTAATGATTCATCAGCAGTAGCTAAAATCTGAGTGGCCAGTAAACCAGCATTTTTTGCGGCGTTTAAGGCTACAGTGGCTACCGGAATACCATTTGGCATTTGTAAAATGGATAAAATACTATCCCAACCATCGATAGAATTCGATGATTTAACCGGAACACCGATTACGGGTAGGGTAGTGATAGAAGCAACCATACCCGGCAAGTGGGCTGCACCGCCTGCACCTGCAATAATAACCTTTAAGCCACGGCTCTGGGCTTCTTTAGCGTAATTAAACATACGTTCTGGTGTTCTGTGTGCAGAAACAACCGTAATTTCGTAGTTGATTCCAAATTCTTTTAATACATCAGCAGCATCTTGCATTACAGGTAAATCTGATTTGCTACCCATGATAATTCCCACCGATGCCGAATTTGAATTTCCTTGACTCATATCTCTTTTAATTCTTTTTTCTAAATATTATAATTCCCCTTGTAATTGACTTCCCTTCGAGGGGCTTACGCAATTACTTTTAACGTTTTTTGTACAAACCGTGCTTTTTCAATCGCTTTTTCCCTGTCGATATCAACAATGGTTACATGGCCCATTTTACGGAAAGGTTTAGTGTATTTTTTGCCGTAGAGGTGAACATAGATGCCATCAATGGCGAGTACTTTTTCCAGATTTTCATATTGTGCAACACCTTCAAAGCCTTTTTCTCCCAGAAGATTGATCATAATGGCATTGGTAATGCTGCTCGTATCGCCCAATGGCAAGTTATAAATAGCACGTAAATGTTGTTCGAACTGAGAAACATAATTGCCCTCAATGGTCTGGTGACCGCTATTGTGCGGGCGCGGAGCAACCTCGTTTACCAGTAGTTCCCCGTCTCTGCAGACAAACATTTCTACCGCTAAAATTCCGGTAATATTCATAGCTGAAGCGATGTTCTTCGCAATGTTTTCTGCCTTATGTTGTAAACTTTCAGCAAAAGTTGAAGGGGAAATTAAAAATTCTACCAGGTTGGCTTCGGGATTAAATTCCATTTCCACCATTGGGAAAGTTTTTACATCACCATTGGCGTTGCGTGCTACAATTACAGCCACTTCTTTTTCAAAATCGACCAGCTTTTCAACAATGCAAGGTGCATCGAATGCTTTGTCCAGATCGGCAGCACTATTGATTCTCATTACACCTTTGCCATCATAACCATCTTTACGCAGCTTTAAGATATATGGAAAAGGAATATTGCAGTTTTCCATATCTTCCTTTGTGTTGACAATCTGAAAAGGAGAGGTCGGGATATCATTCTCTTTAAAAAACTGTTTCTGTACCCCTTTATCCTGGATCAAACGGATTACCCTTGATTGAGGGAATACTTTTTTTCCTTCTTTCTCAAGCTGCTCAAGGGCATCGATATTTACCTTTTCAATTTCGATGGTAATGATATCAGCTTTCTTACCGAAATTGTAAACGGTGTCGAAATCGGTAATGGAGCCGTTTTCGAAGTAATTGGAAATGTGTTTACAGGGAGCATCAGGATCCGGGTCCAAAACTAACGTAGTTACATTGTAATTAATAGCTTGCTGAATGAGCATCCTGCCCAGTTGTCCGCCACCTAAAATACCTAATTTTAATTCGCTAATCTGTTTTGCCATGCGCTTGAAAATAATGCTACTTTTGTGCAAAAGTAACCATAATAAATTTTATTGATGAATGCTGATGCAATAATTATTGGGGCAGGTGCCTGCGGATTGATGTGTGCGGTACAGGCAGGCTATCTGGGTAAGAAGGTAATTGTGCTGGAAAGGAACGAAAAGCCTGGCGCCAAAATTTTAATTTCAGGCGGTGGGCGCTGTAACTACACCAACCAATATGCATCTGCAGAGCAGTTTATATCAGCCAACCCACATTTTATAAAATCGGCTTTCACCCAATGGACAGTTGAAGACACCATCAGCTTTTTTGAAACCTATGGCATTAATGGCAAGGAAAAAACTTTAGGCCAATTATTCCCTGACCATAAAAATGCCAGAGATGTGGTGCAGGTTTTCACTTCCATCTGCGAGGATTTCGGACAGGAAATTAGGTGTAATGCCGACGTAAAGGATATTGAAATATTGCCTGAAGGTTTTAAAGTGAGTTATGATAAAAATGGTAAGAGAATTGTTTTGACAGCCGCGAAACTGGTACTTGCAACGGGAGGTTTACCTATTCCAAAAATGGGCGCTACTGATTTTGCTTTACGTTTTGCCAGAAAACATGACCTGAAGATTATTGAAACTGCTCCCGCCTTAGTTCCTTTAACCATTACAGGTAAAGATGAAGAGTGGTTTGCGCAACTTTCGGGCAATACTGTTTTTTGTGAAGTAAGTAACGACGAAATTTCCTTTGAAGAAAATATCCTGTTTACGCATTGGGGATTGAGCGGTCCGGCTATTTTGCAGATTTCCTCTTTTTGGAGAAGGGGAGAAACAGTCAATTTAAATTTGTTGCCGCATCAAAATATCGTTTCATTGTTGGACGAAGAAAGAAAAACAAATGGTAAAACTTTATTGTCAACACTGCTGAACCGAATCTATACCAAAAAATTTACAGATGCCTTAGGCAAATTTTTACCTTTAAATAAACCGGTTGCCGCGTTAACAAATGCAGAGATTAATTTAATTGAACAGACGATCCACTATTTTAAGGTGAAGCCTGCGGGCGATAAAGGTTATGATAAAGCGGAGGTGATGCGTGGCGGAATTGATACCAATGAAATTTCTTCCAAAACTTTGGAATGTAAGAAAATCCCCAACCTTTTTTTTGGCGGAGAATGTTTGGATGTTACCGGATGGCTTGGTGGCTATAATTTCCAATGGGCCTGGGCCAGTGGTTTTGTGATTGCACAGAATATTTGATCGTTATTAAACGTCTCAGGTTTTCACAAACCTGAGACGTTTGTATAAGTTTTCACTACGCTTCGGGCTTTCTATTCTATCAGGTTTATTTGATCAAAAACCATGGTTCTTGCTAAATTACACTAAATATTTAAAGTATTTACATGTGGATGAGTTAAAGTGTGCCACAATAATCAGTAAATTTGATACACTATGGAAGCATTAAAAGATATTATCTCAACAAACGCTGATGTTTTAGGCGGTTTGCCTGTTTTTGCAGGTACCAGAGTACCCGTTGAAACATTATTTTTTCATATTGAAAAAGGAATTACTATCGATGAATTTTTAGAAGACTTTCCAAGTGTATCTAAGGTTCAGGTAATTAATGTATTAGAAGTCGTGAACAAATTAATAACTTCAGATCGTATAGATAAAATATATGAAATTGCTTCTTGATGAAAATCTCCCCAAAAGACTATAAGAACATTTTTCTGAACATGAGATTTATACTGTTAGGGATATGGGCTGGAATGGCGTTAAGAATGGTGATTTGCTTAAATTAATGATTGCTGATGGTTTTAAAGTATTGATTACCTTTGATAAAAATTTACAGTTTCAGCAGAATTTCGCTAAATATACACTACCAATCATTGTCTTAAATGCATCCGATAATACATATATGACGCTAAGAGAATTTGTTCCGCAGGTCTTATTGTTGCTAAAATCAAACCTAAAACCCGGCGCTAACCTCATTAGCTACAAATAAACGTTGGGCATAATTTCCCAGGCCCAGGGTTTTTTAAAGGTTTTAAATGTTCTGAGTTGCGAAAAATATAAAACTTCACTCGTTTTACGATTTGCGATATCTCTTCTGTGCAGGTTGCCTACGGTTGTAAATAATTCGCGTGTTTTAAAATCATATACGCGTTCGGTCATGTCGCCATTGTTTTGATTATAATAAAGGTTAATTGCACTCGTTAAAAACCAATCTTTATTTTCAAATTTAAAGGTGTAGCCTAATTCCCAGCGCCATTCGGAACCACCCTGAAAACGGAGATAAAGCTGTTGATCTTTAATGGCAATCTGCTGTAAGGGGTCTCCTAATTTACCGCCCTCTTCCGAACGTAGTATAAAATCATTATTCTGTGTAGATAAATTAAATGCAGCGGTTGATTGGTCCTTGAAAAATATGGCCAAGATTCTCGGTTTTTGTGTTTCCTTGATGATTGCACTAATGTTATCGCCATAAACCCTGGTCTCATCGATTCTCTTATGGTATTCAAAAACTATTGCTAAATCATCAGAGCCGTCGTTATTTAAATCGCCATGAGCCTGATCTATAGCCGTCCAGTTGGCGGGGGTAAACTCTTCGACAGAAGTTCCCTGTGTTTTAATTTTGGGGAATACAAATGTTTTTTGTGCAAAGCTGAGTTGCACGCAGAGCATCAGGATATAAAAACAAAAAACTTTCATTCAGGCAAAAAAGGTATTGATGTAAGTTTAGAACGCATTTATTAAGCTTTTAGTTTGCATAGTTGCCTTTCCAATGCAGCACCTTTTGCTGACCAGATAACCGTCTGACTTATTTTACAAAAAGAAAATGGTGTCCATTTAGCTTGCATATCCCATCTGCATGTAAAATAGCCCCTGAAATGAATTCAGGGTGACGACCCTATTAAAAAATCCTGTATTTTTGCAAAAAAACAATACCTTTTGAAAACCGAAATTTTTGCCATCACGCCGCCTTTTACCCAACTGAATACTCCCTATCCGGCAACGGCTTATATAAAAGGTTTTCTGAATACCAAAGGTATAAACGCTACTCAGGCGGATTTGGGGATTGAGGTGATTTTAGAATTGTTTTCTAAAAAAGGATTACAAGATCTATTCCATTATACCGAACAGGTTGTTGGACATCCAAAGCCCATAAGCGAAAATGCCAAACGTATTTTTGCCCTACAGGTTGAATATCTAAAAACCATCGACGCGGTAATCGCTTTTTTACAAGGCAAAAACCCAACATTGGCTTTACAAATCTGCAGTGATGATTTTTTGCCTCAGGCTTCACGTTTTTCGCAATTGGAAGAATTAGACTGGGCTTTTGGTGCCATGGGTACACAGGATAGAGCCAAACATTTGGCTACGCTTTATCTAGAAGACATATCTGATTATATTGTTGAATGTATTGACGAAAATTTTGGTTTTAGCCGTTATGCTGAACGTTTGGGCAGAAGCGCAAATTCTTTTGATGAGTTATATAATGCCTTATCAAAGCAACCCACCTACATAGATCGGATCTTAATCTCAGTTTTAAAAGATAAAATTGAGACCATTCAACCCAGATTATTTTTGATTTCTGTTCCATTTCCTGGTAATTTATACAGTGCTTTTCGCTGTGCGCAATGGATAAAAGCCAATTACCCTGAAATTAAAATTTCGATGGGTGGCGGTTTCCCCAATACCGAATTAAGATCTTTATCAGATACGCGTGTTTTTGAATTTTTTGATTACATCACGTTGGATGATGGCGAACTTCCGATTGAATTATTATATCATAATATTACACACCCGATCCCAGCAGAGGCTCACTTTTACAAAAGAACTTTTCTGCTCGAAAATGGCAAGGTAGTTTACCGCAATGATGCTTTTAGAAACGATTATAAACAGGCCGACGTAGGTACACCAGATTATGCTGGTCTGCTGTTGGATAAATATATTTCTGTAATTGAAATTGTAAACCCCATGCATCGGATGTGGAGTGATGGTCGCTGGAACAAACTCACCATGGCCCATGGCTGTTATTGGGGCAAATGTACTTTTTGCGATATATCACTGGATTACATTAAAGTTTATGAACCTGTTGCTGCCAGGTTAATTGTTGATCGAGTAGAGGATTTATATGCCAAAACCGGGCAAAATGGCTTTCATTTTGTCGATGAGGCGGCACCACCTGCGCTAATGCGTGAGGTTGCACTTGAAATTATTCGAAGGAAACTGGCGGTTACCTGGTGGACCAATATCCGTTTCGAAAAAAGCTTTACTCGTGACTTATGTTTGCTATTAAAGGCATCAGGATGCATTGCGGTTTCAGGGGGATTGGAAGTCGCATCAGATCGTTTGTTAAAACTGATTGATAAAGGGGTAACGGTAGAACAGGTAGCAAAGGTTACCCGCAACTTTACAGAAGCCGGCATCATGGTACATGCTTATCTGATGTACGGATATCCTACGCAAACCGTACAGGAAACAGTTGATAGTTTAGAAATGGTACGACAGTTGTTTGAAGCTGGTATTTTACAATCTGGCTTTTGGCACCAGTTTGCCATGACCGCCCATAGCCCTGTCGGGATGTATCCAGAAAAATTTGGCGTAGTTAAAGAAACAGAAACTATCGGGACCTTTGCCAATAATGATATCAATTATGTCGATAAAACAGGGATAGACCACAATAAATTTAGCTATGGATTAAAAAAGTCGTTGTTTAATTTTATGCATGGCATCTGTTTTGATTATGAATTGCAGGATTGGTTTGAATTTAAAATTCCAAGAACAAAAATTCCTGCTGACTTTATTGAAAAAGCATTAAATGACGGCGCTCAATTTAGTACTAAACCAACCGCTAAAGTAGTATGGATAGGGGGAAAGCCATCCCTTGCCTATTTTACAAAATCGAAAAAAGGAAATACCTGGGAAATGGCCTCGCTTACTTTCCATGATAAAAAAGAAACCTTTACCGTTCAAACGAATAAAAAAGAAGGCGAATGGTTAATGGCCATTTTAAGTAAAATTTCAATCTCGAGTGACCAGGTATATACTTTTCAGGAGATTAAGGCGAATTTTGAACAGGAAATGGAAAATTTTGAGCTTTTCTGGTATGGTAAACCCATCAATACCTTGCGGGAATATGGTCTTTTAGTATTGTGAATAAGTGCTCACGCTCGTTTCCAGCGAGCGTGAAATATCCTGACGATTCAATCGTCTTTCTATAGCAGCATTCGTTTAGAAACGAGCGCAAACCTGAATATGTTTTTTTTAGTATTGTAAATAAGTGCTCACGCTCGTTTCCAACGAGCGTGAAACAGCCTGACGATTCAATCGTCTTTCTATAGCTACACTCGTTAGAAACGAGCGCAAACCTGATCGAAATTACATCTTCATTTTAAAGTGCGTTAGAAAGTAAATGATGCAAATCAGTACGATCGAATTTAAGATTAAGAGCAGCCATGAAACAACCGATTTTCTATCTTTCATCACCGATATAAATGCAGTGATATAGGCCATTGCAATTAGTGCTAAAAACAGGTTTACCATCTGAATACCCAAAATGTAATATCCGCTGTAAGAGAATACCGCTATGCCTAAGATTAGGAATATGATTGATGCTATGGAGTAGAAGTTATTCGGTTTCATATAACAATTACAAATTACCTTTTTTTTTGATATCTTGAATTGCCCAATTTAGCTCTAGATCTTTGTTATCCAAATAATCTTCCAAAGTATAGTTGATTTTTATATCGGGGATTATACCATGACCAATCGTGAGCGACGGCTCTGGTAGTTTAAAAGGGATCATTCCGATGCTATATACAATTGCCGTGTTTTTTAATCTACTGTTAAAATACGTGCCTGCGTTTATGTTATTTCTTCCTCCGCCTGTCTCCTCACCAATCAAAATTCCTCTTTTTGCCAAGGAGAGCGTATTTGCAAATATACTGGTCGCAGAAAATGTTCCTCCATTTACCAGAATGTATAATTTGTTTTTGTAAGCATTGCTAAAAGGAATCAGCTTTCCATAGCCGTTTCGGTTAAATTCTTTAACATAATTAATCTGCTTTCGTCGATTACTGTCTAAAGTCGGTAATAACACTCCTTTAATCAGTTCCTGTGGAAATTCAATGGGGCATATAGGCTTTTTAATAAAAAACTTTAAAAAATGACACATCAAAAAGATGTCACCACCTGTATTGCCTCTTAAATCTAGTACCAGATTTTCCATATTTGATAGCTGGTTATTAAAAAGATCAACGTCAGCCTGCTCCAATTTGGCTGTAAAGGTATTTACTTTTAAATATGCAGTATGAGTGCCCAGTTCTTTATAATCCAAAAATTTGAGCTGAAAGGGTCCCTTGTGTTTGCTGTTTTGCAGAGCAACTTTAATATCATAAGGTTTTCCGATAAGATAGGTGCTATCCAGAATATTACCCTGTCGGAATACCACATTTAAACTGTCTTTATTCTTAAAGATCTGCCAGATATTGGTTAGATTTCCATTGTTCAATAAAAAATATTTAAATGTGCTATTGTATCCGTCTGAAAAGCATTTTTGTAAAGCATTCTTAATGATTTCAAAAGATGGAAGATCATTTATACTAACAATTTCTGATCCAGCTGTCAACTTCGAGTTACGATCTTGATTTTCAATTATAAAAATCTTTCCATTTATAATCTTTAAATTTAATTGCTCAAAGGGAGATAGATAAGGCCTGCCATATTTAAGGTAATCACTATCAGTTACTTTTGCTGGTTCAAAAAAATCAATCTTTAAATGTCCATCTCCAATTTCACTTAATAGGGGTAATAATTTAAGATATAAATCTGCTGATGTTAATGGGTTTTCAATCGATGATTTTAGACTATCTATCTGCCATTCAAATCTCGTTTTTTTAATATATTGGTAAAGTTGAAGATGATGCTTTTTTAAATCCGTATATAACTGATCAATGTCTTTCCTGATTTCATCAGCACTGTGTCTCTCTTCCAATTGATGGTAAAGGTATTGTGCGCTTGAAATATCTACCAGGACAAATAGCAATATTAATGTGATATAAAATCTCATCTGATCAGAAACTATTTTCAAATTTATTGATTAATCACAATGTGGAACAGTAAAAGTCCAGGTTTCTGACGCTCCGTTTGGAATAATATAGCCGTTTCCTTTTGCATTTTCAAACCACAGTTTGCCACGAAGTTTTTCACGCGTACCAACCTCATTTAATGTCGCACTATCATAAAGCCGGCCATTGATCATGACATATTTTATTTTTTCCGAATTACGGATGTCATCCAAAGGGTTTGCATCCATAATCACCATGTCTGCAAGTTTACCCACTTCTAATGAACCAATTTCTTTATTCATGCCCAAATAACTCGCCCCATTCAATGTAGCTGCCCTGATGGCCTGCAGCGGACTAAAGCCACCTTGCACCAGCATCCACAGTTCCCAATGCGCTCCTAAACCTTGAATCTGCCCATGTGCACCAAGGTTAACTTTGGTGCCACCATCAGCAATTTGTTTGGTGGCTTTGGCAACTTCAATATGGTTGTAGTCGCTGTACTCTGATGTAGTACGGCGGCGGGCTCTTGCATCAATAATGGAACGGGGTGTATAAGTCATCAGTTTTTCGTTTTCCCAAACATTGGTTCTGTCATACCAGTAGTTTTCGCCCCACTGGCCACCATAAGCTACAATTAAAGTAGGGGTATAGGCTACTTCCGTATTGTTCCAAAGGGTGGTCACATCTTTGTAAACCGGCAAAACAGGAATACTGTGCTCAATGCCGGTATGTCCATCTGCAATCATATTCATATTGGTGAAAAATGTAGATCCGCCTTCAGGTACAACTTCCATTTTAAGCTGACGGGCTGCTTCCAAAATCTGTTGACGTTGCTCTCTGCGAGGCTGGTTATAAGATTTAACCGAGAATGCGCCAACGGCCTTTAAACGGCGCAGGTTGGATAATGCATCATCCAGACTATTAATTACAACTTTGAAATCACCATCAGCACCATATAAAATTGATCCTGTAGAATAAACCCGCGGACCAATCATTCTGCCGGCCTTAAGCATTTCACTCTGGCTAAAAACCATTTCAGTATTGCTTGACGGATCGTGTGAAGTGGTTACACCAAAAGCCAGGTTAGCCATATAACTCCAGTCGCTCTGCGGCGTTATTCCATCCGGACTCGTCCGCAAGTGGGCATGAACGTCAACAATGCCCGGCATGATGGTTTTACCATTAACATCGATTACTTTGGCGTTGGCCGGAATATTTACCGCATCTGCTTTTCCTATCGCCGTAATTTTATTTCCGTTGGTAATGATGGTTCCGTTTTCGATAACTTCATCGCCTTTCATCGAAATAATTCTTGCTCCTTTCAGTGCAACTGTTCCGGTAGGGATATCAGACTTTAATACCAAATTAATGTCTATTGCAGCAGCTTCCGTTTTAGGCGTAGTTCCATCAAAATTGAATGCACTGTTTACATCAATAGTGAAATACCTGGGACCTAATGTCCAATGCAGGCTTTTGCTATCTGCACTCCATTGTATGTATGTTCCGCCATCAGTAGTGACTTTGGTGACCGGGATAGCCTTATTGCCTGCAGATGCATCCTGCGGCGTACCGATATTAATCATCGGTGTGATGTAAACATTAAATAATTCGTTAAAGGCTAACCATTTATTGTCCGGACTGATCACAAACTGATTTGCATATTGAGAAGTAAAATGTGTTCTTTCATTTGCTCCATTTAAGTCGATACTTTTCAGCGCTTTTTTGCCATCGGCATAACTCTGAAAATAAATACGGGTGTCGGTATTATTGAATTGCGGGCGGATGCCATTATCCGAAATCAACGTTTTAGCGCCACCATTGGCCGGCATGATAAAAATACCCGTGCCACGCCCAAAGTTATATCCTAAAATATCGTTTCCACTTCCTTTTCTGAAAACAATTTTATCTCCTTTGGCAGAATATTGGGGCGAATAATAAAATCCTTTTTCATCACTCAACATAATGGTTTTTCCAGATTTCACATCCGTCCGTTTTATTGCTCCGCGCAACTCGTCGCTCCATGTCGTATAAACAACGTATTTTCCGTCAGGGCTAAAGGCTGGTTCAAATTCAAAATCCAGTCCGTTGGTTAACCTTTCTGGTATTCCTGCTGGTAATTCCTGTTTATACAAGTATCCTGCTGCGTTAAAAACAACTGTCTTTCCATCAGGCGAGGTAGTTAATTGCCTTAACATTTTTGCGGAAAATTCGTTACTAAAAACCTGCTGCTCAAAATGTAGTGCTTTTTGTACGGTTTGGATGGTATTGGCCTGAAAGGGGATAGTGGTATTGATCAATGTACCAATTTCAGTTTTTCTGATTTTCCCTTTTGCATAAAAAACGATGCTTTTACTATCCGGTGTCCAGGCAAAATTTGGGTAGACTCCAAAAATAGCCCATGTTTCCTGTTGATCATGGGATAAATCTTCATTTACAGGCCACTCTTCTCCGGTTTTAAGATTTTGTACGTACAAGGTAGATTTTAACCTTACGCGTTTTACAAAGGCAATTAAATTTCCGTCAGGAGAAACCTGCGGACGACAGGCACCACCCTGTTCATCAATGAGGGTGATTAATTTTCCTGTAGTTAAATCCAGCTGGCGGATGGCATAAATGGTTCCATTGGGGTCTTTACTGTATTCGAAATTGGGGCCTGGACTTACATCTTCGCTGAAGTAAACATATCTGCCATCGGGTGACACGTTCGGCTCACCTGCATCCTGCTGGTCGTTTTTTCTTTTGGTTAACTGCACACCGTCTCCGCCATTGATGTTATACATCCACATTTCGCCTGCGCCTAAAGAACGGCTAGCCGTAAAATGCTTGCGTGCAATAATATATTCGCTGTTTGGCATCCAGGTGGCGTTATTCAGTAACCTAAAGTTTTCTTTAGTAATCTGTTTTTTACCAGAACCATCCCGGTTCATGATCCAGATGTTATCTCCACCGCTTTTATCACTCGTATAGGAAATATATTTTCCGTTAGGGCTAAAGCGCGGCTGAACATCCCAAGCAACACCTCCGCTAATCAGTTTTGCCACGCCTCCCGTGATTGGCATAACATAAATGTCGCCCAGTAAATCAAAAACAATTTCCTGCCCGTCAGGACTTACATCCAGGTTCATCCACGTACCTTCATCCGTATTTAACGTGAAATTCTTCGTGGTGCCCTGGTATTTTTCAATGTCCCATTTTTTTTCCTGGGCATTAGCAGTAGAAAATAATAGCGAGAGAGCGGCTAGAAAATAAAAGTGTTTCATTATATGTACTGGATGGTTATTTAAACAATTCTTGTATTTTTCTTTGAAGTAATTTTTTTAAAATTTCAATTGTCTCCAAACTGTTGAACGTTTTATGATGCTTAATAAGTTTGTACTTTACATTGCTCTCCAGTACTACTGAGAGTTTTGAATAATTTATTTCAATCAAGTCCGTCATTTCTAGCGAAGTGTAACGCAGTCGAGAACCCGAAGGCTCAGCGAAGCTAAATCTATTGTAGATTTCTCTCCGCCTCTACTGGCAGGCCTGTCCGCACAGGCGGGCATTTCGCTTCGATTCATCCGATATCCATCGGATCGAGACGAGCATTCTATAAATTTAATCCTTCTTATTGAGCAAAGTTAAGAATCTTTTGTAAAGATGATTTTTTCAATTTCCAACAATAATAAGTGGCGATTTTGGATTAAATGTATAGTTTTGATATCGCCGATTTATGACAGCAATAGAGATTTTACAAAAATATTGGGGACATCAGGCTTTTAGACCATTACAGGAAGACATTATTGCTTCGGTTTTGGAGGGAAAAGACACTTTAGCACTTTTGCCAACAGGCGGAGGTAAATCAATCTGCTTTCAGGTACCAGCACTGGTAAAAGAAGGAATTTGTATCGTGGTTTCTCCGCTGATTGCCCTGATGAAAGATCAGGTAGAACACCTGAAATCGAAAGGGATCGAGGCCATAGCCATTTATGCCGGTATGGGTAAGCGTGAAATCGATATTTTGCTTGATAACTGCATCTATGGTAAAGTGAAATTCCTGTATCTGTCTCCTGAAAGATTGCTGTCGGAGTTGGTTCAGGTCAGGATTTCTTACATGAATGTAAATCTGATTGCGGTTGATGAAGCACACTGTATTTCGCAATGGGGTTACGATTTTCGTCCGCCGTACTTACAGCTATCCAAACTGCGCGAAATTTTACCTGATATCCCGGTTCTGGCACTTACTGCAACCGCGACCGAATTTGTACGACAAGATATCTTAGCCAAACTGGAAATGAAAGACCCACAGGTTTTTGTGAAAAGTTTTGCCAGGGATAATTTAAGTTATGTGGTTGTTGGTAATGAAGATAAATATAAAAAGCTGATCAATATCTGCAAAAATGTGAAGGGTACCGGTTTGGTGTATGTTCGCAATCGCCGGGAAACTGCAGAAGTAGCCAATTTTATCAACCGAAACGGAATTAAAGCCGATTTTTATCATGCCGGACTGGAACGTGATGTACGCTTTTTGAAGCAGGAAGAATGGAAGAACAACAAAATCCGGATTATGGTGGCTACCAATGCTTTTGGAATGGGAATAGATAAAGCAGACGTTCGTTTTGTGGTGCATTTGGATCTGCCAGAAAGTTTAGAAGCCTATTACCAGGAAGCCGGCAGGGCAGGGCGCGATGAAAAACGAAGCTATGCCGTTTTATTGGCTAATCAAGCCGATATTATTGGCTTAGAATCAAGGTATTTAGATAATTTTCCCTCATCAGAAGAAATCAGAAAAACATATCATTACCTGGGCAATTATTTTCAACTGGCATTTGGCGCGGGCGAAGGTTTAACCTTTGCTTTCGATATCGCTGATTTTTGCAAACGATTTAACGTTAACGTTTTAAAAACAATTTATGCACTGAAATTTCTGGAACATGATGGCTATATTACCTTTTCAGAAAGTGTTTTCCTACCCTCCAGGATCATGTTTATCGCCGGTCACGAGGATATTTATCGTTTTCAGATCGAAAACAAGGCCTATGACGGGATTATAAAGACAATTTTACGCTCATATGGTGGGGCTTTTGATGGCTTTGTTAAAATCAATGAAGCAGATTTGGCTAAAAGAACAGGGTTATCGTATAAGGACGTTGTTGTTCTGCTAAATAAATTACAAGCAATCGAGTTGCTCACTTATATTCAGCAAACAGACCAGCCGCAATTGCAGTATATCAGGCCGAGGGTAGATATGGATCATTTTGATCTGGATGTGAAATATCTGGAACTGAGAAAGGATATTCTACACAAACAGATCAATGCTGTGGTAGCCTATGCTTCGTCTAATTTATGCCGAAGTATTCAGCTACTTCATTATTTTGATGAACACCATGCTGCAAAATGTGGCGTTTGCGACGTTTGTCTGGCCGAAAAGAAAGCCGAAAACCACCATTCTGTACGGGAAGAAATCGATTATGAAATTATTTCTTTGCTCCAGCAACAAACGCTCAGCCTTGATGATTTGGTTATTCATATTAAAAACGGCACAGAAACAGATCGAATTGATGCTATAAGAGAGTTACTGGATGCAGGGAAGATTAAAACTGATGGGAAGAAGTATTATTTGGAGATGTGAGATGTGAGATGTGAGATGTGAGTTGGGAGTTGGGAGTTGGGAGTTGGGAGAAAAATGCCTATCAAGTTAGCAATAAAATATTAGTTTTGTAATAAACTATTTAATCCTTACAAAAAACATCATTATAATCTTCCGCGAAGCGAAAAAAACAAATGATAACAAAAAACAATAAGAAAACCATCCGTTCGTGGGCATTTTTCGATTGGGCAAACTCTGCCTATAATCTGGTCATCACTTCTACCATTTTTCCTGCTTATTACACCATTATCACCACCACTAAAGAACATGGTGATAAAGTAGATTTTTTTGGCAGAACTTTTGTAAATACCTCGCTTTCCAATTATGCCCTATCGTTTGCGTATCTGGTGATGGCTTTTGTTCTGCCCATACTTTCGTCGATAGCGGATAGAAGAGGCAATAAAAAATCGTTCATGAAATTCTTCACCTATATGGGCGGGGTGGCATGCATCGGTTTATATTTCTTCAAATTAGACACACTCGAAATGAGTATCATCTTATTTGCACTGGCAGCAATGGGTTATATTGGCGGTGTATTGTTTAGTAATTCCTATTTGCCCGAGATCGCAACAGAAGAACATCAGGACCGTGTAAGTGCACAGGGTTTCTCGTATGGGTATATCGGTTCGGTGCTACTTCAACTCATCTGTTTTCTATTTGTGTTAAAGCCCGAATGGTTTGGCATTACTGATGCCTCATTCCCCCCGAGGTTATCTTTTTTACTGGTTGGGTTATGGTGGATCGGATTTTCACAAATCCCTTTTAACGTACTGCCAAACGGAATTCCTCAGCATGATAAAGTAAAAACCAATATTTTTAGAGATGGCTTCAGCGAATTATCTAAAGTTTGGTCGCAGTTAAAGCAAATGAGGATTTTAAAAGGGTTTTTAGTTTCCTACTTTTTCTATTCTATGGGCGTACAGACCATTATGCTTGCAGCGGCGGGTTTTGCCGAGAAAACATTAAAATTGGGTACTGCGAAACTGATTGCGGTAATATTGATTATTCAATTGGTCGCTATTCCGGGAGCAATGCTGATGTCGTTTTTTGCAAGAAAGATAGGTAATATAAACGTACTGATTATGGTTGTTTTGGTATGGATAGGTTGCTGTATTTACGGTTACTATATTACAAACGAATATCAGTTTTATTCATTGGCAGCAATTGTTGGACTAATTATGGGCGGAATCCAGTCCTTATCGCGCTCTACTTATTCTAAATATCTTCCTGTTGATACAAAAGATACGACCTCATTTTTTAGCTTTTACGATGTAACCGAAAAACTGGCGATTGTAATTGGTCTTTTCAGCTTTGCCTATATTGAAGATTTAACCGGAAATATTCGTTATTCTATTATTGCTTTGGCATCATTTTTTATCGTTGGATTGGTTCTTCTAATACTTTTAAGAAAAAACGAACACAAAGCTTCGTTTAAATTGTAAGTTTGCAGCTATAAAGAATATGATGAAAGTAGAATTATTTGTACCCTGTTTTGTAGATCAGCTATATCCGGAGACTGCCTTTAATACCTTAAGATTACTGGAAAAATCGGGCTGTGAGGTCACCTATAATTCAAAGCAGACCTGTTGCGGTCAACCAGCCTACAACGCAGGTTATTGGGATGAAGCCAAACAGGTGGGTACTAAATTCTTGAACGATTTTTCTGAAACTACTTATATCGTAGCTCCCTCTGCATCCTGTGTGGGAATGGTTAAAAACGGTTACAACGACCTATTTACAAATACCATTGTGCACAATAAATGCAGAAGCCTGCAATCCAACATCTGGGAATTATCCGATTTTCTGGTTAAGGTGGCCAAAAAAGATTATTTCGGGGCTGAGCTGGAAGGAAAAGCGGTATATCATGATTCTTGCAGTGCTTTGCGCGAGTGTAAAATTAAAGATGAACCCCGTCATTTGCTTTCAAAAGTACATGGTTTGGAAATGATCGAAATGGAAGACACCGATATGTGCTGTGGCTTTGGCGGAACATTCGCAGTTAAATTTGACGCCATCTCATCGGCCATGGCCGAGCAAAAAGTAAATCATGCATTAACGCAACAGGCCGATTATATCATTTCTACCGACCTTTCCTGTCTTTTACACCTACAAGGTTATATTGATAAAAATAACCTGCCAATCAAAACCATGCATATTGCCGATGTGCTTTGTAATGGCTGGTTAGAGAGTACAGAATATTAACTTAAACCTCGAAGGTTTTAAAAACTGCGAGGTTTGATCGTCTCCATGGTCTGTGTCCTCACAGACCATCATCGTTAAAACCAAAATTTCGGTCTGCAGAGACACAGACCGAGGAAGGCGTTTCAAATCGCAATCACTGACCGGCGGCTCAGCAGCCGATGGATCTTATTCAACAGAAAAATTTGGATTTGAGGTCAGGATTTTATTTTTCGCCGTTAAGCCGAAGCATTCATAAAAGTTTGTGTAAAACAAATTATAAGATGCGCTTAATTCATTAAAGTACTCGTTTAGCTTATTTCAGATGATTAATGACCACTTTATCTCAGGGCCTTGATCGAAGATTTCGGTCAATTAGGGCACAGACCGGGAAAACATCGGCGTTGAAATAAATTCACGTTAAAGCGAAATTGCGCCTGCAGCGTTTTCCGGTAAAAAAGAATTACAGTTTTTGCAAAATAAACCTGACCGCCAGCGTTATCCCGATTGGAAGATCAATTTTAAATTAAAGGTTTTGTTTTATCGGGATTAAGCAGAGGGCAGGACTAACCCAACCGAAGAACTACTGCATTTGCTTTTCAAAAAACAATTGTAAAAATTAAATTACATCTGCCATTTGACAGCTGAATCAGGTCATCCAGGTATCAATTCTAACAAGTTAATACGTTTTCTATTATAATCTAAAATATCTTTGTTAAACCTTTTCTATGCTTTGCTATCTAAGCTACAAAACAAAATCATCATGAAAAAAATAACCGTTGCTTTACTTGGGTTTTTATCAATTGTATCTGTGGCGAATGCACAAAAGAAAAAAACTTCTGGAGCTATACAGTTTGAAAACACCATAGATCCTTTAGCTATGGCTTCAGCCAATGGCATTCAGTTAACCGATCAGATGAAAGCGAGGATGCCTTCATCAAGCAAAACCAATTTTGAACTATTATTCACGGCAACCAATGCCAGTTATATGCCTGTTGAAGAAACGGAAGATAGTAACGGTGCAGGTGGCGGTGGCGGCGGAATGGGCCGGATGATGATGCGCTTTGGTGGTGGCGGCGGCAACCGGGAATATTATTACAATTTTGCTGATAAGAGCCTAACAGAAGTATTCGACCTGAACGATACCACTTACTATATGCCGGGCAAGTTAACCCTATCTACTTCGGGTCCAATTTCTTCTTTCAGAACGGGTGGTGGCAACCCAAATGATACTACGAGAGCAAAAATGGCTCAGGCTCCAAAAATTGAAGTGGTTAAAACTGATTCAACCAAACAGATACTAGGTTTTACCTGTCACCAGGCCATTGTAAGATCGACCAGGGTGATCAAAATTTTAGATATGGATAAAAATGTGGTGGAAGAGACCAAAATCTGGTACACCAACGATTTAGGTTTTGATTTTTCTCCTAATCCGAACATGTGGACAGAAGGTGCAGTACTGGCTATTGAGGGTAGAGGAAACAGCTCCATAGCCAAAAGCATTGAATATAGGAACGTTAGTACCAAAGACGTTACTGCTCCTAAGAAAGCAAAATTGATTACTGCTGAGGAGTATAAAGCCAAGATGGAGAATATGATGAAGCGTTTTAGGCAAAACAGGCCAGGTGGTGGTCAGGTAAGAGCATTCGGAATGAATTAAAATAAAATCATTGTAACTTAAGCAAGGCCCGGAATTTATAGCTTCCGGGCTTTTTTTGTATCATTTTCGAAGCGATTAATTGTAATGCAGACATATTTCATATCATTGGGTTCAGATATAAGCCTAACCAAAGTGATCACAGCAGAAAATAGAAACAACTTACTTAAAACTAAACAACATTTTGAAGTTTTAGATGGATTAAGAGGTGTAGCAGCCATTGTGGTGGTAATTTATCATTTTATGGAAATTGCCATTACCGATTATAACAAGAATTTTCTGTCGCATGGTTTTCTGGCTGTCGATTTCTTTTTCTGTTTATCGGGTTTTGTAATTGCTTATGCTTATGATAACCGTGCACCGTATATTGGTTGGTTACAGTTTGTTAAAGTGAGGCTGATCCGCTTGCATCCCATGGTTGTGATCGGTTCAGTTTTGGGACTGCTCACCTTTTTATTTGATCCTTTCAGCGATTTTTATCCAGTTTACGGTTTCGGGAAAACCTTGTTCTTGTTTTTAGCTTCGGTATTTCTGGTTCCTTATCCATTAATGCCCGAGCGCTATACCAACCTGTTCTGCTTAAATGCCCCGGCTTGGTCGCTGTTTTGGGAATACACTGCCAATATTTTTTACATCCTGATACTTTACAAACTGAATAAAAAAGTGTTGATTGTTCTGGCATTAGCTGGAGCAGCATGCCTTGTTTATATAGGTGTGAAGGTGCCCAATGGCAATTTAGGCGGCGGCTGGGGCGGACAAAATTTTTGGGATGGCGGGGCGAGGGTACTTTACTCATTCACCGCCGGAATGCTGGTCTATCGGTTCAATTGGATCATTAAAAATAAATTTGGCTTCACCGCTATGGTTGTACTTTTACTGGCCGCTTTCCTGTTTCCTTATGCAGATGCTTACAACTGGATTACGGAACCCATCATCGTGGTATTATATTTCCCGTTTTTGGTGGCTTTGGGCGCAGGTACAGCGGTAAGCCCGACTTCAAAAAATATCTGTAAACTTTCAGGTGAAATTTCCTATCCATTATATATGACACATTACCCATTTGTATGGGTGTTTTTAACTTACGTGGCCGTGGTTAAGCCAAGTATGGGTACTTTGTGGGGCGTTATTCCCATTTCTGTAATACTTTTAGTTATTTTGGCTTATCTTATCATGAAGTTTATAGATATTCCACTGCGTAAATATTTGAAGGCTAAATTTTTGACATAGTATTGTAGACGGTTTGTAGAGACACAAACCAGGGACTAAGATCCATAAAACCATGGTGTAGGATGAAAAATAGGACTCATTAAAAAAATTAAATTAACCGTTTATGAAATCTCTGAAAACCGCTTTGTTTTTGCTATCCTTACTATTGCTGTTCAGTTGCACATCGTCAACCAGTGACTATGCCTACAACGAAAAAGTAACTTCTGTTTTTCTAAGCCAGATGAGACAGGTTGATGAAGCAGATAGTGCTTTTAAAGATACTTCGAAGATTTACTCAAAAGGTTTTACTGATTCAATTTTCTTGGCAAACAAAGCGGATAACCTGGTGAACAATTCAAAAATGGAACTTGCAGATATAGCAGATTTGAAACCGGGTAAAGAAGCTAAAAAATTTAACGATGAGGTTGTAGCCTACCTTGAAGCCATAACCGATTACGGAGAAACAGCAAAACAAATGTTAAACTCAAAAACCGTTGACGAAAGGAAAAAACTACACGGGCAACTGATGTTGAAGTATGAAAAACTGAATACTTACCCTGACCGGGTATTGGAGATTCAAAAAACATATCTGAATGAAGTTGGCCTGCAACCGAAGTAGAATTTAAGTTTTCTATCAATTAAGGTATAAAAATCGTATCTTTGCATGAAATAAAATCACATTGTAAGTGATCTTTAAAACTTTTTTATTTAAAAATTAAATCATAGTTGTAGATGATTAACATTACTTTACCTGACGGTTCTGTCCGTGAGTACGAAAAGGGCACTTCTGCCCATCAAATTGCATTATCAATTTCTGAGGGCCTGGCCCGAAACGTATTAGCCGCTGAGGTTAATGGCGAAGTTTGGGATTCGACCAGGCCGATCGAGTCTGATTCTACAGTAAAACTATTAACCTGGAACGATGCAGCCGGCAAATCCACTTTTTGGCATTCATCTGCCCACTTGATGGCCGAAGCCTTAGAAGCGCTTTATCCAGGTACCAAATTTGGTATTGGTCCGGCGATAGAAACCGGTTTTTATTACGATGTAGATTTTGGAGACCGTGAATTCTCGTCAGATGATTTCAAAGCCATTGAAACCAAAATGATCGAACTGGCTAAACAAAAGGAGACTTTTGTTCGCGAGAGTGTAAGCAAAGCTGATGCAGTAAAATATTTCACCGAAAAAGGCGATGAGTATAAATTAGATTTAATTGATGGCCTGGAGGATGGTAAAATTACTTTTTATACCCAGGGTTCGTTTACTGATTTATGCCGCGGTCCACATATTCCAAATACGGGTTTTGTAAAGGCCGTTAAACTGATGAATGTGGCTGGGGCTTACTGGCGTGGTGATGAAACTAAAAAACAGTTAACCCGTATTTATGGGGTAACTTTTCCTAAAGCGAGCGAGCTTACCGAGTATCTTTTAATGATTGAGGAAGCAAAAAAACGTGATCACCGTAAGTTAGGTAAAGAGTTGGAATTGTTTGCTTTCTCAGAAAAAGTAGGAATGGGCCTGCCTTTGTGGCTGCCTAAAGGAACTGCTTTGCGTGAGCGCCTGGTGAACTTTTTAACTAAAGCACAAGCTAAAGCGGGCTACGAGCAGGTAGTAACACCACATATCGGGCATAAAAACTTATATGTAACTTCTGGTCACTGGGAAAAATACGGTAAAGATTCTTTCCAGCCGATTAAAACGCCGCAGGAAGGAGAGGAGTTCTTCTTAAAACCAATGAACTGCCCGCACCACTGTGAGATTTATAAAACCAAACCGCGTTCTTACAAAGATCTTCCGGTTCGTTTTGCAGAATTTGGTACGGTATACCGTTACGAGCAAAGTGGCGAATTACACGGCTTAACCCGCGTACGTGGCTTTACCCAAGACGATGCGCATTTGTTTTGTATGCCGGAGCAAGTTAAAGATGAGTTTAAAAAAGTGATCGATCTAGTACTTTATGTATTTAAATCGTTGGGTTTTGAAAACTATACTGCACAGGTTTCGTTAAGAGATTCGGAGAACAAAGCCAAGTACATCGGTTCTGATGAAAACTGGAAATTATCAGAAACTGCGATTATCGAAGCCGCCGCAGAAAAAGGCCTGAATACCGTAGTAGAATACGGCGAAGCGGCTTTTTATGGCCCTAAGCTTGACTTTATGGTGAAAGATGCTTTGGGCAGAAAGTGGCAGTTGGGTACTATCCAGGTGGATTACAATTTACCGGAGCGTTTCGAACTGGAGTACACCGGTAGCGATAACCAGAAGCACAGACCGGTCATGATCCACCGTGCACCATTTGGTTCACTGGAAAGATTTATTGCGGTTTTGATCGAACATTGTGCAGGGAATTTTCCTTTATGGTTAAGTCCTGAACAGTTTATCATTCTTCCTATTTCAGAAAAATATGAAGAATATGCAAAAAAAGTTTTAGATGAACTAAATAATTCCGATATTCGCGGGCTGATTGACTTTCGTGATGAGAAAATCGGTCGTAAAATACGCGATGCGGAGGTTAAAAAGATCCCATACATGCTCATTATCGGCGATAAAGAGATGGCAGAAGGAAAAGTTTCTGTCCGTAAACATGGTGAGGGCGATTTAGGCGAAATGACGTTGGAAGAGTTCAACAATTTATTAAGAAAAGAAATAACAGTTTAAATTAAAATAATACAAAATTTGGCATTAGGAAGACCAGGATTTAACAGGGGACCACGTCCGCCTTTTAAGAAAAAAGAAGCAGAGCATAACATTAATCAGTATATAAAATCGCCTGAAGTGCGTTTGGCTGGCGATAATGTTGAACCGGGGATTTATCCTTTGGCGAAAGCTTTGGCGCTTGCTGATGAACTGGAATTGGATTTGGTTGAGATTTCTCCAAACGCCGTACCGCCAGTTTGTAGAATTATCGATTACAGTAAATTTGTTTACGAGCAAAAGAAAAAGCAAAAAGAAATTAAAGCTAATGCCAAACAAACTGTAATTAAGGAGATTCGTTTTGGTCCTAATACCAACGAACACGATTTCCAGTTTAAACTGAAACATGCAGTAAGCTTTCTGGAGAATGGAGAGAAAGTTAGGGCTTACGTACATTTTAAAGGTAGGGCAATTGTTTATAAAGAGCAGGGAGAAATTTTATTGTTGAAATTTGCCCAGGCTTTGGAAGATGTAGGGAAAGTAGAGTTGTTGCCTAAATTGGAAGGTAAAAGGATGTTCCTGACAGTTGCGCCTAAAGTAGCAAAAAAATAAAAACAATTTTATAAATTAAATAACAGGTTATGCCAAAAATGAAAACCAATTCCAGTGCTAAAAAGCGTTTTTCGCTTACTGGAACAGGTAAAATCAAAAGAAACAAAGCATACAAAAGTCACATCTTAACCAAGATGAGTACTAAACGTAAACGCGCCCTTGGAAATGCAGGAATTGTAACAGACGCAGATTCAGGTAACGTAAAACGTATGCTTTGCATCGGAAAGTAATTCATTAATTTCACCAGGTATCAGGCATTAAAGTTCCATACATGGACGCCGCTTACCAAAAAACAACAACAACATGCCACGTTCGGTAAACGCAGTAGCTTCGAGAAGAAGAAGAAAGAAAATCCTTAATTTAGCCAAAGGTTATTGGGGAGCAAGAAGTAAGGTTTATACTGTTGCCAAAAACACAGTAGAAAAAGGTTTGCAATATGCATACCGTGACCGTAAAGTTAAGAAAAGAGAATTCCGCGGATTGTGGATCCAACGTATTAACGCTGGTGCACGTCAACACGGTATTTCTTACTCTCAATTAATCGGTAAACTAGCTTCAAAAGAAATCGGTTTAAACCGTAAAGTATTGGCTGATTTAGCAATGAATCACCCGGAAGCTTTCAAAGCTGTAATTGATGCAGTAAAATAGAAATTTTCGCTCAGGCGATAATCATATTTAAAAAAGGTTCCGATGCAAATCGGAACCTTTTTTGTTTAAAAGAGGTCGCCACCCTGAATTTATTTCAGGGTATTTCCAGTGACAAATTAATAGCATAATAGATGCTGAAATAAATTCAGCATGACGCACGTGTGTTAAAAAAGATGTTTGCTAAATACAATCCTTTAGTTACTTAACCCAAGCTATTGGTAAACTTCATTCTGATTCCGCTCTGAAAGTTGAGGATTATTTTAAAAATTTCAATTAGGGTTACCTTCTCAATTTTGGTTAAACTATCAATTTCAATAAAGTTATTGGGTGCAGCCTGATCATTGATGATCAGATTGGCCTGATGTTTTAACCTTAAACCCATCAGGTAATAGTATGATTGGGAAAGTTCATTAAATTGCTGTTCGCTAAAAACGCGCAGATCTCTTAAAGCTTTTAAACGTTCCCCGGTGTTTTCTTTCTGGAAAATCCTGTTCTGTAAGGCATAAACCCTCGCCAGGTCTACAATTGGCGTCATGGCTGTTTTAATATCAAATACCTCTTTTTTGTGGATTTTCTGTGTTCTGATATTTTTAAAATAGGTAAGGGGTGGCTCATACAATAAAGCATTTTTGGCCAGGTATACATAAAATTTTTCAATTGGTTTTTGCAATTCCTCATCCACAAAGGCCCTTAAACTTTCCATGATGGCCAAATCGCCATAAATAGCCCTGCAATCAAAAAAAGCGGCAAATTTCACGGCAGTTTCAGGCAAAGCTTCTTCAATCCAATTTTTATAATTGTATTTCCAGTGTGATAATGAATGGGTCCAGTTTGGATTGGTGGCCATATAATCGCCGTCACAATATACAAAGCCTACAAAATTCAGCTTGTCAGAAACCTGGGTGGCCAGATCGAGGAAATAAGAACGCACGGCCGCCCTGTTTTCTTCTTCGGTATCTTCATAAATGATGGCATTGTCCTGATCGGTTTTCAAGCTCAGTTCTTTTCTGCCCTCACTACCCAAAACCATAAATACAAATTTTGCTGGTGGCGGACCCAATTTTGCAATAACATCTTCAATAATCTTAAAAGAGATCGTATCTGCAATGGTGGTAACCACCTCATTTACAATTTTCGAATGTACACCCCTGGTGAGCAGTTGAGATACAATGCCTGGTACTTTCTGCCATTTTGATTTTAAATCACTGGCATTTACAGCCGATTTTACCGATTGGATAAAAACCAACGGAGATTCTGCCTGCTCACTTAACAGGCGGTTTCTGCTTAAAAAACCAACAAAATTTCCATTGTCGTTTACCAATAGATAGCGTGATTTTTTACTGAACATCATTAATATTGCCTCATATACATAGGCGTCAGGCGTTATGGTCACAATATTGCTGTCCATCACTTCGTCAATAGGCAAATTGGCGTCCAGTTGCTTCGCAATTACATTATCCCTAAGCGTAATATCAGTTACGAAGCCCAGGTAATCATCCTGATCATTTTTAATAAAAAGACAGCTGGTTTTTTGCTCCGACATTTTAATGGCAGCTTCAAAAATTGGTGTGCCAGGGCTGCAACTCACAATTTTTCTAAAAGTAATGTCTCCAATACGGGCTGTATAAATTTGATCGGATAGTTTATCTTCCATTAAAAAATCCCTGTAAAATTCTTTTAAAAGAAAATTCTTTTCTCTTTTCTTTCTCCATGTTAAAAGTATGTTCCTGTTGGTACACTGAAGTTAAGCTAATTTTACCTGTTTTTAAAAGGTGAAAGAAAATTTTTGCGGTATTTAACGTATCAGATAAAGCGTTATGAATATTTTCAGGTACTTCATTGAATAAAATGGTATAAAATTTATCCAGCTTTAAATGGCTGATGACGGTATTCGTGATATAAGGTGCGCTTGCCTTCATGGTACAGAAAAAGGAGAGGTTTTTAAAAATGTTTCCTTTGCCGATGCGGTATAGTTCAACATTTACCATGTGATAATCAAGTTCAATAAAATGCCCGATAACCAAAGGTTTATATTTTTCTATATCTTCAGAAAACTGAATCATTACCTGCTCTTTATTTTCGCCATGATCATGTAGATATTCAGGGGTAATTTGGTGAATTTTTAATGCCGCCTTATCAATGGTGAAGCCGGTATTTTTAATGTAGTGATTTTCGCGCTTGATTTCGCGGTAAGATTGGTCGTAAATAACCCAGGCAATCTGGACAATATAAGGCCAGTTCTTTTCTTTAGAATAAGGGGCCGTCCAGTTTTTTGGCAGACCTGAGGTTTCGGTATCGACAACGAGGAAGTATGCTTGCAATTCTGATTGGTTAGATAAATAGTAGCGATGTGATTTCAAAGATAACTATTATTTGGCAGCTGCGTAAAAGAAAATATGCGTAATCCGGTTGTTTTGGAGAGGAGTAGAAACTAAGCCGTCTAACAGTACTGGCATTAAAAGAGTATTTCCGAACAAATCACTATTGACTAATCAGCAAAAATATTACAGCTGCCAAAACGGATCCGATAATTGGTCCAGTTATGGGTATCCAGGCATATGCCCAGTTACTATTTCCTTTTCCCTTCATTGGGATCAAAAAGTGAATCATCCGCGGGCCCAAATCTCTTGCCGGATTGATGGCATATCCGGTTGTTCCCCCTAGTCCCAAGCCAATCACCCAAACTAGAAATGCTACCGGGATTGCGCCAATTGAACCTAGGCCAATAGGTGTCGTAACTGTTTCTTTCGTACCCATGCTGGCATCCGTAAAGTAAAAAATCACAAATATTAAAACGAAAGTGCCCATAATTTCCGAGAACAGATTTGACGGCGTATTTCGGATGGCTGGAGCGGTTGCGAAAGGTGCAGCCTTTAAAGCCTGATCGTCAGTAGCATCGAAATGATCTTTATACAAAAGCCAAACCAGAAAAGAACCTGTCATGGCTCCGGCTAACTGGGCCATGATGTAAAATGGAACCATGGCCCAGCTAAAACCTTTTCCGATGGCAAGTCCGAGGGTTACGGCGGGATTTAAATGTGCTCCGCTGTACGGACCGGCAACAACAACACCTACAAACACAGCAAGCGCCCAGGCCGTTGTAATGACCATCCACCCACCATCATTTCCTTTAGTGCCTTTGAGTACTACGTTAGCTACCACACCATTTCCCAGAAGAATCATTAGTGCTGTGCCCATAAATTCTGCAAGATATACATTCATCACATTTAAAATCTTATTAATCCCCTGATTAGTTTTCTGCACTTACCCTTGCTGCTTTTACAGCCTTGTTCCAGCCCTTTATTCTTTCTGTATTGTCAATTCCTCCCTTAGCAATAAAAGTTTTGTTAATATTCCATTGCGAGCGGATCTGATCGATACTTTTCCAGAAACCGGTAGCTAAACCAGCAAGATAGGCAGCACCAATAGCGGTAACTTCTGTTACCTCTGGTCTGATTACTTTACAGTGTAGCAAATCGGCCTGAAACTGCATTAATAAATCATTGGCGGTAGCGCCACCATCCACTCTCAACTCGGCAATACTTACGCCTGCATCTGCTTCCATCGCTTTCAACACATCCATTGTCTGGTAGGCAATACTTTCTAATGCTGCTCTGGCAATATGCGATTTGTTTGTACCGCGGGTTAATCCGGTGATGGTGCCTCGTGCATGTTGATCCCAATGCGGGGCGCCTAAGCCAGCAAAAGCAGGAACAACATAAACGCCGTCGGTATCCTTTACTTTCTTTGCCAAAGTTTCTACATCGGCCGATTTAGAAATCAGTCCCATTTCGTCGCGCAGCCACTGAACAACTGCACCGCCTATAAAAATACTGCCTTCTAAGGCATAGTTCACTTCGCCATTGATCTGCCAGGCGATCGTGGTTAACAGATTGTGGTCAGAAATTTTAGGCTTTCGGCCGATATTCATCAACATAAAACAACCTGTTCCGTAAGTATTCTTGACCATTCCTTGTTCGGTACACATTTGTCCGAACAAGGCCGATTGCTGATCGCCGGCTATACCAGCAATTGGAATTTTTGCTGCTAAGATCCGCCCGGCGGTTAGGCCGTAAACTTCGCTTGATGATTTTACCTCCGGCAGCATTGCCTTTGGAATAGCAAAAAGATCAAGCAACTCTTCATCCCAGCTTAAAGTATGAATGTTATAAAGCATCGTTCGCGAGGCGTTAGTGATGTCGGTTACATGCTTTTCGCCTGCTGTTAATTTCCAGATTAGCCAGGTATCAATGGTGCCGAAAGCCAGTTTTCCTGCCTCAGCCTTTTCACGTGCGCCTTCCACATTTTGCAGGATCCACCTGGCTTTGGTTGCAGAAAAATAAGAATCAATGATCAGACCTGTTTTTTCCTGTATGTTCGCGGCCAGTCCCCGGGTCTTAATTTCATCGCAATAGGCAGAGGTACGCCTGTCTTGCCATACAATGGCATTATAAATTGGTTTTCCCGTTTCTTTATCCCAAACCACAGTAGTTTCCCGTTGATTGGTAATCCCGATAGCATCAATATCGCTTACGGTTAAGCCTGCTTTAACAATTACCTCTGTTACAACAGCCAATTGTGTCGACCAAATTTCCATTGGATCATGTTCTACCCAGCCAGCTTTAGGGTATAGCTGTGTAAATTCCCTTTGTGCAATTGCAACAATTTCGCCATTGTAGTTAAAAATAATGGCTCTCGAGCTTGTGGTCCCCTGATCGATAGATAAAACGTATTTACTCATCATTAAAAATTTGGTTAGCGGATTATGCCTTTTATATTATTAGTTAGATTGATGATAAAGGTAACCATCGGCTAATTGATTAAAAGATTCAATTTGATCGGCCTCCCACTTCTCATCTGCAGATAATTCTTTGGAAAGGAGAGAGGCTACCTTGGGCGCCATATCCTTTGCAGCCTGTGCATCAATAACTAATACCCTCAGCCTCCTGCTTAAAATATCTTCTACAGTTTCTGCCATTTCATTCCTTGCAGACCAAACCACTTCTGCTTCAACAAAAGGAAAAGAAGGATGTAATGGTTTTCCAAGGCCAGGGTGTTCATTAATTAAGGCTTTAATTTTATTGCAGTCAGTTCCGTATATAGCTAAATGACTGTTTTCTTTAATGCTGGTGCTGCCATGTATGCTTAAATTTTGTGTTAAACATGCTTTTGGGTTTAAACCGGCTTGCGCAATGGCTAAATCGACTGTTTCTTCTGCCATTAGGCGATAGGTAGTCCATTTACCCCCGGTTATGGTTATCAATCCCTTTGCAGAAACAATAAGTTTATGGTCTCTGCTGATTTCCTTCGTACTATTCGTATCGCCCTTGGCAGGGGCTGCCAGGGGGCGTAAACCTGAGAATACGCTTAAGATATCTTTTGCTTTGGGTTTACGGTCGAAATAGCCAGCTGCCGTAGCCAGAATAAAATCTACTTCTTCTTTTAATGCCCTGGGCTCTAAACTATGCTGGTTTAAAGGAGTATCTGTGGTGCCTACCAATAAATGTTCATGCCAGGGAACGGCAAATAACACCCGGCCATCAGCGGTTTTTGGAATCATTAGTGCAGATTCACTGTTTAAAAAGCTTTTGCTCAACACCACGTGTACACCCTGACTTGGCCGTACCATCTTTTTTGTAGCGGGATTGTTCATCTGCAGAATATCATCAACAAATACGCCTGTTGCATTAATGACAATTTTGCCATTGTATTTTGCTGTTGAGCCAGTTAGCATATCCACCGTTTCGATACCGGTAACCTTATCTGCACTCTTCAACAGGCCTGTCACTTTGGTATAGGTTAATAACGATGCGCCCTTTTCGATAGCAGTTTGTGCAATGTTAACGGCCAGGCGGGCATCGTCAAACTTTCCGTCATAATACCTGATGCACCCTTTTAATCCTTGAGCTTTAATACCAGGCATCACGCTTAAGGTTGTTTTTTTAGAGAAAAATTTAGATTTGCCGAAGCTATATTTTCCCGCTAGCCAATCATAAAGGGTAAGTCCGGTTAAATATTTTACAACAGAAAACCAATTATAGCAAGGAATCAGGAATTCTTCCTTATGGACCAGGTGCCTGGCGTTTTGTTGCATCAGGCCACGTTCCTTTAAAGCATGTTTTACCAAACCGATATCGCCCTGTGCAAGATACCTGACACCACCATGCACCAGTTTGGTACTCCTGCTGGATGTTCCTTTTGCAAAATCAGATTGTTCTACCAATAGCGTTTTAAAACCGCGGCTTGCGGCATCTAATGCGATGCCTAAACCTGTAGCACCTCCGCCGATGATGATAATATCCCAATTTATATGATCAGATAGATGATGTGCATGTAATCTCTTCATTGGGTTTAAAAAATAATAAAACGAAACTATTCGCAATTATAAGAAATCATAATCGAAATAATATATGGCATGGGTTAAAAATTTATTAAATATTTGTTTAAAATATTTTAAAGAATGTTTTTATTGCTAATTTGCGGCATGCTAATTTAAGTTATTATGAAGAATTTGGCTGAGAGGCATCAGTTTATTTTAAGTCGTCTGCAACGTGATCAATATATAAATGTTGTAGATTTGTGTAAGGAATTGAAAGTATCTTCTGTAACAATAAGAAAGGACTTAAAACTACTGGAAGACAAGAGTCTGCTGTTTAGAACACACGGTGGCGCAACTGTAAACAATCCCTATACGGTCGACCGTCCGGTTAACGAGAAGGAGAAAATTCAATCAGCGGAAAAGAACAAAATCGGGATTGCTGCAGCTACATTACTGAACGATAACGATTCTATTGTAATTGCTTCAGGTACCACAGTGTTATATTTTGCAAAGAACATTGCCCCCGCAACAAATTTAACGGTGGTTACTTCTGCATTAAACGTAGCACTCGAATTAATGCGCGAACCCAGTATAGAAGTGATACAATTGGGTGGCTTACTTAGAAAAAGTTCTTCGTCTGTTATGGGTGCTTATGCGGAGCAGGTTTTGCAGGATTTTTATTTCAATAAACTATTTTTAGGGGTAGATGGCATTGACCTGGATTTTGGCATTACCACTACAAATGCCATGGAAGCACATTTAAACCGTAAAATGATCGGTGCATCGCAAAGAACGATTGTACTGGCCGATTCTACAAAATTTGGAAAAAGAGGCTTCGGTAAGATATGCGGATTGGAAGAAATTGATCATATTATTACCGATAAAGGAATTTCTGAACAAATTGTAAAACATTTAGAAGGTTTGGGTGTTACTGTTACTATCGTATAGCGCATTCCACGCGGACGGTACATCCCAAACATATAATTTGAACATGGAAAAAAAACGAATACACATTTTAGAAGACGATCAGGAGATTAGAAACGTAATTGAAATCCTGTTGAAAGAAGAGGGTTTTGAATTGCAGCTTTCCTCATCTTTTGCAGAGCTGAAAAAAAATATCCAGGATGCAATGCCTGATCTTTTTTTGTTAGATGTAATGTTACCAGATGGAAACGGAGCAGAAATCTGTGAAGATTTAAAAACGGATATTTTCACTAAACACATCCCGATTATTGTTATGTCTGCACAGAACAATAGCGAGCAAAAAGCGATTGACGCATTCGCAGATGATTATATCAGCAAACCTTTCGATATTTATAATGTTTTGGAGCGCATTAATACCCAGTTAAAGAAAAGTTCAGCAAGCAGGACAAAGGTTTAATTGAAATCCGATATTAAAAAGAGAGAAGCCAGATAAGTTTCTCTCTTTTTTTTATTTGATTTTTTTAATATTCGATTACCACTTTACCAATAGTTTTCCCACTTTCCAATAAGCGGTGTGCCTCCTTTAGATTTTCAACCGTAAAGCCATTAAAGGTTTGTGTTAATGTAGGCTTAATGACGCCATCATCTAATAAATTTGCCAATTCACTTAAAATTTGGTGCTGCTTTTCCATATCATCGGTTTGATACATTGAACGGGTGTACATCAGTTCCCACGAGAAGGTGACGCTTTTGTTTTTTAATTTATTGAGGGCAATTGGCGTGGCGGAACCAGTTATCGATACGATATGTCCCTGGGGTTTAATCAGCTCTGCCAGGATATCCCAATAGATGTTCAGGTCAACAAAATCGAGTATAAAATCTATTTCCTTAAAACCTGCAGCCTGTACTTCTGCTACCAGGTTTTGATGATTAACTACCACATCGGCACCCATGGCCTTACACCATTCTTTAGTTTCTGCTCTGGAGGCCGTAGCAATCACTTTTAATCCACTTATTTTCTTTGCTAGTTGTATGGCGATAGAGCCAACGCCACCTGCACCACCAATAATCAGGATACTCTTTCCCTTATCCTCTTGATCATTGATGCGGAGGCGATCATAAAGTGATTCCCAGGCGGTAAGTGCCGTTAATGGCATGGCGGCTGCTTCAGCATAGCTTAATGTTGAGGGTTTTAATCCAACTATGCGTTCATCAACTAATTGATATTCGGCATTTGAGCCGCTTCGGGTTAAATCTCCGGCGTAATATACTTCATCCCCAGTTTTAAAAAAGGTAACACCTTCACCAATAGCTTCCACTGTGCCAACAGCATCCCAGCCAATTACCTTGGGTGTTTCCAGTACGGTGTCTTTCGCGGTGTTCTGGCGGATTTTGAAATCAACCGGATTTACGCTGATGGCTTTCATCTTGACAAGTAAATCCCTTCCTTTTGGTTCCGGAACAGGCGTTTCGAACATGATGAAACTTTCTCTTTCGTTTATCGGGAGTGAGGTTTTAAATCCTATTGCTTTCATGACTGATCAATTATTTAGTCGTCTTATAATATTTTCTTTCCTATAACGAAAATATAAACTGTTAAACATGGAAAAAAGATTTATAATATAAATGACACTCGGATTAATGTAAAAGTCTTTAAATTCAGTTTCATGGATGATAACATTTAAAAGAGGAACTTATTTAAAACATTGAGGGGACATGTAGGTGTCAACTGAAAAAAGTGATGGCGCTCATTTTCTGAGTTGAGCCAGGTCATTACCACGATCATCAAATAGGGGTAGTTTTGCCGTAGAAACATTCGGCGTTTCAGGATATGGACTGCCGTTTTACATCAAAAATCACCATGTTACACTCCTTTCATATTCCAGTTTTGGGACTGGGTTACTCCATTGATACCCCACTAAAAGTTGCCAGGTATGGCATCTCTTCTGTACTTTCCATTGTTGATGATGAATTGGTGGAACGTATGCGTGCTTATCATTCGCAAAAAAGATCGGTACCTTATGAAGCGATTGGTAAAAATGAAAATAACAGCCGTAGCAGACGGATTACGGAATACCTCAACTTTTTATCCGACTGCATCAAACAGGATTTTAAAACTTTAAAACAGCAGAATTTTACTGATGGGAGTGATATCTGCCGTTACTTCGCATTACTACCTGACACTTCAAAAATAAAGCATGGCTATGAACTGATGATGGAATATCCCGAGGGAGAAGCCAAACAGATCTTTAAATCCATACTAAAAAATGCCATGCGTATGGGCAATATTGATGTGAACATTATGGCCAAGGTAGATAAAATGAATTATGCTGATGGTGAATACACTGGTGAGATTAATACCGATGCGCTCGCCGCTTTACGGGGTTTTGCTGAAAGTAAACTCAATGCATCTGTTATACTTTCTGCAGGAATGAACCCCAAATTGTACAGTTATATCGCCGATTTCGCAGATTTCTTTCCAGATAAGAATGAATTTTTAAAAAAACGAATTATCTTAAAGGTAAGCGATTTCAGGTCGGCTTTGATCCAGGCTAAATTTCTGGCTAAAAAGGGTTTATGGGTATCAGAGTTCAGGATCGAATCGGGCTTGAACTGTGGCGGACATGCATTTGCTACCGATGGGTATCTGCTTGGTCCGATCCTGGAGGAATTTAAAACCAAAAGAAGTGAAATGTATCTGGAGCTTTTTGAAATGTATCAGCTTGCTTTGGTGAAAAAGGGAACTCTGGTTGAAGAGAAACCCAAACAAAAGATCACGGTGCAGGGTGGAATCGGTACGGCGGCAGAACATCAGTTTTTGTTAAAGCATTATCAGCTTGATGCCACTGGCTGGGGAAGTCCTTTTTTATTGGTACCGGAGGTGACCAATGTAGATACACATACTTTAATACAACTTACCGGTGCAACCGAACAGGATTTTTATTTAAGTAATGCTTCACCATTGGGAATCCGTTTTAACAATTTCAAAAACAGCACCATCGAGAAACTGCGTACCGAGCGTATTGAAAAGGGCAGACCAGGAAGCCCCTGCACCAAGAAATACCTGTGCAACAATACTGAATTTACCGAACAGGCTATCTGCACCGCATCGCGGGAGTTTCAGCATTTAAAAATCAAAAGCCTTCAAACTGCCGGATTAACTGCTGAAGAATACGAGAGACAATTTGAAGAGGTTACCGGAAAAATATGTCTGTGCGAAGGACTTTGCGCTTCAAACTATCTTAAATATGATATGCTTAAACCTAAAGAAAATAAGGCCGTAGCCATTTGTCCGGGGCCTAACCTGGCTTATTTTAATGATGTATACTCGTTTGATGAAATGGTCGGCCATATTTATGGAAAAATTAACCTGTTGGAGCAGATAGACCGTCCACACGTTTTTATTAAAGAACTTAACCTCTATATAGATTACCTGCAGGAAGAGGTTAAACAACATTTGCAGCAGTTTAGCGATAAAAAAATGAAGCAATTGAATGGCTCTAAGCTGCAACTGGCGGAAGGGATCGATTACTATGAAAAGCTTTTCAGCGAAATGGCAGGTCAGGCTTCTGATGAGTTTAATAAGTTGTATGAACAATTGGCAAATTCGAAAAATAAACTCGACACCCTGATGGTTGGCTTATAACAAAGATCGGTAATACTTTTTCTATATTTACAGGCATATACTTGAATCAAGATAATGGACAGGTCGAAATTTTTGGATGCGATTATTGAAAATGCTATTGATGGAATTATTACCATTGATGAAAAGGGGATTATTGAACATTTAAACCCTGCAGCATTGGAGCTTTTCGGTTACGGCAGGGAGGAGTTAGTGGGTAGCAACATTTCGGTTCTGATGCCTGAACCCGATCAATCGCGCCACGATGGATATCTTTCCAGGTATGAACATACCGGACAAAAACATATTATCGGTATCGGGAGGGAAGTTTCGGGCAAACGTAAAGATGGCTCTGTATTTCCGTTTACGCTTGGGGTGAGTGAGATCAAATTTACCGACCGTAAAATTTATACCGGCTTTATTCACGATCTCAGTAAGGAAAAGGCCAACGAAGAGCAGATAAAAAGTTATACCGAGAAACTGGAAGTTAAGATAAAGGAACGCACACGTGACCTGGTTAAGCTCGTTTCAGAACTGGAAATGGCGAAAGAAAATATGCGTGCGCTTTTTCAGAAAGAGAAAGAACTCAATCAGCTCAAAACCAGATTTGTTTCTATGGCCTCACATGAGTTTAGGACGCCCCTCAGCGCCATTCAGTTATCCGCATCGCTAATTGATAAATATGCCATAAAACATGATGTGGCCAGTGTAGAAAAACATACCTTTAAAATTAAAAACTCCATTAACAACCTTACTACAATATTAAACGATTTTCTTTCACTCGAAAAACTCGAAGCAGGGAAAGTGGAGGCCTCAGCACAAGCTTTCAACATCATCAGCTTTGCAGAAGAAATAGCAGAAGAGATGCAGATGATGACCAAGCAGAACCAGCATATTATTTACGAACATACCGGAACAACTGCCGAGGTTTACCTGGATCCGAATCTGTTAAAGAATTGTATCATCAACCTGATCTCCAATTCGATCAAATATTCAGGTGAGGACACTCTCATTCAGTTTAATTCCATTTTAAAAGATGATGAGCTGATTTTAGAAGTAAAAGATAACGGCATTGGCATTCCTGCAGCCGATCAGGGTAATCTCTTCGAACCATTTTTCAGGGCGCACAATACCGGTGATATTCCCGGAACGGGTCTAGGACTTAACATTGTGAAAAGATATGTTGGCCTGATGAATGGGAAGGTAACCTGCAATAGCGAACAGCATTCGGGTACAGTTTTTACGCTTATTTTCCCTGTAAAAACCATTTTATAATTTGAGATCCATCCGATGAACAAAAAAGTTTTAATTATTGAGGATAATGACGACATCCGGGAAAGTACTGCTGAAGTGCTCGACTTGGCAGGTTACACAACTTTTATGGCTAAACACGGAAAAGTTGGTGTGGAGATGGCTATTAATCATTTGCCTGATGTAATCTTGTGTGATATTATGATGCCGGAACTTGATGGGTATGGTGTTTTGTATCTATTGAACAAAAATCCAAAAACGGCTAATATTCCTTTTATTTTCATTACGGCAAAAACGGAGCGGGCAGACATGAGAAAAGGAATGGAAATGGGTGCAGATGACTACCTGACCAAACCATTTGACGATACAGAGCTTTTTAGGGCGATAGAAAGCAGGTTTAAGAAAAAGCAACAGGCAGCCAGCTTTAGTTCATTAGATGGCCAAGATGAAACAGTAATGGACGAACTGCGTAAAAAGGGTAAACCAAGAACGGTTAATAGTAAACAGGTGATCTATATTGAAGGTGATGAACCCACGCACCTGTATTACATCAATAAAGGACAGGTGAAAACCTATAAACGTTTTAAGGATGGAAGGGAACTTTCTTCAGGGCTGTACCACGATGGTGACTTCTTTGGTTACGAAAGTTTATGCAATGGCGAGCTTTACGCCGAAAATGCTGCCACGCTAACCGAATCGGAAATTATTCATATTCCAAAAGCTGATTTTATGGAATACCTGCTCAACCATCAGGCCGTATCAAAAACATTTATTGGCCTGTTGTCCGGAAATGTGCGCGATAAAGGAAAACAAATGCTTCAATTGGCCTACTCATCGGTAAGAAAACGGGTAGCCGAAGCACTATTGCAAGTGGCTGCAAAATTTGGCGATGGTAAGTCAAATACCTGCACCATCCGGATCTCGCGCGATGATCTTGCTGCCCTTGTGGGTACTGCCAGTGAAACCGTAAGCAGAATGCTGGCTGATTTTAAAGAGGAAAAGCTGATTGATAAGACCGGCAATGCGATTAATATTCTTTCCATCGAAAAACTCAGGAATATTAAGCAGTAAGGTTCAGGCTCATTGTTCGTTTGGTTAACTGTTTAAATTAGTTATTTGTGGTGTCAGATGTTTCCATCTGACACTCGAAAATTTATCTATCGTGCCGGATGTTTCCATTTGACAATGGTATGTAGTGTCAGATGTTTCCATCTGACACTGGTAAATTTCATTGCACAAGTCAGGCCAACCGACGGTACTCAAAGCACTGAGACTTGCGCTAGAGAGGTTTTGTGGTCTTCAGCTTAGTTGTTAACTGCAAATTGGCAACTGAAAACTGATTACATTTGTGGTGTCGGATGTTTCCATCTGACACTAGAAAATTTAAAGCACAAGTCAGGCCAACCGATGGTACTCAAAGCGCTAAGACTTGTGCTGAAAGAGGAGGGTTCATCCACTCCAAACGCCGAACTCCAGCCGCCCATCTCTACTCGAAAAGTAACCAGTATCATTTTTTTCTCTAAGCATGCTCACCTGTGGCCTTAAGCCCTCTTCATAGTTTTGTGTATATAAATATCATATATGAAAGCTATAGCTTATAACATTAAGCCCGATGAAAAGGAATGGTTGGTACTGGCCAATTACAAAAAACACGATATCACTATAATTGCCAATAGCTTAACAGCTGATACGCTTTCATTTGCAACCGGTAAAGAAGCGCTTCTGGTTTTTAACAATGATGAGCTAAGTAGTAAAATGATATTAGGCCTTAGATCATTGGGTATCAAATATATTGCAACTTCATCTTCACAAACAGATCATCTTGATCTTAATGCTGCAGGTCTTGCGGGTATGAAAGTTGCCAACGTCCCGCGGGATGCCGATCAGGCCGATACCAGGGCGAGGATGGAACAGGTAATCAAAAACCTCGATCAGTGGGCGGCTGGTAAATGCGTTGGCAAAGCCTGCTGTTGCCAGAGTGAATGTGCAAGCACCAAAAAGTTGTAAAGATGGAAAGTGCAGAGTTGCTTAACAAATATAACGTTGCTGCCCCACGTTACACCAGTTATCCTACGGTTCCATACTGGGATACTGAAAGCTTTAATGCTGATGATTGGCTGAACAGGGTATCAAAAACCTATGCAAGCCATAAAAAAGACGGGATTAGTTTATATATCCACCTCCCTTTTTGCGAAAGCTTGTGTACTTACTGCGGATGTAATACCCGAATCACCAAAAATCATTCCGTAGAGCTGCCTTACATCTCCGCTGTACTTGCTGAGTGGCGCATGTATGTAAATGCCCTACAGGAAAAACCAAAATTAAAAGAATTGCATCTCGGCGGCGGTACGCCCACTTTCTTTAGTCCAGAAAATCTTGATCTGCTGATCAGCTGTATTATGAAAAATGCAAGTCTGGCTCCAGACGCCGAACTATCTTTTGAGGCCCATCCGGCCAATACCACCAAAGCACATTTAACAACGCTTTACCAGTTAGGTTTTAGAAGATTAAGCTTAGGAATCCAGGATTTCGACCCTAAAGTACAGTTCCTGATCAACCGCTTTCAAACCCCCGAGCAGGTTGCTCAAGTAACCAGGCAAGCCAGGGAAATCGGTTACACATCTGTCAATTTTGATCTGATTTATGGTTTGCCGGGGCAGTGTACCGATGGATTAGCCAGTACCATAAATGATGTGATCAGTATGCAGCCAGATCGCATTGCCTTTTACAGTTATGCGCACGTGCCATGGCTAAAACCAGGACAACGGCATTATACTGAAAAGGATATTCCGGCGGGCGATGAAAAATTTGCCCTTTATCGATTTGGCAGAAAACTTCTGATCGACGCCGGTTACGAAGATGTTGGCATGGATCATTTCGCCTTGAAAAGCGATCCCTTGTTCCAGTCTATGGTAGCGGATAAACTCCATCGCAATTTCATGGGTTATACCAGTCAACACACTCATTTGCTCATCGGTCTTGGTGTTTCTTCGATCAGCGATAGCTGGACAGCTTTTGCACAGAACCCCAAAACTGTGGAAGCCTATATGGAGAAAATTGCGCAACAGATATTGCCCGTAGAAAAAGGGCATTTTCTGACGGATGACGACATTAACGTCAGAAAGCATATTCTAAATATCATGTGTAAAAATAATACCGTATACAGCGACAAAATACCTGAAAGGGTGCATGAGCGGCTTTTACCTTTATTGCATGATCAGCTGATATCGGTTACAGAAACGGAGATCACCATTACCAACACAGGAAGATCTTTCCTCAGAAATGTCTGTATGGCATTCGACGAAAAATTATGGCTTAAGCAGCCTAAAACACAATTGTTCAGTTCATCAATATAACAACGATTACAATGGAAGATCAACATAAAACCGCAACAAAGGCCATTTGCTACCACTGTGGAGAAGATCTGCCCAAGGTAAAATATCAGACAGACGGTAAAGATTTTTGCTGTGCAGGCTGTATGGCTGTTTTTAGGATCCTTTCCGAAAATAACCTTTGCAATTATTATGTATACAACAATAATCCGGGCAGGCAGCTAAAAAATGAAAGCCATTTAGAATACCTCGACGATCCTAAAATCATTGATCAATTGATTGATTACAAACATGGAAATTCGAGTATCGTGACGTTTTACATTCCCGCAATCCATTGTAGCTCCTGCATTTGGTTGTTAGAACACCTCTATAAAATTAATTCGGCTATTTTTAGCTCAAGGATAGATTTTCTTAAAAAACAGGTAACCATCCAATTCAATCATGAAGAAATTTCACTAAAACATTTGGTTGAAACTTTAAACCAGATCGGTTACGAGCCTTTAATCAGTCTTCAGGATGTAGTAAAAGCACACAGCAGTTCGGTTGACAAGGCTTTGGTGCTAAAAATTGCGGTGGCTGGGTTTTTAATGGGCAATGTGATGCTTTTCAGCTTTCCTGAATACTTTGGTTTATCGGGTTTTGAAAAACAGTTTCAGTATTTATTTGGCTGGTTAAATCTGGCATTTTCTATTCCGGCTGCTTTTTACTGTGGGCGCGATTATTTCATCTCCGCCATTACCAGTATCAAACATAAACATATCAATTTAGATACACCATTAGCACTGATCATTGCCGTATTGTTTTTGCGTACGGCATTTGAAGTTATTTTTAACACCGGACCTGGTTTTGCTGATACTTTAACGGGACTGGTTTTCTTGCTTTTGATGGGCAAATGGCTTAAACAGCGTACTTACCACCATATATCCTTCGACCGTGACTACCGGTCTTACTTTCCCATTGCCGTTACCACCATCCAGAATGGCAAAGAAAAGCCTGTATCCATCAACGATATTAAAATAGGGGACCGGTTGTGGATCAGAAACGGAGAACTGGTACCAGCAGACGCTATCTTAATGAAAGGTGATGCCTGGGTAGATATGAGTTTTGTTACAGGCGAATCGGAACCGATACATAAAGTGCTGGGTGAAATTATTTACGCGGGAGGACGACAAACTACTGAGGCAATAGAGCTTGAAGTAATTAAACCGGTATCTCAGAGTTACCTTACGGGACTTTGGAACAATGAAAATTATAAAAGCAATGTCGAAAAGCAAAATTTTAACGATTCTGTCGCGAAATACTTCAGTATCGGCGTTTTTGTGATTGCCTTTGCAGCAACTGGTTATTGGTTGTGTCAGCAAGATAGCCACAAAGCCTGGTCGGCTTTTACAGCGGTCATTATTGTAGCGTGTCCGTGTGTGCTTGCTTTAAGCACACCTTTCACTTTATCGGCCATATTATCTGTTTTTGATAAAAAAGGGTTTTATGTGAAAAATACGGATGCGGTTGAAGAACTGGCCAAATGCGATACACTGATTTTTGATAAAACAGGAACGTTGACCAGCAATGAAAATGCCGAAATTTCTTTTAGCGGATCGTTGAACCATGATGAAAAACTGGTCGTGGCTTCACTGCTGCGTAATTCTACCCACCCCTTGAGTCGTCATATCTTAAAAGCATTAAACGTGGAAAGATTTTATTCAATTCAGGATTATAAAGAAGTGGTAGGTAAGGGGTTATCAGCTAAGATCAATGATCATGTTCTTTATGCAGGACATTTATCTATGCTTCCTGTAACCATAAAATCGGTTAGTGAAACCGGCGTACATATTTTGATTGACCATGTATATAAAGGCTGTTTTGATATTAAACAACAATGGCGGCCCGGATTGGGACAGTTGGTTTCGAAACTCTCTAAATTTCAACTGCAGGTTTTATCAGGTGATACCAATAGGGACCAATCTATGTTAAAAAGCATTTTTCCGGAAAACACGTCCATTAGGTTCCATCAGCGTCCACATCAGAAATTGGATGCTGTGCTAAATCTTCGGGAAAATGGAAATAATGTGCTGATGCTGGGTGATGGGCTAAATGATGCCGGTGCTTTAAAGCAAAGTAATTTTGGGATAGCCTTAACCGATAACATCAATAATTTTACACCGGGCTGCGATGCCATTTTACAGGGAAATGCGTTGAATTTCCTTCCAAATTTTATACAACTCAGTAAAGATGGTATTAAAGTGATTAAAATTAGTTTTGCTATTGCTACAGCCTATAACTGCATTGGTATTTATTATGCCGTACAGGGAACGCTATATCCATTGGTCGCAGCCATACTGATGCCGGTTAGTACGGTCACCATTATTTTATTCACCACCCTGGCTACCCGCTGGTTTGCCCGTAAAAACAAACTGATATGAACATCCTTTACTTCTTAGTTGGTTGCAGCGTTTTAATGGCACTCATTTTTTTGGGTGCTTTCTTTTGGGCTTATAAAACAGGTCAGAACGATGATGTACATACTCCTGGTATCCGCATTTTGTTCGATGACGAGGTGACCGCTGAAAAAAGTGAAGAAGATCACTTTTCCAGCTAAGCGCTATCATCCTTTATCTCTGTGCTGCAGGATACCTTTGGTGTACAAAACATACAAAATTCCGCTTCGATTATGCAGCTAGAAAAATTTACTTACGATAACAGGATTGTCAGAAACTTTGGCATTGCCACCCTTGTTTGGGGAATTATAGGAATGACTGTTGGACTGCTTGTTGCCATGCAGCTCTTTAAGCCGGCCCTGAACATGGGCAGCCAGTATACCACATTCGGCAGGATCAGGCCATTGCATACCAATGCCGTGATTTTTGCCTTTGTAGGGAATGCCATTTTTATGGGCGTTTACTATTCCCTTCAACGGTTACTTAAAGCCAGGATGTTTAGCGATGCACTTAGCAAGATCCATTTTTGGGGCTGGCAGCTCATTATCTTGTCGGCCGTAATTACCCTTCCATTGGGTTTTACCACCTCACACGAGTATGCCGAACTCGAATGGCCGATTGATATCGCCATAACACTCATCTGGGTGGTTTTTGGTATCAACATGTTCGGTACCATCATTAAAAGGCGGGAGCGCCATCTCTACGTGGCCATCTGGTTTTACATTGCCACTTTTGTAACCATTGCGGTGTTACACATCGTAAACTCTTTTGAATTGCCTGTTTCTTTTATGAAAAGTTACTATCTGTATGCGGGTGTTCAGGATGCATTGGTACAATGGTGGTATGGGCATAATGCCGTTGCTTTTTTCCTCACTACCCCGTATCTGGGGATGATGTATTATTTCCTGCCAAAAATGGCTGGGCGCCCTGTTTATTCTTATAAACTCAGTATTCTTCACTTCTGGTCGCTTATTTTTATCTATATCTGGGCAGGACCCCATCACCTGTTATACACATCATTACCAGGTTGGGCTCAATCACTAGGCGTTGCCTTTTCGATTATGCTTATTGCACCAAGCTGGGGTGGTATGATTAATGGTCTGCTAACCCTACGTGGCGCCTGGGATAAAGTAAGGGAAGATGTTACCCTTAAATTTATGGTAGTCGCCCTTACCGCCTATGGTATGGCTACTTTCGAAGGCCCAATGTTATCGTTAAAACAGATAAACGGGGTAGCACATTTTACCGATTGGATTGTTGCCCACGTTCATGTTGGAGCGTTAGGATGGAATGGCTTTTTAACATTTGGTATTTTATACTGGTTAATCCCACGCATTTATAAAACCGAACTTTATTCTAAAAAACTCGCTGGTTTCCATTTTTGGGTAGGTACGTTGGGGATACTTTTTTATGCCATCCCGATGTATTGGGCAGGTTTTACGCAAGGATTGATGTGGAAAGAGTTTACTGCTGAAGGTTTGTTGAAATACCCGAATTTTCTTGCCACAACCTTACAGATTATCCCGATGCACGTTTTACGTTCCATTGGTGGTGCACTCTATTTAACCGGAGTAATTGTAATGACCTATAACCTGGCCAAAACCATGCTGGGTGCAAAACTGGTTGCCAATGAAGCTGCAGAAGCCATGCCTTTAACTAAAATAGTGGTAGACAGCAGTCCGGCAGATAAAGCCTGGCACAGGGTACTGGAACGTAAACCCATGAAATTTATGGTTTTATCGTTGATTATCATCCTTATCGGAGGAATGGTAGAGATGATGCCAACCTTTACCATCCAATCTAACGTACCTACCATTGCGAGTGTTAAACCCTATACCGCATTGGAGCTGCAAGGCAGAGATCTGTACATCAGAGAGGGTTGCATAAACTGCCATTCGCAAACGGTAAGGCCTTTCCGTTCAGAAACCGAACGTTATGGCGAATACAGCAAGGCAGGAGAATTTGTTTATGATCACCCGTTTTTATGGGGCAGTAAACGTACCGGACCTGATCTTCATCGCGTAGGTGGAAAATATTCTGATGCATGGCACTACAATCACCTGGTTGATCCGACCTCAATGTCGCCGGGAAGCATTATGCCTCCATACCCTTGGCTCATTGAGCAACAATTAGATATCAGTACCACTGCAAGCAAAATTAAAGCGATGCAAAAACTGGGCGTTCCGTATCCTGAAGGATATGATAAACAAGCCAATGAGGATTTGAAAATACAGGCAGCAAAAATTGTCGCAGAACTGAAGCAGAATAACATCAAGGTTAAAAGTGACCGCGAAATTGTGGCCATTATTGCTTACCTGCAAAGATTGGGTACCGATATTAAGGCCAATAAAGAAACTATTCCATCAAATCAATAAAAATATGTTCAATCAGATCAAAGATTTAGCCGGCGGCGAAATATACCTCGTTACCTCTCTGCTCATGTTCATGTTGTTTTTTGTAATTGTTGGGGTTTACCTCTTCAAATTAAGTAAAAACCATATTAAAACCATGAGTGAAATTCCTTTTCAAGACCACAAAACCAAATTATATGAAGAAGATTAAACTATTATTATTTTCACTGTTTTCATCTGTGGCAACTTACGCCGCAGACCAAAAAACAGCAGAAGCAATAGCACCTTCTCAGCCTGGATTAGGACTTAACCAATCAGAATTACTCATTGTACTGCTATTGTTATTCGCACTTGTGTTGCTTTTTGTTTCAATAACGTTGCTCAATGCGTTTAAAGTCATGTACCAGGAGCAGTTAAATCCAACTAAATACATTGGAAACGTAAAAGAAGAGCCGCTTGATTATGATAGCTGGTTGAAACAGAAAGCGGTAAAACCGTCGATCTGGACAAAATTATTAAGCTTAAAACCTATTGAGGAAGAAAAAAACCTGGTTATTGACCACGCATACGATGGGATCAAAGAGTTGAATAATCCGGTACCGGCATGGTTTAACTTCCTGTTTTATGGAACTATGATTTTTGCTGCAGGCTATCTCTTTTATTATCACATCGGTGGTTATGGCGATCTGCAGGATAAGGAATATGAAAATGAAATGGCCAAAGCAAAAGTAGAAAAGGCAGCTTTCCTTGAAAAATCAGCCAATACCATTGACGAAAACTCCGTAAAGGTTGATAATACACCAGCAGTACTGGAAGAAGGAAAAACCATCTTCAGCGCCAACTGTGTGGTTTGCCATGGCGATAAGGGGCAAGGCCTGATCGGTCCAAATTTAACAGACAATTACTGGTTGCATGGCGGCGGTATTAACAATGTATTTAAAACGATTAAATATGGTATTCCTGAAAAGGGAATGATCAGTTGGGAGAAAAACCTTAACCCTAAACAGATCAGTGCAGTGGCCAATTTTATTCTTTCATTACATGGAAGTAATCCTGCTGGTGCGAAAGCCCCGCAAGGCGAAAAGTATGAAGCGAAGGATGTGGAAGACAATGAGATGAAGTCAGCAAAAGACAGTGTAAATCAAACAGATGTTAACCAAAAATAAATCTGGAAACAAGGGCAGGGATAAAAGGCCGGTTTACCCTAAAAAACCTTCGGGTAAATTGTATACCTGGCGTAAATGGGTAAGCTATGTGCTGTTTTTGTTTCTTTTTTCCTGTCCGTTTCTAAAAATTAATGGAGAGCAATTGGTGCTGCTAAATTTCATCGAAAGGAAATTTGTTTTCTTTGGATTGATCTTTACCCCACAGGATTTTTACCTGTTTGCCCTCGCTATGCTCATCTTCATCATCTTCATTGTCTGTTTTACAGTTGTACTCGGCAGGTTATGGTGCGGATGGGCCTGTCCTCAGACTATTTTTATGGAAATGGTTTTCCGCAGGATAGAGTACTGGATAGAAGGCGATGCAAACAAACAAAAGAAACTGGATGATGGCCCCTGGACCGCTGAGAAGATCGCTAAAAAAGGAGGCAAACATTTCATTTTTCTGATCATTTCTTTTGCCATCGCCAATACTTTTCTCGCTTATATGATCAGTTCTGATTTGCTGATTAAAATTATTACCGAACCTATTGCAAAACATATTTCAGGTTTTATGTCCATCTGGCTGTTTACCTTCATTTTTTACGGTGTATTTACTTATGTACGTGAAGTGGTATGTACGGTAATCTGTCCTTATGGTCGGCTCCAGGGTGTTCTGCTTGACAACCAAAGCCTGGTTGTAGCTTATGACTTTACCAGGGGCGAACCCCGCGGACGTATGCAGCGAAATACAAATGAGGAACAAAAAGGCGATTGTGTTGATTGCGGACTTTGTGTGCAGGTTTGCCCAACGGCTATTGATATCCGCAAGGGAACGCAGCTGGAATGTGTGAATTGCACGGCCTGTATCGATTCATGCAATGAGGTGATGCTAAAAATAGGCAAACCCAAAAACCTGATCGGTTTCTTTAACCAAGATTTTATTGCAGAGCGTAAACCTTATAAAATCGCTTTAAAATCTTATGGATATGCAGCGGTTTTATTAGTGGTTATGATGGTATTCTCCTCACTGATTTATAAAAGGGAAAATATTCAGACTACTGTTTTAAGGGCTAGTGGTACTTTGTATCAAAACAGGGGAACAGATAAAACCAGTAACCTGTACAATGCAGAACTGGTAAACAAAACCAATAAGGCGGTTAAATTTACTTTCAGACCGCAGGATAGCGCTGATGAGATCGACTTTATCCAAAAGGCAACGGTACTGCCAAAAGAGGGTACTGCTCACCTCACTTTCTTTCTGATCAGAAAAAATAATTCGCTTAAAAAATATAAAACTGATGCAGTTTTCGAAGTGATTGCCAATGGCGAGGTGGTGAGTACCGCAACAACGAGTTTTTTCGCGCAGCCGGAAGGTAGTGAATAATGGAGAGCAGGTGTTAATGATAGATTGATTGAATTGAGAATGATTGAATATTGAATTCTGCGATTTGCCTTAAATATTCTTTCACTTAAAAGTCACTTATTCAATCATTAAAAACTCACACATTCAAACTTAAAAATGAAGAATATGAACTGGGGAACGAAAATAGTAATGGGGATGTTTGCATTTATGCTGTTTATTGTAACGATGGTAATTTATATGTTCCATATCCATGGCAGAGACGCGTTGATAGAAGAAAATTATTATGAAAAGGGAATTAATTACAATGCGGAGTTTAATGCCAAACAAAATGTATCGCAAGATGATGCCAAACCTAAAATTACCGTAACCAGTACGCAGATCGTGATACAATTAAAAGATAGTGCGCAATATGAGCTCTTACTTATGCGCCCAGCAGACAGCGGTGATGATGTAAAACTAAAAGGTAATACAACCGGAGCATCAAATCTTATCCTGGTAAATCGGGCTACAATGGCAAAGGGGCTGTGGTTTGTCAACATCGGGTGGAATGTTAAGGGTAAAAAATATCTGTTTAAAAATAATATTACTTTATGACAGGCTATCTGCCACTGGCATTTCTGATGGGATTGTTTGGAAGCCTGCACTGTGCCGTAATGTGCGGACCCATTATGCTGGGCATGCCTTTCAGAAAACAGGTTTTTTTTATTAGTGCATTTCAATTGATTCTATATCAGTTAGGTAGGATTGCAGTTTATACCATTTTAGGTCTGCTGGTTGGCCTGGTAGGAAGCAGTATAAACCTGTTCGGCGATCAAAAAACCTTGAGTATTTTTATAGGCCTGATATTGATTCTATTCACAGCTTTGCAATTCAATAAACGTTACAGGGAGCGGTTTTCTGCCCTCCAGTTGAAGGCGGTGGGTCCACTCAGCAAACTAATGGGCAAGGTTTTTAATTTAAAATTATGGGCATTATTTGCAGGTATGCTTAACGGCATTATTCCCTGTGGAATGGTTTATCTGGCACTGGCAACAGCATTGAACACTGGTAATATCCAATCGGGTGCTGCATTTATGTTTCTGTTTGGCCTGGGTACCACGCCACTCATGCTGATGATTTCGCTCGGCGGGATTTTTTTGAAAAAATACATCCACTTTAATACCAACAAATTAATCCCCTGGTTAATGTTTTTTATGGGTGCTTTACTTATTTTACGCTCAGCCGATTTGGGCATTCCATTTCTTTCACCAAAAAATACGGGTGGCTACGGCCATTCGATAGGGTGTAGGTGAATAAGTTTAGAGTTGGGCGTTTGCGTTTTGGATTAGATTAACCGATGCTAGCGCAAGTATTATTGCCGTGATATCGGGCTGGCTGACTTGCGCTTTTGAGTATCTTTTAATAATGTTAGGCACGTTGTACCTGCGTTAAATAAACCTGACCGGCAGCGTTATCCCGATTGGAGTAGTCATTTTATTTACCGATGATCTAATCGGGATTAAGCAAAGGGCAGGACTGGTAAAACCGAAGCACTACAGGCATTGCTTTTCTAAAAATATAAATGATTTATGTTAGCGTTTTCGTCGTGTCAGATGGAAACATCCGACACCACACCATATTCGATAGAGTGTCGGTGAATAAGTTTAGAGTTGGGCGATTGCAGTTTGGAGTAGATTAACCGATGCTTCAACGTTTTCGTCGTGTCAGATGGAAACATCTGACACCACACCAACTAATGGCCAATGAACTAGTTCTACTGTGCGCGTTTCTTTTCCTCCTCGCTGGCAGAAGTACGTTTTCTGGCTGCAGTTGGGTTGCCTCCTAAGCGGTAAGAGAAACTTAAAGTAGCACTTCGGGTATCATTTCTCTCCACAAAGCCATTACGTTGGTTTTGATAGTTAACGTCAATACGGTAAACGTTGCTATAAAAAATATCATTTGCGGCAAGCCTTAAAGTTCCTTTACCTTTTAAAACACTTTTACTTATACCCGCGCTCACATCGTAAAGCTTCGCAAGTTTGTAAATACCCTGTATAGTAGGAGAAGAATACCATGCGCTGATTTCTGCTTTCAAACCCTTCGCTTTATTTAAGATAAAGCTATGATTAGAACTTAAATAAACACCCCAAACATGGTAGTCATAGCGTGCCTGTAAGTATCCTGACTTTTCCTGCCGGTAGGAGCCCTGCGCATAATTATTTATTTCCCACCAGCTGGCCATTTTGATTGGAAAAGAAGCTGAAAAACCAATTTCCTGACTCAAATCCAGGTTTCTCTGAGTGTCATAAAATAGTTTTGATGTGTTATCCTGTACCGTAATATTACTAAAATAATCAGTTACCCGTCTCAGGTAAAATGATACGTTGTATTGCTGCTTGTAGGTATAACCCAGTTCGCCGCTGTAGATAAAAGCTGGTTGCAAAGAAGGATTTCCTTCCAGATAGGTATACGGACTGGTATAAGATTTAAAAGGATTGAGTCGCCAATATTCCGGCCTGCTAATCCTCGAATTATAGGTGAGTTTCACCTCATTGTACTTATTTACATTATAGACCACAAAAAGTGTAGGAAAAAGTTTAAAATAATTGTTCTGATTGTTAGCATTTAACACAATAGATTTACCATTTGTGCGGGTGTATTCTCCCCGTAAACCACCTTCAAAACTCCATTTGCCTACATCGCCGGTGATGCTGGCATAAATGGCCGAGATATTTTCAGCATACTCAAAACGATCGCTGCGGTTATTCACCAGCTGAAGACCAGAAACCGGATTATTGTAAAAGTCGAAGCGGTTACGCGTGCGGATGCTGCTATATTTTAAGCCAGACTCAAATGTCCATTTATTCCAAAACTTGTCCGTGTAATCTACTTTTCCGGAATAGATATCGATATTTTGGTTGGACGGCGTAAAAATATGATACTGGTTTGGTAGTGGAGTACCATTGCCGAAAATTCCATAAGTATCTACCTGCTGACTATTGTCGTTTTGGTAGGGCACATAATCAAAATCTACATTAATATTCTTGCCGTTGGTATCTAATTTCACCTTATAATTAAAATTAAAACTGTATTGACTGGCTTTCCCATTAGCAACATTTTGAGTTTGCAGCACCGAATCCGGTGATGCCGCGTAGTTGTTAACGATAGTTGTTACTGTACTATTTAATCTGTTGCTTACGCCATTATAGCCATTTACCAAAATGCCAACTATTTGTTGTTTGGTAATATTATAATCGACTCCTATTTTGTAGCTATTTGCATTGCCCAGCCGGACGCCTGACTTCTCATTTCTCCAATCGGCATAACTTCCCGGGGAATCAAAAATAACGTATTCGCTTTCACGATGGTCTTTTTTGCGGTGGCTATAGCTATAACTGCCATACAAATTCAATTTGTTTTTCCGGTAATTAAACACCACCCCGGGGGTATAACTATCATAGGTAGATCGGGTATAACCGCTGGACAGCACTACATTATAGCCATCGCCCTTTGGTTTTTTAGAAATGATGTTGATTACGGCACCTCCCTGGGCGTCATAACGGGCTGTAGGATTAGCAATGATTTCTATTTTGGCAATATTGTCAGACGGTAAACCGCGGAGATAGGTAGCTAAATCCTCACCTGATAATCTGATGGGTTTATCATCCATGTAAATCATTACACCTTTGTTGTTGGCTGTAATTCCTCCATCAAACCGTGTTTGTACGCCGGGTGCTTTAGCTAATGCGTCCCATACGGTTGTGCCACTGGCTACAATGCTATTTTCAACGTTGAATATTACCCTGTCAATTTTCCTGACAATAACCGGTTTGGCGCCTGATACTGTTACTTGATCCAATATTTTCTCATCGCTTTCCATGATGATGATAACAGAGTCTGTTGGTAAGCTCAGTCTCCTGTTCGTGTTCTGATAGCCCACCGCATGTAACTCTAACGTATAATCGCCTTTCAGCGGCTGCGGAAAAGTAAACAGGCCCATTTTTGAAAGTTGAGCGGTTAGGGTAGAATCACCGTGACGGAGTTTAATGGTAACTCCATCAATGGGTACGCCATTTCTATCGGTGATCAAACCTTTATGCAATTGAGCGGAAACCATTATTGGCAGGCAAAAGAATAAGATGACGGTTAATTTTTTCATATTTCAAAACTAGCTGCCATGGATGTAAAGCAAAGTTAAGCTCGGTTAAATAAGGTTAAATCTTTATTTTGTACTTCCGTCACTAAAATGATTTGCTCATTTTAGTGGGATGAAATGGCTTACATCCAGATATGTTTTTCCATTGGCGGTGATTACGCTGATGATTAGTTTTTGCCTGCAGTGCGTATGGATCAAACAGTTGTACCTTGCGCAGACACAGCAGGTTAAAAGTAAGCTCGAATCCATTGTAAGCAATACCTCTAAACAGATGGTTTACCGAAGCGTGTCAAGGGGACGCGAGCGGAGCAGCCGTTTTAAGCAGTTTTTTCTTTCTTCAGAATGGTTCGCACTGAGGCAGGCTTTTGATGAACTGAAAGTGGACAACCTTCACAGCCAGTTTCATTACGGGATTGATAACGATAGTACTGTTGTTGAATTGAGGATGTCTTTCCTCAATGATCCAAAAAAACGCTTTAATATATCATCATCGGCAAAAACCGATAACATGTCTCCCCATCAGGTTTCTTCAGATGATCAGAGAGATTTGAAAAGTCTGGATAGCATGGTGAACAGCCAACTTCAAAAATTTGGCGTTAAAATCCTTAAAAATTATGCTTTGTACGATTATTCGAGTGGAAATCTGATTAAAGCTGTGCCTTTTGCCAAAAATAAATTGTCTTTTGTTAGTGAGCGTTATACTTACAACTTAAAGTTCTTACACCGATACCAGCTTGTTCTGGACAATATTTTTTGGATTGTTGTTTTCCAGATGCGCTATTACCTGATTTCATCTTTAGTGATGCTGGTACTTACCGCAGCGGCTTTTTATCTGCTCATCAAGCTGATGAAAAATCAGCAGCTTTACGCACAAGCTAAAATGGCTTTTACCAGCAACATGACCCATGAACTGCAAACGCCGATCTCGACGATCGTTGTTGCCCTCGAATCTATTAAAAAGTATCAATTAGCCGATCAACCCGAAAAGCTGGAAAACTATATTAATATCAGTGTTCACGAGCTGCAGCGTTTGCAAGCCATGATTGAGAAAGTGCTTAAACAGGAGCAAATGGATTTGGGAGAAACGAAATTGCAGTTCAGCCTGATTGATTTACAGCCGATACTGCAACAGGTCATTCATGCTATGGAAGTGCAGGTGCAAGAGAAAAATGCTTCGATCATATTTTCGCAAAAATCTGAACCGTTGTTTGTTAAGGGTGATGCCATGCATATTTCCAACGTTTTTTATAATCTGATAGATAATGCGTTAAAGTATTCTCCGGCTGATGCCAAAATTGAAGTATTGTGCAGTATTGGTGATCATCAGTTAACAGTCAGCTTTAAAGATAACGGTCCGGGCATAAATGAAATTTATCAGCAACAGGTTTTTGAGCGGTTTTTTAGGATTTTCAACCAGGATAACATCCATAATGTAAAAGGATCTGGTTTAGGCCTTCATTATGTAAAACAGGTTATCGCGTTGCATGGTGGCCGTGTTGAATTACACAGCAAAGTTGGAAAAGGATGTAATTTTGTAGTTATTTTGCCTCTATATGAAGAAAATTAAGGTTTTGTATGCAGAAGATGAGCCTTTTTTAGCGCGTATCGTGTCTGATGGTTTAACCAGCAGCGGTTATCATGTAAGTCTCGCTTTGGATGGACAATTGGCCTTGTCGCAATTTCAGGAAAGCAAACCGGATATCTGCATCCTTGATATCATGATGCCGCAAAAGGATGGTTATACGCTGGCTGCTGAAATCAGAAAATCAGCCCCCCATATTCCCATTATATTTTTAAGTGCGAAAGCCCTTACGGAAGATGTGGTGATGGGTTTTAAAAGCGGAGGAAACGATTACCTTAAAAAGCCATTTAGTATTGATGAGCTCCTGGTGCGAATGGAATCGCTCTTAAAAAGATTTGGCCATACGCAGGAAGATGAAAAAGATGAAGTTAGAAAATATCAATTTAGGAATTGTGAATTGGATGTCCTTACGCAAAGGTTAAAAACTTCGGTTAGCGAATATTCACTTTCCTATAAAGAGACCATATTGCTTGAGTTATTATTGAAAAATCGAAATAGAACTTTGGAACGTGAGCACGCGCTGATCAAAATCTGGGGCGAAGATAGTTTTTATAACGGTCGTAGCATGGATGTATTTATGGCACACTTGCGCAAGCTGTTAAAAACTGAACCAGAAATTCAGATCATGAGTTTAAGAGGAGTGGGGTACAAGTTGATCTGTTGATAGCGCTAAACGTCGTTGAATAGACTTTTACGGATGCTATCAAATCTGGTATATATACAATATGATTTAGCCGCCATTTAACAGGTATATCCAACATCATTTAAACTTCAACACATAGTAGTTATCGATCACAAAAAATCAGCTGATTAAATTAATTGACAGAAGAACCGATGATCTCATTTGTTATCGATAAAAATTTAAGTAGGTTTTTCCTGTCAAACAGAAGGGTGATAAAACGATCTCCCTTCTTAAAACGAAGCTTCAATCCTCCGGGATATAAACTATCATCACCAAGCTTTTCTTTTGTGATTTTATACTCGCTGAACTTCAACATGCATTCCCGTGAGCTTGTTTTATTCATCGACAGATTATAGGGCAAACCGTTCACTACAATTGCTTGATCCTCCGGGATGTCAAAAAACATTTCTGTTATCCTTCTGTCTTCCTGAAGGCTACAATATAGTTCCAACCCTGATTTAGTTAACCATTTTGCATAGGGCTGATCGTTGGCATCTTCATAAAAAATAGTTTTTACACCTAATACTGCAGAAACCTTTTCTGGGGTTTGAGGAAAAATAAACTCCTGATTTTTATTTAAAAGGATTTTAAGTCCGGCATTTTTCTGCGCAAAAGAAAATAATGCTAAAAATTGAAAGAGCAATATTAATTTGGGTGCGATTGTTTTCATACGGTTGACGAATAAGTTAATATTGACTTTTATTTACAATAATTGCTGCTGGTGGGCAGCTGCGATCAATTCGGCCACATTCTTTGCTTCAAATTTCTGTATCAGGTTTCTCCGGTGCGTATCCACGGTCAGCGGACTTAAAAAAAGTTCGTGGGCAATATTCTGACTGGTTTTCCCCTCTGCCAGAAGAGATAAGATCTGCTTTTCCCTTCTGGTAAGCTGTGGTGTATTGCGAAACTGGTTTTTGGTCGGACGGCTGATTATTTCGACTACCTCCCTGCTGTAACAGATATTTCCGGTTACAGCTGATGCAATACATTGCCGAAGTTCGTCGAGTGAGCTGTTCTTGAGCAAATAACCACTTGCCCCGTTTTGTATGGTTTGCATAATGATGCTCCGTTCGGTATGGTTACTGAGAATGAGTATGGTTATCTTCGAAAATTTCTCTTTGATCATCTGACAAAGATCCATTCCATTAATATCAGGCAGGGTAACGTCCAGCAGCACCAGATCTACAGGGTTGCTATCCAAATAAGAAAGTAATCCCATGCCATTTGAGAAACCGGCCACAATTTCCAGGTTATCTTCATTTTTGAGGAGGGTTTTAAGCCCTTCAATAACAATAGGATGATCATCTACAATAACTGTACGGAGCTTATTCATCAATATTTGTTTTGAGTTCAATATCTATACTTGTTCCTTCACCGGGAGCGGAATGCACCTCGAATTTCCCTTGCAAAAATGCGATACGGTTTTTCAGATTATCCAGTCCCATTCCTTTTTTCTCAGAAAGGGTAGCCATATCGAAGCCACGGCCGTTATCTTCAAAGGTGATGAAAATGGTATTTTCGTTTTGGCTGCACTGCAGTATAATGTCATCAGCATGTGCATGTTTGATGGCATTGGAAATAAGTTCCTGTACAATCCGGTAGATGTTCAGCTGCACATTCATGGCAATATTTTTTTGAATACCGAACATTTCTGACGTGATGCGTAATCCGTCGCGCATATAGAACTCACAAAGATCTTTCAAAGCAGTTTCGAGACCAAACTTCAGCAGTGTGTCAGGAACCATATTGCGTGCAATACGGCGCAGTTCGGTAACCGAAGTATCGAGTTGTCTGATAATGCGATGCAGGTCCTTATCATCAGCAATGGCCGGTTGGGTATCGGTCCAGCCTGAAAGACCTATTTTAACACCCGATAGCATACCGCCGAGGCCATCATGAAGATCTCTCGCCACGCGTTCCCGTTCCAGCTCTTCGCCTTCAAGCATGGCTTTGGTAATCTTCAGCTGCTGTTTTCTTTCCATTTCATTCAGCTGTTGCTTATAATTAATCTCCTTTTGCGCAGCCAGTTTGCGTTTATTCCTGGCGGTGAGTAGAACGAAAACCAATAAAAGGATTAGAAAAAGGCACCCCAAACCCAGCATGAACTTATACAACCGCTCATTACGGGCATTTAGCTGTACTTGTTTATTCTCCGATTGAAGGGATTGTATTTTTTGCTGATTCTTCGCCGTTCTGTATTTTGTTTCCAGTTCGTTGATTTTGACCTTCGTCTGGTCGGTGTTTATACTGTCATTAACCTGCCTGAATTTACTGAGCCAGCGGTAGGCCTCTTTATAATCACCCAGTTTTTCATTTACCTTGGCCAATTCAGAATAAAGCATGGCCCGGTCATTAATTTTAGCCGTTAAAGTACCTTCTTTAATGATATCCAGTAAAATCTGCCTCGCTTTGCCATAGTTTTTTTGCTGCTGATAAATTTCATATCGGCGGAAGAAAAATTGTTGATAGAGCTGCTTCTGATTATACTTTTTAGCAAGGGTAATGCCTTTATCTACACTTTCAAGTGATTTCTCAAATAATGATTTTGTGAAGTAATACAGAGATTCATTATAATAGTACAGCGGATAATTTAATGAGTAAGGATAGGGTTTTAGTAATTGCTCTGCCTTCTCCAAAAGTACACGGGCCTTGCCAGCCTTATTATCGTAACAATAGATGCTTACGCCATTAAGATAGGAAAACAACAGATCAGTATCAACAGCCCCTTTTTTCTCCAGTAACATAATGGCTTTTTCATTATAAGCGGCCGCTTTCGAAAACTGGTAGTTATTCATTAAAATAGTAGCCAACTGGGTATAATAGTACGCAATACGCTTTGGGTCACTGGTTTTCTCTGCAATTGGGATACACTTTTCCAGGGTGATTTTTGTGATGAAATCATAACCCATCTTGTCTACGTTCATGATGGCGTAATTATACCAGGATGCAGCCTGCTTGGCATAGGCCATTTTTGTATTAAACGGCAAAAGTGCTTCAGCGGCTTTTTTGAAAGCGTCAGATGCCTTTGGTTTATTCCAGTTGAAATAATATTGCCCTTTATAAAAAAGTGCCAGTGCATTTAAATACTTATCGCTTTTTGCGGCAGCAATCCCTGCGTTTAGGTAGGCTTTACTTTTTAAGGTATCTTTAAATTTCCAATATTCTACCAATAGGAAATTGGTATTCGCTCTTGAACTGTCTGGAATTTTTTCCTCTAAAATGTGCTGCAGGCTGTCGAGATAATGTTGCTCATTAAGGGGAACCGGCTGTTGGCCAACCGATTTAAATGAGATCAAAACCGCTATCAGGAATAAGAAAAATCTGGTCATGCTTAAAAATTACATTTGTTCACCGGGCTTAACATCAGCTTATCGTTCAGGCAAGGCAAATTTATCGCTAAATATCAGATATAATCTACAGCACAGCATCATTTCATCTGGCAGTGATAAAAAAATACCTAAAAACCATTAGAAAAAAAACGGCAAAAATCGGTATTTCTTTTAGCTCATACTTGCAATAGCTTTGCCATTATACCATAATGAGCATAAAACTATGAAAATATTATTCTCGAAAGCTTTTCTTACAAAAGCCAATTTAATCCGAAAGCCATTTGATAGTATTTTGGCAGTCCTTTGTTTTATCCTGATCACCGTATGCCTTTCAGCGTGTTCAAAAAACGATGATGGCGGTGATGCGCCCGCCGGTGATTATTATCTCCGGGCAAAAGTTGGTGGAAAAGCGATCAATTTCTACAAAGTAAATTTTCAGGGCGGTCGCAGTGATAACCGGTTTGAACATATCGTAATTGGTGGCCACGAGACTTCTTATCCTGCATCAGGGCCGGTTTCACCATCTCTTGATTTCGAAATCTGGAAAATTGGCGGCAATATTACCCCTGGAACTTACGCTACACCCGGTGAAAATATGATAGCCCGTTATGCCATCCAAAAAAGCGATGGCACGCTGTTGTATAACACGGCTAATGGAGATGATGTTTTCACGGTGAAAATTGAAGCCATAAGCAAAACAGGCATCAAAGGAACTTTTTCAGGAACAGTAAGAAACCTGGCAGGAGAGGCCATCAGCATTGCCGATGGTACATTTAATCTTCCCTACGAAACCATTATTAATCCTTAACATCAATAATCATGAAGCTTAAAAAATATGTCCTTACCTTATTTTGTGTGGTATCAGCAACGGCTATAGTTTCCGCACAGTACAAAGAACCAGAGAAAAAAGATAAAGCGGAGATCTTCCGTCCGGAAATGCCTTTCGACTCGCTGCTGGCCAAAAAAATGTTGGCCAAGGGAACTGCTGTTATCAAAGGGGTAGCTTTCACCAGGCAAAAACATCCACTTGGGTATGGGGTGCCTTTATCACCCCGGATTCTCGCTAATAAAATTACGGTGGTTTTGCTACCCGTAACACCTTATTTTGAAGAATGGTACAGGCTGAGAAAAGATAAAGAAAATATCAAAAGAAAACGCTTCGTTTACCTCTCTGACCAGGCTTTCCGTTATCGACTGGAGGCCATTACCAATAGCGACGGTGAATTTACCTTCCCGGATATGAAACCTGGCAAATACTTTTTACAGGGTATGTTAGATTATACCCTGAGAGGTACATACAATGCCTATACGGGTTCGGGTTATAACGACTACGGCGGACGAACCGATTATTATCAGCAAAAAGAGTATTATAAAAACATTCAGGACCGTATTGAGACTTTTGTGGAGGTAAAGGAAAACGGAGAAGTTGTTAAGGTCAAATTGCACTAATTCACAAACAATAATGTCTACCCCATGAAAACGGCTAAAATAAATATAGTCATAACAATTGTGTTAATGTTGATCTCCGGTATGGAAGTACATGCCCAGCTTGGCGGGCTGTTTGAAAAGGCCAAAGAGAAAGCAGAAAAAGCCCTTGAAAAAAAGATTGACAAGAATACCGTATCCACAAAAGCTAAAACAACCATTAACGCAGGAAACGGCAATGTCGTTATAGGTGATTCTGCTGTTTTTTCAGAAGATTTTTCCGCATTTGAAACGGGTGCAACGGCCACCAGTTTCGAAACAAACGGCGTAGCCAATATTGCAACCATAAAAGGCCAGAAAGGTAAGTGGATGGAGATAAAGGATAAGGCCATTTATAAATTTTCCCGCCAGATCACTTACCCTAAACAGTTCACTTTGTCTTTTGATATCATTGCCATAGCAGATCAGGTAAAAGACATCTCGCCAATGTCGTTTGGTTTTGCAAGCGACAACAGCGTTCGCCAGCACGAAAGCAACATAGGAACTTATGTACAACTGCACTATTATGATACCGATCAGGTAAATATTGGCAGCCATAAGCCTGAAAAATTCGTAAGTACTACCTTTGACCTTGAGCCATGGCTCAACCGTCCGCTACATGTGGTGTTAGCTGTAGATGGCGATCGAATGGCGGTGTATCTCCATAACGTTAAACTTGCTGATACCATTTTGTTCAGTCCTGCTGCAGCTAAAAACTTTTACATATCCGCTCCCTGGGAATATGCTAATGAGGCAAAGGTGCTGGTAAGTAACTTTGAGGTCTCAGGCTTTAAGAAATAGTATATTTTGTTCGTGCAGCGTAAAATAGGCCAGATTAATCGTTCATGTTAAGCTGGTATCACATATTTCACCACTTCATATTCCATAGTTGCTACCGTAAATAGCGTTTTAATCATGTAACAAAATTGAATTTGAAACATCAAATGCGAACTAACTAGTGACTAGTTGATAAATCTTTTTTCGCATAAACAAAAAATGCAGATGTTATGAGTAGGATTAAGTGAGCAGTGTTGGATCGAATAACCACTTTTAAACCTTTAGTTCAAAAATTGACGAGCCATTTTCATGAATTATTATAGACGGATCCTTCTGGCTTTCGCAGGAACATTGGTCCTCGCCAGCAGCGTCTTTGCACAAAATAACGCTAAACCAACCCATATTGATAGCTTAATCATTAGAAAAATGGCTGAAGATGGGATTGTGGGACTCGGGGCAGCGATTATTATTGATAAAAAGGTAGCCTGGAAAAAAGGATACGGATTTTCTGACAGGAAAAACGGAATTCCGTTTACTACCTCAACTTTAATGAACATTGCGTCGGTTTCCAAAACCGTGACTGGTGCCTGCCTTATGAAAGCGGTAGAACAGAATAAACTCTCTTTGGATGAGGATGTAAATAATTACCTTCCGTTCAAAATTCACAATCCTTATTTTCCGGAAGCTAAAATCACCCTTCGGGATTTAGCTACCCATACTTCAGGACTTACCGATCGGTACCCCTTTTATACCGATAGCCTTTACTTTAACGGGAAAGATTCGCCACAAAAACTTGGAGATTTTTTGCAGCAATATTTTATCCCCGGTGGACCGTATTATTCGAAAGAAAATTTTCTGGATCACAAACCGGGAACATTTCGTGAATATTCTAATATTGGTGCAGCACTGGCAGGTTATGTCGTAGAACTCAGAACTGGTCAAAAATTGAACGAATACAGCAAAAAGTACCTGTTCAATCCGTTGAAAATGGGGGACACCGGATGGTTTTTATCAGAAATAAATTTGAAAAAACACACGAAACTTTATGAAAAGAAAGACAATAAGTTCCAGGAAATACCGCTCTATGGTTGTACTACCTATCCTGACGGGGGCGTTCGTAGTTCAGTGGATGATCTAAGTCATTTCTTGATCTGCCTGTTGAATGATGGAAAATATCAAAACAAACAGGTGTTAGAAAAAGAAACCGTTAAAGAAATGCTCCGCTTTCAGTTCGATGCAACCCATACACCTGAAAATGTGAATCCTAAAACACTAAATTCGGGTATTTTCTGGGCAACCAAAATGGGCGCCACCAGGATTGGTCATAATGGATCAGATCCGGGCGTACGGGTTTTCATGCTTTCTGACCTTAATAAAGAAGTTGCTGTCATTCTTTTTAGCAATACTTCGCTGAGTGAAAACGAAGAAAGTAAATTCTTTGGAATCTACGATCAGCTTTACCGTTATGGTGTTGAACTTAAAAATAAGCCATAAAACTGACCCCAATGATTATGAAAAAAATCCTGTTACTGATCTTCATTTCTCTTTTTTATCGCGCCTTGCAGGCACAAGAAGTGCATGAACCATCTTCCAAAAATCACCCTGATTGGTCGAAACCTTTTCCGCCATTTCGCATCGTTGGCAATATTTATTACGTGGGTACCGCCGACCTGGCCTGTTACCTTATTGTTACCCCTAAAGGAAATATACTGATCAATACGGGATTGGCCTCATCTAAAAAACTGATTGTGGAAAGTATTAAAAAGCTGGGATTTAAACTTTCAGATACTAAAATCTTATTGACTACACAGGCGCATTTTGATCACCTTGGTGCCATGGCAGCGATCAAAAAAGAAACCGGAGCTAAGTTTATGGTTGATTATGCAGACGCTCAGGTAGCAACTGACGGTGGCCGTTCGGATTACGATCTGGATGGTAAGGTTTCAGTTTTTAAACCTATAAAAGTTGACCGTATTTTGCATGATGGAGATATCATCAGATTAGGAGGAATGGAATTAGTTATGCTTCACCACCCAGGGCATACCAAAGGCTCATGCAGTTTTCTGCTTACCGTTAATGACCAGAAAAAGAATTACAGGGTACTGATCGCCAACTTACCGACGATTGTGACAGACAAGAAGTTTACAGATGTTACTACCTATCCTCATATTGCAAAAGATTATGCCTACACTTTGCGGAGTATGAAAAAACTAAAGTTCGACCTTTGGGTAGCTTCACACGGCTCACAGTTTGACCTCCTGAAAAAACATAAACCCGGAAATCCTTATAATCCAGCTGTTTTTATGGACGTTAAAAATTTTTATGATTATTTGGATGAATTGCAGGTGGAGTATGATAAGAAAATGGAGAAGAGGTAAAAGATTACTCTCCCGAGTCTTCGCCATTTCCTTTCTCTTACGGTTTTCTTAGATAAATATTGCCATATGATGAACTTAAATCATAACTCGGACCAACTCCCGGAGCAGCGGCTAAATAAGTAAAGAAATTTTCCTGCTTCATTGCTGTCGGTTTAAGCTCCAAATTGGTATATATTTTTCCGTAACGATTGGTCAGTTTGATTTCACCTATGGCCTTTTGGCTGATACTTGCATCAATTCCTCCGTACTTTGCATCTACTTTAATAGGTCCCGTAAAATCTTTAATTTCCACCATGCCATAAATAGCATTTACTTCGGCTTTAATGTTTACCGGAAGTTTAATGTTAATGTTGACTTCAATATCCCTGGTTTGATAAGTCGATATTTTTGCGCTGCCTTTTTCTTTAAGGTAGGCATCAAGGTCAGCTTTTGAATTTAAACGCGTTTTAATCCCATTTTCGATTATATAATAGGCATCAGGAATTTTATCCATATCAAGTTTATTCTGAATAGTAAGTGTTCCATCGGTGCTGCTTTCCTGAAGGGTAAATGCCGAATCGTTTTCACCACCATTTATTTTTACCGTTGCCTCGATGCCTACTTCATTTTTATCCCAGCTCGAAACCTGTATTACTTTTGGATAATCGAAGCGAAATACCACTGCATCGCCCTTTTTTACCGGATAAGATTTATTGACATGGGTTTGCGTAAACGCAATACCAGGCATTATGGCCATCAGAAGCCAAAATAATATTGTTTTCATAAAATAATGCTTTATTGCCGCTGCCTCAGGTATGGGGCTTTAAGCAGATGAGAATAGAAACCAGGAGAGGATGATTATTTCTCTCTGAGGTATACATTTTTATAACGCGAAGTTAAAATCAGATCAGCACCACCACCGTTTATTTTTCCTTTAATGTTTTCAGCATTACGGCTACTGATACTATATCCTAATACCGATACATCGCCATTCACAGTTGTTGTTAAGTTACCTACAGATTGGCCTGTACGTACCGTAGTAACCTGACCAATACCATTTTCGTTGCTACTTACCGATGTAAAACCTCCGCGTTCTGGTTTTTCAGATTTATCAATAGCGATTTTCAAACCCTCTGCCGCGTAAATTTTGCCATAACTGGTGCCCAGCTCTACATTTGCCTTGGTGTTGGCAGGAAGTGAAACATCTATGTAACCGTAAACCGAAACAATAGAGACAGGTCCTTTAATAGGTTCAGAAAAAATAGCATCAACTGAGCCGTAAAGCGTTTTAATATTCATCGGGCCGCTGTTGTTTTCGAGCTTGATTTTGTTGTAACTGGTAGAAACTTCTATTTCGCTTTTAAGATTTTTAAGGATAATTTCGTTTTGATACACATTGCTTTTATTGGTAAAAACCACTTTGATGTTCTGCGGTACTTTAACGGTTAAAATACCTTTAATTTCGCGGTCTACAGCATTTACATTAATTTCACCACCTTTTTCGGTAACATCTAAACCCAGACCGGTATTATCGGTAAAACCCGATCCATTAATGGCATGTAGCCCTTTAGCACGCTCATCAACCTCTTCGGTTTCTCTTTTGGGCATCGAAAATACGATCTCGTTGCCACTGTAACCTTCTACTATTGCACCGGAAATATTCAGATTAAGCTGCCCGGAATTTTTGTTTAACTTGTATTCCTTCTGCGCAGATGCCGATACCGTGATGGCAAGCAAAGTAAAAAGAACGATCAATTGTTTTTTCATAATTTATTGGTTTTTATCTATTTATAATTTATCCTGATTTAATAATGCATTGTATGCCTCATCGCGTACGGCAGCAAAAGTTTCCGGATTGTTGGCGATGGCATAAAGTTTTTCGCCAATTTCCGCATTTTTCATTTTTCCTAAAAAGCTCACCAGGCCAAGCTGCACCATAGGGTCGTCTTGTTTACTTAACGAATTTACAAGCAGTTTAGAAGCATGTTTATCGGCACTGTATTTTTGCAACACATTAAGTGCAGCTAAGCGCACATTGGTATTGCCATCGTGGTTGAGCGTTTGCGATAACCTATCAAGCGTTTTGGCACTGATATGGTTGTTTTTTTCGATTTTTAATATCGCCAGCAACCTCACACTCGCCGAACTGCTGTCTTCTAATGCTGCAAATTCTTCATTCCTCCCAATATATTTCACCTTATCTTTTAGGTTGACTGGTTTCTCCACCTTAACCTTTGAGGTTTTAACAGGTATGTTTTTTTCAATCACCGTTTCATCTGTTTTTTCAACCGGTCTGCGCTGTAAAGTAGCAGTCTCATTTTTCCGAACTAAAAACCCTTCTTTTTGTGTCCCGGGATAAAATAAGAGCCATGCCACTGCCGCTACCAGCACTACCGATGCCGCAACCAGCCATCTGCTGTGGTTATAGAAAACCAACTTTTTAACATTTGTTCGTTCTGGTTGAACCTGCATCCGCTTAAATCGGTTTATATCAAAAGCCGGTGCTTCGAGATGATCGAATTCCTCCCGGTGCTGTTCCACAAAATCCTTTATCTGATCATTCATAATAACATTTGTCTTTAAGTGATAATAAAACACGTTTTTTTGCCCTGTGATACTGCGTCCTTACCGTACTGGCCGACAGTCCGAGCATTACTGCAATTTCCTCATGTGTCATCTTTTCAAATACATACAGGTTTAAAATTGTTTTGTAACCCGATGACAGTTCTTCGATACTTTTTTTAACATCATTGACCCTGCAGTCGAAGATATCAGCATCTTCACTATTATAGTCTGCCTCATCCTGCACATCCTCATCACCCAGGTCAGAAAATATTATTTTTCTTTTCCTCAAATGGGAGATTGATCGGTTTATCGCCAGCCGCCTTACCCAGGCTTCGAAACTAATTATTCCTTTTAACTTGGCTGCATCGCTAAATACCGTACAGAAAATATCCTGAAGAATGTCTTCTGCCTCACCGGTATGGTTGATAATCCGGCTAATCGAATTATAGATTTTTCGGGCGTAACGGTTATAAAGTCCCGTATAGCCTGCATTTCTTCCTTCTATGCAGAGTAGAATTAATTCCTGATCGGTTATCTTTTCAGTAGTGCGCAATGTGGAGCTTTTAATTATCTGTTTTTAGTGCATTTACATTCTTTAGTCGCAGCATTTACAATAGTGTTGCATCTTTTTTTAAAAAAAATAAAAATATTTTACTCATAACGGATACGCCCCCAAAAAAAAGTAAAGCACTAATTATTTTGGGTATTCATTTGACGCTTAAAAGCATAGCACGGTTCTCCCATACAGCTTATGATAATTTTCAGAATTTGTCGTGTGGACTAAAAGAGAAAAGCCTATAATTCTTTTGAAATTACAGGCTTTAAAGTATTTATGTAATCTGAAGAAATATCTTTTGCATTTTGGCGGAGAGCGAGGGATTCTATAGGTATCAGCATCAGGATTGCAATGGCATCCTCCTGTAAGGAGATATAGCGAAAAGTCCGACCGTAATTGGATGCCGAAAAAGAAAGAACTACTTTACACGCAGAAACACGTATACGTGCTGTTAAACAGATTTTTGGTAGTATAATAACAACTACAAAAATGATTTTGAGAGATCAGGATTTAGGCACTATCCATCAACGCTGCGCAGCTTTCAAAAGCTGCTTATTGGTTAAATAGAAAAAACCGTTTTTCTGTTCTTTATAACTTGTTCCTATACCATTAAATGAAATATTTTGGATAGCGGGATGTAGTGATGTTTTAAAGCATTACCACACATAGCACTCAACGCCGCTTTTACCAAATTTAAATTATTGATAAGGAAAGTATAATAGGTATTTACAAAACTCATCTCTATTAAAAAGATGTGACCATAAAAGTAATAAATACGTAACGAAATCTGACCTATTTACCAAGTATTTAGGTCTATATGTGTAAATACAAATGATGCAATTTAATATCATATTTAAATTGCATATATTTAAAAACAATACCCTTTCTCGTATATTTAAATTAACGCTTAAATCCGCATTTACATGTCATCTGAACGAACATCAAAACTCTCTGCATTCACTCTATTGCTTATTCTTGGAATATTAGCTATTTTTAATTCCTGCAAAAAAAACCAAAAACCAGAAGATCCGATAGCGAATGCGAAAGAGTGGTACTTAAACCATAATGTAAATGGCAGCACCATACTTCAATCGAGTAAGGGCTCCAGACAGCAGATCAAGCAAGAAGCAGACTGGAGTGGCGCAAGGACATTCAAGCTTGATGACGGAAGCGATGTGGTAAGTGTTCCTGTAAAAATGGTTTTAGGCAAAGGAGCGCTCGGAGGCAGCTATATACTCCTAATCGACAAATTTAAAGACAACTATAGAGTGCAAGTTGCTTTTAGCCCTGAAAAGGGATACTTTACTAATCGTATTAGTAATGATGGGATGATAGCTGTCTATAAGCAGACGACCAACAATAATCTAACGGCTGTACCGCGTAAGAGTAACAAAGATAAACTAATGACCATCACCTGCACCAGTTGGTATCTGACAACAACTTATTATGCGTATGATGGAACAGTACTCGGCAGCACATCAAGATACCTTTATCAGTCTTGCAGCGGTGATTTGGGAGACTATCCAGAACCAGACCACGGAGGGCCAACAGATTGCCAGGGAGTGGTGGCAGGAGGGGCTTATCCGACAGACTGTGGGTGCATTGGGGGAACTACTGGAATAACGGAATGTCCCTTGAGAGAGATTATAGATAGTGTCTCCAATCCTTGCATTAAAACCCAGGTTGCTCTGGCAGGTTCTGCCCAGACAACGATCAGAAATATGATGAGAGAAGTTTTTGGCGGCCCAACTGAGATTGAAAGTTTAAATTTAACATTCAAAGATGTTACCAATTTACCTAATACCACTTCTGGAGATGCTAAAAGATGGACTGCCACCAATAATGATTTTGAAATTCGATTAAATCAAAACACACTAAAGATTTCTTCTAAGGAATATATTTTAAGTACAATTTACCACGAGATTTTGCATGCATACATGTTCAGTAAATTGACTCCCGGTCCAGATGGAAGATACAATATTACCTCCCAGCATGAAGATATGGCAAATAAATATGTAATATTAATGACCGGTGCTTTGAAAATTGCTTTTCCGGGCATCAGTGATCAGGAAGCTTGGGGGCTTAGCTGGGGAGGTTTAGAAAATAGTAATCTATTTACAACGAAATTGACACAGGCACAGCGGGATGCAATAAATGAGACCAACCGAAGATATACCCATAGCTCGGCCACTGACAAACAGGGAACATATTGCAATTAACTATGAAACATTTATTATTTATTGTTATTATGCTACTGGGTAGCGTAACATTTGGGCAAAAAATGCCTAAGTTGTCCGTACTTATAAGCAATTGTGTAGTTAAAGGCACCAAAGGAGAAGCTTACGAAAATACAAAAAAGAATTTTGCACACTTTTTTGCATTGGCGCTATCTTTTGATGCAACAGGAAAAATTGACACCCTATACTACTCAAGTAAATTGAATCCCGAAACAAAAAAAATATATGCGCTGGACAGTTCTTTATTAAAGAGAATTAAAACTTACAACCTTAGCTTTAAAGAATATGCATCTAGGCTAGTACTTTTTTCTTATTATTGTTACAATTCAACGGATGATTCCGTAGATTATAAAAACGGTTTTTTAAACAGCATAAAGAATTTAGTTCCCGATGCGGTTTCCGGAAAACCTCTGATCATATTGGAACCTATTATTGACGCCAATCTTCCAACAGAAATTAATTAAATTTTTAATAAGTCATTTTATGAAACGATAGAATAGAGACATGTCATTTCCAGGCTTTAGCACTTCTTTTTTTATGATTTCACAAAATCAATAATTGATGATGACATTATTTTCGTCAGCTCTCATAGACCTTGTTTTCGATCTGAAAACGATAAATATCCTGTTTCGTAGATGTTTATGTTAAGGTCTCAAGGAAGTAATTAAGAATCTACCGTCTTCTTTAGTTCTTGTGGTGCTATAGCGAGATTGATCCCATCTTCTTTTAGTGGAGGTTTTTTTTGGTAATCCATCTACGGTTACCTTACATAAATGTATCTGATGTTTTCAGATTTACTTGATTTGATCTTCAAAAGAAGATTAGTCTATAGCTTTGTTCTAGCACTAGTTGAAATTTAAGTTGAATTAATATCGTTCTTCATTGAAGTCACTAATTATTACGGTGACTTTTATGACCTTAAAAAGCATAGCGAAAATTCTCCGATATAGCTTATGATAATTTTCAGAATTTGTCGTGTGGACTAAAAGAGAAAAGCCTATAATTCTTTTGAAATTATAGGGTTTAAAGAATTTATGCAATCTGAAGAAATATCTTTTGCATTTTGGCGGAGAGCGAGGGATTCGAACCCCCGGACCTGTTACAGTCAACAGTTTTCAAGACTGCCGCATTCGACCACTCTGCCAGCTCTCCGCTGCAAAAGTACAAACTCAACGTAACTCTGCAAACTCGGAAAGCTTTTTTTTTATATAAACTTGATAATTACTTAACACAGAGGGAGAAAAAATTATTTCTTCTGTATATTTTCTTCAATCGGCTCGGATTTTTTGAACAAATTAAAGGTAGGCCTGATAATTTTCACACTCCGTTTGCTCACATCAACGCTGGCATTCAGCTCAAAACCAATCAATAAAATCAATGAGTTGAGGTAAAGCCAGATCATCACAACAATTAGTGTTCCGATAGAGCCATACACCTTGTTGTAGGAAGCAAAATGGTTAATATAAAAAGAAAAACCCCAGATGGTAAGAAAGGCCAGGATAGTGGCCAGCCAGGAGCCTGCACTAAATAGGCGCCATTTTTTGGTATGTGAGGGACCGTAACGGTATAAAATGGAAATGGTGATGAAATACAGGATGGCCAATAATGCCCAACGGGTAAATTTGATGATATAACTTAAAAAACTGTCTTTAAGATGTAGTTCATCGTTGATTTTGTTGAGCAGCACTTCACCCAGGGCCATTGCACTGATGCAGATGATGATCGAAAAACAAATAATCAAGGTAAGGATAAGCGCGATCAAACGTTGTTTAATCCAGCTTCTCGTCTCAATGATCAGAGATGATTTATTAAAAGCCTTCATCAGATTTTTAACCCCATTGGTGGCAAAAAATAGTGCCGATACAAAACCGAAAGATAACAAACCGCGATTCTGGTTTTTAATGATATCTTTTAACGTCGCTTCAAAAGCATCGAAAGCATTATGCGGCAACACCAGCTGAATTAAATTTAAAAGCTGATCCTGGAAACCCTTGATCGGGATAAAAGGGATCAGGGTAAACAGGAAGATAATCCCAGGGAAAATGGCCAGCATAAAACTATATGCCAAAGAAGATGACTTGTTTACCAAAGCATCTTTTCCGATTTCACGAAAGAAAAATGTAGCTACCGTATACAAAGGAAGAGGGCTAAAACCTGGCAAAATGCATCTTTTGGTCCATTCTATAAATCTAGAATAGAGCTTAAGATGTAATAATTGCCTGTGTAACCATTCCATGATACTGGTTAATTAAAAAACACCGACAATTTTTCCATAAAATTTTCGGGCGGATTTGTCGGTTTATTTTTCTTCATGTCAACAAATACCAGCGTGGTTGAACCAATGTTAATCAGTTCTTCTTTTTCGTTATATAATTCATACTCAAAAAAGATCCTAACGCCGGGTAAGGTTTTGATGATGGTTTTTACCGTTATTTCCTGGTCGTAAAGGGCAGGTTTAATGTACTTGCACTTTAACTCCAACACTGGCATCATAATACCATCTGCTTCCATTGAGCTATAGCTCATGCCTAAACTACGCAACATTTCTACCCGGCCAACTTCATAGTACTGGGCATAATTGCCATAATACATATAACCCATCTGGTCGGTTTCGCCATAGCGAACCCTGATTTTTGTACTGTGGCTAAACATTATTTAAATATATTTCTTTTGTTTAACGCTTCGCGGTATTTCTTCGCATTAACTTCATGTTCTGCCTTGGTTTCAGCAAAGTTATGGTAACCCGAGAAATCTTCTTTGGCACACATATAAATGTAGTTGTTGTTATCGCGATTAAGTACAGCATCGATGGCATTAATACTTGGCATCATAATAGGACCTGGAGGCAAACCGGCATATTTATACGTGTTGTAAAGCGATTGCACTTGTAATAATTTTCCGGTTACTCTTTTTACCGTAAAATCATTATTGGCAAAAATTACCGTCGGATCGGCCTGAAGCAATATCCCTTTATTTAAGCGGTTTAAATACAAACCTGCTATAATTGGCATTTCCTTATCATAAAGTGCCTCCGCATCAACAATAGATGCCAAGGTGTATACCTGCGCAGGGCTGAGGTTTAAGCTTGCAGCTTTTTGCTTGCGGTCTGCAGTCCAGAATTTCTCATACTCTTTGTGCATACGTTCGAAGAAATCAACAGGCGAAATATTCCAGTACATCTCGTAGGTATTGGGGATGAACATGGCATATACATTATCCTGATTAAAACCATACTTGCTGATCAGCGCGGTAGAATCCAACACCTTGATAAAGCTTAACGAATCGGCTTCCAGATTGCTGGCCAGATAGGCGGCAAAATTTTCTTTTTTACGGATGTTATGGAATTTCAATTTAACCGGATCCTGGTTCCCTGCTTTGATCATGTTGATTAAGGTGCGGTTGGTCATTCCTTTTTTCAGTCGATAACGGCCCGGTTTAACACTGGCAGCTAAATTCATTTTTCCGGCGGCAGCTGTAAAAGAAGAAACACTTTTTACCAGATCTTTCTTTTTGATTTCCGAAACCAGATCATCATAATTACTCCCGGTTTTGACGTATAAATATTTTTGATTTTCGGTAACGTTCGGGGCAAAGTAAAGCCTGTAAATATTCAATGCAAAGTAACCCGCAATTAAAACAATAGCAAGCGCAATCACGATTGCTGCTTTTTTGCCTGTACTTATATTCTTTTTTTCTACTTCGGTCATCTGTAATTATGATACTTGTTTATGGTTGTTTGTTAGATAGCGTAATATTAATTCTGGTACCGATCGGCACTTTGGTTACCGAATCAAGCAGCATAGGGTCTTGCTTAACAATAACGGCGGCATCACTATCAGTAATAGGCCCATCATACAGGATGTTACCTAAACTCAGGTTTGATCCCCTTAGGCTAAATTTAGCTTCATCCATGGTTAAACCCATCAGTTGTGGGATATCTACCTCTTCGTTTCCACGTCCATCGCCTAATACCAGGTTAATCCTCGATCCAACAGGTATAACCTGTCCGGCTGTGATCGGTTGGCCACCAAAAGAAGCTTCCAGGACCACATCTCGGCTTACATCGGGCTTATAGGTAGTATCGCCAAGTTTTAATCTCGAACTCTCTATAATTGCCTGTGCTTCTCTTAACGTTTTAAATGCGATATCCGGGAATTTTGTATTCGGGGTTTTGCCCGCATTAATGGTTAAATAAATGGTACGGTTATCTTTTACAAAAGTATTAGGATCAGGATCCTGATCGATTACTATTCCGGGAGGCTGATCCATGATAAAAACAGAATCCACTTCGTATTTCAGTCCGGCATCTTCCAGTTTCTTTACGGCCTGTTCAAAAGATAAACCTTTTACCATAGGTACATTAAGGCCCTGCCCGTGTTTGGTGTAGTATCTTAAACTGAAAAAAGCAATCAGTAAAAGAACTATAACAGTTACTATAGCGGCTAAAATGTTGTTTCTAAACGATTTGGTTTTTAAATATTCTATAAATTTAGACATGAATCTTAATTTGGGTTATGCGTACAGGCTCAAATGTAACTATTTTAATCATGGAATGGATGATCAGATCTTTTTCATCATCCGACCGTTCTTGAGTTCCTTTCGTAAATTCTCTCCTTCAATAATACTAAAGCACAAAGATATTTATATTTTTGAGGATATATTTATATTCAATTTCTATTTATAAAAGGATTTTAACATGAAGAAAACGATAGCATTGTTAACGGGCGGTACCACAGGCGAATGGGTTGTTTCCGTAAAAAGTGCGGCCACTATTGCCCAACATATCGACCCCGATTTATACGATGTGTATAAGATTATGCTGAACGAAAAAGGCTGGTTTTACGAGCCTGCCGATTCTGTTAAAATAGAAATTGATAAAAATGATTTTTCATTAACGCTGGAAGGAAGAAAAATTAAATTTGACGGCGTATTTATTGCGATACATGGTTCCCCGGGTGAAGATGGTAAATTACAGGGTTATTTCGATATGCTGGGTATTCCTTATACCACTTGCGATGCCTTGACTTCGTCGATTACCATGAACAAAGGTTATACCAAAGCTATTGTAAATGGTATTGAAAACCTGTATACCGCAAAATCTGTCCAGATATTTAAAGGTGGAAACCACCTTTTAAATCAGATTAAGCAGGATTTACGCTTACCTTATTTTGTTAAACCCAATAGTGGAGGAAGCAGTATAGGTATGAGCAAGGTAAAACATGCCGACGATCTGGAAGAAGCCATTGAAAAAGCATTTAAAGAAGATACACAGATTTTAATTGAAGAATTTGTAAGTGGCAGGGAATTTTCCGTTGGCATTTTTGGCTCAGAAGGTAAGGTTATTGTTTTACCTGCAACGGAAGTGATCCCACAAAATGAATTTTTCGATTTCGATGCCAAATATACACCAGGCGCAACGGAAGAAATTACCCCAGGCAGGATGAATACTGAAGAGTTGAACCGTGTGCAACAGGTGGTGAAGGAAGTATATCAGAAACTCAACTGCAGGGGAGTGGTACGTGTTGATTACTTTCTGGAAGAAGGAACCGGTAAATTCTATTTTATCGAAATTAATACCATTCCGGGACAAACGGCAACTAGTTTTATTCCACAACAGGTAGCAGCTATGGGCATTACCCTGAAAGAGTTTTATACCCGTTTAATGAAAGAAACCCTGGGATAGCTTTCTTTAGCTTTGTCATTCTGAATGCAATGAAGAATCTTTAAATAGTGGCCTTGTATTTATGTATGTTTTTTTACGAGGTGTTCTTAAGTAGGTATTTTAAAATCATATATACCCATCATATTTCGCCAAAGCCCGCACGACCATGAATATCCAACATCTGATTGATAAAGGTCTAAAATTAAAAAATTACCCCAAAGATGCGGTGATTTACGAACCTGGCATGCAGCCCCGCTTCGTGTATTTCATCAAATCGGGCGAGGTGCGTATGATTACCGTAAGCGATGAAGGAAAGGAGTTTATTCAGGGCGTTTTTAAAACCGGGCAATATTTTGGTGAACCTGCCTTACTAATCGATCGGCCTTATTTAGCCTTTACCATTGCCAATAAAGATTCGCAGCTTATTGTGGTGAATAAAGAAGATTTTTTTAAGCTGATTAAAAATGAACCCGACTTTAGCATGGAACTGATCCGTACTTTAAGTAAGCGGTTGTTTTATAAATCGATGATGCTGGAGGAGCTGGCAAGCGAAAAGGCTGATCATCGCCTGTTAACTATCATCAATTATCTGCTTGGCGATATTAATGTGGGTGAAAATTTAAAAGTAACTCGACAGGAATTAGCCGACATGACCGGGCTAAGGGTAGAAACAGTGATCAGAGGGATTAAAATACTTGCCGAGAAAGGCCTGATTAAAATACTTAAAGGAAAAATTGTTAAACTTTAGTTATCCTGATGTGGTTTATAAGTGAGCCGATAAACAGCGATATGTTCAATAACAAATACCTGTTAAACTTATACCTCAAACATGACCTAGATCATAAATTGGTATGTAGTATAAGGCTTATCTTTGTACCATCAAATTAGGAGATTATGGCTGAGTTATCAAAATTCCAGGCTTTTTTACAGTGTAAGTGTCCAAGATGCCGCAAAGGTGATATTTTTACAGGAAGTGCTTATTCGTTCAGGTTGCAAAAAACTAATGTTAACTGTCCGCATTGCAACCTGAAATTTGAACGCGAACCCGGTTTCTTTTATGTAGCCATGTTTGTGAGTTATGCCATGAATGTTGCCGAAATCATTACCATTGGTGTGGCATCGTATATTTTAGGATTAGATTTGGTATATGATAACCTGTGGTACTATGTGGGGCTGATATTGGCCGGTGTTTTATTGTTGTCGCCGATTAATTACCGATATTCGAGAGTGATTTTGCTTCACTACCTTACACCTGGCTTACACTATGTGCCTGGAAGTGGTGATTAGCGTGAAGAAACTAATTCAAAACTGTAATAGATCCTTAAGGATCATCTTCATTGCCAGGCGGAATAACGAAGCAATCTTTTATGCTAATTCCTAAATAAAGATTGCCTGCCTGCTGCAGGCAGGCTACACCGAAAGATCGCGACAGGCTGTCGGCTGAAAAAGCCTTCTCGCAAAGACGATTTTTCTGGAAGAGTATCTTTTTTTAAGATTTACGATCGCTATTAAGCAGATCCTCTTTTACTTTAAAAGCTTCATTTATACCATCAACCAATGCTTTCACTTTAGCTTCTGAGGTAAGTTCATACTGGTATTCATCTTCTATACTGCCCATTTTGCTTTCTGTATTTCTGAATTCCATTTTACTGGTAACAAATTCTTTGGCTGAAGCATGGAATTGTGTGGCTCCGGTTTGGTTAATGAGGGGCTTGATATTGCTTTCATTAATTCCTGCACCAGGCATAATGGTAATCCGGCCGTTTGCTTTTTTTATGAGCTGCGCTAACTTTTCCGCTCCTAAAATAGCAGAAGATGCGCCTCCGGAGGTAAGTACCCTTTTTATCTGAAGTGCGATTAAGTCTTCAAGTGCCTGATCCATATCATTACTCATATCAAATGCCCGGTGGAATGCTACTCCCATAGGTTTCGCCAACTGAATCAGTTCAGCACAACGTTCTTTATCGACTGTGCCATCAGCTTTAAGTATTCCGATAACTACACCATCGCAATTTAATGATTTACAGATTTTTATATCCTCTTTCATGATCTCAAATTCCATTTCAGAATAGAGAAAATCACCGCCACGTGGACGGATAATTGGCCAAACTTCAATGGACAGATTTTTCTTGGCTAATGCAATTTGAGCGTAACTTGGTGTGGTGCCACCTTCTGCCAGGTTATCGCAAAATTCCACTCTTTTTGCACCGCCGTTTTGGGCAGCCACTGCCGATTGATAAGAATTGGCACATACTTCTAAGCAGGGAATTGCTCTTGGGTTCATGTTGTTTAGATTTATATTCTGGAAACGGTTTTATTTTCCTCTCGTCACCCTGAATTCATTTCAGGGTCTATTTGAAGGAAGAATACCGATAATCGCCTTTCTTTAAAAATTAAATCTTGGTATCAGATAAATAATTTAACCTTAAATTAGTAATAACTCTTGCCTTTAATTAAAAGATCTTGTTTTTCTGCATTACAAACGGCATAACTAAAACCCTGTTGGATGGCATAAGCACCGTATTCGCCCTTTTTATTAATGGCCAAAAATCCTACCTGAATGTTTTTAGCCGTTTCGGGTTTCTTTTTAATAATACGCATTACTGCTTCTTTACAGGCTGCTTCCGGTGTATAACCCTGCCGCATGAGCTCTACCACCAGAAAAGAACCCACATTTCGTACTACCTCTTCGCCAACTCCCGTTGAGGTTGCGCCTCCAATTTCGTTATCTACATATAGGCCAGCGCCAATAATCGGACTATCGCCAATTCTGCCATGTAATTTATAAGCCATACCGCTTGTGGTACAGGCACCAGAAATATTGCCTTTCGCATCAATAGCCAGCATCCCAATGGTATCGTGGTTATATTGGTTGCCCGGCAATTTTTGTGGGGCTGCTTTCTCGTAAAGTTTATTCTCGATATTCATTACTGGTTCATACTTGGCGGTTTTCAGCCATTCTTTCCATGCTTTCTCGCTGGCAGGGGTAAGCAGGTTTTCCTTTTTGAAGCCCTGCTCCAATGCAAACTGCAAAGCACCATCGCCGGCTAACATAACATGAGGCGTTTTTTCCATTACTTTACGGGCTACCGATATAGGGTGTTTAATGTGCTCCAGTGCCAAAACAGCACCACAATTGCCCAATTCGTCCATAATACAGGCATCCAGCGTCACGCGGCCATCACGGTCTGGCAAACCGCCATAACCTACAGATTGATTTTTTTCGTCGGCTTCTGGTACCCATACACCTTGTTCAACGGCATCCAAAGCGCGACCGCCAGATGATAAAACTTTCCAGGCATCAGCATTTGCTGCAATGCCAAAATCCCAGGTAGAAATTACAATGGGAATATTTCGAGCTTTTGACGGCTTGTTAGCAAAAGCTTGGGCAATACTGCCTTTATCAATAGCCATTAACCCGGCAGATAGGGCAGAAGCCTTTATAAATTTACGGCGGTTAAACATTTATTTAGCTTGGTTAACGGTTTAATGGTATATCGATTAGTGTTGTCTGAAATTGCAAATTAATGATTGAATATCCCAATAATCAATCGTTTTACTACGTTGTGAAGATAGCATCTGGATCATTGATTATCCGCTATTCAATGATAAACCGATCGGCGTCTTTTAAAAATGGAAACTGCCTCCTGATTTTCACCAGTTCTTCATAATTGATACTGAAAGTGTACAAATCTTCGTCTTCGGGTTTGTAATAAACGGTATTACCGTATGGATCCAGACACATTGATAATCCGCTGTGGTAAACTTGGTTTCCATCATGCCCAACACGGTTTACGGCGATTACATAACTCTGGTTTTCAATCGCCCTTGCTGGAATCAGGGCCTTCCAGTGTGCCGATCGTTTATCGGGCCAGCTGGCTACTAAAAGTAAGATATCATATTCTTCATCTACATTACGCAGCCAGACCGGAAAGCGCAGATCATAACAGATGGCTAACCTGATTTTCCATTCTTTGAGTTCAACAATGAGCTTTTCTTTACCCGGACTAAAGTGCTGATCTTCATTGCCCATGCCAAACAGGTGGCGTTTATCGTAATGCTGATGTTTGCCATCTGGCTCCATCCAGACCAGACGGTTAAAGTATTGGTTATTTTCCTTAATAATCAGGCTACCCGTAACCACGCAATTGTATTGATGAGCCATTTTCTGCATCCATTGCATCGTTTTACCACCCATTTCTTCTGCTAATGCTTCAGAGTTCATGCTAAAACCTGTATTGAACATTTCGGGTAAAATGATGATATCGGTTTTCTCCCTCACACCCATAGACAGTCTAAGCGACAGATTCAGCAGGTTTTTCTCAGTGTTTTCCCAGAAAAGATAGGCCTGAAAAACGGTTACTTTCAGATTTTCTATTTGGGTATAAACAGGTGCTTCCATGGTGTATCGGTTTAGTCTGGTTAAACGTTTTTTAATTTCCCGGCTGCCAGCGCGAGGGTATCATTTTCTTTGGCGAAGCAGAACCTGATGATTTTATGGTCAGTTGCCTTTTGATAGAATGCAGAAACCGGAATGGTGGCCACTCCAAATTCTTTGATCAATCTGATGCTAAAATCGGTATCTTTTTCATCGCTGATATTGCTGTAGCTTGCACATTGAAAATACGAACCGTTACAAGGCAAAAGTTTAAAGCGGCTTTCAGCCAGAAGATTTCTAAAGTAATCCCTTTTTTGCTGAAAGAAACTGCCAATTTCGATATAATTTTTTGGTTCTTTAATGTATTCGGCAATGGCCTGCTGCATGGGACTATTAACGCTGAAAACATTAAATTGGTGTACCTTTCTAAATTCTTTGGTCAAATCTTCCGGTGCAAGGCAATATCCCAGTTTCCATCCCGTAGCGTGCAAAAGTTTACCAAAAGAGGCTACGATGAAACTTCTCTGCCTTAATTCAGGATAGCACATTACACTCTGGTGCTTTTGTCCATCGTAAATCAGGTGTTCATAAACCTCATCGCTTAAAATAATAATATCCGTACCGCTAATGAGTTTAATAAGGGATTTCATGTCATCTGACGATAAAATACTACCCGTCGGATTTTGTGGGGTATTTAAGATGATCATCCTGGTTTTTACCGTAAATAACTTTTTAACCATATCCCAGTCAATCGCATAATTCGGCGGGGCGAGTTCATAAGTTTTAACCAGTCCGCCTAAAAGTTTAATTGTTGGTGCATAGCTGTCGTAAGCCGGTTCAAAAATAATTACTTCATCACCTGCATGAATAATAGCGGCCAATGCAGTAAAAATTGCCTGTGTTCCACCCGCTGTAACCGTAATTTCATTTTCAGGATCATATTTGATATTATATAGTTTTTCAACTTTCTCTGCAATGGTTTCTTTTAAAAAAGTAGAACCAGGCATTGGTGCATATTGATTAAAACCATCTTTCATTGCTTTATTAACCAATTCCGTAAGTTTTGGATCACAGGCATAGTCCGGAAATCCCTGGGAAAGATTAATGGCATCGTGTTCGGCGGCAAGTTTACTCATCACCGAAAAAATGGTGGTATTTACACCAGGAAGTTTAGATTGTATATGAAGCATCTTATAAGCGAAAATAGGAAAAAAAAGCTTAAGACGTAAAAGCCCACTACCAAAAGCCGTTCTAAATGATTCTAAATATAAGTGATTGATTCTTTGCAAAGGGTTAAACGTCAGGATTAAGCTGCGTCAATCCAGCAATTGCCAGATGTTTAGCTTCGGTTGATTTATTCTGAAAATACCCGATAATTCTAAGATATGGCAATTACAGGGAAAAGATCAGTGCCCTACAACAGTAGCATCTACCGATGCCTCGACTTCTTTGGTAATAAACCTGCTTCCGATCCATAAGCAAGCTAAAGCAATAAATGCGGCAACCGTCATCACCAATGGCATGGGTACCACTGAGTGTTCGCTAAATAAACTCACCATTACTGAAGCCAGCGCACCTAATCCCATTTGCAAAGCGCCCATTAAGGCCGAGGCACTACCGGCATTTTTAGAAAATGGGGCCAGTGATAAAGCTGCCGCATTCGGATTAATCAATCCGAGACAGGCTAAAAATAGCGCGATAAAACCAATGGTAGTGTACAAATCAAGCCAGTTATTTAAAGCAAAAATCAAAAATATTAAGCTGAAAATGCATTGGGCAATAAGCGCATAAGTGACTATATTCTTGCTGGTAAACCATTTTAATATGAGGCTATTTATCTGACTGGAACCAATGAATGCTACTGATAACAAAGCGAAAATCCAACCATACCCCGTTTTGCTTACCTCGTATATTTTCATAAACACCGTAGGAGATGAAGATACGTAAGCAAATAAACCTGAAAACGTGATCGAACTGATTAACGCATAGGTATAAAATTGAGGTTCTTTTAAAACCGTGAAAAAATTGGTCAGAATAGGTTTAGGCTTTAAAGAATAGCTGGGATCTGGTGTATAACTTTCGGGTAGTTTGAAAATGGAGGCCAGTAGCATTAAGATGGCCATTAAACCTAAAAACACAAACACATATTTCCAGCCTAAAGCCGAAATTAGATAGCCGCCAGCCGTTGGAGCTAGCATGGGCGAAACCGCAATCACCAACATCAGGGAGGCAAATACTTTTGGGCTTTCTTCTACCGAAAACAGATCCCTAACCATAGCAACCGAGGCTACAGCTGTAGCACAGCTTCCGATAGCTTGTACGAACCGTAACAAGATTAACTGGTTTACATCGGTTACCGCTAAACATAAAAAAGAAGCGAAGATATAAAGCGCTAACCCGAAATATAGGGGTTTTTTCCTGCCAAATTTATCCAAAAGCGGCCCGTATAACAGCTGGCCAGCAGAAATCCCGATAAAAAAACTGGATAAAGATAGTGCCACAGTAGATTCGGTACTTTTTAAATCCTTTGCAATATCAACAAAACCAGGTAAGTACATATCAATAGAAAAAGGGCCAAGAGCAGCCAGTGAACCCAGAATAAGAATCAATAAAAAGTGTCGTTTTTTAGCCATAGTCTGATTGTTTTTCGGAGGGGCAAAGATTGGTAGATTAAATTTGCTAACCTAATTTAGAGGTTGATAGATTGTAAAATTGTGGTTTAGCATTATAGCGCAATTTGAATGATAATCAGCTTCCTGTTAAAAAGCATAATCTCTGCAATAATTCGCCAGATTATTTTTAGATTTATTGCCTATGACTTTTAAGACAAAAGAAAGCCGTTTGCTGCTCGTTCTGGGTAGTTTCTTTGTAGCAAATGCTATACTATCAGAATTTATTGGTGTCAAACTATTCAGTGTTGAAGAAACTCTGGGCTTTAAAAAGTTCGATATCAATTTGTTTGGTGTTCCAAATCTGTCTTTTGTTATGTCTGCAGGGGTATTAACCTGGCCCATTATTTTCATTATGACAGACATTATAAACGAATATTTTGGGGTAAAACAGGTCCGTTTTTTATCTATCCTTACTTCTATTTTAATCGCTTTTGCTTTTTTGGTGGTTTGGGGATCGATGCATTTAAGTGCCGCTGATTTTTGGGTACACCAGAATATCAATGGCGAAGACCTGAATATGAATAATGCCTTCGCCGGGATTTTTGGACAAGGCATGTGGATTATCGCAGGTTCCATCACGGCTTTTATTATCGGGCAAATGGCTGACGTACTCATTTTCCATCGCATAAAAAAAATAACCGGAGAACGTGCTTTATGGCTGCGTGCAACCGGTTCTACATTGGTTTCTCAGCTGATCGACAGTTTTGTGGTGATTTTTATCGCATTTTATTTAAACCCGCAATACCACTACAGCTGGAAAATGGTTGCCGCAATTGGCCTTGTAAATTATACTTATAAGTTTATTGTGGCCATTTTAATGACACCTATATTATACGTGGTGCATACCATCATTGATCGTTATTTAGGCAAAGATCTCGCGCACAAACTGATCAAAATGGCGGGCAGAGGATAAATATGGCAAATACCGAATCAGCTGATTGATGAAAAATATCTTAATGCTACTGGCCGTTTTTTCTTTATTTTCTTGTACGAATAACGATGAAAACAGAAAAAATTCTGCTCTAAACATCCAGGGGACCTGGCAGTTGATTTCAGCTACAACTATAGAGAATGGAACCAGTCAAACGACTGATTATTCCGGAAAGCTCAAAATGATCAAGTTATTTAATCATACACATTTTGCTTTTTTGAAACATAGTCTTGACCCGAAGGATAGCATCAGTTTTGATGCGGGAGGAGGAACTTTTATTTTAAACGACGATAATTATGTTGAAAAACTTGAATATTATAAAAGCAAAGATTGGGAAGGCAAAATATTTAAGTTTAAGCTAGCCATCCATAATGATACTTTGATACAGAAAGGCATAGAGAAAGTAGAAAAGGCTGGAGGAGATCGTGTGTAATCATCAAAAAATATATTTAAATAAAACAGTAGCTATTTATTCAATTCGGCTTATTCTAATAAAATACTTCAAAACTTTCCTCATGATTATCAATTTCCAAAGAAACGAAAACTAAAATATCTACTGTTCTTAAATCAATCATTGTGTTGTTTTATTTTAAAACATATTGTATCTTTGGGTTATGGGATATGAACTATCAAAAAAAGAAATTGGCGAAAGAATAGCTAATTTACGTTTGCAAAAAGGTTTCTCTCAGGAAGATTTAGCAAAAAGTATTGGCATTTCAAGGCCGTCCTTAACGCAGATGGAGTTGGGTAATCGCGGCGTGAGTTTAAGTGAAATGCAAAAACTGTCTATAACGCTGGGCTTTTCCCTGGATGACTTTATAACCAAAGATTTTCTGGCGAACCAAAGTCTGCAGCCATCTGATCTCTCACACGGCGAGATTACAGAAGAACGTATTTCTGTGCGGGCCTTAAATATCAATAAGTTTAAAAATGTTTTGCTTTACATTTTAGAGCGTTGTGCCGGTAAACCTAATGTTGGTGAAACTGTACTGTATAAACTCCTTTATTTTTCTGATTTTAATTATTATGAATTGTACGAAGAGCATTTAACGGGTGCTAAGTATAAAAAATTGCCTTATGGCCCTGTTCCCCAGAAATTAGATGCTATTATTAATCAAATGATAGATGCCAATCAGCTTCAACGGATCAAAACAGAATTTAAAGGTTATCCGCAAAAGCGTTATCTGCCACTTGAAAAAGCTGATTTAACCGTACTTAAAGCCAGCGAAAAAGATGTTATAGATAAAGTTATCGAACAAATGAGCGATTGGTCGGCCACAGCCATAAGCGATTACTCACATAAAGATTTACCCTGGGAAGTTACAGAAGATGGGAAGGATATTAATTACGAACTCGCATTCTACAGAGAGTTGCCCTATTCTGTAAGAGTATACGACGAAGATGAGAATTAATATATGTATTTCGATTCACTTACCGAATTTAATAGGGGTTTGAAATTTCTATTAAAAAAGTATAGAACACTAAATGATGATCTGGAAATGGTAAAGACGATTATAAATGTTAGGCCAAGTCAGCAACCACCATTTAGCTATACCATAGATAACTTAGGTATCAATACATGCGTTATTAAAGTAAAAAAGATGGCCTGTAAATCTTTAAAAGGCCGTGGAGTAAACTCTGGTTTGAGATTGATTTAGGCCTATTTCGAAGAAGAAAAGAAGATCGTTTTTATTGAGCTTTATCATAAAAATGATAAGGAAAATGAAGACCGATAGCGTATTTTAGAAAATTTTAAATCATGTAAAAGGCCGGAATCGCTCCGACCTTTGTACTTAACAACAAAACAAATAAAAAAAATAATCCTAAAAAATAAATTAAAGGCTGGCCAGTTCTGCGGCAAAAACATTTTCACTTAATTGCTCCTGTTTGTAAATTTGTCTGCCGGTGTAAGCCACAAACACAGATGGGTCTAAAAGCAAATCGCGGTTTTTAATTAAACTTTCTAACTTAACCGTACCCACCACATATTTATAACTGCTGGCCGCATAACGCTCGCTAATGTGGTCAAATTCCAATAATGTAATCAGATCTTCATCTGAATAACGCAAGTAAACTTCCAAAAGAATTTCTTCTGTATGTTTTACACCATTTTCTGAGTGATATTTTTTGTATTCATACCGGTAATCGTAACGTAATGCGGCGATATCAGATAATACGGCAGCACCGGTAGGGTGGCCACCAGCCCCTTTACCGTAGAAAAACTGTTTGTCGGCAAAAGCCGCCTGAACGGCCACAGCATTGTATTCGTTTTCTACATTGTACAGAAAATCATCTTTCGCTACGAGTTTAGGTAGTACATAGGTCACAATATCCTTCGTATTTACTTTACGCGCGGTAGGAACCAGTTTAATTTTGAAATTTTTCTCACGGGCATATTTAATATCATGGTTGGATAGGTTCTGTATACCAATGTTTAAAATGGCGTCAGGATTGACAAATAAACCATAGGCATGGGCAGTAGCAATAGCCAGTTTGTATTTCGGATCGTAACCTCCAACATCTAAAATTGGATCAGTTTCAGCGAAACCTAAGTCCTGAGCTTCCTTTAATGCAGAATCGTAACTTTGGTTCTCGTTAAATATTTTCGACAGGATGTAATTGGATGAACCATTAAAAATTCCGCTCAACGCATGGAACAATTCATTGTCGTAGTATTCTTCCAAATTACGGATAATCGGAATACTGCCACAAACGGCACCTTCATATAGTAAGGATGTACCATACTTCTGTTGAAGATCCACCAATTCTTTTAAGTGTGTAGCGATCATTTTTTTATTCGCAGAGACCACATTTTTACCGTTTTTTAATGCGGTAGTTACAATTTCATAGGCCGCGTCAGCATCATTGATCAGTTCAACAATGGTATTGATCTCTGTATTGTTCAGTATTTCATTACGATCAGTAGTAAACAGATCCTTATTCAAGGTGCGCTTTTTTCGGGGATCTTTTATCGCGATTTTAATGATCTCCAGGTTAAGGCTCTGGCTTTGGATGATATCCAACAAACCTTGTCCTACAACACCAAAACCAAATAAACCGATTTTTAAATTCTTACTCATTATTTTAAAGTGATTAAACAGATAGGTCGATTACACCGATATAGCTGTTCTTATTTTTGTAATTTGTTTTAAATTTTTATGTGAGTATCCAGTTTTCATCTTCAACCTTTATACCCTCTACCTTATATCTTTCTAAGCGGTATGCTGTAATTTGATGATCTTTTTATTACGGCTTTCTTTCATAAAGTTTCCGATTACATTGGTCAATGCATTCGTTTCGATTAAAAAACCATCATGCCCATAGTCAGAATGCAAAGCAATAAATTCTGCTCCAGGAATATGATCGGCCAGGTACTGCTGTTCCGAAAGTGGAAACAATACATCGTTTTCTATTCCGATAACCAGTGTATTCGCGGTAATTAATTTTAAAGCATCGCCAATACTTTTGCGGTTGCGGCCTACGTTATGGCTATCCATTGCTTTGGTTAAATAATAATAGCTGTAAGCATTAAAACGATTGATCAGTTTTTCTCCCTGATAATTTTGGTAAGAAGACGACCTGAAATTGTCTGTTTTATCGTTTACACTTTCTACCTGTGTACTGCCATAAGCACTGTAGGTTCTATAACTTAACAGTGCGATACTACGTGCCGTTTTTAAACCTTTACTGCCACCGTTAGGTTGGTTGGCATAAAAAGTCCTGTCAGTGGTAATGGCCAAACGCTGACTTTCATTAAAAGCAATGCCCCATGGAGAATGTGCTGCATTAGTAGCAATTAAAATCAGGTTTTCTATTTTATTCGGTTCCGAAATACTCCATTCCACAGCTTGCTGCCCGCCTAAAGAACCACCAATTAACAATTTTATATCGTCAACACCCAAATGCGAAGCCAATAATTGGTGTGCAGATACTAAATCGCGAATGGTAAATTGCGGAAAAGAAAGATAATAAGGTAAACCTGTTACCGGATTATTGCTTAGTGGATTGGTGCTGCCATAGTGAGACCCTAACACATTGGCGCATACAATATAATGCTCTTCAGGATTAAACAACGCCTTTCGCCCAAACAAACCTTCCCACCATTCAAAAACATCAGCATTAGCTGTTAGTGCATGGCAAACCCAGATCACATTATCTTTAGCTGCATTTAGCTTTCCATAAGTTTGATAAGCAATTTGTAGGTTTCGGATTTTCTTTCCACTTTCTAATTTAAACTGTTTGTTATGATTATATATTGATGCTGTACTCATTGTTTTGTTGTGTTCGGAAAATAAATGGGCTTAGGCTGATAAACTCTCGGTAGAAACTTGTGCGTTAATGGCCGCAAATGCTTGTTCAAAATCTGTTTTAATATCATCAATATGTTCAATACCAACTGAAACCCTTAAGGCATTTGGTTTTACACCTGCTGCCAATTGCTCTTCTTCGCTCAACTGTTGATGAGTTGTGGCCGATGGTTGGATAATCAGGGTTTTGGCATCGCCCACGTTCGCCAGATGCGAAACCAATTTTAAGCTATCGATAAATTGCGTGGCGTTTTCCTTACTGCCATTTAATTCGAAAGATAACACTGCCCCAAAACCATTACTTAAATATTTCTTAGCAAGATTGTTGTATTTGCTGCTTGCTAATCCCGGATAATGCACTTCCTTAACCAAAGGATGATTTTCCAGCCAGGTAGCGAGTTCAAGAGCATTATCAACATGTCGCTGTACGCGGAGCGATAACGTTTCCAATCCTTGCAACAGCAGAAAAGAATTGAAAGGCGAAAGGGCAGGGCCAAGATCCCTTAATCCTTCTACACGGGCACGGATGATGAACTGGATATTGCCGAAAGGCCCGCCACTACCGAAAACATCACTGAAAACCAAGCCGTGGTAACCTGGAGAAGGTTCAGAGAACTGAGGGAATTTTCCATTGCCCCAATTGTAGTTTCCGCCGTCAACAATTACTCCGCCGATGCTTGTTCCATGTCCACCAATCCATTTCGTTGCAGATTCAACTACGATGTTGGCACCATGTTCTAATGGCTTAAATAAGTAACCGCCTGCACCAAAAGTATTGTCTACCACTAATGGAAGATCATATTTTTTGGCTATGGCTGCAATTTTCTCAAAATCGGGCACACTAAATGCAGGGTTTCCTATAGTTTCTAGATAAATGGCTTTAGTTTTACCGGTAATTTTTGCCTCAAATTCTTCTGGAACATCCGGATTTGCAAAATCGACATGAATACCTAAACGCTTAAAGGCCACTTTAAACTGATTATACGTTCCGCCATAAATGTGAGAAGAAGAAACAATGCTGTCGCCAGTTTCCAGTATGTTGTTTAAAGCTATAAATTGAGCAGCCTGACCAGATGCCACTGCCAAAGCCGCAACACCACCTTCTAAAGCGGCAATGCGTTTTTCGAATACGTCATTGGTTGGGTTCATGATCCTGGTATAGATATTACCAAACTCTTTCAAAGCAAATAAATTGGCGCCATGTTCGGCGCTGTTAAACCCATAAGAGGTAGTTTGATAAATCGGTACAGCTCTTGAACCTGTTGTTGGATCTATTTCCTGACCAGCGTGTAATTGTAAAGTTTCAAATTTATATGATGTTGACATGGTTGCTATTTTTATTTGTTGAACAATTTGAGATGATGGCTTAGGTTAATCCTAAAGCCTGCAGGGCGTATCCCAATGGTTTGGGACCTTCCAGTTTGAAAGAAACAAAAGAGGAAGATTTTTAAATTACCGTATGCAACAGCACATACATCCCATGGCAGGACTATGGTAACAAGCAATAGAAACAGTAAGTTGTTTCACCGTTTTCAGTTCAGCAGCAGGTTCGCTTAGCGATCGAAGATTTAATGTTTTCATCAGTTATAGTTTATATCTCCAGATAACACCTATTATCCGGTCAGGAATTGGCACCTTCTCTTTCTGAGGGTTGCCAGTGGGTCGTGGAGCCAGTCTCTCACCACTTCTTTATAAATCAACCTCTGAAGATTGACTTTTATTTAGCTTATCACCAAATAATATTTCAAATGTCTGAATTTATTTTTAATACACAAAATAAAATTTTGAATTTTAAGCAATTAATTAAAAATGAGCTATTTAAATTACAGAAACAAATCATCAGCTAAAACAGTTGGGGATGTTTCGCACTAAATAAAATTACAACAACCGGTCTTTATTCAGGGATGAAGACAATAAAACCTCTTATCCTAACGCCTGCGCTAAATCTGCTATGATATCATCCGCGTGTTCCAACCCTACAGAAATCCGGAGTAAGTTTTTTGGTGTTTTACTGTCAGGACCTTCTACTGAATAACGGTGTTCAATCAAACTTTCTACGCCGCCCAAACTGGTTGCCTGCGCAAATAATTTAACTTTGTTGACCATTTCATGCGCTGCTTCAACACCACCTTTAACCAGAAACGACATCATGCCGCCAAAATCTTTCATCTGTTTTTTGGCAATTTCGTGCTGAGGATGATCTACCAGGCCGGGATAAAAAACGGCCTCAACATTTGGGTGGTTATTTAAATAATCAGCGATAATCTTTCCATTTTCACAATGTCCTTTCATGCGGTAGGCAAGGGTTTTTATGCTTCTACTTAATAAAAAGCAATCAAAAGGAGATGGCACTGCACCACCGGTTTGCTGAATATTTCTGATCTTCTCCCACAGCTCGTCTTTTTTCGCAGTTACCAAAATTCCGCCAAGCACATCGCTATGGCCGCCCAGATATTTCGTACTGCTATGCATTACCATATCAGCTCCCAATAGAATCGGATTTTGTAAAACAGGTGAAGCAAAGGTGCTATCGCAAACCAGTGTGATATTTTCCGCCTTTGCGATTTTGGCAATTTCCTCAATATCCGTAATCTTTAATAGCGGGTTGGATGGCGTTTCAATCCAGATCAGTTTAGTATGGGGTTTTATGGCCGATCTGATGAGGTTCAAATCAGTCTGGTCAATAAAATCAAATTCCAAACTATCATTAAAAATCGTTAGTAGCTGTTTTTTAATGCCCCAGTACATATCATCAGGCGCAATAATGTGGCTACCCGGTTTCAAAGCCTGAAACAAAGCCAGACCGCAGGTATTACCCGAAGAAAAGGCCGCCGCATCTTCGCCATATTCTAATTTGCATACAGTGTTTTCTAAAGCAGACCGGTTAGGATTGCTTACCCTGCTATACATATGCCCGCCAGGATAACCACCATCCTCGCCACGAAAAAAAGTGGTAGATAAACTGATCGGTGGTGTAACGTCACCAGTATTGATTTTTACAAGATTAGCGGCGTGAATAGCAAGGGTTTCTGGTTTCATGATAATTGATTTTGATCGAACTGATATAGCGGCGCAATTTAGTAATTTGCTGCAAATTTACCGCGCATAATGGTTTTGGCAAGATTTATGTAACAAGTTTGAGGAAATTTAAATTACACAAAAATGAAAAGATTATTTATAGCTATCGCCATAGCATGTTCTACTTTAGTAATGTTACAAAGCTGTAATACGGCAAAACGGGTAACTGCAGGTGTAACCGGTAGCAGAGGTACCGTTGTACGCGAATGGGTAGTAACGAACGTTGCTTTGGAAGGATTACCTGATGGCGCTGTTCAGGGCTTATTTGGAGAAAAGTCTTACAAATGTTTTGAGGGAAGCACATGGAATTTAACCAATAGTGGAAACGGTTCCTATACTTTACCGGCATCGAGCGCTTGTGGTTCGGTAATGCAAACGATTTTCTGGTCGGCCGCACCAAAAGATCAAACCTTCCAGTTTAAAAAAATATACGAGGGTGATAAAGCTAAAAATGTTACTGAAGGTTATCGTTTAGTGTTAACTGAACTTTCAAGCACACAAATGGTGTTGAAATCACCAATCGAGTTCGGAGGCAGAACTGCAAATATTATTTTAACATTTGCACCTGCTGGGAGATAATATCCATATTGAAAAACATACCCGGAGCACCTCTAAAAAAGAGGTGCTTTTTTATTTGGACATATTTGCCGCGGAAATACATCTACACCGATGTTTAACAGCTACTTTTATGTAAGGCATTTAAAAACAGTTGTTTTTTTAGCATCAGTATTAATTTATTTGATTTTAGCCATGTGAACACTGTTTTCTAAGATGTCCTTTCCATGTCTTTCCTGTTTCCGTGGCTGATATGATGATGCTTTACTAATTCTTTAACCGGATACAAAACAAATCTGTGTGGAGTCCTGTGCATCTGTGCTTATTTAATATTATTCCATTTCCATAAAACACGGTTTGTTACAAGAAAATGATTTTCAAATCGGCTCAATATTGTATTTTTGTTCAAAATTAATCAGGAATGAATACAACTGAACAAGTTGAAAAAATATTAGCTGATACCAATTTATCAACTGAACTACAAAACATCGCACACAAAGTTCTTCATAAAGAGCGGATTACCCCTGACGAAGGTGTGTACTTATACGAACATGCAGAATTGGGTTATCTTGGTGTGCTGGCCAATTTTATCCGGGAAGAGAGACATGGTGATAAAACCTATTTTAACCGCAACTTTCATCTCGAGCCGACCAATCTTTGTGTTTACGATTGCAAATTCTGTTCGTACTCCCGTTTAATCAAGCAAAAAGAAGAAGGCTGGGCCTTAACAATGGAGCAAATGCTGGATATTGTTAAAAAATATGATGGCGAACCGGTAACGGAAGTGCACATTGTAGGCGGAGTACTTCCTCAGTATGATGTGGCATTTTATTCGGCACTGTTCACTGCTATTAAACAACACCGTCCGGATTTACATGTTAAAGCATTAACCCCTGTAGAGTATCATTATATTTTCAAAAAGGCCAAAATCGATTACGCAACAGGGATGCGTTTGATGAAAGAGGCAGGCCTGGAATCAATACCGGGGGGTGGAGCAGAGATTTTCCATCCAGAAATCAGGGAACAAATTGCCAAGGATAAATGTACCGGTCAGCAATGGTTGGATATCCACGAAGAGTGGCACAAGCTGGGCATGCGCAGTAATGCGACCATGCTGTATGGCCATATTGAACAATATTGGCACCGCGTAGACCATATGGAAAAACTGCGCCAACTGCAGGACCGTACAGGTGGATTCCAAACTTTTATTCCCTTAAAGTTCAGAAATCAGCATAACCAGATGAGTAATGTACCTGAATCTTCAGTAATTGAAGATTTAAGAAATTATGCCATTGCCCGTATTTATATGGATAATTTCGATCACATTAAAGCTTACTGGGCCATGATCAGTCGCGAAACGGCACAGTTATCCTTAAATTATGGCGTTGACGATATTGACGGCACGTTGGATGATACCACGAAAATTTACTCAATGGCTGGAGCAGAAGAACAAAATCCGGCAATGAGTACCAAACAGTTGGTTAATCTGATTAAACAGGTAGGCAGAAAAGCGATAGAACGCGATACGCTATACAATGTGGTTACGGATTTTGAAAACGTCGTTTTCGAAGAAGAGCAGAAACCGCAGTATTATAAATTACCGGTGGTGAATTCATGATTTGGATGATAGCGTGAGTAAAGAGACGAGCGAGGATTCTGAGCGTTAACTTTAACATTCAATCACTCCACATTCACTCATTCGATAACTTAGTAAATGAAAGAAATATACATCATACGCCACGGCGAAACAGAACTCAACAGACAGGGCATAGTACAGGGCAGGGGTATAAATTCTGACTTAAATGATTTAGGCCGGGCCCAGGCAGAAGCTTTTTATCAAAAATATAAAAATGTTCCTTTTGATAAAATTTACACGTCTGATCTAAAACGTACCTGGCAAACCGTGCAAAAGTTTATCGATGCGGGATTGCCCTGGGAAAGGCTTTCGGGATTAGATGAGTTAGCCTGGGGGATATGGGAAGGAAAACCGAATACCGAGGACGCACGTGAGGCTTTCCGGGAAATGTTACAAAGCTGGGAAAATGGAGATTATACTGCTCATTTTGATGGTGGCGAAAGTGTTCAGGACGTTTATGAACGGTTGAAACAACCCATGGAAGTTTTAATGACCCGCCCTGAAGAAACAACGGTACTGCTTTGCATGCACGGCAGGGCCATGCGTGTTTTCTTGTGTTTGTTACTGGGTAAACCATTAAGCGAAATGACCGAGTTCCCACATCAGAATACCGTGCTCTATAAAATGGGATTCGAGAACGGGCAATTTAGCGTTCTTGAGTTCAACAGTGCCGTTCATTTAGAAGGTTTAGAAATGGGATAACCCAACGTAAATAAACGGCTTAAGTTCTAGTCGCGAAACAAATCACACAACATGTTTTGTCATTCTAAACTTCCGGCCGCTCGGACGGGTGTTTCAGGACCTAATGATTAATAGAATTTTATGATGGTTCCTGGAGACACGAGCCAAAGCGAGTCAATAATTGAATAACACGCTTTTCGCCAAACGCGGGGCGCAAAATATAACACCTTGAATAAGATTAAAATATCGGCTGTTGCCTATACTAATACAAAAGCTTTTATATACGGATTAAAACATTCGGAAATTATCAATAAAATTGATTTAAGTTTAGATATTCCTTCAGATTGCGCGGCTAAAGTAATTAATGGTCAGGCAGATATCGGTTTAATGCCGGTAGCAGCGATTCCCTTAGTCCCAAATGCCAATATTGTGGCAGATTATTGTATAGGTAGTGACGGGGGCGTAAATTCTGTATTTATTTTTAGTGATGTTCCGGCCGATGAAATTAAAACACTAAGGCTGGATGCACACTCGCGTACATCAAATAACTTAGCTAAAGTATTGCTGAAGTTCCATTGGAAAAGAGAAGTGGCGTTTACAACTGATCCTGATGCTAAAACGGATGCTTTTGTTTTGATCGGCGATCGGACTTTTGGTAAAAAAGATGATTTTGCTTACGCTTACGACATGGGAGAGGAATGGAAGAATTTTACTGGTTTGCCCTTTATGTATGCCGCCTGGGTAGCCAATAAAGAGGTTTCAGCAGATTTTAAGGCCGAATTTAATGCTGCTTTAAAATTCGGTTTAGATCACAGAAAGGAAGTTTTGGCAGAATTACCAGGGTCACCAAACTTCGATCTGGAAGACTATCTGTATCACAAACTTCAATTTGAAGTAACTGAGGATAGGAAAAAGGCTTTGAAGCTATTTTTGGGATATATAGAACAGCTATAGCGTACTGTTTCTGTAGATTCGTCATTCCCAACTTGATCCGATGTCTATCGGATGGAAATCCTACTGCATTTAAAGGCTTTAAGATTCCCGCCTTCGCGGGAATGACGATAGAAATTTGATTAGTGGGCCTTCATTTTTCCAGCCACTTTTTCCAATGCACTTTTTAATTTTGTTAAGGCGCCTGTAATGGCTAAATCGTAAGTATTACCCAGGTTGGTAACCGCTATCGGATCTTTTCCGGTTATTCTGGCCTCTAACAAACATCTTTTATCATCCAAACCATCTTTGCTGCCATTCTCATCAGAAAGATGAACTTCCAGGCGGGTAATTAAGTCACTAAATCTACTTAGGCCTTCGTTTAATTGGTTATTGATTTTTTCTTCGTATTCCTGGTGTATCGTTAAGTTTTTGTCGGTGTTGAGTTGGATCGTCATAATTAAAAAGTTTATACAAAGATTAACATACAAGTAGATGATTTGTTTAGAAAGTTTAATCGGTTAATCGTATAAATTGGTTAACTGTAACACGGATTGGATGATCATACAACAGGTTTGGAACAGCCCATTGTGCCTAAACCTGGTAGGAGCGGACACGGAGTGTAACGAAGTAAAGCGGATAACAGGGCTACACAGCCCGAAATGCACAGAACCTTTCATTCCAAAAAATGGTTAACTGTTTTAATCGTATAAACTGGTTAACTGTAGCTCGGATTGGATGATCATACAACAGGATTAGAAAAGCCCAGTGTATCTAAACGTGGTAGGAGCGGGCACGGAGTGTAACGAAGTAAAGCGGATAACAGGGCTATACAGCCCGAGATGCACAGAACCCTTCATTTCCACAAAAGGGTTAACTGTTTTAATCGTATAAATTGGTTAACTCTGATATCCTACAAGTAATCAATTTAAACAGTTAAACAACCAATTTTTTTAACTTTTCAACAAAACAGTTGTAAAATGCTTATTCGTGTTATCTTTATGGCTTTTGTAAATTCATTTCAGTTTTGGCTAAAGACACAAATAAAGAAACCCCGTTAATGCAGCAATACAACGCGATAAAGGCGAAGTATCCGGGTGCACTTTTACTATTTAGGGTTGGCGATTTTTATGAAACCTTTGGCGAAGATGCCATTAAAACGGCGCAGATTTTAGGCATTGTATTAACCAGAAGAGGTACTGGTCCCAATGGTGGCGCCTTAGAACTGGCCGGTTTTCCGCACCACTCTTTAGATAATTACTTATCCAAGCTGGTACGTGCCGGGCAACGCGTAGCCATCTGCGATCAGCTTGAAGACCCTAAATCAACCAAAACCATTGTTAAGCGCGGTGTAACAGAGCTGGTTACCCCTGGCGTGGCTTATGGCGACAATATTGTAAGCCAGAAGTCTAACAATTTCCTGGCTGCTGTTTTCTTTGATAAAACGCATCTGGGTGTTTCATTTTTAGATATTTCAACAGGCGAATTTTTAATTGCTCAGGGTAACAGCGACTATATTGATAAACTTTTGCAAGGATTTAAACCTACAGAAGTGATCTTTCAAAAATCAAAGCGACAAGCTTTTACTGAAAACTTTGGCGATCGTTTTTACACTTTTGGCTTAGATGAATGGCCGTTTACCACTGATTTTGGAAACGAAACCCTGATGAAGCATTTTGAGGTCTCTTCGTTAAAAGGTTTCGGCATTGAGCGTTTGCAAAGTGGAATTGTGGCCGCTGGCGTGATTTTGCATTATCTGGGTGAAACTGAACACCGCAACCTGCAACATATTACTTCCATTAGCAGAATAGAGGAAGACCGCTACATGTGGCTCGACCGCTTTACCATCCGTAATCTGGAGCTTGTGAATTCTCCTAACGACAATGCGGTAACGCTGTTCGATATTTTAGACCATACTTGCACGCCAATGGGTGCACGCTTGTTGCAAAAGTGGATCATTATGCCGTTAAAAGAATTGAAACCTATTCAGGAACGGCTGGGAATGGTGGATTACTTTGTAAAACATGAGGACTTACAGGGCGAATTTCTGAGTAATATCAAGCAGATAGGCGATCTAGAACGGTTGATATCGAAGGTCGGTTTACAAAGGGTAGGTCCAAGGGAACTGGTGGCTTTAAAACGGGCACTATATCATATCGAAGCCGTTAAAAAACTGGCAGGCGAATCTAAAAATCCTTTCCTGATTAAAATAGCCGACCAGCTAAACCCTTGTCTGGCCATAAGAGAACGGATTGAAAGAGAGTTACAGGCTGATCCTCCGGCGTTGCTGATTAAAGGAAACGTAATTGCTGATGGGGTAGATGAAGATTTAGACCGTTTACGCAAAATTGCTTTTGGCGGAAAGGATTATCTGGTTCAGATCCAGAAGCGGGAAGCAGAAGCTACAGGTATTCCATCATTAAAAATTGCCTTTAATAATGTTTTCGGTTATTATTTAGAGGTTACCCATACCCATAAAGATAAAGTGCCGGAAGGTTGGATCCGTAAACAGACTTTGGTAAATGCGGAAAGATACATTACACCAGAACTGAAAGAATACGAAGACCAGATTTTGGGTGCGGAAGAAAAAATACAGGCTATTGAGATCCGTTTGTATAACGAACTGATGTACGAAACGGCCAGTTACATCAAACCCATCCAGCTTGATTCTTATCTGATCGCCCAGCTCGACTGTTTGTTGTGTTTTGCCCAGCTGGCGGCTAAAAATCATTATAACAAGCCAAAAGTTACCGAAAATAAAGTGCTTGATATTAAAGGTGGCCGTCATCCGGTAATTGAAAAACAGTTACCTGTTGGCACTGAATACATCACCAATGATGTATATCTTGATACAGAAAGTCAGCAGATCATCATGATTACCGGTCCCAACATGGCAGGTAAATCTGCTATTTTGCGTCAAACCGCACTGATTGTGTTAATGGCACAAATGGGATCTTTTGTTCCGGCTAAGGATGCAGAAGTTGGGATAGTAGATAAGATTTTTACCCGGGTGGGGGCATCTGATAATATCTCTTCGGGCGAAAGTACATTCATGGTCGAAATGAACGAAACGGCAAGTATCCTGAATAATATCTCTGATGATAGTTTGATCCTGCTTGATGAAATTGGTCGCGGAACGAGTACATATGATGGTATTTCGATTGCCTGGGCAATTGCGGAATTTCTGCATCAGCATCCAACGGCCCGACCTAAAACCTTATTTGCTACGCACTACCATGAGCTAAACGAACTGGCCAATACCATGCCCCGCATTAAAAACTTTAATGTATCGGTAAAAGAAATGAGCAATAAGGTAATTTTCTTAAGAAAACTTATACCCGGTGGTAGTGAACATAGCTTTGGTATACATGTGGCAAAAATGGCCGGTATGCCGACAAAATTAATAGGCCGTGCGAATGAGATTCTTAAAAAATTAGAAATAGACCGTACAGAAGGACAAAGTATAAAGGATAGCATTAAAAAAGTACAAAACCAGGCTTACCAGCTGCAAATGTTCGCCATTGATGATCCAATTTTGGTAAAAATCCGCGATACATTGAATAATCTGGATGTAAATGCGTTAACTCCTGTAGAAGCCTTGTTAAAACTGGATGAAATACAACGATTGATTAAGAACTAATAAAGGTTTTGGGTGTAAGGTTTAAGGTCAAAGGTTTTAAATCTCACCACATGCAACCAATACACAAGAAGATGGAAAGAACCTTAAACCTTACACCTTTTGCCTTCCGCGTGAAAATAAGCTTACTCTTTTTGGTCACCATCATATTCTTCCTTTCTTCCTGTGGTGCCAGAAGGTATACCGTTAAAAGCGATACAAAAGCAGCAAGAGCCGCTGACGCGATGGCACAGTTGCAAAGCAAATCGCTCTATCGTTTTATTACCGATTGGACAGGCGTAAAATACCGTTTCGGCGGTTTAGATAAAAATGGTATTGATTGTTCCGGTTTTGCATTCTTATTGGAGAAAGAAATATATGGCGTTACCCTTCCACGTATATCACGTGAGCAAGCCAACGTGGTAAAACGTAAAGATGTGGATAACCTGAAAGAGGGGGACCTGCTGTTTTTTTCTTTTGGCGGAAATGATGTGGATCATGTAGGGGTCTACCTTAATAATGGTTTCTTCGTGCATGCAAGCACCACGAGAGGAGTAATCGTAGATGATTTGACTTTACCCGCCTATCAGCGTGTGCTGGTTAAATCGGGTTCGGTGAATTGATGTTTATTCTTGTCATTCTGAGGGATAATTTATTTTATAAAAATCAATATAAATGACGTAACTAATTACTTGCCATACGGCTCAGTCTTGCCTCGGCTCGCCGCCGCCGAAGGGCTCTTACTTTTTGGCATCAAAAAGTAACAAAAAATGCCGGCTGAAAATTTTTCTTTTGAAGCCAGTGGTAGGGCTTGGTCAGTGGAGTCCGAAAAATTTGTTAGGCCGGACTTAAGTAGAACGGAGACACAGTGCGAAGGCCTTTTTGAATGGAAATGCATATTTCATAAGTATTTAACTATCAAATAATTAAAAATAACGTCAATGGTAGCAAAGCGAAGAATCTTTCTTTAAATAAAAGATTCTTCATTGCATTCAGAATGACAGATCATAAGAAGACCCTGAAACACCCGTCCGACCGGCAGGGCGGAAGTTCAGGGTGACGGATCCCAAAAACAAAATAATTCCACCATTTTCTGTTGTCCATATATGCGAATAATCATTATCATCTTCTTATCAATAACCACTTTTTCTACCCATGCACAAGTAAAATTGCTGACATTGGACGATTTGAATAAACGCATCGGCAATGGTAAAGATACTACCTATGTAATCAACTTTTGGGCAACCTGGTGTTCGCCATGTGTAGCCGAGTTGCCCAATTTTGAGCAGTTACGGTTAGCCAATTTAACAAAACCTGTTAAGGTACTGTTAGTGAGTCTGGATTTTAAATCAAAATTGCAAAGGGAAGTCATTCCATTTGTAAAGCAGAATAAAATCAACGCTGAGGTATTTCTCTTAAATGAACCCGATCAGCAGCAATATATAGAAAGGATCAATAAAAAATGGTCGGGTGCTATTCCAGCTACGCTGTTCGTAAACAAGAAGACCAGGCAATTCTTTGAGAAAGAATTTACAGAAACCGAGCTGAAAAATACGCTGTTTAACTTCAATAAATCATCTATCAAACGGAAAAAGGCCAAACACCACTAAACCACCGTTACCGGTTCACTTCCAGATAGGTTTGAAAATATGAAGGCTTCGTGTATAGAAAGCATATGCCATTAACTTATCGGTAAATTAAAACCAATATCGCTGATAGCAGTAAAAACGGGGCCTGAATAATATCTTTTGTAACCTATCCGGGCAACAAAAAGATCATCAATCTATCGTAGGAAAATCGATTTAGGAATAGTTTAATTAGCTATTATCATTTTTAAGTTCGGAAAATTATCCTATTTTTGTTAAGGACTGACCGAATAACATGCTGCCCTTACAGGTGATATGGATTGACGACGAAACAGATTGCGTTCACAAAAAAAACCAAAATATCATAATACATCATAATGAGAAGAAGAACATTTATACAAAACACGGGCCTGTTAGGGGCAGGAGTGGTGGCATCGAAATTTTCTTTCGCGGCTGATCTCGCGTCTGAATTTCCTGTAGTACGTGTAGCTGCAACGAAAAGGCACTTTCAAAGCAAAGCGATAGATGCTGCCATTAAAACCTTCCATTCGAATGTTAAAAATCCTGAATTGGCCTGGCTGTTTGAAAATTGTTTTCCAAATACCTTAGATACAACAGTTTATTACACGGAAAAAGAGGGCAGACCAGATACTTATGTGATTACAGGAGACATTGATGCCATGTGGTTACGGGACAGTTCAGCCCAGGTTTGGCCATACCTCCAATTTGTGAATGAGGATGAGCCTCTTAAAAAACTGATTGCCGGTGTTATTATCCACCAAACCAAGTGTATTTTAAAAGATCCTTATGCCAATGCTTTTTACGGCGATGCGAACAAGGTAGGCGAGTGGAAAACCGATAAAACGGCTATGCAGCCGGGTGTACACGAGCGCAAGTGGGAAATTGATTCGTTGTGTTACCCTATCCGTTTGGCATACCATTATTGGAAAAAAACAGGTGATAAAACGCCGTTTGATGCGAATTGGAAGAAAGGAATTGAAGCCACCTTAAAAACTTTTAAAGAGCAACAGCGCAAAACCGATAAAGGTCCCTACCATTTCCAGCGGGAAACGACTCAACCAACCGATTCGTTACCCATGGCGGGTTATGGTTTTCCTGTAAATCCTGTCGGACTGATTTGTTCTGCATTTCGCCCGAGTGATGACGCGACTATTTTTCCATTTTTGGTCCCATCTAACTTTTTCGCCGTATCAAGCTTAAAGCAGGCGGCAGAAATGATTAAAGCACTCAACAGCGACAAAACATTAGAAAGCAGTTTATTAAATCTTGCCGATGAGGTAAATGCTGCACTTCAAAAATACGCCATTGTAAACCATCCAAAGTATGGTAAAATTTATGCTTTTGAGGTGGATGGTTTTGGCAGTTCTTATCTAATGGACGACTCGAACGTACCGAGTTTATTGAGTTTGCCTTATTTAGGGGCGATGAAAATTGAAGATCCGATTTATCAGAACACCAGAAAATTTGCACTTTCGAAAGATAATCCGTATTTCTTTAAAGGTACTGCAGCTGAAGGCATTGGAGGCCCGCATGCAGGGCAAGACATGATTTGGCCAATGAGTATTACGATGCGGGCATTAACCTCTAAAGATGATGCGGAGATTAAATATTGTATAGACACTTTGCGTAAAACGCATGCGGGCAAAGGTTTCATGCACGAATCTTTTAATAAAGATAATCCGGCAAATTTCACCAGGGCCTGGTTTGCCTGGTCAAACACCTTATTTGGAGAGCTGCTTTGGAGAACCTACCACGAAAAACCAGCTTTATTGAAAGCCTGATCTAAACAACCCTATTGATAAGTATGATTAAAATTTTTTAATGTGTAGTTTAAATATTAATCAATACGGTTGTTTACTAACCGCATAAATAGGGGAGATTTATACTCAAATCAGGAATAAAGAGATCAGTTTACGTAAAAGAGATATCATAACATTGTTTAATGCCTTGTACATTTGTATTTTTTTGTAAATTGCTGAAAATTATCCTCCTTAGTATTGCAAAATTTTAGTAATAGCATCCATAACGACATCGAATCCATAAATAAGATTCCTGCAGTCGCGCATATTTTAGAAATTGTTTGTAGAACTACAGGAATGGGTTTTTCGGCGGTGGCCAGGGTAACACCAGATACATGGACGGCCTGCGCGGTTCGGGATGAAATAAATTTCGGGTTAGCTGTTGGAGGTGAGCTTAAACTCGAAACGACCATCTGTAATGAAATCAGACAGCATCAACAGGCTGTGATCATTGATCATGTAGCAGAGGATCCCGATTTCGCACATCATCATACACCGTTAATGTATGGTTTTCAAAGCTATATTTCAGTACCCATCGTATTAAAAAATGGTACGTTTTTCGGTACACTTTGTGCCATTGATCCTAAGCCTGCTAAATTGAAAAATGCAACTGTCAGGGGGATGTTTACCATGTTTGCTGACTTGATTGCCTTTCATTTAGATGCGCTGGAAGAACTTGCTAAAACAGAAAGAGAATTAAAAAAAGAACAGGAAATAGCTGTTTTAAGAGATCAGTTTATTGCTATTTTGGGTCACGATTTACGTAATCCTTTAAATGCGATTTCGAGTAGTGCGCAGCTGTTATCGCGTTTAAATTTAGACGAACGTACGGGTCGCATTACCAAAATTATAAGCGATTCGTCGTTCAGAATGAATGGTTTGATTGAAAATATGCTCGATTTTGCCAGCGGGCGTTTAGGCGGGGGAATTACACTGAGCAGAACAGCCGACGAAGATTTAGAGAAGCTGCTGCTGCAGGTAGTAGAAGAATTGCAGGCCATTTGGCCATTAAGAAATATCAGGGTGAGCTTTAGTTTTGATCACCCTGTTCATGCAGACGGAAAGCGGGTTGCACAGCTTTTTTCCAATTTACTGGCTAATGCGTTAAACTATTCACCATCAGACTCTACCGTTGAAATCACGGCCTTTAGCAGCGAAAAAGAATTTAATCTTTGTGTAACCAATCAGGGGAAACAAATTCCGGATGCTGCAATGGAGCGGTTATTTCAGCCTTTTTCCAGAGGTGAGGTGGAACCTAATCAGAAAGGCCTTGGCCTGGGTTTATATATTGCATCAGAAATTGCCAATGCCCATAACGGAACACTGAAGGTTTCTTCTACAGCGGTAAATACATCTTTTACCCTAAATATACCTTTTACGAATGACAATTTTAAGTGACAAACTGCCCACTTCTACGCTGTTAGAACTGAAAGCAGGAGATGAGATTAAAACAGCAGATGGGCAAACCGATACTATAAAAAGTATCCACATCAGTGAAACTGATGAATTTCTGATGTTTCTTTTTCAGTTGGAAGGTAACCACGTGGTAGTGAAAAAACTAAGGCAGGTGTGTTAATTATTCGTATTTGTCATTTACGAGTTTTTCCCATTATCTTCAATGTAAGGCGCGAGACAATCACAAAGCGCGCATGGTGGTTTAAATCTTGCCTATAAAATTGGTCTCGGATCAAATATCACCTGAAAGGACTTGATCTTTTCTTCGGCAATGCTGTACCAGCCACATGCAAAAATCGTTTTTGCTCCCATGTTGATATCATACCACAGGCAAACCTCTTCCTGATCTACAAAGACCTTTTTAATATCGTATTTGAACTTCATTTTCTTCATGTCCTCGATATAAATATCTGCTCCGTTTCTTTCGCCCATAACGCCTCTAAAAGCCATATGATCATGAAGTCTAGCTCTGGCCGTTTCAAAATTTTCGGCATTTAAAGCGTGGATAAAATCCAGTACAACAACTTTAGCATTATGTTCCTTTAATAATTTATTGGATGTATTCATGACTATTTGTTTACAAATAAACGATCAGCCCGCAATAAATGTTTAATTGATACGAAAATGATCCGGTATCGAATTGGTAAGAGTTGAATCAGGAATACCAAACCATTATCCTATGCAGCTTACTTAAACTGATATATTTTACCGGCCTGACTGTTAAAGCTATACCTGAAATCTTTGCCAGATTTTTCTTCCGTAATACCTTTTGCATTTCCTTTTAGCTGATTAGGGCTTCTTAAAATGCACTTTTCACCCGATAAGGATTTGATAGACAAGGCCACAACTTTTCCATTTTGCCATTGCAGGTTAGTGATTTCGAAGTTTCCACGGGCCTTTAAACCCTGAATGCTTCCCTCGGCCCATTGATCAGGCAGGGCAGGTAGGAGTTGCAATTCTCCAGTCTGGCTTTGCAACAACATTTCTGAAACACCAGCTGTATAGCCAAAGTTCCCATCAATTTGAAAGGGCGGATGCGCGCAGAATAGGTTGGCATAAATCCCGCCTCCCTTATTATAATCGGTACCGGAGCCGCCAACGGGTGTAATAAAATTTTGTAGGATTTTATAGGCATGATTTCCATCCTGTAATCTTGCCCAGAAATTCATTTTCCAGGCCATTGACCACCCGGTTGATTCATCACCTCGGGCTGTTAAAGTTACCCTGGCCGCCTTTGCCAGTTCCGGCGTTTTAATGGTGCTGATCTCTCTGCCCGGGTGTAAACCAAAGAGATGTGAAATGTGTCTGTGCTGATCAGTTGGATCATCACGATCTGTTTCCCATTCCTGCAGCTGGCCCCATTTTCCGATTTTAGGTTTTAATAAATGCGCTTTTAAATCGGCAATATGTTTTTTATAATCGGTATCAATGCCTAAAACTGCTGCTGCTTCAATATAGTTGGTAAACAAATCAAATACAATTTGTTGATCGTGCGTTACCCCATCTTCGGTTGGTCCGTGTTCCGGCGACCAGCCCATTGGCGATACCAATGTTCCATCAGGTCTCCTTTTTAAATGATCATCCCAAAATTCAGCGATTTCTTTGATGATCGGGTAAGCGAAATTTTTTAAATAATTTTTGTCTTTTGTAAAGGCATAATGTTCCCAAAGGGCTTGTGCGTACCAGGCGCTGCCAGGTGTGTTCCAAAGGAAGCTCATGCCACCGAAAATATTATTTTCGGTTTTAACCGTCCAGCCTCTGGTATTCGGATATTGCTTGCGGGTATGCATCGCGCTCACCTCGCGCATGCTGTTAATATAATCCAGATACGGAATCATGCATTCAGAGAGATTGGTCGGCTCTGCCAGCCAGTAATTCATCTGGATATTGATGTTCGAATGGTAATCACTGCCCCAGGGTGGGGTATTGCTTTCGTTCCAAAGACCTTGCAAGTTGGCCGGTAAGCCACCAGGCCTTGATGAACTGATTAACAGATACCGGCCATACTGAAAAATCAAGGCTTCGATTTCAGGATCGGACGTTTTTTTATAATTAATCAGCCTTTGGTAAGTAGGTAATTTTTGGCTACCGGTATTACTTTTGCCCAGATTTATGGAAAGGCGGTTGTATAAATGGCTATAATCATCGATATGTGTTTTTAACAATTTATCGTAACTTTTAGCCTTAACAGCACTTAAAATTCGTTCGATTTTAGGTGCAGGTTCTTCGCCTTTCCAGTTTTCTTCGCGTTTATTGATGTAATTGGTTGCTGCCGTAAAAATAAGGGTAATGGCATCAGCAGCGGTTACTTTTAATTTTTCTTGCCCGCCATCTTTTACTGTTGCCAGTTTTCCATTCTCTATATTAACCACAGCTGTAGCCTGATATGTCATACCATTTGGAAGTTTGCCAGTAATCTGAATGGCATTTCCTTTCGCGGTTATCGTTCCATCATGTGCATCTTTCAAACCAATTATTGCCGAATAGCTTTTTTTCCGGCTGGCTGTGAAACGCAGCACCATCACTTTATCCGGAAAACTGCAAAAATACTCACGTTTAAATTGCGCGCCATTTTGAGTATAATTAACGGTATGTATAGCGTTGGTAATGTTAAGTTTACGGCTGTAATTGGTAAATTGTTGATCTTTATTATTAAAATCAATTAACAGATCGCCAAATGCCTGGTACATACCTCTGTCATTTTCATCGCCTGTCCAGAGTGTGTTATCATTAAACTGTATGTGTTCCTGATCAACGCCACCAAAAATCATCCCGCCAATACGGCCATTCCCAATAGGGTAGGCCTCGGTCATCCATTGCTGTGCAGGTTTATCATCCCAGATGGTGAAAGCTGTATTTTGATTTTGCGCCTGAGCCCGGTGGATCAAGCAGAAGAAAAGTAAGCACAATAACAGGGGGCAGACAATATAAAGCCTGAAATTTAAAAGCATGGTGGTTATTTGATTAGTGTGTATTTCAAAGATATATAAAATCGCAGAGTGGTGTATAGCAACAGGGTTCGTAATGCATCATGATATTTGGCAAATAATTCAACGATTTAAGCATCTTGCATGAATAACTCCTTGAAATTAATTGGTAACGATTACGATATTTTATGCAGAGACCTCATAGATTTTATATATTTGGTAATAAACTAAAACGTTTTATGTAAATGAAGTTTCTAATCAAATCTTTAACTGTTATCACGCTATTATGTGCCTCGATTCCTGGCCTGACTCATGCACAAACCAAACTCACGCGATACGTGAATACCTTTATTGGCACTGCGCCTTTAACTGACCCTAAAATATTAGGCTATACGTTACCAGAGGGCTGGCGATCGTGGGCGGGCTTAACTTTTCCAGGTAGCTCTCTGCCCAATGCAATGGTGCAGTTAAGTCCGATTACCGAATTTGGATCTGGCGCGGGCTATGAGTACGAAGATGATACGATTTACGGTTTTGCACACACGAACAAAGGACATTGGAATTTATGTAATATTCCTATTTTACCACTATCAAAGCCTAACGGTAAGTTTGGTTCTAAGTTTTCGCACAACAGGGAAAGTGCAGCTCCAGGGTTCTATCAGGTATATCTGGATGACTATCAAATAAATGTGAGATTAACTTCAACATTAAGGTGTGGTTTTCATGAATATAACTACAAAGATAATTCTGACAGGCAAATCCTGTTCAGTATGGGCAAAGCCAATAGTGGCGTGAATACCTGGAAAATCGCGCAAGACGGTCCGTCAGCCATACAAGGGTTTCAAGGTGGCGAAAACGTATATTTTTATGCCATAGTAAATGGAAAAATAGATCGGCTTGATATCACAGAGGAAGGCAAACGATCCGGTTATGCCATCGTTCACCTTGCTGATGGAAATAGTGGGCCTGTAGAACTTAAAATCGGTTTATCATTTGTAAGCATCGCCAATGCCAAAGAAAACCTGGCAAAAGAAATCGGGGATAAAACTTTCATGCAGATCCGCCGGGAGGCCACAGATAAATGGGAAGCACTTTTATCTCATATCCAGGTGAAGGGCGGAACGGAAAAGCAAAAACAGCTGTTGTATTCCTGCCTGTACAGATCTTTTTTATGGCCTGCTTTGCGCAGTGATGTAAACGGTGAGTTCAGAGATGCAAAACGCAATGTGGTAAAAGGTAACTTCAATTATTATACAGAACCATCGCTTTGGGATACTTACCGCAATAAAGATGTGCTTTTAGGTTTGATTACGCCAAAAGTGACTTTAGATGTGATTAAGTCAATGAAAGATGTGGGCGATAAAACGGGGTTTATACCTACATTTTTCCATGGCGACCACGGTGCTTCATCCATTGCAGGAGCTTATTTGAGGGGAATTGATGATTTTGATATTAAAGGTACTTACCAGATTTTATTGCGTAATGCTAATGTGGATGGTGGCGCCCGCCCGTTTGTAAAAGAATATATCGAAAAAGGATATATATCAGACCCTGATGTTAAAAATCCACATGTAGAAACCAAAGCCAAAGCTGGTGTTTCTAAAACACTGGAGTATGCCTATGATGATTATTCGCTGGCCCAGATTGCTAAAAAACTAGGTGATAGCAGTAATTACCGCATGCTAATGACCCGGTCTAAAAATTATAATAACGTATTTGATCCCGGTACGCGTTTTATGAGGGGCCGACTGGACAATGGTGACTGGATTAAACCTTTTAACCCACAGTACCCATACTACGAATATATGTACAGAGAGGCTAATGCCTGGCAGGTATCGTTTTATGCTCCGCATGATATGCCAGGATTAATTGAGCTATATGGTGGTGCAAAAGGTTTTGAATCTAAACTGGATTCTTTATTTACGCTACCCTGGAACCCGAAATATATTGCCCGCAATGTGGAAACCATGATCGGACAGTATTGCCAGGGCAACCAGCCCGATCATGAAGCACCTTTCGCTTATACTTTTATCGGCAAACCGGAAAAATCACAAAAGATTATCGACAAAATCTTAAACGAACTTTATGGGATCGGAGAGGAGGGTTTGGCCCTTTCCGGAATGGACGATGCCGGCGAAATGTCTGCATGGTATGTATTTAGCGCCTTAGGTTTGTATCCTTTCTCAGCTACTGATCCAAATTATATCGTTACCGCTCCGCTTTTTGATGAGATAAAATGGAAAACCAGCTCGGGTAAAATGTTAACGATTTCTAAACCAGGTAAGGGGAGAGGGATTACCAGCATCAAAGTTAACGAAAAAGCAATACAGGGATATTTCATCTCTCATGATCTGTTTAAAATGGGCGGCAAGGTAGAGATTGGTACTAACTAAAAGTTTGAGGCCCGGGTAAAAGACTGCATAATGGTAAGATGCCGTTGGTAATCTTCATTTGGAGCGCAAGGCTTGTGCTGAGCCGGAAGTCTCCTCCCGTCTTTTGCTTTTACGCTTCGCTGCTTCGTACCTCGGTGCTGCAGGGTAACGCTTCAGCCCCCGCCTGCAACGGGCAGGAGGGCTAGGTGGCTTTGGCAGCATATCATATTAAAGGTTGCAAGGTGCATAAACCCTTGTTCCTAAACCTGACAGAAGCGGCAGCCTCCGATTTAAGCAATGGTTTATAGTGTTGCCAAGATTTTCTATCGGAGCTATAGCGAATGGCGGGACTGCATACCGCCAAGAACTACCGTTCGATCATTTTCTACATCAATCATTTATTATGGTCGTTGAAATGCAACCACTGGGATATGCTCGGTAAAAACCATAAAAAATTAATGATGCAACCTTAATTAGATCCTGATCGTCTTTGCTATAATGATTAATTAACTATACTTACAGCCTCAAACCAATCTAAACATGAAAAAATCTTTTTACTTCCTAACTTTCTCCCTTTGCATCCTTGCCAGTTCCTGTACCATGATGATAAAAGGCATAGCCAAACTTGTGGTTAAAAATTACAACGATTATACCAGTACGCATATCTCTGACCTGCAAATTGCAGATCCGAAAGGAAAACTGCACACTTTTAGCGATTTGTACCCTGAAAAAACAGTTTATCTATATGTTTGGAAAGATAAAAAACTGTCCGCCGAACAAGAAAAATCGTACCTGTTGTTGAAGAAGCGTTTTGCCAAATATCCCGATGTGGTTTTTGCTAAACTTAATATCGGTTCAGACAGCACATCCACTGCGAACAGGCTGGTTAATAATGCTTCATCAGCTGAATTCAGAAACATTGCGAAAATCAGCGATCCGGCACCATTCATTATCGGGAAAGACGGCGCAATCTTATCTTACAAAGGTCCAAAGCCTGAAGATAGAATTATAGTCGACTATGTAATTTACCAGGCGATGAATGGAGAAGATGGAACTAAATCTGCCAAAAGGTTCATTAGGGGAGTAAATGGGAATAGCCGTTTTAAATCAGACAAACTGGTTGAATGGTATACCAAACACTTTGGAGAAGCGCCACCTGAAATCCTTTCCTTATCTTTATCAACTACGAACTAATTTTGAATACATTCACAGCTTGAAGAAAATATTTAGAAGGATTTCAGGCAAAAAATTCGACGAAAGATTTCCGGAAAACGCTCACGGAGATTTTTATGTACAGAATCAGGTATGCATCGCCTGCGGTGCGCCGGAAGCAGAAGCGCCAGACCTGATTGACCATTCTAAAATTGAATATGGCCATTGCTATTTTAAAAAGCAACCAAAAACTCCTGATGAACTTAGCAGGGCCATTAGCGCTATGCAGGTTTCATGTATTTCGGGTCTCAGGTACGGAGGTAAAGATGAGGAAATATTAAAACACCTTTATGAATCAGGACTCGCGGATGAATGTGCCCACCAACCAGCGGTAAAAATTAAATTGAACAGACAGAAAGCCTAGCTTAATTCGTCATCAAAACATAATTACCGGTTTGCTCCGAAATTATACCGATACAGGTTGAATAAAATCTGCAAATTTTGTATAGGCGATTAAAATTATCGGAGCAACAAGACAGTTTAAGCCGCTTCTGTAGCTAATCCGTTACAATCGGAACTGGCTTCGTTATCCCACATTTTATATTTTTGCATGGATTGTAAAGATGCTTACACTATACAAAACCACATATCGTCGTCTCGAATTTCTATGGGGAAGCTTTTTCTGCCTCTCTTTCCTGATGGCCATGTTTTTGGTTTCCACTCCGCAGGTAACAGATACGCTGGATGATCATCTCGAAACAGTAGCGGAAAAAGTTTCGGATATTTTCGATATCGGTAATGATCATCATGCTTTTCAGCATTTTATAGTTAAATCACCTTTAAGTAAGTACAGAAAAAGATATAAACACATTTCAGACTCTGGCATTCGTTTAGAATGCTTCAGGAAAGAACGTGTTGAAGATTATATCATCCCGCTTTCGGTCGCTATTTATCAGACACCTTTTTTCTCTTCTGTACTCCACACCTTTCTTTATCGTTTGGCTTGTTTCTAACACCGGTTAATTGTTTTCAAGCAGCATCAGGCTTAACATTTTAACGGATATAGCCGGGAATCGCTTTTTCCCCCGGCAAGTTTAAACACAAACACACAAAATGAAATTTAATATAATGGCATGCGTTGCGCTATGCCTGTTGATACAGGCATGTTCGGGCGGCAGCGCAAAAAACAATACCGCAGACCTTGCAGAAATTCCGGTAATGAGGATCCAGCCACAGGACACTTCAATTGCTACCGATTATGTGGCAGATATTCAATCCGTGCAGCATGTGGAATTGCGTTCCAGAATGCATGGATTTATTGACAAAATATTGGTAGATGAAGGTCAGGAGGTCAAAAAAGGTCAATTGCTTTTTCAATTGAGCGATAAGGAATACAGCATCGCGCTGAACAAAGCAAAAGCAAATCTCGTGAGTGCGATTTCAGCAGCACGTATTGCTGAAGTAGAATTGGAAAGAATCAGGACTTTGGTTGAAAAAAAAGTGATTTCACCCTCTGAGCTTTCTTTAGGCGAAGCCCGGAAAGCTGAAGCTGAGGCCAGCATCAAAACCGCACGTTCTTTAATTGAAGACGCCAACCAGAAACTAACCTACGCCCGGGTGCGGGCACCTTTTACAGGACGTATTGATAGATTGCCCCTTAAACCGGGCAGCCTGGTAGAAGAAGGATCGCTGTTAACCACGCTATCAGACAGCCGCAGAATGTATGCTTATTTTGATGTATCAGAAAATGAATACCTGCAGTTTGTGCGAAAAGGTAAGGGCCGTTTTGATGTAGATAAGGAAGTAAGCCTTATTCTTTCGGATGGTAGTCAGTATCCATTGAAAGGTAAGATCCAGACACATGAAAATGCCTTTGCCGAAAATACCGGATCCATTGCCTTTCGTGCTATATTTGAAAATCCGAACCATATCCTCAAACATGGCGTATCCGGAAAAGTAAGGTTGGTTTCGGCTTTAAAGGGAAGCTTACTCATCCCTCAACAGTCGGTTTTTGAAATCCAGGATAAAAGTTATGTTTTTGTACTTGGAGGCAACAACAAGGTTAAAATGCGAAGCTTTGTACCTAAGCTCAGCCTGTCTGGCTTTTACGTCATTGGTTCCGGATTGAAAGCTGGAGAGGTTATCGTGTACCAGGGCGTGCAGGAACTACGTGATGGTACCGCTATCAAGCCCGTGTACACCTCTTTTAAGAAGCTGTTAGTCAGTAAATAATCAAATTCTTTTTTACAAGCCGTTTCATTGTAGATGAGGCCGGCTTTGCAATACAATCATAATGGTAGAAACATTTATCAGAAGACCTGTGCTGTCGCTGGTCATTTCTTTGATTTTAATTTTACTGGGTGCCCTTGCCCTTTTCAAATTACCCATCACCCAATTTCCGGACATTGTACCGCCTTCTGTGGTGGTTACCGCAAATTATAATGGTGCCAATGCAGAGGTTTGTGCTAAAGCAGTAGCTACGCCGCTTGAAAGGGCTATCAACGGTGTTCCCGGCATGACCTATATGAATTCCGTTAGCAGTAATAATGGCGTTACGCTTGTACAGGTTTTTTTCAACGTCGGAACCGATCCGGACCAGGCCGCCGTGAATGTACAAAACAGGGTTACCACTGTTCTTGACGAACTTCCGGAAGAAGTAATTAAGGCGGGCGTTACCACCGAAAAAGAGGTTAACAGTATGTTACTTTACCTCAACCTAACCAGTTCAGATCGGGAAATGAACGAAGAGTTCATTTATAATTTTGCCGATATCAATGTTCTTCAGGAACTGAAGCGGATTGACGGGGTGGGTTTCGTAGAAATTATGGGTGCCCGGGATTATGCCATGCGGGTATGGCTCAAACCAGACCGCATGAAGTCTTATCACCTCTCTGTGGATGATGTGGTGGGCATGATGCGTAAACAGAATATTGAAGCTGCACCGGGAGTGGCCGGAGAAAACTCAGGCAAGGGTAGAGAGGTACGTCAGTACGTGTTAAAGTACGGGGGAAAGTTTAATAATAAGCAACAGTATGAAAACATGGTCATCAAAGCCGAGCGCAATGGTGCGTTGATCCGGCTCAAAGATGTAGCCGACCTGGAATTTGGCACGGTAAGTTATGATATGGTGTCCAAAACAGACGGAAAGCCCTCGGCATCCATCATGATTAAACAACGTCCCGGATCGAATGCAAGCGAAGTCATCAAAAAGATCAAGGAGAAAATGGCCGAACTTAAAGCCAGCAGCTTCCCGCCTGGTATGGAATATAATTACGCTTACGACGTTTCCCGCTTTCTTGATGCCAGTATTCATGAAGTGTTAAGAACCCTCATAGAGGCTTTCATCCTGGTGTTCATCGTGGTATTTATTTTTCTTCAGGATTTCAGGAGTACATTGATCCCGGCATTGGCCGTACCCGTAGCACTCATCAGCACCCTGGCCTTTTTACTGGCAATGGATTTCTCCATAAACATGCTCACCCTGTTTGCATTGGTACTGGCCATCGGAATTGTTGTCGACAATGCTATCGTGGTGGTGGAAGCGGTACACGTAAAGATGTCAGAAGAACATTTGCCACCTATGGAAGCCACTATTGCCGCGATGAAAGAAATCAGCGGAGCTATTGTCGCCATCACCCTGGTCATGTCGGCTGTTTTCGTGCCGGTGGCCTTTCTTTCAGGTCCGGTGGGCGTTTTCTACAGGCAGTTCTCCCTCACACTGGCTATTTCCATTGTCATTTCAGGTGTGAATGCACTTACGCTAACACCTGCTTTGTGTGCACTCATGCTCAAGCACGAACCAGATAAAAAAGGCAAGAAAAACTGGCTACAAAAAGGTTTCAGCTTATTCAACAAGGGTTATAATAAAACCGAACGTAAATTTAGCGCTCTTGTTGGCTGGATTACGGTAAAGAAACCGGTAACCCTGGGCTTATTGCTATTTTCTGTAATCGCTACCTACCTCGGCAGCAGTGTTTTACCGTCTGGTTTTATCCCAACAGAAGACCAGGGCATGATTTACATCAATGTGACCACACCTCCGGGTTCTACCGTTGAACGTACCGAAAAAGTGCTGGACGAGATCCAGCAAGTAACCAAGGGTTTTAAAGCAATAGAAAATGTGAGTACACTCGCAGGATATAGCCTGATGAGTGAAATTACGGGCGCATCTTATGGCATGGGCATGATTAATTTAAGCCCCTGGGACACCAGGAAAGAAAGCGTGGATGAACTAATCAGGGAACTCAAAACCAAAACCCGCCACATTGCCGATGCCAGCATCGAATTTTTTTCGCCGCCAACTGTACCGGGCTTCGGAAACGCCAGTGGTTTTGAGTTGCGGCTTCTGGATAAGAACAAAGGAGAAGACCTTTCCCGTACCGCTTCGGTAACCCAAAACTTTCTGAAAGAACTGAATAGCAGTAAAAGCATTTCAGGCGCCTTTACCAGTTTCGACCCCAGCTTTCCACAATATATGATCCATATTGATCAGGACATGGCCGCACAAAAAGGGGTCTCGATTGATAATGCCATGTCTACGTTGCAAACGCTAGTAGGCAGTTACTATGCCACCAACTTTATCCGTTTCGGACAGATGTATAAAGTAATGGTGCAGGCTTATCCGCAGTATCGTGGCAAGCCCGAAGATCTTCTGCAACTCTATGTAAAAAACGATAGGGGAGAAATGATCCCTTACTCGACCTTTATTTCCCTGGAAAGGGTTTACGGGCCGGAGCAGATCAACCGATATAACATGTATCCCTCGGCCATGATCACCGGTGAAACTGCAACGGGTTTTAGTAGCAGCGATGCCATTAAAAAGGTAGAAGAAACAGCCAGGCATAAATTACCAAGAGGTTATACTATAGAATGGTCGGGGATGACGCGTGAGGAAATCTTATCCGGAAACCAGGCCATATACATTTTTATCGTTTGCCTCTTGTTCGTGTATCTGCTGCTGGCGGCACAGTACGAAAGCTTTCTGTTGCCCTTGCCCGTGCTATTGTCGCTTCCTGCAGGTATTGCCGGCGCCTTTTTTACACTTAAGCTGGCCGGATTAGAGAACAATATCTATGCGCAGGTGGCCCTGGTGATGCTTATCGGTTTGCTCGGTAAAAATGCAATTCTGATCATCGAATTTGCGGAGCAAAAAAGAAAAAGCGGTTTATCTGTATGGGAATCGGCTAAACTTGGTGCCGTATCACGTCTGCGTCCCATCCTGATGACATCATTCGCCTTTATTGCCGGGTTGATTCCGCTCTGTATGGCTTCGGGAGCAGGAGCGATAGGAAACCGCTCTATCGGAATGACAGCGGTTGGCGGAATGCTGATCGGAACCTTAATCGGTCTGATCCTTATTCCCGGATTATATGTCTTACTGGCGCCTAAAAAACAACATCAAAATCTACAGTTATCTAAATCTGAATAAATGAAATTGAAGAAATTCATTCCATCTGCCATCGCCAACATGTTCGCTCTTTCTTTACTATTGAGTTCATGTGCTTCGATTAAGGAAACACCGGTTCCATCCATAAAACCATTTCCAGGTGGTTTCGATACTTTATCTCACAGTTCTGAAAAGGATTTGAGCTGGAATACTTTTTTTAAATCGAAAGAACTGGATACCCTGATCCACCTGGCCCTGGCAGAAAACCTAGATTTAAAATCAGGAATGCAAAGGGTGCTCATTGCAGGTGCAAACCTCAAACTCAGTAAAGCAGCACTATTACCTGGCTTACAGGCAAACATCAGCGGCGGGCTTGACCGTTATGGAAAATATACCATGGATGGGGTAGGTAACTATGATACCAATTTTTCGGGCAACATTAGCCGCGATCAGCGTATCCCCAGTCCGGTACCAGATTATTTTGCCGGTTTCAGGAGCAGCTGGGAAATTGATGTCTGGGGTAAATTATCAAAAAGAAAAGAAGCAGCCTATCACCGGTATCTAGCCAGTGCAAGTGGATTAAAGTGGTACCGTACCCAGGTAACCTGTCAGGTTGCAGCGCTCTATTACGAGCTGATCGCGCTGGATAAACGTTTGCAGATTCTGAAAAGTAATATTCTGCTTCAGGATAAGGGACTGGAAACCGTAGAGGCGCAAATGGCCGGCGGGAGGGCAACTGCGCTGGCCGTGAGTCAGTTTAAAGCACAACGAACAGCAACCCTAGGGAAGCAGTTTGAGATCAGACAGCAAATCAGAGGTGTAGAGAATGATTTGAACAACCTGTTGGGGCAATTTGCCAACAGAATTCCCCGGGATACGGCACTGATAAGCCTGCCCCTCCCCAAAGAAGTATACGTAGGACTTCCTGCCGACGTCATTTTAAACCGTCCGGACGTAAAAGAGGCCGAAGAACAGCTTAAAGCAGCAAAGGCCGATGTTTCGGCGGCCAGAAAGGCTTTTCTGCCGAGCCTGACACTTGATGCTTATGCTGGCTATAATGCCTTCCGCTTACCCCTGCTTTTTTCTCCGGGATCTTTAGCAGCCGGGTTGGTCGGCGGCCTTACTGCACCGGTACTGAACAGGGCTACCTTAAAAAATGCACACGTGGTAGCCAGTGCCAGCCAGCTGGATGCCTATTACCAGTATCAAAAAAGCCTGATCAATGGTTATCAGGAAATTACGAAACAGCTTGCAGCCCTTAACAATTACAAGGAAGCCTATCGTTTTAAAACCATTGAAGTTGAAGAATTAAAGAGAGCAGTATCTACTGCAAATGATCTTTACCTGGCAGGCTACGCCAGTTATCTGGAAGTAATCGTGGCCCAAAGCAGTGTACTGAACGCAGAAATGGAACAGGTTGACCTCAAGCAGGCATCATATTCTGCTTTAATTGGTTTGTACCGGGCAATAGGTGGATAGCATGCCGAAAATAAAAAAGGAGACGATCAATTTTGATCGTCTCCTGATGTGATCTCGTTGGGATTTGCACCTGGCGTAAAAATCAGGGTTTGCAATATCTTAGAGTGGCTTTGAAATTTGGACTCTCCGCTCGCCTAAGTTTTTAGTAAATACTATATTTTTATTGGAAAAAACAGACTCGAAAAACCAAGTTTGACAGCGTGTTAAGTGGTCTTGGCCATTTAAATCAAACTTACCCATGAGATAATAAATAATTGGTATTATAGACAAATGTCCACCCCAAATCTACCGACGATTAAGCAGTACAACAGAATCAAATCTGATTACTGAGTTACGTATCGTAATAATATTTACGCTTCCGTATTAAAGGTTTTAAGTTGCATAAACGCTTGCCCCGAGGGACAGAAGCGGCAGCCTCCGATTAAAGCCATGGTTTATATGGTTACAACGATTACCTTATTAATTCAAACACCGTTATGTTTGAATCAAGCGGAGATTAGATGACTTTATTGAGTTTGTGGGACATATGCACCTCCATAGTACTCATGATTGTCCAATAAATATTTTATTGATATACTATTGATCAATTCCTAATGTTTTTCTTTATATCATATCATAAGGGTACTCTCCATAATCAATTCTAGTCTGGCAAAGCAAAGAATAAGCACGTATTTTACTCAACTATGTAAACAATTCAATCCGTATCGTTTTGATAATCCGTATTGTTGTTATACCCTTCATTTTATTTCGAGATGCTTAGAAAACGCATCAGAAGCAGTTTAAAGCCATTATTGGTAAAAATCTGATTTCTGGCATCGTTTTAATATAGCCGGTAATCGAGTTATATATAAATACGACTTTCCAGATTATTGTATCAATAGTAGTCAGATACTGATCAACAATTTTCTGGTTGTAAAAAGAGATTTCTAAACATTAAACAACGATTAACTAATGAAGATTAAACATCTACTATTAACGGTCTGTTTTGTTTTGGTGCTGGGCATTATGCAAAGTTTTGCCCAAGCTCCTCAACAGTTCAATTATCAGGGTGCGGCAAGGAATGCCAATGGTACTCCCTTAGCCAACCGGCCTATATCCTTAAGGATAAGCATTCTTGATGGCTCTGCAAATGGGAACATTCAATACTCAGAAACAAGAAGCGTTACGACCAATCAATTGGGCTTATATAATATCGCGATTGGAAGCCCTGGCGCCATTAGCACAACTGGAAGCATTTCTGCTGTAACCTGGGCCAATGGACTCAAATATATTAAAGTAGAGGTTGATCCTAATAATGGAAACGCATTTAACATAGCGGGTACCGCTCAATTACTTAGTGTTCCCTATGCGCTCTATGCTGGCAACGGTGGATCAGGAAATAACAATACAATCATCAATGGAAATGGCGCTCCCGCAATTAATCTGGGCAATAATGGCGATTATTATATTGATAACCTGAACAGTATCATTTATGGACCAAAAGTTAACGGCAATTGGCCTGCGGGAAAAAGCTTGGTAGGCCCGCAAGGAATTCAGGGGTTGGCTGGTCAGCAAGGCCCTGCTGGTACTAATGGCCGAGGAATTGATGTTATTACGGTTAATACGGATGGTACGTTGACCATAAAATATACTGATGGTACTTCGCTCACAACCACCGGAAGTACAAAAGGACCAAAGGGTGATCCTGGTGCAGCGGGAACAAATGGAAAAGATGGAAAAGGTATTTCTAATACAGTTGTTAATACCGACGGCACGATAACCATCACCTATAGCGATGGAACATCTGTGACTACTACAGGTAGCGTAAAAGGGCCAAAAGGTGATCCTGGTACTAACGGAACCAATGGAAAAGGCATTACCAATACAGTTGTAAATAGTGATGGTACCATTACCATTACTTATAGCGATGGAACATCTATGACCACCACAGGAAGTGTAAAAGGGCCTAAAGGAGATCCAGGTGCTAATGGTACCAAAGGACAGGATGGTAAGGGAATTGTTTCAACCGTAAACAATAACAACGGAACCTATACCTTTACCTATACCGATGGCTCTACATTTACCACGGCTAACCTGACTGGCCCCGCCGGTGCCAATGGTACCAACGGACAGGATGGTAAGGGGATTGTTTCAACCGTAAACAATAACAACGGAACCTACACTTTTACCTATACCGATGGCTCTACATTTACCACAGCTAACCTCACCGGTCCTGCCGGTGCCAACGGAACCAATGGTGCCAATGGACAGGATGGTAAAGGGATTGTTTCAACCGTAAACAATAACAATGGAACCTACACTTTTACCTATACCGATGGCTCTACATTTACCACAGCTAACCTGACCGGTCCTGCCGGTGCCAACGGAACCAATGGTACTAATGGACAAGACGGTAAAGGGATTGCTTCTGCTAATGATAACGGAAATGGATCAATTACTTTTACTTACACGGACGGAACTACATTTACGACCATACCAACCACGAATGTTTTAAGTAAAACGGGTACCAACCTAACAAGTACTGTAAATGGCGTTTCCAGCACCACGGATTTACAGAGCATGATCAATTCAGGAACTACGGTTTCAAATGCTTTATCAGGTAGCAGTCTTTCTACCACTGTAAATGGTGTAACTGGCGCCTCGGTAAATTTACAACCTGCTATTGCAGCTGCAACAACAGTTTCGAATGCATTAACGGGTTCAAATCTGACCACAACTGTTAATGGCGTTACCGGAACGGCAGTAGATTTGACTCCTGCTATTAATGCGGCGACTACCAATGTTTTAACCAAATCAGGAACTAATCTAACCAGTACGGTAAATGGCGTGGCCAGTACAACAGACTTACAGAGTATTGTTTCTGCTGGTACTAGCGTTAGCAATGCTATAAACGGCACCAATTTAACTACAACGGTTAATGGCGTTACCGGAACTGCAGTTGATATCCAGTCTGCTATGAATGCCGGAACCACCGTTACCAATACCTCAACGGGTAATACTTTAACCACAACCGTAAACGGGGTAACTGGAACAGCGGTTAACATGGTTAATACCAATACCACTTCGCTGAGCGGAACGAGTTTAACCACAACCGTAAATGGTGTGGCCAGTACAGCTTTGGATTTAACACCAGCATTGAATGCAGCAACTACCAATACGCTTACGGCTACCAATGGAAATTTGATTTCTACGGTGAATGGAGTAGCCAGTACGCCAGCGGTTCCGGTATTAATCTCTGCAAGCAATGGTTTAAACAGTGTTAACGGAGAAGTAAAATTGGGCGGCACACTTACCTCGGCCACAACGGTAACTACCGATGCCACCAATACGCTGGCACTTGCAGGTTTACAAACTGGCGCTGCCAGCGATAAAATTTTAGTTAAGGACGCAAATAATGTAATAAAGGTGGTTGACCAGCTTACGGTTGATCTTCGAAAAGTTTCCGGAAATAATCACTTAACCCAGGATGCCGGTACAAATAGTAACGGTACTGCTTTAGGCACAGGTGGGGGCGATAACATTGCCATAGGCCAATCGGCGCTAAGCAATGGTGGTGTAATTAATGTAAACACTGCTATCGGCTCAAATGCACTACTTTCATTACAAACAGGTAATTACAATACCGCTATTGGCCGCAACTCCCTCCGTAACCTGACTACAGGTAATTTAAACTTTGGTTTAGGATGGAATTCACTTCAAGCCTTACAAACCGGAAGTAATAATATTGCCCTGGGTATGCAGGCACTTGAACTGAATACCAATGGTAGCAATAATATTGGCATTGGTTTTAAAGCCGGTGGAGGCGTGGGTGCAACAACTGGTTCTAACAACGTTTTCATTGGACAAAATGCAGGTCTTGGTTTTGCGGGGAGCAATCGTTTGGTTATTGATAATACCGGAACAGGAACAAGTTCTCCATTGATTGATGGTGATTTCTCGACTCGAATACTCACCATTAACAACACTTTAAAGGTAAGTGATTTAAATAGTAGTGCCACCGCAACCACAGGTAACCGTCCGGTAGTAGCAGATGCCAACGGACAATTAAAAATCGGAGCAGCAGTTACCACTTCATCTTCCGCTATTGTTAACGTAAATGCTGCTTATACCGTATTGGCAACCGATCGTACCATTATTGCAGATGCGAGCACGGCTGGTTTTACGATTACTTTACCTTCTGCTGCGGCAAATAGTGGTAGAGAGTTAATTATCCGCAAAGCAGACGAAACCACAAATATTTTAACATTCGATCAAAACTTAAGGTATTCGGTAAGTACCAATATTACCACGGTGAACAGCCTTTCTACCCTGCATCTACAGAGCGATGGTACCAACTGGTGGGTAATCAGTAAAGGTTTATAATTCCATTATCAAAACAATCATGAAAAAAAGATTTTTAACATATAGCATATTTCTGGCACTAGTGGGCATCGGAGTAAACCGCGCAGGCGCCCAGCAAACCTTAAAGGTTGGAAACAACCCCACAACAGTAGCCAACAGTGCGGTGTTGGATGTAGAAGCCAGCAATAAGGGTGCTTTATTACCCCGCGTAGCGTTAACCAGCATAACAGATGTCATCACCATTCCATCTCCAGCCAATGCTTTAACCATTTTCAATACTGCCACTGCGGGTACAGCACCGAATAATGTAATTCCTGGTTATTATTACTGGAATGCTGGAGGTAACACCTGGGTGAGGTTAAATGACCAAAGCTACTATAATGGTCTGTCGCTTAATTCAAGTAATCAGGTAGGTTTAGGAGGAACATTTGACCAAGATACCAAGATTTATTACAATGATAAATCACTCACTTTTGTCAAAGGAGATGAAGGGCTGGGTTTCCCAGGCGCAAAGTCTGTAGGCCTATCTAAGGGTGGTTTAAGGCTAAGGTATAATGATGGAGGGACAGGAGACGCTTCTGGCACCGATTCCTACATCTCCATCCAGAACTCCAGAACGGTAGATCCTGTAAATCTTCAATTAAATACTAACTATGATGGATCCATGACTGGTATCAAAAGTATTTTGGGTTCGTCTAATTCCAACAACGAATGGCTGGTAGGTGGCCAATTTGGAATTTTAAACAGCCAAACAAGTGGCAGTAATCAACGACAGGTTGGTTTGATTGCCAAATCATCCTATACAGGCAGCAATACTAATCAAGATACTAAAACCATTGGCGGTTATTTCGAAGTTGATAATTTGTCCACAGCCAATACCGGTAACTATGCTATATATGCTAAGGCTACAGGAATTAATCCTATAGCACTAAACGCAGATGGCGGCGTAGTCGTAATTAAAGATTTAAACAGCGCAGCAACTGCCACAACTGGCAACCGTCCGGTAGTAGCCGATGCAAACGGACAATTGATGATCGGAGCGGCTGCTTCTGCCGCACCTGCCATCGTTACCAAAACAGCTGACTATACCGCAACCGCTGCAGATGAAACACTTTTGGTTAATGCTGCTAGTACCAACATTACAATTACCATGCCGGCCAGCCCTGCAACCGGACAAAAATTCAATATCAAGAAAATTGATTCCGGATCGAACTCGGTAACCATTAATGGCAATGGTAAAAACATTGATGGCAATGCCACTATAATTGGTACACTACCTTATCAGGGATGGACAGTACAATACGATGGTACAGCCTGGTATATCATTAGTCGCATATAATTTATAAACGACATGAAAAAGATATTTTACTTAACAACGATACTATTTTTAACTTCAATAGGGGCGTATGCACAACAAGGTTTCGGTACCAGCAACCCAGATCAATCAGCGGTGGTTGATATGAAGGCAGGAAATAAGGGAGTTTTGTTTCCAAGAGTTGCATTAACAGGTTTAACAGACATTACTACTATAGCTGCCCCTGCTAATGCTTTAACGGTATTTAATACCGCAGATGCCGGTACTGCACCCAACATTATACTGCCAGGTTACTATTACTGGAACACAACGGCAAGCAAATGGGTAAGAATTCTAAATAGTGGAGATGCTTGGTCATTAAATGGTAATGCAGGTACAGCTGCCGCAGGCAGTTATTTAGGTACCACAGATGGAAGTCCGTTAATCTTTAAGCTTAATGGTATCCTCTCTGGTTATCTGAGTAATAGTAGTACTGGCTTCGGTTATGGAACACTGGCAAAACCGGGTAGTTATAATGTAGCTATTGGAAGAAATAGTCTTTCGACACCCTCTTTTAATGGTAGTAGCAACACTACAGTAGGAAACGACAATATGTCGAATGCTGCAACCGCATCTAATAATGTAGCTATAGGCGCTATAGCATTATTTCAAAATACAACTGGTAATGACAATGTGGCTGTGGGTTACGAAGCCAGTCGTCATATTGGTTCTGCATCTGACAATGTTGCAATTGGTTCAGGTACACTTCGAAACAGATATGGATCTCAGAACACGGCATTGGGTAAAGAGAGTCTCGGTGGACCAGTTTCGGCCGTTAATAGCTCCGGAAATGGCATGGTTGCGATAGGGTACAGAGCAGGGTATAACGAAGGATTAAGCAATAAACTCTACATCGCCAATAGCAGCACCACACTACCACTTGTTTACGGCACCTTTGCCAACGATGGCGGTAATTTAACCATAAACAACAGTAATGCCAGCAATACCACAGCCAAAGCTCCTGCTAACAGCAGTACATTAAACGTAAACGGATCTGTTAGTGCCAGCATTGTTACCATCAGTGCAGATTATACCGTAACTGATCAAGACTACACAATCGTTGTTAGAAACTCTGGCAGTAATAACATCAACATTACTTTCCCCAGTGCTTCGACAGCTAAGGGCCGCATTTATAAAATTATAGCACATCCAGCCACCAATTCAGCCACCTTTACTTTGGTTGGGGTAATGTCATTGGGTGGTATTAATCAAACAGCGAATTCTGGCAATACCGCAACTGGCTGGGGTAAATACGAGATCCAAAGTGACGGTGCAGATTGGTTAATCATTAATGCACTGTAATGGAAAGCCAATCTTTTTCAATCCTTACAGGTAATCAGCAAATAGCATGAAAAAAATATTTTATTTAACAACGATAACATTTTTGGCTTCTTTAGCTGCAAATGCACAACAAGGTTTTGGCACCAGCAACCCGGATAAATCTGCGGTGGTCGATATGAAGGCAAACAATAAAGGCGTTTTACTGCCTAGAGTGACTTTAACGGGTACCAATGATGTCACAACCATTTCATCTCCTGCCGATGCATTAACCGTTTTTAACACGGCAACAACCTACAATGGAGCTAATGATGTAATACCAGGATACTATTACTGGGATGCAGGTGCCAACAAATGGATACAAATCACAACAGCACAGGATTTAAGATTGGTTGGAAATGGCAACCATATTACTCAGGATGCAGGTGTGGGTAGTAATGGTACTACTGTAGGAACTGGTGTTAACAATATTGGAATAGGATCTTCAGTATTGTCTGCTAACACAACAGGTTTTAACAATATGGTCTTGGGCAATAATAATTTGATCAAAAATCTCGATGGTTACTCTAATGTAGCAATAGGACATCATTCGATGGAAAATAATACTAATGGTGCGATGAATGTAGCTATTGGCGATGGTACTTTAAACAAGAATACCAGCGGACAAATTAATGTAGCTATTGGTATCGCCTCTATGTTTCGAAACACTACAGGTAATGTGAATAGTGCTCTAGGATCGCAAGCACTCCGTGATAATACGAATGGTAGTTATAATACTGCAGTTGGTGGGAATGCACTTCAGGCAAACATTTCCGGAAATCAAAATACTGCAGTTGGCCACCTTGCATTACTTACCAATACTACTGGTTCTTCTAATACAAGTTTTGGACATTTTAGTTTGAGTTCTAATACTGACGGCTCAGAAAATACGGGCATAGGGGCTAATGCGCTGGCAGCACTAAAAGGTAGCAATAGTAATACCAATACTGCTTTTGGGAACAATGCAGGTGCCAATCTTATAGCAGGTAGTGGAAATGTATTTTTGGGTGCGAATACAGGATTTCCGACAGGTCAACAAACAACGGCATCAAACCAACTTTTTATAGGGAATGCGCTGGGAGAAAATTCCTTAATCCGTGGCGATTTTTCTACCAAAATTCTAACAGTAAACAATACTTTAAAAGTAGCTGATTTAGCTTCTTCGGCTGCTGCAACTACAGGCAACCGCCCGGTTGTGGCCGATGCTAACGGACAGTTGATGATCGGTACAGCAGGTGCTGCTACAGCCTGGGGATTAACTGGTAATGCCGGTACCTCTTCTGCCACGAATTTTATAGGTACCACTGATGCACAGGATCTGGTATTGAAGACAGATAATAATACCCTGGCCACCTTCGGTGCGAATGGAAAGATAGGTTTCGGTTTAGCACCAGATGCGACCAGTAATCATCGGGTACAATCTAATTTTGATTTAAGATTTGGTGCGCCATTAAATGGAGCAAATCAGCATTTCAGTATCGCACAGTCACCATCTGCATCTTCAGGTGCAAATGCTATGAAACCATTTTCTTTACTGGTAGGTAACTCTTTCCTGGATCGTAGCGACGTATTTATTGGCGGTGGAAAATGGGACGGTTCAGAGGCTGCGGTACAAAACATTCGCTTTTATACAACAGTTACAAAAGATACCCCTATTGGAACGGAAAGAATGACGATAGACAGGAATGGTAATGTTGGTATTGGAACTTCTACACCTGCAAGCATGTTGCACGTTAAAGCAACAGCAGACCCGGTACGTTTAGAAGGATTACAAACTGGCGCATTGGCCAATACACCAATCGTAGCTGATGCAAATGGAGTATTAAAGAAATCGAACGGTTCGGTATTCCAGAGTTTCCGTACCACAACAGCACTAACAGAAACGGTTTTAGATGCAGATTACACAATCTTATTTAAGGGTACGAGTGCGATCACCTTGGCTTTGCCAGATCCAACTACGCAGATGGGAAGAATCATAGTTCTGGTTAACCACTCTGGAAACGGATCAGGTGACAATAAAATAACGTTCTCTAATTATAAAGTTTATAGAGATCCATTTAATACTCCTCCCAATGCATTTCAGGGACCAACAGATACCCTGTCATCTTCTGCATCAACCATGAATACGGTTAGTGTAGGTAATAAAATGACATTACAAAGCGATGGCACCAATTGGATACTTATTGGCGCTTAATGAACATCAGAATTAATTGGTTTAGTTATTTGAAACAGAAAATATGAAAAAATTAAATTCATTGCTCATTATGTTAATAACACTTATCGCTGTCGAAAATGCGAAAGCCCAGGATAACCTTCCTTACACCATCAATTCGGCGGGAGGTTATGGTATGGTGAATGGCCAGATTTACGATTTCAATTTTGGCGAAATGGTTTTGGTAAATACTTTTACCGCAAACCAATACCTGCTGAGCCAGGGCTTTTTGCAACCCTACCTGATCAATACCAGTTCCGTAACGGACGTCTTTGTGGAAAACAATGTGATAACACCTAATGGTGATGGAAAGAACGATCTTTTCAGAGTCGTTGGCTTATCCAATTATCCAGGTAGTAAAATCAGTATCTACGATCGGGCGGGAAGGAAAATTTTTACCACCACTGATTATAAGAGTGACTGGAACGCCATGCTGGATGGTAAACCCTTAAATGAAGATACCTACTATTATGTAATCGATCTTGGAAAAGGCTGGGGATTAGTACGGGGCTTTATTTCTGTAATACTGGACAATAAATAAAAATATAAAGGGTAGCAGTTTCTTGAGAGGATGCGGGAGCTGCGCAGGGCATGTTTTGAGGAGGCATGCCCGCCTTTTAAAAATTTTAAACAAAAACACGAAAGGTAGCAGTTTCTTTGAGAGGAGCTGGAGGCTGCGCGCGGCATGTTTGGATGAGACATGCCCACCTTTTAGAAATCTTAAAATAGACAACATGACAAAAAAATTATTGGTTGCGGTTTCATTCTTCATGGTAATGAAGGCTCAGGCACAGCTAAACCCGATGGGTACACAATATTTCCTCAATCAGTATCTGGCTAATCCGGCTTTGGCTGGTACCGAACCAGGTTATGAGGCCTTTGGCGCATTAAAAGGGCAGTGGAGTGCAATAGAAGGTGCGCCCGTTATGCAAGCCGTTACCCTAACCAGGGGGAGTGAAAATAAAAAGGTGGGGCTAGGCCTGTATTTCTATAACGAATCTGCCGGGGTGATCAAAAGAACCAGTTTAAAAGCAAGTTATGCCTATCATTTGCCAATTAATCAAGGCACCAGCATGATAGATTTTGGTCTTTCGGCTGGATATATGAATGAATGGATTGATTTTAATCGGGTGAAGGGCGATAATACAGATGGATCTCTGGCCAATTTTAATCAACGCAAAATGTATTTCGATGGTGATTTTGGCATAGCCTATAGAAATAACCGTTTAACGATACAAGGTACATTGCCCAATCTCAAAAGATTAATGGATCGTGATATCATCCGTGCCGTAGCGGATCGATCGCTCTATATGGCAGCCATCAGCTATAAATTGTTTTTTGATGATAAAAACACTGAATTAGAGCCTAAAGTAATTTACCGCGGTGTGCAAAATTATAAAGACATTGTAGATATAGGAGCCAACCTGAGTTTTGTAAACGGGAAACTGCTATTTAATGGCATTTACCATTCAACAAACAGCGTTACATTAGGTATCGGAACTAAATATAAAGATGTTTTATCCATCATTTGCCAGTACACCACCAATACGGCCGACTTACAAGGATATAGTAATGGAGAAGCCGAGATCGGGCTAAAATATCACTTCTAAAATAACGGTAGGCAAATATACATGAGGTTATACTTTTTTTGAATTTCTAAGTAGTTAAGGGTTAGATACATATCGCTTCGCAGTATTATCCCTGACCGATTCGTCATGCTGAACTTCCGCCCGGCCGGTCGGACGGGTGTTTCAGCATCTTTTTAGCAGGAAAGACCCTGAAATAAATCCGATTGCTATCGGATCAGGGTGAAGGCAGCTTAATCAAAAAGCCGATATGAGCTAACCCCAGAGGTGATATTAATAATCGAACTCAGGTTAATATGATCAATTTTTGAAAAACCGCTTGCGAGATCTGCCTGGCTTGATAAAATAGTTTAAACAAAAGTTTCGCAATACAGAATCAAACCCGTTTAATGATTGTGATATGAATGATTTAAGTGTGAAAAATGAGAATATCATGAATTACAATCAATTCATGGCCTTAACAAGAATGTTGGCACAACTCGAATTGATACACCCTATAAGCGAAACCTTATTTACCGAAATATACAAACACGCCAAGTTTAATGCTGTAGCAAACAATAAACATATTTCGAGTCCTTTAAACGTGGAAAAGCGAATTATTTATATTGAAGCAGGCATATGCCAGATATCAAAGAAAGTTGAATCAAAGCAAATTACAATACGTTTGATTGATCGGGGTTCTTTTATTGCCTATGAAGTAATGAGCAATGAACCCGGATACGTTAAAGCAATTGGTCCGGTAGAATTCATTTCGTTTCCGGCCTCCATTTTGGAAAGGTTGGCCAGTACAGATACCAGTGCAAAAGTCATTCTCTTTACATTAATGCAAAGAGAATTAACTGAACTGAAATTGAGTAGCATAACCATTGCTATCAAGCCCACCCGTCGTAGGCTTGATTACTTTAGATCTACTCAGCCTGTTTTCGAAGAAAGCATTCCATTAAAGTACATAGCGTCATACCTGGGTATCACCTTAGAAACACTGATCAGAATTAGAAAATCTCCTGCCTGAAATGAATATTATCATCACCGATTACCAGGAAATCACCAGGAGGGGTTTAGTTTCACTGATTCAGGAATTTTGGTCTGATGTACAAGTGGTGCAAATAAATACTTATGATGAATTAAAACAAATGCTCTTTCATTGCAATGATTCTCCAATCATCATAATAGATCCCGGATTGATCGACATCTCATATGACGAGATTATTGTGGGGATTAAAATTCGGAGTCCGCACAGTCCAATTATCATTTATACAGATTTGTCACCTTCGGTATATGCCATTAGGATGCTGAAGATTGGAGCCAGCGCATACGTCGAAAAAAGGTCGAACGAAGCGGATGTTTTATTGGCCATCACCACAGTGCTCAGCGGTGGAAAATTCGTGAATGATCAAATCAAAGAAAAAATATTTAAAAGCAACGCAATTAAAGATGCTGCTTTTGAAAAAGAGCTATCTGCAAAAGAACTTAATATAGCCAATCTTTTAATTCAGGGACAATCCATAAAGGAAATTAGCAAGCAATTAAATGTTAAGCAGGGTACCATCGGAACATTTAAGTTTCGAATATTTAAAAAATTGAAGGTGAAGAATATTATTCAATTAGCTGAAAAAATCAAATCAACCCTCTAAAGGATAACATGCCGTAACTTTCTTCTGTATCATCAACTAAAATTAAAAAAAACTTCTGCATGCCAAATAACTAAATAACATAGCTTAAACAAGGTTTTTGGCTCCTACGCAAGTTAGCTAGATCAGGCAGCTATCATCTTCATTCAGCTTAATTTTGCCGACATGGACGTGGTCATCTGGTACAATCAGGTAAGTGCAAACACCATTTCTACATAAAAATAAGTTCAGCAGTAGGGGTTAGATCTGATGCAGGCTTTGGTAAAAACAAGATGCTAATCATCATCATCAAACGAGGCTTAATCATAACTTTTTAAAGTTACTTCACTGTTATTCATGTTTACTCTCTATCTGGCGTAATTACCTCCAGTTTTCGATATAAGGTGGCAATTGCAATCCCCAACTTTCTTGCAGCTTTCCTTTTATTGCCTTGACATTCTGCTATCACATTCAGGATATGCTCTTTTTCAATTTCATGGAGTGATCTTGAGGCATTTTCTTTTTTAACTTTAGGCCTGATGATCAGGTTTTCGTCCAATACTCCGTTTGAAAGAATGATTGCTCTTTCCATTACGTTGATCAATTCACGGATATTGCCTTTAAAATGCAAGGTCGACAATGCCTTAACAAAATTGCCTTTAAGACTTGGTTTTGGAATGCCCAGTTGGTTAGGCAAGGTGTTAAATAGATGTTTGACGAGTAACTGTATATCACCATCCCGCTCCCTAAGCGGCGGAATATCGATCATGAAAGATGAAATCCGGTAGTATAAATCCTCCCTAAAGCTACCTTTTTGTATGGCTAATTCTAAGTTCTGATTGGTTGCCGCTATTAAACGACAATCAACTTTTGTTGTTTTGGTATCGCCCAATTTGATAAATGTTCCATTCTGTAAAACCCTTAATAGCTTAGCCTGTAGCTCAATTCCCATTTCGCCTATTTCATCTAAAAAAATTGTACCATGATCGGCCATCTCAAACAAGCCCTTTTTATCTTTTAACGCTCCGGTAAACGCTCCAGCTTTATAACCAAAAAGTTCGCTCTCCAACACCTCTTTTCCTATCGCACTGCAATTTATCGCTAAAAATGGTTGCTGATGACGTAAACTGCTATGGTGTATCGCTTCAGCAAAAAGATCTTTACCCACTCCGGTTTCGCCAAGTAGCAATACGTTTGCATTGGTTTTGGCCACTCGTTTAGCTAATTCTTTGGCATGTTGTATGGCGGGAGAATCTCCGATGATCGAGGCAAATCCCTTTTCCTCCAGATTTTTCTGGTGCAATTTTTCCATAAATTTATCCATTGCCTGCATACTGGCCTGATTTACCATTCCAATAAGCCGTACAGGAGAATCGCCTTTAATCATATAATCAAAGGCTCCAAGTTTGATTGAATTTACACCATCAGGTATTGATCCTGTTGATGTAAACAGAATAATCTCCGTATCGGGAGAAATGTTTTTGATTTCTGAAATGAAACTTAAGCCACTACCATCGGGCAGTTTTACATCCAATACGATAACATGAATTACCTGACGCATGATGATAGCCTTTGCAGATTTGATACAATCCGCTTCAAGAACATCGTAACCTTCGGATGACAATATTCTGCCATAAAGGGTTCTCTCTAAAGTATTATCTTCAATGATTAATAATTGTGGAAGCATATAGAGATGTTTAATATGAGAGATCGCAAGAGCCGAAATTCAGACAAGTGCCATAGATTTTATATGTGATTAATATGAGTTGTAAAATTGTGTTTACTCCATTAGAAATGGATGGTCCTTGTGATCCATCGAAAGCTAAATATCAAATGGACCTGCTAACCGTGCCGCCATATTTTTGCGAGTAAATAATTTGGATACTTCCTAATAGATGATGCCGTAAAGTTTGTTTATGAAAAACAAAGTGAATTTTTTACTTTTTCCGGTATCTTTTATTTTAATATATTGGGGAACTGCCTTTATCCAATCTGATGAAGAAAAGACCAAGCCATAATGCCATAACAATCAATACAATTGGTATTGTATGCAATTTTAATGGAGAATATTAATTACAAATGGCTTATAACACATATACGATTTTTTGATAATGAAGGATATATTATTTATAGCATAAAATTAGAATTGTAGATTACACATGATTTTAGTGATTGATGTATATAAACATAATGGCTAGAAGTTGTATCGTTTTTTTGATAATTTGTAAGGTAAATGTAATCATAACTATATTCCTTTATTATCTATTTCAATAGATTTATTATGACAGTTGTCAATTAATGAACTTAAAATAGGGGATAGTGACCTGATTCAGCTATAATAGGAAACCAGAATTATATTTTTTTAAAAAAAAAGGGATTAATTAGATCATATTCAGTAGAAATTAAACAAATCAAGGTGTCTTCAAAGCATTCATTTAGTTACGGTGACGCAAAATCTATAAATTTATTGGTCAGTTAAATGAAGTAATGATCTATTTAGGTAAATAAATACTGCTTATAGATGACAAATATCAATCAGCATCCTAAATCATAAAACTTGCTTGGTTATATTGGAATGATAAAAATCTAGATTTCCTCAATTTTATACGTCTATAATGAAATTATAAAAGAGCTGTTGATCATTTATTGTCTATTCATGTGATTAGCGGTAAATGCAAACCCTGATCATTATTTCCTTCATGAGCGGCCACAAACGCTTCATGGAAATAGAACGTAGCTTTCCGAAAATTTCCTCAAAGGTACTCGCCAAAGAATTGAAAGAACTAGATTAACACCACCTCATCAAACACAATGTTTTTGACGAATCGCCTGTTTTGGTAGAATACACGGCAAGAAATTATGTTATTACTTAAGAAAAAGTAATTCAGGAGTTGCATCACTGGGGAGCTAATCAAAGGAAAAAGATATTAGGACAATAGGTATTGTTGTTAAAATTAGATTGTAACATCTTTACAACTTTTTTGCTTGATCCAAGATCCGTTGGCTAGCCTGTATGTTCAAACCACTGGCTATGAATACAAAAAACCTTCAAGCTTTAGGCTTGAAGGTTTTCGTGATCCCGCTGGGATAATAATTTAATAATCCAAGCGATACTAAATGAGCAAGTTATAAATAATAGTTAATTGTTATTTCTTATTGGGCATCGAATTGGGAACCAGTTATTTTGATATGAATTGACTTTTTTTGAAAGAACAATTAAATTATTTTTTTCTACAAAAATACACTTTATTCCGAATAAATCTACAAAAAAACTTGGTTGTACTTGATAGTCTTTTTCTTTTTTTGATTAGTCCTTAAGTTTTTTAATAGGATTTTGAATGATTTCTTTTTTAAAAATGCCAAATTTTAATTGACCTACTTTAGAAGAGCATTTTAACTAGAAAAAAGTTAATGTTGTGCTAGCGTATGCACATTATTTTACAGTCTCCCGCTTTCATCAACACTGCTTTTCTCGTAAGTGCTTTTTTTGAAGGCTTTTCCAGACCTAAAATTGTATCTTAACGAAAAATATAGTTTTCTCGTCTGAAATTTTGGATTCCTGGTAATTGCCTGATTGTTGTAATAGCTGGTGATTTGTGGGTTGCTGCTAAACAATATGTCTTCAAGGTTAACATTGATCGACAACTTATTCTTTAGCATCTTTTTTGAAATACCGGCTGAAATATCTCCAAAACCTTTGGTAATAGTATTCGCATAGATGCTTCGTGGAGTGTAGTATGTGCTCAGGGATAGTGATAGCGTTTTATTTATTTCAAAATCATTGCTGTTCTGGAAAACGAATGTACCTTTTTGGATCTGATACTGATCGCCGGTTACATGCTTGTATTGTAACAGTAGGGTGTTATTTGTTGTCCAGAATTTTGTGATGTCAAATGGTGCTGACAAGTTTATATTGTAAAGCCTCGTATTACCCACATTTTCCCATGTTTGGTAGAGGATATCTGACTTATCTATAGATACAATCCTTTGGATCTGGCCACTTAAGTTAGAATATAATAGACTTAAACTGTATCTGTTCTTTAATGTCAATGTCAATTGCAGGTTGTCCGCAAATGATGGGCTTAAATTAGGATTCCCTGTTGAGATGGTATTGTTGTCGACATAAAATATGTAAGGATTCAAAGTTGAGTAGGAGGGCCTGGCAATTCGCCTGTTGTAAGTCAGAGAAAGGTTATAGTACTTTTTTTGGTCCAAATCCCTGCCAAAATAAATGGAGGGAAAGATGTTGAAGTATTTTCGTTGATTGTCCGTTTGGTTTCCTAATGAATGAAGTGACGTGAGAATGTCTGTTGCTTCGCCTCTTAAACCAAGTCTGTAATTTAGGTTTAGAAACTTTCCGCTTCCTTCAATAAATCCTGCCGTGATCATTTCGTCGTACAGATAATCAAAACCGGCTTTCGGATCTGTGAAAAATCCATTGCCTGCAAAAAGCTCGACTGAATTGTCGGTATTTATATATGATTTCGATATCCGGCCACCAAAATTCAGCTCATGCCCGCCTTTAAATATCTTCAGGTATTTAATCTCACCTGTATAAATTCTGGAACGGCTTGGAAAGATGAAATTGTAGAGTGTATCAGCCAAGAGGTTGTTGAGGTTGTCTCTGGAGGAGCTTTCAATTTCACTGGACTCTTTTTTGCTGTTTGTTGTGAAATCGCCATTTACACTCAGCCTAGATTGTAATGAGTCGGTGTATAAACGGTAGTTGATACCGAAGTTATGGTAACCTATCTTCGATATGTTGTTGAACTGGCCCGCCGATTTCACCGTATTTTTAGGTTCGGTATTGAGCATTAGTGCCTCGCTCAGGCTTGATTCTTTTTCTGTTGCATAGTTTCCATTGTAGTTAATGCTAATATTTTGACTGGCGCTTACGTCATATGCAAGTCCTAAATTTAGGTTGTTCAGGTTTCCCCTTGTTATCCGTTCCGTTTTAGAAGAGAAGGAACTGCCTGCCATGAGTGTCCTAAACTGTTCATCGGTGAAATATTCTTTTTTTACCTGGTAGCTATATTTGGCACTCAACTGGATTTTGTCTTTCCTTAGGTTAATATTCGCATATGGACTGGTAGAGGGATACCGGCCCAATCCAAATGATTGCTGCCCTCCCAGGTACCCCGTTATACCATCAACCGTTGGTTTTTTCATATTGATATTGATAATTCCTCCCAGGCCTTCGGCAGAAAATTCAGAAGAGGGAGTTCCAAGAATCTCAATATTTTTGAGCTCTGCAGCATTTATATTTGCCAGATAGTTTTTCAAGGCATTTCCGGTCATCTTCAACGGCTGGCCATCGAGATAAATTCTTACACCGGAAACACCATTGATGAAGATTTCATTGTTCATCACCTGGATCCCTGGCGCATACTGTAAGATCTGGTTAAAATTCTTCCCTTGCAGGGCATCATTGCCCTCCACATTAACAATCAGTTTATCATTTTTTCTGGAGATCAGTGGACGCCTACCTTTTATCTCAACCGCATCAAGGATATTTATCTTTTCTTGAAGAAAGAATACGTATAGGCTGTCTGTTGCATTTTTGAAAGAAAACCTGCCCTTATATGTATATGTTGAGGTATGGGAGATTTCGATTATGAAATAGTCGGCTGAACTCAAGTCGTCTACAGTAAAAAGTCCGTTTTTGTCTGATGTCCTGGTAACCATGGGATTTGTCGAATTTGCAGGCGAGAATATCTTGATGTAGGCGTCAGCTAATCCTTTGGATTTTCCTGTTTCAACTTTTCCCCTGAATACTTTGCTTTGGCCAAATGCCTTAATATTGAGCAATAGCAGGATAAGTAAAAAGACTTTTAAAAATTTTAAGGTGGATATAGTCATCGGTTCAAAGTTCATTCACGGCAAAGTTTCTGCATAAATAGTAATATTCTGGGATAAATGTGTCAAAAATCTTTTATAAACGATAAAGTATCTTGTCTCTTTGATCATGTATATTAATTCATCAACCCGATGAGCATTGTAGTTTAAAAAATAATTATCTGTAAATCAAATTGTTTGTTTTTATATGATAATTATTATTTAGTATATTCAGTTATAGTACTTTTTTAGTTAAATTATTTCATACATTAGACGTATTAATCACTTTAAACAAAACAAATTTGTATGAAAAATTTTATGCAGTTAAAGTCATCTCGAAAAGCTTTTTCGTTGAACCAATCATCAGTTTTATCAATGGAGGAACTAATGTTTGTTACCGGAGGTACTGAGGTTAATTCTGGTGGCGGATCATCAAGTTCAACAAGTGGAAGTACCTGTTGCGATAGCACCTGTGTATGCAAAACCGTGTGCTGCGGTGCTGACGGTGAGCCGGAAGTTCAATAACTTGATTTATTAAGGTCAGATGTTCCTATTCGTCCTTTGCGGGGTAAGGTCTTGTAAGTCCTTACCCTTTTGTATATAATTAGTAAACTAAATAATAAAATTGCAAAACCATTGTGGAAATAACAGAAAAAGCATGGCGAAAAATCAGTTTTTACTTGCAAAATGATGGCGTTTGGGAGAAACGCAAAAATATGCTTACTGATGAAGGTTCCGATCGTTTCATTTCATACATGGAGCATCTTAAAACTTTAAATAATCCGCACGTTTACCGGCAATTTTTAGATAAGGTTATTGAACACTCGCAACTTGTGAGTGCAGAAAGCCTAGAACGCCTTTTAATGCAGCACGACAAGCCATTGCACTTTGTTTTCGTATCTATTGCAAATTTGCTCAATGCTGAAATAGAGGTTATTTACAATCAGGCGTTTTCGGTTCAATCTCCGGAAATCTGTTCGGGTTTATCTGACGATCTGTTCGCTAAGCTCCTGAACATATTGCTTCCATCTCTCGAATTAGAGTTTTCCGTTTATCTGAATGCATATGAATACCCGGATACAAAGGAAAATCTGCTTAAGTTCGTGGTTGAAGCATCAACTTCAGCCGAATGGATCGAATATTTTTTTGAACAATATCCTGTGGCTGCCAGCCGTATCGAACGGCTGATTAACAATTACATGGATTACCTCTCTGAGTTTTTGGGTAATCTGAGAAGCGACATCGGCAAGTTAAAGGAAGAATTTAAAATAAGTTGCGATCGCCGGATCACAAAGATAAACACCGGGCTTGGTGATCTCCATCATTCCGCACGTTCCACGATCAGGATCTGTTTTGATGACGGGGCAACCGTATATTATAAACCACGCAATTTAAATTCAGAAAAAGTATTTTACAATATATACAAAGGGTTACTTTCGATCGGATTGAAAAGATCAATTTTGGAAACAAAGTCCATCGTATGTAAGGATTACGCCTGGCAGCTCGGCGTTGTTGCTGCCGAAGTTTCCCAGATCAGCGAAGCTTCCGAATTTTATTACAATCAGGGTATTACTACTGCTATTGCCTATATTTTCAATATCCAGGATCTAATTTCCGATAATATCATTTCGGTCGGTAAATATGCAGCGTTGATTGACCTGGAAATTTTTATGCACCCCGCCTATCCTTATGGCCTTTCCTATAAGACCAATTCTTTATCGGGGCGTAGCCTTTTGCATGGGGTTATAAAAACAGGTATGATTCCCCAGTTTGGGTTTGAATCTGTTAATAATCCGGGACAGAGCAACTCTGGCATCTCAGTCTTTTCTGCTGGGGAGGAATTCGATCGGAATGTTCCGTTTTTTAATGGAGAGGCTATTCCTATTGACGGTATGGAAACCCATTTTGAGGATGGCTTTATTTATGCCTATCAGTTCTTTAAAAACCATCAGGAAAAAATATATGAACTTATTTTAACCCAGCATGAGCTTTGCCGAAACTTTAATGTGCGGACAATTTTGCGCTATACCTACAAATACACTATTCTAGCTGAAAAATTAAATTATCCGGAGATTCTCCAGGACCACCTCAGATATGCAAACGTCATAGAATTTTTATGGAGAGGATATAATGAAACAATATTACCTGAAAAAATTATTCAGTCTGAGATAGAACAGGTATTTTCTGGAGATGTGCCATTGTTTTGTACGAAATCAGATTCCAGGGATCTTTTTGACGTTGGAAGAAACCTGCTTATTAAGGACTACTTTCCAGGTAGTGGTCTGGAACTCATTAAGGAAAAACTTTCTAGATTGGGCCAGGAGGATCTTGATGAACAACTGAATGTTATAAGGAGGGCATTAATAATTCATCATGAATACGATGCTAAACCGACCATATTTCCGACCTTCACTGATGAAAGCCTGATCGACCAGATTAGGATATCGCTCGCCTCCTTGAACAGATATCAGGGAAAACAGTTTACCTATATTGACTATACGATTACTAAAGATAGCTTGTGGTCCCAGGATATCCAGGATTCTGATCTTTTTCAGGGTATACCCGGACTGGGTGTGTTTTTTATCGCAAGCTATGTTACATTTGGAAAGCAGACTGATCTGGATAATGCGGTCAATATTTTTGACCAGACCGTTGGATATCTTAAAAAAACCAAAATCGATATCCTGGATAATCCGCTTCCCTCTTTGGGAATGGTAAATTACCCTCTATCTATTCTCTATATGAGCTACCTGTATACCGAAATAACAGGTTTTGATCGCTTTGTACTTGATAACGATACTTTTGGGTTTTTGATTGATTTTATAAAGCTGAACATTAAAAAAGATGCTAAGAAGGACTACTTGTTCGGCTCTGTTGGACTAGGGTTGCTGCTGCTGCGCATCTACCAAAAACGGCCTGAAGCTGAAATTCTGGAATTAGTCATCACGATAGGTGATTATTTACTTGAATCAAAACTAGTTGTTGATCAAGATAAGATTACCTGGGAATCGAGTTCTCATGATAAATGGGGCGGGTTTGCCCATGGAACGGCCTCTTCCGCGTATTTTTTATTCTGCCTGCATGAATTAACTGGAAATGCTGATTATTATGATTGCGCATTAAAAGCATTGAAATATGATCAGAGCCTTTATGACAGTCACCTCGGGTACTGGAAAAAGACAGTTGAAGTGGTGGGGGACCGTCATCACGGCTGGTCTAACGGCGATGCAGGAATTGCGTTGGGAAGATTTCTCTCAAAGAAATATTTAAACGATCCCTTATCAGAAAATGAAATGGAAATTGTCAAAGAATCTATTGAACGAAATATCAGGTTTTATCTGGACACAGACCATTCTATATGCTCTGGTTTTATGGGGCTGCTGGAACTTCATACACTGATGTTCAATGATCCGAAGAAAGAGTATAAATGGCTGATGGATTTTGATTCCAGATTCAAAAGTGTTAAAAGTCTGAAGTGTGGGGGATGGTATCAGAACCAGGAGATTACCGGCTTATACTATGGTTATGCAGGTATAGGTTACAACTATCTTAAATTAAAGTTTAATAAACAATTGCCATCGCTGCTGCATTTGTAGACGGTGAATAATATAATATCATGATCACAGTCAACAATATCTTCTTCAATAGCAAAAGAGTCGTTAAGACAAAGGCATTTGATTCCTATTCTCAAAATACAGATGATATATATAGTTTTTATTTAATCAAGAAGGACGAGGTTGCCACACCTTATAAAAGCGGAACCGATTTGCAAAAGGATGTCAGGAAACTATGTTCGGCCATAGAGGATGAATGTGTTGATCAATTTATCCGGGATTTGGGTATTGATAGCAGTGCTTTTGAACTTTTTATAGTCGGTTTCATTTTTTTCATGGGCGACAAACTTGAGTCTGCTAAAAGGTCTTTTGAAAAGGCATTGTCTTCAATGTCAAACGATGCTAGTATTGAGGCTTTGACAAACCGGGCATTTATTACGATGCAGGTTTCTCAGATATACGACCAATTGAATAATAAGCAAAAAGCATTGGCATCTCTTTTAGAAATACATCAGTTATATAAGGATTATCCACAGTTGTTTGAGGCTGCAGATAGCCTGCTGGCATCTGTTTTTTTTAGAATGAGTATTTATTCCATAAGGGTATACAAAACTTACAACCTTTCTCATGCAACAACCTTCTTGTCGGTTACATATCGGGAGAGGTTTAAGGAGAAATATGAAAAATATGTATTGGAGCAGTATCTGGCAACAGCTTATAGAAATTATGCCCCCACATTTCAGGACAAAACAGCAAAATACATTTTTTATAAGGAGGCATTAAAAAACAGACGTTTCGTTGCAGATAATAACAATGATGAATTCAATAAGGTTGAGCTTTTTTATCTCCTTAGTGATATCAACAGGTTCTTGATCATTGAAGGTTACAAACCTGCCCTGATCAAAAAGCATAGCAGAATCATGTATAAAACCATCGCTTTGATGAGTCTACAGACCAGACAGCAGCATATAGATCCAATCATCAAATATTCTATGATGATGTCAAAATTCTTTTTTTTGAAACAGTCTCTCGATTTTTATCCGTGGATGGGAATTGCCTCTTATTTCAGTCCCAAGTGTAAAACGGTAAGTTTGAGGCAGGATATTGAGCAGTTCAAAGCTAAAATTGAAGCACTTTAAAGTTTAGCTGGCTGAAAGTTCGATACTGCGCTTTCTAATAATTGCTTAAATAGAACCGTATCGCCGGTAATTACATCCAGATACACGGCGTTTAGTGGTGTTGACGAAAGTACGTCCGTTTCCAAAATACCCGGATTAATTGCTGATATCATCAATGTTATCGTCTCGTGGTCACTTTTGTATAGCTGTATGATTTTTCCAGTAATTTTCAGCGCTTTACGTTTTGGTATGCTTAATCGGATCGTTACGGCCTGACCGGGCCTGATTTTTAGTGTTTCTCCCGCAGGCTGTATTTTGCAACTGATCAGAAATTCGGGAAAAGCATTTAGTGAGACAGGTTGAACTTTGTTTATGACAGTGATCTGCGCGTTTAGCTTAGCTACTTCTTGATAGGGGATCAGGGTAGTTAAAATGAAAAATATGCAGAAAAAGCAAAATAGAAGTGTCATACCCCATCTTGTCAGCCATTTTGGGTTTCCCTTAATTATTTTCTGTATCCGCTGGGTGTGATGATTCTTCATATATAGAAGTCGTTATGCGTCAAGTTCCAGCTGGTTTTTTACCAAGCTATAATATGCACCGCCTCTTGCAATGAGGTCATTATGAGTGCCCTGTTCGGCGATTACGCCATTATCTAACAGGATAATGTTGTCGGCATTTTTTACCGTGCTTAACCGGTGGGCAACGATAATCACCGTTTTTCCTGCAAAAAAGTTATTTAGATTTTCCAATATCACAGCTTCGTTTTTAGCATCAAGCGCATTAGTTGCTTCGTCAAAAAATACGTAATGCGGATCTTTATAAACGGCTCTGGCGATCAATATTCTTTGTTTTTGTCCAGCACTGATCCCATTGCCATCAGATCCTATCTGAGTGTTTAGTCCGAGCGGGAGTTTGTCGATAAGGTCGCCGATATTGGCAATTTTGATTGCATGAGCCAGTTTTTCAATGTCTAATGAATCTTCTTTAACGCAAATATTGTTAATGATTGTGTCAGAAAAGATAAATCCGTCCTGCATCACCGTTCCACAATTGGCCCTCCAAAAGCTTGGAGATATCTTCTCCAGGTTGTGGCCACCCACATCAACTGCACCTGCAGATGGCTTATAGAATTTTAGTAAAAGTTTTAGCAATGTCGTCTTGCCGCTTCCGCTCATCCCAACAACTGCTGTTGTTTTTCCTTCGTGAAAGCTAAGGTTGATATTCTTCAAGGCATATTGATTTCCGGCGCCGGGATACCTGAAGCTTAGATTTTTGAGATCGATAGTTTTGCCCGATTGTAAGTTGTCTATAAGATGGTCTTCCAGAGATTCTTCATCCTTAAGGCTGTGGATTTCATTTAACCTTTCCAGGCTGATCCTCGCGTCCTGCATCTGTTGGATAAAACCCACCATCTGCTCCACCGGGGTATTGGCCTGACCTACAATAAACTGTATTGCCATCATGGCTCCTAATGAGAGGTTCCCTTCAATCACTGCATGGGCAGCAAGAAAAGTGATCAGTATATTTTTGCCTTCATTGATAAAAAATGCCCCGACCTGTTGCGCCTGGCCAAGCTTCAGGCTTTTTATGTTAAAATGAAATAGGTCGGCCTGTATATCTTCCCATTTAAATCTTTTTTCCTCTTCACAGTTGTTTAGCTTAATTTCCTGAATACCGTTTATCAACTGCACAACGACACTCTGGTTTTTAGCAGAAATATCAAATCTTTTGAAATCCAGTTCTTTCCGCTTTCCCAAAAAATGGTAGACCCATGCGAAATAGATCAGATTCCCGAAAAGAAAAACCAGAAAAATACTCCGGTCGTAAAAGATCATCAGGATAGTAAAAAGGATGATACTTACGGTAGAAAATATAGCATTTAACGCCGGTCCGGTCAAAAAGGTCTGAATCCTGCCCTGATCATTTATTCTCTGCATAATATCGCCAGTGAGCTTCGTATCGAAGAAATTCATGGGTAGCCGCATGAGTTTGATCCAAAACTCTGTTAATATAGTTATGTTCAGCCTGGAAGTGACGTGCAGCAGTATCCAGGACCTGAGAAAATCAGCAAGCATTTTTCCGATAAACAGCGTAACCTGAGCGATAACTATGATATAAACAAAAGTCATATTCTGTTGGCCGATACCCCGGTCAACAAGTGACTGCATCAGAAACGGCATTATAAGCTGGATGATACTGCCAAGCAGCAAACCAAGCATTAACTGGCCTATCAATTGCCGGTGATCATGAAGATTCCGGAAAATGTATTTCCATCCAACCGGTTCATCTGTCTTTCCTGCGCCTTTTTCAAAATGTTTATTCGGACTAAAAAGCATCACAAAACCCATGTTCGCACTTTCAGTCTGCGTCCCCCAATTATCGGAGAATTCGCGCTGTCCGTAGGTCAAAATTCCTTTTCCCGGGTCGGCAATATGAAACTTGTTTCTACTGATATTATAAAGTACAACAAAATGGTTTTTGCGCCAGTGCAGAACGGCGGGCAAAGGGATATTCTTTAACTCCTCAATGTTGATTTTTATTCCGGTTGCATCTAATCCAATATCTCTGGCCGCTTCGAGAATTCCGCGGAAAGAAACCCCATGTTTGTTAATCCCTGAGAGTCCTCTAAGTTTTTCGATAGCGTGGTTGGCTCCATAGTGCCTGGCAATCATTTTAAGGCAGGTTGGCCCGCAATCCATCTGATCTCTTTGGCGGTAGAGCTTAAATTTTTTCAATTTAAAAAATAGGTTTTTAAAGATTGAACTGATCCTTGGCATATATACACATTTATACCAATAAAGACAAATTGTTTTGGTATCGTGTTAAATTTAATTTGAATTCTGCAAATTATTTTTAGGTACTACCCACACAAGTACCCAATAACTCCAAACCAACAATCTGAAGTTTGCCATTACATTTTAATACGCATATTATGGTAACTATCGAATTTATAACCAAAGAAGATTTAGAACAGTTCAAACAGGAACTATTTTCGGAACTAAGACCTCCGGGGCAAAAGCTGCACAAAAACAGCGAACAAAAAGAATGGCTGAAAAGCTATGAAGTACGTCAACTTTTGAGCATCTCACCTGGAAAGTTGCAAAGTCTCCGTGATTCAGGGACATTAAAATTTAGCAAAGTCGGTAGGTTGATGTTTTACAAGTAAGATAATGTGGCGGCATTTTCCGGCATTATTTCCTTGCAGAAATCATCAACTTTTACGAAAATTTCTATAATTTTATCTTTGAGCATAGGTTTTTTTTACATGTTAATAAATTGATTGTCAACTATTTATAAGAAAAAATAATGAACTTTGCCCTTATTTTTATATATCTTTTATCCCGAACTCAAGTTAAATTATGATCGGCAACCGCTTCCAATAGGGTATGTGAATTAGTAAGCGTACCCAGATAACTTGATTTGATGGCATCGGAAGTAATCGGCAAGCCCATATCGAAAACACGTTGATGGCCATAATACATTGCATTCTGCAATTGGTCAAGATGGGTGTTCAACACCTTGATCTCTTCTTTGGAGCCGATGGCTCGGCTGCCCTTAGCGTTCCATCGCTTAGGGTCGCAATCCCGATCGGTGGCCATCTCTGCACGATTTTCCTCTACGGTAATCCTCATGTAGATCGGCACATTTCCACTTACTTAGTTCTTTTGCTTTTTCAGATAGAAAAGCAGGCTAAAATTGGTCTTCATAATCTAACGATTAAAGGTGAAACAACCCGAGAACGTTTTTCGGTTCGAGAGTTGCATCGCCGTTATAAAATAATAACAGTGATGCAAACATAGCTTTGCAACTAAATCTAAACAAGATGTTCAGTTTGTAACAACCTGTACAATAAATGATTATATACAATTCGGTGAGTCAATTTTAACCGTTTTGCCTTACTCACCTAATCACTCACCAAAGTTTTGTGAATTCGTGTGATTTTTGGCAATTCCATAAAAGCAAAAACCCTGCTAATATTGCGATTGCAGGGTTTTATACATTTTGATAGTCTTTGCTGTGATCCCGCTGGGATTCGAACCCAGGACCACTACATTAAAAGTGTAATGCTCTACCAGCTGAGCTACGGAATCATTCCTTTTGTTTAAGGAGGTGCAAATATAGAGATTAATCCTTGCTTTGCAAATGTTTTTGTAAAATGTTTTTGGGTTCAGGCTTAGAAATTAAATTATCTGGTTATAATTAATTGATTCTAAAACCACTAAGCAGAAAATATTTTTTTTATAATTTTTAATTAAAACTTCTATCGCAAGGAAATTACGGTAAGAAAAACTAAAATGCTTACTTGGCCGTTTTGGGTATAAAATTCAAAAACGACTGAAACTGCGCTTTGTGTTTATTTTTATCAAGCTTAAAATAGAAAGCACCACGCCTTGAACTTGATTTATCTTTTTCATTTTGTTTGATCAATAAACCACTGGCCGTAATTTTACGGATAAAATTGCGGTTATCAATTGGGGCGTCGTACACCTGTTCGTATAAAGACTGCAACTGTGGTATGGTAAAACGTTTTGGCAATAACTCAAATAAAACAGGGTGAAGGGCTGCCTGGTAACGGATTTTATCCATCGCTGCCTGAACCATCACATTGTGGTCGAAAATCAATTCAGGTACTTCTTTAACTTTAAACCACTCGGCATGGAACTGGTCATTGATCTGTTTGCTGTATTTATTGATATCGATCAGGGCAAAATATACAACTGATACCGTGCGTTCAATCGGATCACGGTTTGGACTGCCGTAAGCGTGCAATTGCTCTAAATAAACATCATGCAAACCGGTAAGCTCTAAAAGAATCCGTTTTGCAGCACCATCCAGATTTTCGTCTTCCCCAATAAAACCACCCATCAAACTCCATTGGTCCTTTATGGGTTCTATGGCCCTTTTAATAACCAAAAGTTTCAGATGTTCGCCATCGTAACCAAAAATAATGCAGTCAACAGCAACTAATACAGGTTTTTGGTTTAAGTATTTTCCCATTTTAAAAAAGCAAATTTAATTTAGCATCGTTGTAATCGGTAATATAGCCCAAAATATTTGGATAAGCACTAAATTCTTCAACGGCATGTGTAGTGGTAATTACCAGGCATTTCATGCCCGCATTTAAAGCTGATTCTACACCTTTAGGTGCATCTTCAAAAACCAGGCAATCGGCAGGCGATATATGCAACGCAGCGGCAGCTTTTAGAAAGGTTTCCGGATTAGGTTTGCTCTTTTGCACATCGTCGGCACTTACAATTGCACTTAAATAGTGGCGGATGTTTAAACCATCTACCACGAAATCGATATTGAACGGAATTGCTGCAGAGCCAATGGCCATCGGTATTTGTGCAGCATCAGCCCGCGCTAAAAAATTATCCAAACCGGCAATCAAAGCCAAATGCGGTAAATAACCAGACTGGTAACGCTTTTCCTTATCTACAGAAAGGCTTTCTATTTCCGACGGACTAAACTTACCTTTACCAAAAACACGTTCCAGCACCTCGTGGTTTTTACCATACATCTCTTTTTTTACGCTTGCGTAATCAAGGTCTGCTCCTAAATCTTCGGTCATGATACTGTACCAGGCCAGGGTGTGGTACTCCATGTCGTTAATCATGGTTCCGTTTAAATCGAACAGAAAAGCTTTGGGCTTGAAATTTAAATCGTACATATTCCCGCTAAATTATGTGATTTTTTTTGATGTACGGAATGAGGATCAACATTAATAGAAATAATATGATAATCGTTAAGCTGACGTTAATTATTTTTTGCTACTTTAGCCGTAACCAAAAATAAATCTATATGTAAGCGTCAGGAGTTTTTCTATGTAAAAATGACGATCGCTTCACCAACTTAAAAAAAATAAACTGATGAAAAAACAATTCCTTAAGGCATTACCCTTCGCTACCTTGTGTTTAGCCCTTGCTTTTAGCGCATGTAACCCCAAAGCTGATAAAGGTACAGCAGGTAGCACACAGCAAGATTCACTGAAATACAACACCACCATTGATGGTAAAGCGGTTAAGCTTTATACATTAAAAAATAAAAATGGCGCTTCGGTGTCTATCAGTAATTACGGCGGAAGAGTAGTTTCGTTATTGATACCTGATCAAAATAACAAATTAACCGACGTAGTGCTTGGCTATGATAGCATTGGTGCCTACCGTAAAAAAGGAGAGCCATTTTTTGGCGCACTAATTGGTCGTTATGGAAACCGCATTGGCAAAGGTAAATTTACTTTAGACGGAAAGGAATATCAATTACAGCTTAACGATGGTGTAAATACCCTGCATGGTGGTACAGATGGCTTTTTCGGCAAAGTTTGGGATGCCAAACAACTGGATAGCAACAAACTTGAATTGAGCTATGTTTCAAAAGATGGTGAAGCTGGTTATCCTGGTAAACTAGATGTGAAGGTAACTTATACGTTAACTGATAACAATGGATTGCAAATAGACTATGAGGCGACCACTGATAAAACCACTATCGTAAACCTAACCAATCATGCCTATTTCAACTTAAACGGCGAAGGAGATAGCACCATTCTGGACCACGAACTGATGATTGATGCCAGCGCTTATACCCCTGTTGATTCGACCCTGATCCCAACTGGAAAATTGCAGCCCGTTGCAGGTACTGCTTTTGATTTTAACAAAGCGAAATTAATCGGGAAGCAAATTGGCGATAATGACGAGCAGTTAAAATTTGGAAAAGGTTACGACCATAACTTTGCTTTAACCCACCATGACGGTAAAACACCGGTTGCTGTAGTAAAAAGCAGCAAAACTGGTATTGTGCTATCTGTGATTACCACAGAACCCGGCCTGCAATTTTACAGTGGTAATTTCCTGACCGGAGCTGATAAAGATGGTAAAGGCGGTAAATCATACCCACACCGTTCGGCTTTCTGCCTGGAAACACAACATTTTCCTGATGCACCAAATCACCCTAACTTTGCTTCGACTGTTCTTAAACCAGGTGAAACGTATAAAACGAGTACAACTTATCAGTTCTCGAAATAGGGTTGACCAGTTAACAATCTGAATTAGCTAACTACAGGTTTTAGCCGTACCCCGAAGGTTTTCAATAACCTTCGGGGTCTTTTTTTTTTGCCCTTCTACTATCTGTTGGTGTCTCGCAGATCGGAAAGCCTACGTCTTTTTTTAAAAAATTAGTTTGAGGTGATATCAGAAATGATTTGGAGATTCTTGGCAAAATACTTCTTGATTGCTTATTCTGTCTTCCGTTCAATAAACCTTATTGAAGCGGTTATCCTTTTTGGTGCAGAAACAAAAATAGGCCTGCTAACCGCTCACAAAAAAGATAATAGCGGAAAGAAAGACTGCATTAACCGAAAGCTAACGATCCCTGATTTACAAATGATTTTTATTACTTTTTTTTGGAGCGCAAGTGCTGTAGCAACTATTAATGTCTGTTCCCGTTCTACGCTATATCCCTCCGCTGCGCTTCAGGGATGCCGCTTTGCCCGCCCGCCTGCAACGGGCAGGGGGCTAGATCACACGGTTCGGGCAAGACAAGAAAGTGCAAACGGCTGACGACATGAAAAGCAATCGTTAGTTTCTTACACAGGCCCCTGTTCAATAAACCTTATTGAAGCGGCTATCCTTTTTGGTGCAGAAACCAAAATATGCCTGCAATCTCTCACAAAAAGATAATAGCGGAAAGAAGGACTGCACTAAACGAAAGACAACGAAACTTGCTTTACAAAAAATTATTCTCATTTTGAAGCACAAGGACTGTAGCAACTATTAAAGTTTGTTCCCGTTCTACGCTATATCCCTCCGCTGCACTTCAGGGATGCCGCTGTGCCCGCCCGCCCAATGTCGTTAAGTTAAGGAAAAACATTGCAAAGAAAGGATTTAACCAGTATCTTTATGTCAGCCCTTATAAAGGAAGGCGAACTTTTTCCAGTTTATAGAAGGGCTTTTTTTACACACTATTAAT